>CAZTSI010000011.1:0-915 GCA_964616755.1 uncultured Saprospiraceae bacterium | reverse complement strand
ATTTTGCCAGATCGCCATGTCGATTATTATGATACGTTTCATATTTTTAATATACGGCATACGAAGCGTGATGCCTTAAGAGCATATTTGTTGGAGAATAATGTAAAGACTGAAATACACTATCCTGTAGCACCACATAAACAAAAGGCCTTAAATAGTTATTTTGACGCCAATGTGTCTTTTCCTATATCGGAAGAAATTCATAGTACTACGCTAAGCTTACCTTGTTCGTATGGGAATACACAAGATGAGATATATAAGGTTATTGAATTGCTCAATGGCTTTTGACCGTAGCAGTCATCAATGTAAAATGCCCCAAAGTCGATGATAGATGTATTTGAATTTTCCCTTCAAACCTTTGTAGTATTGGCGACGGTAGGCGAGATTGACTCTTATTCGATAATCTAGTTCGACAGGGATGGCACCAACGACGAGTGGCCGCGCAGCCATCGAGATATCCTGACTAAAATCCACATTGGAGGCATGTGTCGCTTCAGCGCCCTGGCCGATATGATTTGTCAGCGAATAGATAGGATATACATTCTTTTTGTTGTACAAAAAGGAAGTAGCGTACCACAGCACTGCCCAACTATTAGCCTTGCCTTGAAGAGTTCTTTTTAATAATTTTATAAAAGGATACGACCCATATAGATCAAATTGGTGGAATTGATTTTTTGCCTTTAGTTGCTCTAATATGTACTCTCCATCCTGTATAAGAAGTGACCATCTATCCGCCCAAGTCGCCCAGCCATAGCAATCGGGTACTGAATAATAAAACGTATCACTCGATTCGGTCGGTAAATCGAAATAATTAGATGCACCAATAGACAGAACTTCTCGATCTTCTTGATAATAGTTCAATGCATCATTCATGAAAGTGAGAAAGTATTCTGACGTTTCTAAATCATCTTCTAG
>CAZTSI010000010.1:35552-86362 GCA_964616755.1 uncultured Saprospiraceae bacterium | reverse complement strand
AGAGCAATACACTTTTAATGTATGGGCCCTGGGTTCGAATCCCAGACCGATCACAACGAGAAGCCTTGCACCCTCTGCCGGTGTGAGGCTTTTTCTATTACATGCTTTTTACACGCTATATACCCTTAGTAGTTGTAGCTAGATAAATGCACCTTCAACAACTCAAAGGATGACGATAATCATTTGTAGCCTTTAGAAGCGTTCGTTTCGCTTGCGATGGAGTAGTAAATTTTCTATACGGATGAGTCGTTCTTCTAATTCTTCGTTTTTGCTCTTAAGCTGTTCATTCTCGTGGATCAAGGCTTTGATCGATGCTAAAGCAACGCCATCTTTATCTACTGTCGCAATGGTTGTTTCATCCGCACCAAGACCAAATGCCGCATAAAAATCCTGGGCCATCGGGCCAAGATGACGTATATCCTCCCCGATGTACTGCCATTCGGTGATTTCCAACTCTCTGACTTTAGCGAGAATATCAGCGTACGATATGCGTATTATTTGCTCCTTGCGTAGGAGGTCGGAGGACTCCGTTAGTGTGCCTGCAATCAGAAGATTGCCAGTGGGGCTTAGTACCATGACGTCATTAAGAACTGTATTGGGAACGCCAGTGTTATTATTGCCTCCTCTGAAGGTCAATGACGAATTGTCTTTCATCAATATCTCAAAATCAAAAAATGAGCCTCCGCCGCCTGACCCAGAGCGGTCAAATCTAAGAATGGGCATACTATCCTGCGAAAGCGTTAAGAGTTGATCAGGCTGTGCTGTATTGACCCCAATGTTGCCATTTTTAAGGACGGTAAAGGCATTGTTCAGATCGCTAGAATTCTTCCCGTTACCTATGGCAAATAATTGGTCATCATCTTCCCATTCAAATCGATTTGGTGACAGCGTGGTATCAGCATATCTACCTAAAACAGTTTCATAAATAGAAAGAGATTTGTTTCCTCTTCCCCAAGCAGTACTAGTCAAACCTTTAGCCACGTTGTCGCGCCCCCATACTGTAGCTCTTAATCCATCGGCTATGTTATTTACACCCCATGCCGTTGCTTGGCTTTCAACTGATTGATTACCAAAGCCCCAAACGGTAGAACTAAGTCGTGAAATGTTAAAAGACCCCCATGCTGTGCCAAGCGTGTTGTCAACCTTATTATCCTCACCCCAAACCATAGAAGATTGACCTTTGGCCAAGTTGTTAAGACCAAACGCTACCGACCGAAGACCTATGCTATCGGTATCCCAAAATGTCTTGACATTACTACTATTATCTATTAATGTGCCCGCTCTAAAAGCCGCTTTGGTAGGCAGCCACATTAGTTTGTTACCCGGCCCTAAACTGTCATTACCAAATAAAACAGTTTGGTTTTTATCTATCAATATTCCTTGTCCGAAGCTTAATGTGGTCAAAAGTAGGAAAAGAAGACTCATGTAATTTCGACGTACGATGCAGTTGGTCATGATGGTGTTTATTTAAAGGTTCTGTACAAATGCGCAAAATCAAATTTAATAAAAAATAAGCCTTTAGACCATGTTAAGAGATTGGATCAGACATTGTGTTTTTTCTGCTCGAGAAAATTTCTGATTGATGAATGCAATCTTTTTTAGAAAATAATATGAGTTTGAGGCAAATAGGTAGAGGTAAAAGAGCGATGGATAGATAATTTTATATATTTGTTTAATAAATAATCATCAATGTTTAAACAAAATATTAATTATGAGTCTTTATACATCATTAATCATTTAAAAACATTCATATCATGAGTTTTCTTACAAGCATTTATTTATTTCTGGCATTATCAGTAAGCATATCTACAGATCCAATTATTCCCAAGGTAAATGACAGTGATAAGGACATTGTAACATTGGCTGTAAATACAGAATTTTTGTCAACACTAGTTGCTGCTGTTAAAGCAGGTGATCTAGTTGGAGTACTACAAGGAGAGGGTCCTTTTACTGTTTTTGCACCTACAAATGATGCCTTCGCAGCTCTTCCGGCAGGTACGTTGGAATCATTACTGAAACCAGAGAATAAGGAAAAACTAGTCTCTATACTTACGTATCATGTCGTTCCAGGCAAAGTGATGTCGACTGACCTCAGCAACGGAATGTCTGCCAAAACGGTGAATGGTGCTTTTGTAAATGTTAGTATTGGTGCATCAGGTGTTATGATCAATGATGCAAAAGTTACCACAGCAGACATCCTAGCTTCTAATGGTGTAGTGCATGTTATCGACAAAGTAATTCTTCCTTAGGTTAAAATTGGATAACGCTAAGACCCCAATTGACTGCAGTGCCGCAAATGCTTATTTGCGGCACTGTTTTGTTATATGGGTTGAAATATCACCTACCTGGGTGACAAATTAGACAAGGAGTATCGCGCATATTTGTGCAAAACACGTTGATATGCGACTCATTAGCTCATTCCATCTCATTATTTTACCTTTTTTACTTTCTTCCCAATCCATTGTCTATGTGGATCACCAAGCGACGGGTGGTAACGACGGCACTACATGGGGAAATGCCTACCTTGAGCTTTACGACGCCTTAGAAAATGTAAGCGCAGGAGACTCGATTTTTGTATCAGAAGGCACTTACACACCTAGAGATACAGGTCGTAATTCTTCCTTTGTGTTGATTGACCAAATAACAGTGGTTGGTGGCTTTGATCCACACAATGGCATTACGCAGTATTCTCAAATTATATCCGATTTCTTTAATCCGGTGATACTAAGCGGTGATATAGGCATCGTAGGGGACTCTAGCGACAACTGTTACCATGTGATCAGAGACATAGCTCAAAATGCTCTAGTCCAAGGCTCCTACCTTGATGGCCTGAATATAAAATACGGCAGAGCAGATCAAGATGTACCCTTAAATAATGACAATGGGAGAGGCGGCGGTCTATGGGTACGTGGTGCGAAGTTGACCCTAAAAGATGTAGATATTGCCTACAATTATGCAAAATATGCAGGATCTGCTGCGATGATCGAACAAGGTAGTGAGGTTAGTGCGATCGAAACAGGTTTTTATTACAATGAGGTCGACATATTATTAGGAGCCGGTGCTCTTAATATATTCGATAGCGAGTTAATAGTCTTCGACTGTTCTTTTGGAAGAAATAGTGCCTTTCAAGGGGCTGGAATTAGTGCTTCTGGCTCTATGGTTCAAATCACAAGCTCTGAATTTATTGACAATGAGGCAGCCGTGGGTGGGGCGATTTATTTGGATAACGACAAAAAATCGTTTATTAACCAATCTAGGATTTACAACAATAAGGGTCAGACAGGTGCGGGTATCTATAATACCAGCGACTCATTGTTGACCATCGGGAATAGCATCATCACGGTTAATCATAGTACTGGAAACTCTGGTGGAATTTACAATGCAGCTGGTGGCAAAATAAAAATAGTGAATTGCAATGTCAACTTCAATACAGCAGCTAGCAGTGATGGGGCAGGAATGAGATGTGTCCAAGGGGACTGTCAAGTGTTGAATTCTATGCTATACAAAAATTTAATTGTCACACCATCAGATACTATCGTGCAAAATTATGGTGCGTTCAATGTGATACGCTCAGAGATCGGGCACAGCTATGTCCAGGGTAGTGGTGGAAGTGCTAGTTGGGGGGTAGCTAATACCACTGATTTAGGGGGTAATATTGATATCGATCCAGTGATTAATTGGCTTACATTAGGTGACACATTGTCTCAAGAGCTGATTTGTCAATCATCACTAATAAATGCGGGTAATAACATCTACAATATGTCAAATTTCGACCTTGACGGCAAGGCGCGTATTAAGCTTATGACCATCGATATTGGTGCGCAAGAATATCAAAACGACAGCACGAATCCATTCTGGACAGGTCAAGGGGATGGTGTGAATTGGCATAATGCACAAAACTGGTCAGGCTGTCAATTGCCAAGTGTCAACGATATTGTGACCATCAATGTACCTGGTCAGACAGTAGTCGTCGATACCGGCCTTATTGCCTTAGCTAACACTCTAAGAGTTATTGAAGGGAGTACATTACAACTCAATGAAGATTTGCTAAACAGTCGACACGGAGAGTTGAAAACGAACTCAATTGTTCTAGATAAAAATTTTGATGACCCTAGTATAGTTTCTTCCCTAACGGCATTAAAATCTAATAGTTCAACATCGGATACTGCCTTTATCATCAATAGAGGGAATATCAAACTGGCAAATGGATTAGGAATCATGTGTTATGGCAAATATCGTATCGAAAACATGCGAGTGCTCGAAATCGAAACTACTCAAAACGGTTTGCAATTGCACGATCAAGGTATTTTTGTAAACCAAGGCATACTTAGGATTCTTACAAATAACCAATGGTCTGAATTTATCATCATGAACCCGTTTTTTAAACTTCGTGGCGAAGATTATTTGACTAATCAGTTGAAGAGCAATACGAGCATCATACATTTTCACAATCGCCCGACAGGAAGTATTGAATTGTTAGGGGGTAATAGTCCTCAAGCACATTCATCGAGAATCGGTCTTTTCATCCATTCGGGACATTTTGTGAATGATGGAGTATTGAGTATAGAGAAAATGAATACAGGTCTTTTTCTCGGGGATGAAGGTATAGTTCCACCTATTTTATTACTGCGAACCTTTACCAACAATGGCTTCACTGAAATACAGCAGAGTATCAATGGAGCATCTCTCGTAAACGGTCAAATGAATAATAATGGTAGTTTTTTGATCAAAGCAATAACCGGAATTCCGTGGAAAGTGGAAACAGGAGAATGGACAGAAAACGGCGAGTTTACTATAGAAAATTAATCCTTAGCGACACAGTGACGCTGTTTTTTTTGTGGTTTGCATAAGTACTTCTACTCCTTAATTAATCCATTTTTATCGAGTTGAGCAGTGCTTTGTTATCCATTTTTGTTTTAGCATATTGAGTGAGATGCGCGGTGAGTTCGGCCTTGAGTTCTTCAAATACCTTGTAGGCTCCTGCAGTAGGCTTAGCATCACCAGTTTCTACGCTTCTGCGCAAAGAGGCAAATCGATTATTCAATTTTATAGGAAAATTCAATGGGTCCTGTCCGCTTTGATTTTTGACTTGGTAAAGTTCTTCTTCGATCGCTGAAATATTTTTAACGAACGTTTCAGCAGACTTTTTCAAAGACTCATCGGTACTGTCAGTGATGGCCTTTTTGATTTTTCTTATTTCTATAACTGTTTCATTCGTTTGACTTGTTTTGTCACGGATTGCTGTCGCAAGTGCAAATTGCTCATCCAAATCGGCTTTTGATATTCCTTTGAGATTAGGATTAATCGCAATGTTAAATCGCTTGGTATCTGAACGATCACCTACCGTAATCTTGACTAGATATTCACCGATAGGCGCTTTAGGGCCGCGACTAGGTCGAGCACTCCAAATAATCATACCCTCAAACGTCGTAGCCCCTTTGTAGGTCAAATCCCATGTGAACTCGTTTATACCTGCTGCCGTAGTAGGCTTTGCGCCACTGCGTAAGTACCACGGAGTATCCGTGTCAACTTTATTCTTCTCATTTTTTCCGACGAATTGTTGGATTAATTCCCCTTTGGAATCAAGGATATCTATCGTAACAGAGTCAGCTTTTGATTGGAGGTAATATTGAATTTTTGCGTTATAGATTCCTCTAATCGCGTCGCTCGGTTGATACAAAATCGATGGCTTAGTCAGATCCGAAACATTGGTTTCTCTTAATGGACCAATATCGTCCAGTATCCAAAATCCCCTTCCGTGCGTACCTAGCACGACGTCATCATTTTTGACAACGAGGTCACGAATAGGAGTATCGGGCAAATTGAGCTGTAGGGTCTGCCAATGGTCGCCCTCATCAAATGAGACATATGCCCCATGCTCGGTGCCTAAAAATAGCAAGCCAGCTCTCTTGTGATCCTCTCGAATCGCTCGTGCAAAATGCCCATCTTCGATCCCCTTAATAATCTTTTTCCACGTCTTGCCGTAGTCCGTCGTCTTGAAAACATAAGGCTGCCGATCATCTACTTGATAGCGATTAGCTGCCACATAGAGCGTGCCGGGGGAATGGATGGACTCATGTATGATGCTGACGCGCGAAAATTTTGGCAAATCTTGGGGGGTAATGTCGTTCCATTTTTTACCGCCATCTCGTGTAACATGAATCTTGCCGTCATCCGATCCTGCCCAGATCGTTTTGATATCATGAGGTGAAGGCTCTAATGCAAATACGGTAGCGTATATTTCTGGGCCATTCATATCCATAGTGATTATGCCACCCGTTTTGCCAAGCGTCTCAGGATCGGCATAGGTGAGATCTGGACTGATGCGCTCCCAGCTCTGTCCATCGTCGGTAGTTTTCCACACATGTTGTGAACAGGTATACATGACAGATGCGTCTTGTGGTGCGAATATGATGGGGAATGTCCATTGCCATCGTTCTGGCAAGTCCATAGCCGGATCTCCCGAGAAGAACCGCGGATAGACCTGGATATCTCTGACTTGGCCGTTGCTTCTGTCATAACGCGTCAATAGCGCACCTTGGCTGCCTGCATAGAATATGTCAAGATCAGTAGGGTGCTGTGTGATATAACCACTTTCGCCACCGCCGACTTCATAATACCAACCGTGATTGGGACCGTTCGCTTGCATATGATCCCATCCATCGCTAGGCATAGCGAGTGTGCTATTGTCTTGTTGTGCACCAGCTATATGATACGGGACATCATTGGTAGCCATGACATGATAGAATTGAGTAGTTATGTAATCTTGCTCCGTCCATGACTTACCCCCATTGGTCGTTACGTTTCCGCCGCCATCATTGGCATTGATCATACGGTCAGGATTATTGGGGTCTATCCAAAGATCGTGATTGTCGCCGTGCGGAACTTGTATCTGTTCTTTAAAGGTTTTTCCGCCATCTCTCGATCTATACAATCCGGTATTTAGGCAATAGACAATGTCTTGATCCCATGGATCTGCATAAATTCGTGAATAATAAAAAGCACGTTGTCTGAGTTTTCGTTCGTCGTTAGTTTGCAGCCAAGTCCATCCACCATCATCTGAGCGAAAGACACCACCATTATTGGCCTCTACTATGGCCCATACTCGATTCGGATTGGCAGGTGAGACGGTAACGCCGATCTTGCCTAAAGGGCCTTCTGGCATGCCTGGATTTTTTGTTAAATCGATCCAAGTGTCGCCTCCGTCTAGGGATTTCCACAAATGACAATCATCGCCTCCGCCCCACATTTTCCATGCTTTTCTATATACTTGCCAAGTAGTAGCATACAAAACATTAGGATTGGTTCTATCTAAGATCAAATCTACTGCGCCAGCCTTTGGGCTAACATACAAGACTTTCTGCCATGTATTGCCACCGTCTTTTGAACGATATACACCTCGTTCCTCATTGTCTCCATAAGGATGACCTAATGCTGCGACATAGACGATATCTGGATTCGTCGGGTGAATGCGTATCCTTGCAATAGACTGGGTTTCTTGTAATCCGAGGTGTCGCCATTTATTGCCTCCATCAGTAGATTTGTAGACACCATCACCTTGAGTAATACTTCCTCTTAGTTGTACCTCACCCATGCCAATATACACTATATCCGGATTGGTTTCAGCTACCGCAACGGCACCTACAGAGGAAGAAGTTATCTGCCCATCAGTGACGGGAAACCATTCTTGACCACCATCTGTAGTTTTCCAAAGACCACCACCCGTTGCACCAAAATAATATTCCAAAGGTCTGCCCGGGCTTCCCGTGCAACCTAAAGAACGCCCACCCCGATAGGGGCCTATATTTCTCCATTCCATTTTACTATAGAATGAAGGAGGGATGGTGGTGGCATCTTTAACTTGAGCAGATAGGGTGATTGTCAATCCTAAGATGAGAAGAAAACAAAGAGTCAAACGCATGATATTGGTTCTATGAATTAAAGAAAATGAAACTATTTAGGATGGAGCGAGATCAACACCATCATTTTTTGAGGCAATATAATTAAAAAATGCTCTTTGGTTTGGTATCAAGGACATCGGTATGGACAAGTATTTGCCATATTTTTGACGAGCTATTTTCAATTGATCAAGACTTATTAATCATTCCAGCGATTTATGCCAAAACTTCTTTGATCGGGCAAAGATTACTCATCTATATTCGAGCTTACAACTTATATGAATATGGGGGCATTGTCTGGAATAAAAGTAATTGAAATAGGGGGTATTGGCCCTGCACCATTCGCTAGTATGATGTTAGCCGATATGGGGGCAGAAGTGCTGGTCATCCGGCGAAGTCATTCGATTGGCTTGCCGATAGAAAGCGATATTACCATGAGAGGCAAGAAAATTGTATCCGCAGATTTAAAATCGACGCAGGGTTTTACTTTGGTGCGCAATTTGATTGATCATGCCGACATTCTTATCGAGGGATACCGACCTGGAGTAATGGAGCGCTTACGCCTAGGTCCTGAAGAGTGTTTTTCGACTAACCCAGGCTTAATATATGGTAGAATTACCGGCTGGGGGCAGCAGGGAACTCTTGCTAATGCCGCTGGACATGACATTAATTATATTGCCCTGGCAGGAGCATTACATGCTATTGGATCAATTAATTCAAATCCCAGTGTGCCATTGAATGTAATAGGAGATTATGGGGGTGGAGCTATGATGTTAGTAACAGGTATACTCGCCGCCTTGCATGAACGAAATCATTCTGCGAAAGGACAAATCATCGATGCTGCTATGACGGATGGTGTTTCTTTAATGATGTCACTTTTTCATTCTATGAGACAGTTAGGCGCATGGACGCACTACAGAGAGGAGAACTTATTAGATGGTGGCGCACACTTTTATGCTTGCTACGAGACTGCTGACGCCAGACATATAGCCATCGGAGCAATAGAACCAAACTTTTATGCACTACTCCTACAAAAGTTGGACCTAGATATCGAGCTGTTCTCAAATCAATTGGACAAAGAAAATTGGCCAAATCTTAAATCAAAATTCGCTCAAATATTTAAAACAAAGTCTTTAGTTGAATGGTGCGAAATCTTAGAAGGATCGGATGTCTGCTTTTCTCCTGTACTCAACTTTGATGAAGCAAAAGAGCATCATCATATGAAAAGCCGAAACAGTTTCATTGAGTATAACGGGTTAATTCAGCCAGCTCCGGCTCCTCGCTTCAGTCGCACACCTTCAGAGATAAAATCAATCCAAGTCTTTGATAATCAAAAAGAAATAGACAATCTTGTAAAGTCTTGGTGTAATAAAGGGAAATGACCATCCCCTTTTATAAATATTGCTCTTATAGATACATAGCGAAATAATATCTTGTAAAGCTTTATAACAATGGTGGATTTCTTCTATTATTTGCGCACAAAGTGTTATTATTGTAAATACAATGTGCACAAAATGACTGTTGTTCGCTGGCGCGAGATGATTGGGGTGATATTTATGTTTTGTGGATGCATAATCTCAACCGCTCAGCAAGATATGCTTCGTCAAATCAATATTCCTGGATCGCTAGAATCATTTCAATTGGTCTTTATTCATGGTGGTTCTGTGACGATCGGATCAAAGGATTACGCCCTGTCGTCATTCTATATGGCTCAAGCAGAGACAAGTTATGATCAGTATATTTTATTTCAAGATCGAGATTTTGACTCTAATGAAGGGGCATTGCCTAATTTTGACGCTGATGCTATTTCCAGACCGAGCCCACCCTACGAAGATTTTACAAAAGGTATGGGTAAATATGGTTATCCAGCAGTGAGCATGACACAACAAGCAGCATTGCGATATTGTAAATGGCTGTATGAGAAGACTGGCATTTTTTTTCGGCTTCCTACTGAAGCAGAATGGCAATACGCTTGCCAGTTGGCTCGTAATGGTGAAGGAACCTTAGGCGACTATGCTTGGTATTTTGAAAATGCTCATGAGCGTTTTCAGAAAATTCAGTCTAAAAAAGCGGATAAATTAGGTTTATTTGACCTAATCGGAAATGTAAGCGAATGGACTTTAGATCAATATGCCGAGGACTTTATACCACAAGAAGAAGAGAACCCATGGATAATGCCCGTCTCAAGGCATAGTAGAACGATTAAAGGAGGTTCTTATCTGACTGATGCGGGCAGTTGTAGTTGTGAGCTACGGATAAAATCAGAAGCTAAATGGCAGCGTAGAGATCCTCAAATACCTAAAAGCAAATGGTGGAATCCTGATTCTCCCTTTGTTGGGTTTCGAGTAGTGGTACCATATCTCCAGCCCTCAGAAACAGAAATTCATGAATTTTTTACTAAAGCAATAGTTGATTAATCAAATCATAAAATACACAAAATGAAAGAGTTAAATAGACGATCATTTATTCAAAAAACGGGCTTAGCCGCAGGCTTAACTGCTGTTGGACTTTCTAGCATCGAGGCTCGGGCACATGTATATGGTAATGAAACGATAAAAGTAGGCCTTATTGGTTGTGGTGGGCGAGGCACAGGTGCGATAGCACAAGCCTTGATGGTCAAAGAAAATACGCAACTCGTAGCCATGGCCGATGCATTTGGAGATCGTATTGAAAGCTGCTATAAGGCGATAACAGATCCAAATTTTACTGATTGGTCTAGCGATAAGCCGATTAATCTTAATTCAAAAATAAATGTACCTGAGGAGCACAAGTTTGTAGGATTTGATGGATACAAAAAGGTAATAGAATTGTCTGATGTGGTGATTTTAACAACACCACCAGGATTTAGACCCCAGCATTTTGAAGAGGCGGTCATGGCCGGTAAACATGTATTTATGGAGAAGCCACTTGCGGTTGATGGCCCCGGCGTTCGGAAGGTATTGAAGGCCGCAGAGATGGCCAAGAACAAAAAATTGAATGTAGTGGTTGGCCTTCAGCGGCATTATCAAACCGTCTACCGCGAATGGGTGGATATGCTCCAAAATGGCGCCATTGGCGATATCACAGCCTCAAGGGTTTATTGGAACAGCAGTGGAGTATGGGTCAATCCGCGCCAACCTGGACAAACAGAAATGGAATATCAAATGCGCAATTGGTATTACTTTAATTGGCTTTGCGGTGATCATATTAATGAACAGCACATTCACAATTTGGATGTAGGCAATTGGGTTAAGAATGCCTATCCCATTAAAGCCTATGGCATGGGAGGAAGACAAGTGCGCAATGGCAAAGAGCATGGCGAAATATTTGACCACCATTTCGTAGAATATGAATATGCCGATGGTTCTCGAATGTTTTCTCAATGTAAGCACATCAAAGGTTGTGATGACATCGTGTCCGAAGCTTTTCATGGCACGAATGGCTCAGCACCAAAGCCTGGTGTCATCCTAACGCGCAGTGGACATACTATAATGGATCATGACGGTAAAAATGATCCAAATCCTTATCAAGTTGAACACGATGAATTTTTTGCAGCAATCGCTAAAGGAGATTACAAATTTGCAGATACAGAGAATGGGGCAAAAAGTACAATGACCGCCATCATGGGGCGCATGGCTACTTACGGCGGCCAGATAGTTAGCTGGGAGGAGGCGTTGAACTCCACAATCGATCTTTCTCCAAAAGTATTTGCTTGGGATGCGACGCCACCTATTTTGCCCAATGAAGATGGGTATTACCCGGTTGCAATACCTGGAAAATCTAAGGTTGTGTAAAGTGTATAAAACATGGTTTGTGCTTTTTTGTCTATGGTTTAATGCAGAGCTAACCAAAGCGCAGCATGTTGGGGGTCTTTACCATGAAAGCTTTGTATCCATGGGTACACGCTGGCAAGTAACAGTGTATCAAGAAGATAGTGCCAAAGCTATAAAGGATATTCAATTGATGTGGCTTGAGTTGCAGCTTATGGATTCTTTATGGAGTAATTTTAGAAATGATAGTGAAGTAACATTAATAGCGGCTAGAGCGGGTACAGATCATTGGACAGAGGTGCATCCTTATAGCCAAGAACTATATCGTCATGCAATAAAAATATGTCAAGCCTCTGACGGTGTTTTAGATATTACAGCTGCCCCATTAACTAAACTTTGGCGACGAGCCTTTGCATTGAATAAATGGCCTGAAGAAGCGGATATCTCCACCGCAAAAGGTAGCGTAGGTTGTGAAATGATATCTTTTTCATCAAATGGTCAAGAAATATATTTGAATAAACCCGGAATGGCTCTTGATCTGGGTGGTATAGCTAAGGGGTTCGCAGCACAAATATTAGTGCGAAATCTTGCGAATAGAGGCTATCCTATCAGCCTTATCGATGGTGGCGGTGATATATGTATGGGGCAGTCACCTCCCCATGCTAAAGGATGGACTGTAGCAATAGAGAAAGTTAATACAGAAGGCGAGGTCTACTTTGATAGACATATTTTGCAAAGCACTTGTATTGCCACTTCAGGGAATAGTTTTCGTTATCTCGACTATGATGGATCACGATATCAACATCATATTTTACCAACTACAGGTTTGCCAATAAAAGATGTCCATCGCGTTACCGTCATAAGCTCCTCTGGTCTTTATAGCGATGCGTTGAGTACTCTTCTGAGCCTCTCACCGATGATTGAAGTGGATTTTCACGAGTTCGAAGCATACATTATTACAGGTAATGAGAAAATTGAGTATCTATACAGGTCAAATCAGTAACTTACATTTACAATCACAATCACTAAAACCTTCGTTATGAAAAGAAGAAATTTTTTAAGCACTACGATGATGGCAGCCCCTCTGCTCGCCTGTGCTACGGGATCGTCAAGTGTACTGAAAAATGTGAATAACACTAGATTTAAAATGAAATTTGCTCCACATCTCGGCATGTTCGAACATCATGCGGGCAAGGATCCTATAGACCAATTGACCTTTATGGCAGAGCAAGGGTTTTCGGCTTATGAAGATAATGGTATGAAAGGGCGTGATGTTGCACTTCAAGAAAAGATGGCATCAACGATGGGGCGGTTAGGTATGACAATGGGCGTCTTTGTGGCGCATAAGATTTATTGGAGCGAACCTAATCTTACAAGTGGTAAGAAAGAATGGCGTGATGAGTTTTTAGCAGATATTAGTAGTTCAGTAGATGTGGCAAAGCGAGTAAATGCTAAATGGATGACCGTAGTGCCTGGATATATCGATATGCGACAAGATGAAGGATATCAAACAGCTAATGTGATCGAATCGCTCAAACAAGCTTCTGCTATTCTAGAGCCACATGGCCTTACTATGGTATTAGAACCCCTAAATTTTAGAGATCATCCTGGACAGTTCTTAAATAAAATTGCACAAGCGTATGAAATATGTAGAGCTGTAGATAGTCCTGCTTGCAAGATTTTATTTGACATGTATCACCAGCAAATTCATGAGGGCAATATTATTCCCAATATTGACAAAGCTTATGAGGAAGTAGCGTATTTTCAAATAGGAGACAATCCTGGACGTAAAGAACCTACAACGGGTGAAATCAATTACACTAATATCTTTAAACACATTCATGCTAAAGGATTTGAGGGTGTACTTGGAATGGAGCATGGCAATTTTCACGACGGCCTTGAAGGTGAGAAAAAGCTTCTTGCCGCATATAGGTCTGTAGATGTGATATAAAATCAATAAGTCCTATTTGCAGCCTAAATCCGTCTGGCTCGCAGGGTCATTATTTGGAAAACACATGCCAGACAGCGTTTTTTCTGGCAGATATCGCCTTAACTTAGGATCGTAAAGACCATTGGCTATAAAAGCAACCAAATCGCTAACTTCTTCCGTGGTCAATTTCAATGGTCTGAAGTATGGCGACAATTGACTTGCCGGTACTTCACTGTTTTCTTGAATAGCTAGATTCTTGTAATTAATTACGTCCTCTATCGATGTAAACGTTCCCCCATGTCCATAAAAGGGTGAATCTTTGAGGTTGTAAAGTTGTGGTACCTTAAATTTATAATTGTCCTCGCTTCGCTTCGTAAAGCTTGCACGACCTAATCTAGAAGGATCGTCTTTTTTGAAATTTAATACATCAGGGGAATTGGTGAAGTCACCCATACCTAGGGCATGAAATTCCATAGCAGCTAAACTGGGACCATTGTGGCAACTATTGCATTCTGCTTTACCAAAAAACAGTATGGCTCCTCTCTTTTCTTGTTCAGTCATGGCCATTTCGTCTCCGCGTAACCATCGTTGAAAAGGAGCTTCATTCGCCAATAAGATTCGCTCATAGGCGGCAATGGCCATTCCAGCTGTAATATTTGAATAGCGACTCGATTCTGGCAGTTCGCTGAAAGCTAGGTCAAAATATTGTTTGTAGCCTGTCGCTGCAGCGGCCTCAGGTGTTATTAAGATACGATGCACGTCCAGACCAGCAATAGCCTGTGTCTCTGTTCCTTCAAAGCCTAGATAATTTTTAGCTATTGGTGTACCAGCCGGCCAAAGATTTTCTGTTCCTGCATTGAGTGCAGTGGCTCCAAATTGTCCATTCCAAAGAATATTCGTTTGATAGGCAATGTTGAGTGCAGATGGTGACCGCAACGGTTGTACATCAATTTTGGACATTTCGATTAATTGATCTGGACGTCGAGCTTCACCTCTTACACCAAACCCTACACCCCCATCTCCAATTCCTTGAACGCGACCCGCTTGAAATCCGGCATCTACATGATGACAAGTGGCACACGTATAGGTGAGCTTCAGTTTATCGAAATTGCCCACAGTACTGAAACTAGCTTCATGAAATAAAAGCTGACCTAAATGTACTTTTTCGGCACTTAATGGATTTTTAGGGTCTTGCGGAATACGACTAAAATCACGCGAACCTGGCAATAGATACGATGATAAACCCCTTGAATTAGAGGCTGTATTGATTGTAAATTTTAATTCTTTGTCAATGTCATTGGTGCCATCACCGCAAGAAAAAATGAAAATCGTTAAAAGCAAAGAAAATCGCAGGCTGTTCATGAATCTAGGTATAAATGTCAGCTATATGACAATATTATTGCACCTTACCCCCAAAGATCTTAAAAGTAAAATTACTAAATAATGGTTTTTTGCAAGGGAATATAGCTATAGGCCAGTTAGGATCCTTGAAGTATTCTTTACTTAAATGATTGGCCCACGTCTCAGTCCAAAAAAATCTGTGGCCCGCACCAAACCCGTTCGTCCAAGCACTAATCAAGCTAGGGAGGCCGATGAAAAGATAAAATATAAAAGACCCCACAATTCGAGCCTGCAGAATATGGCCAAATTCATGCTTGAGTAAATATCTTTGTTCATAAACTCCATAAACACCTTGACCTACCACTATACCAAAATTTGGTAATGCCAAACCCGCACTCCATTCTCCTCGTCCGAACGATACTCGTTCGTATACTTTTATATTTTCAAAGTTGCCTTGATAAATTCCAAGGAGGGTGCTCTTCATATTAATTCAAATCAAACAAGTCATTCAAATCGTCCTCCTCCTCGTCGTCAAGATTATCAAACATACGAGCTAAAGGATCAGTAAACACAAAGCTATTGACTAGAATACTTTTTCCTAAATTTTCGGTTGCCGCGAGACCGTGCAAAGCCAACTCCATAAAGAAATAACGATCATTCTCATTTTCTGCCAAGGCCGTAACAATAGTTTTTAGGCCTGCTACGCTATTCAGCTTTTTTCGATATTCCTTTTCGCTATCATCGTTCAACAGATCTAAAGTATTACCGCTACTAAACCAAGTTTTTATCTCAGAATAATGCTCTTGCAACTTCTTTGGAAGTTTATCAGGATGTGGAAAAAACTCTAAGAACATTTCTTTTATAGCCCCTTCGATGAACTTAATTGCTACGCCATAAGGCCCCTCTTGCTCACCTTCGTAGACGAGCTCTACCTTGCCTGTGATAGACGGAATGATGCCCCAAAAATCAGTAATTCGAACGCTAGTTTTTTTGTCCCCATTGATCAACATCCGTCTTTCCGCAGCGCTAACCAGATTTTCCCTAGCTGAAATGCTCAATCGGGCTGACACTCCTGAATTATCATCAATCAATTCACTCTCTCGCGCTTGAAAAACTACCAATTCGATAAGCGATTTGATTTCCTCACCAACATAAATGCTTTTTTGCTGATCTTCAGCTATGCGTGCCTCTTGCTCTGTTATGGCTTGGGCTATTTCGAGATCTTTAGGATAATGAGTCAATATTTGGCTTTGGATTCTATCTTTCAATGGCGTGACAATGCTTCCTCTGTTCGTATAATCTTCTGGATTGGCCGTGAAGATAAATTCGATATCAAGTGGAAATCGTAGTTTGAAGCCTCTTATTTGAATATCCCCTTCTTGAAGAATATTAAAGAGAGATACTTGAATACGCGCTTGCAAATCAGGCAACTCGTTGAGCACAAAAATAGATCTGTGTGATCTTGGCACGAGACCAAAATGAATGACTCGTTCATCCGAATAGGGCAGTTTGAGCGTGGCTGCTTTTATCGGGTCTACATCACCAATCAAGTCGGCTACGCTTACGTCAGGGGTAGCAAGTTTTTCCACATAACGAGCGCTTCGATGTAGCCATTGGATAGGTGTATTGTCACCCAGCTCTTCAATAATGTCTATAGCTTGCCTCGACAAAGGTTTCAGGGGGTCATCATTTATCTCAGATCCGCTGACAATGGGTATATATTCATCTAGTAAGCTCGTGAGCATTCGCGCGATCCTAGTTTTAGCTTGACCACGCAATCCGAGCAACAGTATGTTGTGTCGTGACAAAATAGCTCGTTCTATCTCAGGTATGACGGTCTCGTCAAAACCTATGATGCCCTCAAAAACACGCTCTTTGTTCTTTAGCTTATTGATTAGGTTAGACCTCAATTCTTCTTTGATTGCCTTTGATTGATACCCTGTTTTCTTTAATTCTCCTAAAGTTTTGATATCTTTGTAGATAATATGCTTCTTCGCCATGTTAGTTTCTCTTCTTGCGTTTATTGTTCTTGTAATCCATAAAAATAAATTCCCCTAAGCCATGAAGCCCACTGTAAAAGGCTTTACCTGCGTTCGCTTGCGTAAACTGATCTACAAAATTTCTAAGATACTCGTCACTGGCGATCATAAACGTTGTAATGGGTATATTTAGCTTTCTGCATTTGGTGGCTAAGCCTAAGGTACGATTGAGAATCTTGCGATCCAGGCCAAATGCATTCTTATAGTATTTCTTGCCTATCTTAATGCAGGTCGGCTTTCCGTCCGTTATCATCATGATTTGTTTATTCGGATTTTTACGCTTTCGTAAGATGTCCATGGCCAACTCCAAACCAGCTACTGTGTTTGTATGATATGGACCTACTTGCAAATAAGGTAGATCTTTAATCTCCACTTTCCATGCGTCATTACCGAATACAATAATGTCCAAAGTGTCTTTAGGATAACGGGTACTGATCAATTCGGCCAATGCCATCGCTACTTTTTTTGCCGGGGTGATACGATCTTCTCCGTAGAGGATCATTGAATGTGAAATATCTATCATCAAAACGGTAGACGTTTGCGTCTTATAAAAAGTCTCATGTACCTCAAGATCTTCTTGCGTAAGCGTGAACTCACCCAATCCATGATTAATTTGGGCATTTCGTAATGACTCACTTATTGCGATATTATCCAATGGATCCCCGAATTGAAATGGCCTGAGCTCTGAGGTGAACTCATCACCTTTACCGCTCGCATTAGTCAAATGATTGCCAGATTTAGATTTGCTTAGTTGATCAAATATATCATCCAAAGCCTTTTTTCTGAGCGCAATCTCCATCTTGGAGGTCGGATTATAAAGTCCCCCGTTGGCTTTGTTGTTAGAGATATAGCCCCGATCTATTAAATCCTGAATAAAATCTGCAATACCATAGTCATTACTCGTCAGCTTGTAATGTTTGTCTAATTCGGTCAGCCAACTCAGAGCCTCAGCGATATCACCAGAAGTATATACCAATAAATCTTTGAATGTCTTTAAAAGCTTCTCAAACGGATCATCTCCATCTGAATTGGGCTGATATTTTCCAAATCTCCAACCTACCATATAACAAACGCCATTAATAATCTGCAAAGTAAAGTATCCTAACATGTATAGATACGGAATGAGTTGTGAATTAGTACAATTTATTTTTTTCTTATTGAATTGACACTGCCTTCTTAAACCTTCTTAAAGCGCTTTTAGTAGATTTGATTATGCGTTCGCTTAACCATGCTGTGTTTTGGCCGCCATTTCTCATTATCGTAGCAGTAATATTTTTTGGCCTTCTGCTTGGTGAGGGATTTATACAGCGTATCAAAGCCGTGCAAGAATTCATTTTAATGCATTTTGACTGGCTATTTGATTGGGTGACTTTGGCCTTTTTGGTAACCCTCTTATGTATTTATGCCTCTCCGTTTGGAGCAAAAGTGATCGGAGGAAAATGTGCTCTGCCAATTTTGAAAAAGAGGGAATGGTTCGTTATCCTTCTTTGCACTACGGTGGCTACGGGCATCTTGTTTTGGGGGCCGGCGGAGCCCTTATATCATATGGGTGATTCACCCTTCAAGAGTTCGATATCGGCGAATAGCCAATCTGAGGCGTTATCCATTGTCTTCATGCATTGGAGTTTCTCGCCTTATGCCATCTACACGGCATTAAGCTTGAGTTTTGCTTTGGGGTACTATAATTTTGGGGGCAATTTTTCAATCTACACCTTGATCGGCATATCACAAATAGCACGTTGGCCGGTATTAAACTACATTATTCATTCTATTTGCATTTTCTCTTTAGTGGCAGGAATGGCGGCAGCTCTTGGCACTGGAACACTAATGATTGCAAGTGGTATAAGTCAATCGTGGAAGATACCCACTGGGCCGGTTCTTTGGAGTATTATTATTCTAGCTATCGTGGCAATGTTTACTATTTCTTCGGTACTTGGCCTTCATCGAGGCATAAAGCGATTGTCGTACATCAATTTTGTATTGTTTGTTGTGCTCGGAATTATTTTTTTAACTCAATTTCCTGTAGGCTACTTGTCAGATTTGTCTTTCAACGCATTTAAGAGCCTTATTCTTCGATTTATAGATTTAAGCGTTGGGGCTACAGATATTGATTCTGCTTGGCGACATGAATGGACCAGTTTTTATTGGTCTAATTGGTATGCTTGGGCTCCTTTAACAGCATTATTTTTGGGTAGGTTAGGTAGAGGATATTCAGTTAGGACGTTCATTCGATTTAATCTAGTGTACACAAGCCTCTTTTCATTATTGTGGATGAGCATATTTAGTGGTAGCAGCCTTTATGTCGCAAAAATGCAGGGAGAAGAGGCAGCTTATACCTCTTTGCAGATCAACGGCTCAGAGAGTGTGATTTATAATATGCTATCACAGCTGCCATCTTCAGAGTGGATGATAGCGTTATTTTTATTCACCGTTTTAATAAGCTATAGTACAGCTGCCGACAGTAATACGACTTCCTTGAGCCAAATAAGTGCTGAAAGCAGTATTGATAGCCTATCTCAAACTAGTTCGAGCATTAAGATACTTTGGGGTTTACTAATCGGGATTTTATCAGGAATTATGATTATTTATACAGGTGTTGACGGGGTAAGAATACTTTCGGTAATCGGTGGATTTCCTGTTGTCATTATGGTCGCTTTAGTCCCTTTTTCCCTAGTTTGGAAACTATTTAGAGATCACAATGACTGAGGGTCTAAGGTCTACTAATCGTGCCAGATTCATTGGTTGAAAAATATATAAACCCTTCATTATCAGGGTATTTACTAGGTAAATGGCGGGTATTTATCTGTTATCATACATTTTCGCTAATATTCCTATTCTACAGTGATAATATTTCACCTAATCAATTAAATTACGAAATGTGTTTTATACCTTGGTCTCATAAAAGGTCTAAAGCATCAATTATGAAAAACTTTATTTCTCTTATTATATTTCTTTTCGTTATATCGTTTGGAGGTGTTTCTGCACAGTCCTCTTGTTCGACGGCTCTTGAACTGGTTTGTGGTAGTTCCAATTGGTTTCCGGCTTCGTCGACAAATAATTTCACAAAAGCTAACTACGATTTTGCCGCATGTGCCAATACGAATTGGAGCTATGCAGGTAATGACCGCCTCTTTTTCTTCAATGCCGGTTCCACTCCGCGAAGAGTGGTTTTTCGCTTATATAATCTCAAAGCTGATTTAGATTTACTTGTTTTTAGAACATGTTCTGGCACGACAGCTCTATCATCTTGTATAGCGTTGTCATGCAATCCATCAACGAATGCTGAAGAAATAGTTTTAGAGAATGCAACAGGTATTTATTATATAGCCGTGGATGGTTATGCAGCAGGGGCAGGAAGTAGTTACGATCTTGACATTAACTGTACAAATGCGCCGACTTATTCGACTTGTGATTTTGATAGAACATTGACTTGTGGCAATTCACTATGGGTTGACGCTTCAACAGTCAATAGATTTGATGCGAGTGATTATAACTTAGCTGCTTGTTCGGGATGGACGCCTGACTATAAAGGAATGGATCACGTTTATAAAATTGATGTAGGAGTGGGAAAGAAGGATATAGAGATTTCTATGACAGGGCTAAATGCCAATCTGAATCTATTGCTTTTCAAATCCTGCGGATCTGGAAAATTCTCTAATTGCGTAGCCACAAGTACACAATCAGGAAAGACCAATGAAAAAATAACTATTAAGGATGCTCTGGGCTATTATTTCTTAGTTGTGGATGGCGCTGAGGCCTGGGACAAGTCAGGCTACGAACTTCTTATGACGTGTAATACCTATTCCTATCCAAGTTATTCTTGTGCCGACGCAACACCGCTATATTGTGGTGATAGAAAGTGGGTCAACGCCTCTAATTCAAATAAGATGACATCGGAGAATTATGATTTTACCAATTGTCATCCTTATTCTTATGGATACACTGGCAACGATCATTTATATCGATTGTCTACAGGTGCAGGACAAAAGGAAGTTACAGTAACGATGAGTGGATTGACAAGAGATCTTGATCTACTTCTATTCAAATCGTGCTCAGAGACAGGTAGTCTATTGCGTCTTAACCAATGCGTCAACTTTAGCATAAAGTCTGGTAATACTAATGAAGTATTAACCATACACAACGCTTCTGGCGACTATTATCTAGCAGTAGATGGCTTTACGACAGGCGTAAAATCAGGCTATGAGATAGTTGTAGATTGTAGAACAAAATCTTCTTTTGATTGCTACGATGCTACAACATTGCGTTGTGGAGACTCGAAATGGGTACAAGCAGCTAGTAAAAATAATCTCGATAAATCTAGCTATAACCTCAACGGCTGTTCTGGATGGGGAGCTGATTATAAAGGGAACGATCATCTTTATCGTATTGATCTTGGTTCAGGTAAGAAGGATGTAAAGATAATGTTGAGTGACCTTAATGCCGATTTAGACCTATTACTTTTTAGAGAATGTGCTGCTGATTGGGGGAGTGGTATACTTACTCCTTGTATAGCGTCAAGCACAAAATCTGGCAAATCAATCGAGATAATTGAACTAAACGATGCGAACGGAGTCTATTACCTCTCCGTTGACAGCAATGATCCTTGGGCAAAAAGCGGATATGAAATAAAGCTCATATGCACTGAGCGACCAAGCTACGCGGATTGCTCAACAGCCGTTAATTTGAAATGTGGTGATAGTAAATGGGTCAATGCACCGACTAGCAACAGTATTGATCACACCAATTACGATCTAGCAAATTGTGGCTCATCTACTTATGGGTACAAGGGGTATGATCACCTTTATCGCATCGATGCAGGTAATGGTAAGCGTACATTAAAAATAAAAATGAGTGGGCTTTCCGCCAATCTCGACTTGCTATTATTTAGAGAATGTGGCTCATATTATGGGTCTCGCACCAACTTGTCTAAATGTGTGGCATCAAGTCGAAAATCTGGGAAGAGCAATGAAGCTATAGAGGTAAATGATGCTTCGGGCATTTATTACTTAGTCATTGATGCAGATGACCCATGGGATAGAAGTGGATATGAAATAACCGTCCATTGTGAAGATAAGCCTACCTATGATTGTAGCCAAGCCACATTGCTAAAGTGTGGAGATTCAAAATGGGTTAATGCGCCTACTACAGGACATTTTTCAAATGCAAATTATGAACTTTCAGGATGTTCATATACATCTAAGGATTACTCTGGCATGGATCATTTTTATAGAATTGAAGCAGGGGCTGGCAAGAAAAAATTGCAGATTAAAATGTCTGGACTTACAGCTGACATGGATCTGTTGCTGTATAGATATTGCGATATATGGAGCAATAAAGTTCAACTAAAACAATGCGTGGCAGTGAGCACCAAGAATAATAGATCTGATGAATGGATTGAAATTGAAGAGGCGTCGGGCACGTACTACCTCGTAGTAGATGCGGGTGATCCATGGTATAAGTCAGGCTACGAGATATCTGTGAAGTGCGTTGAAGAACCGTCCTATGATTGTGGCCATGCCACACCACTACAATGTGGAGCTAGAAAGTGGATCAATGCTTCTCAAAAGAATAATTTGGATGAAAAGAACTATAGTTTCGCGGGGTGCTCTTCTTCGTCAAAATTATACAAAGGCAACGATCATTTATATTCTGTGTATGTAGGCAATACGAAGAAAACCCTTAAGATTAAATTGACAGAACTGTCCGCAAATTTGGATTTATTAGTATTTCAACATTGTGGCTCAGTAAGTAATAAAGTGCAGTTAAAATCATGTGCAGGGATATCTTCGCGCTCGGCCAAATCCGATGAAGAAGTAATTATTGAAAATGCAGTAGGTACTTATTATATCGTTGTTGATTCAAATGATCCGTGGGATAAATCTGGTTATGAAATTTCTGTTGATTGCCATGAGCCTGTTCAACCATTAGATTGCCATTCGGCTATTCCTCTAGCATGCGGCACGAATAAATGGTATGACTCTCCAACTAAAAGTTCATTGAATGAATCAAACTACGACCTTTCTGGTTGTTTTAATAGTAGCTATTCGTATAAAGGCTTTGACCATTTGTATAAAATAGAAGTGCCCACAGGTAAAAAGCAGCTGACCATTAAAATGTCAAATCTGAGTGCAGATTTTGATTTATTGCTCTTTAAAAAATGTGTAACGACAGGAGGTAATGTGAGGTTTTCGAGCTGCGCAGGATATAGTAAAAACCTTCGGAAAGACAGTGAAACTATTACTGTAAATAATGCAGAAGGAACCTATTATCTCATTGTGGATTCTGCAGACCCTTGGGCAGTTTCTTCTTATAAATTATTCGTTGATTGTGAGGATGCTGTCATAGATCCAGACCCCATTGATCCAGACCCTGTTGATCCAACTCCAGAACCTTCAACTTGTTTGTCGTACAAATTTAATAGTGCGGACAATCTGACGTTTGATTTGAAAAAAATTATAAAGGAATCATGTTCAACCAATAATCGATTGACCATATTCTCGACAAATGCTGCTGGCGTGATTAATGAAACTGGAGTTGAAATAAGTATCGGTGCTGATTCTACAGCAACATACCAAGGCGAAATGTCAACTTCTGAGCAAAGATTTGTAGCTTGTTTTCAGAGTATTTGTGAAGGCGAATCGAAGATGTGTTGTGTTGCATTTTCTATTGATGCTATCTTGTCATGTGGCGGTAGCGTTTCAGGTACCACAAGAGGAGCATCGAGTGACTTTAGCCGAGAAGATATACTATTATGCTTCGAGACTGATTTAAATTATAATGGACCAGATAAGCTAGTTATGTTTGAAAAAACAAATGTTGATGATATCCTCATGTTGAATATGACTCAAAGCGGCGGTAATCTTTCTCTCTTTATTTTGAATGAAGACCTCACACCTGTCGATATAAACTGTAAAGCACAGAATTATAACACCACCAAGCAAATAAGTAATGCTGGCGCAGTAGGTGAAGTATATTCGGATGCCACCAATCCATTGCCTGCAGGCCGCTATTATGCCTTGATTGAAGGATTCACAGAAAACGTAGTGGGGGATTATACTTTGTCGCTATCATGTGGGATCGATTGTTCTGAACCGACCCCAATAACATGCTTTCAAGATTTGTCGGACGAATCAACCAAAGGTCTTCCAGATAATCAATCAATGTATTTGCTAGGAGATACATTGTTGTTGGTAGGGTATAGTGGTGGAGAGCGTGTATACTCATTCACCATTACTGCGGCATCTGAAGCGAGATTTACGTTAAAGAATTTAGCTGCGGATTTAGATCTATTCCTAGTGAGAGGGAGTTGTGAGGAAGGAGAAGTCATAGGATCAAGTAGAAATGTTGCAAACCTCAATGAGGAGATCGACATATCCCTAAGTGCAGGTACCTATTTGGTGATAGTAGACGGTTGGCATGACAGCGAAAGTGATTTTGAATTATTTAGCGACTTTTGCGATACCTCAGGCGCATTTGTAGATCAAACAGCTAGCAGCAGATCTAACAAGTTGAGTCAAAACGTGGTATTGAATGAAGTAGTTATTTCGCCAAATCCATTTTCTAATAATGCTCTATTCAGTGTTACAATGGTTAAAGCAGCACTTGGAAAGCTGATGATTTATTCTGTGGAAGGTAAAATACTACAAACGATACCTCTACAATTGAATAAGGGAATGAATACTATTCCTCTGACGTCGGATCAGTTTGGAGGTACTTATGGAGTAATGTATTACGAACTTATAACCGACCAAGAAAGTATTACGGGTAAATTTATCCGCACGAACTAAGATATATTGGAGTCATAAGAGGCAATTTTTCTTCAAAAGAGAGTTGTCTCTTTTGAATTCCTGTGTCGGTTTACATCGAAAAGATAAATCCGTCTTTTAGCTTCTCATTGTAACGATAAACATCAAACGAATAAAAATAGGCGCCTTTTTTCGAGTTTGTAAAGTCTTTAACGTCCAGTTTCGTTAAAATTTTTTGACCTAATATTTTTTTGCGAAAATTGCGGCTATCAATTTTATGTCCGAAAAGAGACTCATACAGCAACTGAAGCTGTGGTATGGTAAATTTTTCGGGCAATAGTTCAAAACCGATGGGTTGTTGTCGTGCTACCTCACGCAATTTATCTAGCGCATCCTTCACCATTTGATCATGGTCAAGAATCAATGAGGGTTTTTGATTCAAGTCGAACCATTTTGCCTGAAATTTACTCGTGAGAAGTAGCTTGGTCTTATCTAATTTTATTAAGGCATAATAACTCACAGAAATAACTCGCCCGCCAGGATCTCTGACAGGGTCGCTATAGCAATGGAGTTGATTCAGATAAATATCTTGCAAGCCGGTATACTCAAACAATACTCTTGATGCCGCATTATCTAGGCATTCGCTTTCACCCAAAAAGCGACCTATTAATGACCATTTATCCTTTAACGGTTCTATCAGTCTTTTGAATAGCAGGATCTTGACTTCATTGAGGTCAAAGCCGAAAATTATGCAGTCAACAGCGACATATTGCTTCTTTGCATCTATATAGTCAGTCGGAATTTCGTGCTTTTCCTTCAATGTTTTGCTGTTCATAATTAAGAAATGTCTCTTTTACATTTAATATTTTAATTTTATCGCATGCAATATTCACTATTATTTATATTTTGTGGCTAAAGTTGGGAAAAATTGTCTTTTAACCTTTTTAAATTAGTCGTATGAAGAAATTATTGAACTATTGTTTGGTTTTTTTCACACTCTTTTGTAGCCTTGGACTTGTCGCGCAACAGGTCAGTGGTACAGTTACGGATGTGAATAATGAATCTTTACTAGGCGTGAATATCCTAGTAAAAGGCTCGCTTAATGGTACAGTTACGGACATTGATGGCAAGTACATCTTATCAGCTAATCAGGGTGATGTGCTTGTATTCTCGTATACTGGTTACAAAACTCAGGAAATAGCGGTCGGCAACGCTCCTGTCATTAATGTCTCTATGGAGGAAGGCGAGCAACTTAGTGAAGTTGTCGTCGTTGCCTATGGAACTCAGAAAAAGGCTACGCTCACAGGGGCAGTTTCCGCTCTTCAAGGCAAAGAGCTTGTTCAATCCCCAGCTGTTGACATCTCAAATTCACTAGCTGGACGATTACCTGGACTTGTTGCTGTTCAAACCAGTGGCGAACCTGGGGCGGACGGATCAAGAATTACCATACGAGGTACCAATACACTAGGAAATAGTAGCCCTCTAATAGTAATTGATGGAATCCCCGATAGAGATGGAGGATTGGGACGGCTTAGTCCGCAAGATATTGAGTCAATTTCTGTGCTCAAAGATGCTTCTGCTGCCATATATGGTGCTCGTGCTGCCAATGGCGCGATTTTAATAACCACCAAAAGAGGCAAAAGTGGTAAACCTACCATTACATATGATTTTAATCAAGGATGGTCGCAGCCTACAAGGGTGCCAGAAATGTCAAATGCAAGCGAATACGCAAACATCATGAATGAATTGCCGATCTATCGCACTATTCCTGTTAACGAATGGGGCGCTGCATCGCAGGCTATTACCTCAACTGGGCGTTACGAATCACCTACCCCAGGTATAAGTTCACTAAATGCAAACTTTAGTCCGGAGACTATACGTAAACACGAGGACGGAAGTGATCCATGGGGCTTCCCCGATACAGATTGGTTCGGTGATGTATTTAAGACTTGGTCACCACAGCAACGACATAATCTAACAATGTCAGGGGGATCGGATAAATTCAATTATTTTAGTTCATTGGGATATGTTGATCAAGATGCTTACTACAAAAATTCTGCAACTCGTTTTCAACAATATAGCTTTAGAACAAACATAGATGCCCAAGTCACAGAGCACGTTTCAGCTAACTTGGGCATTGTAGCTAGACGTGAAGATCGAAATTATCCAACAGAATCAGCTGGTGGTATATTCAGAATGCTAATGAGGGGTAGACCTACTGAACCAGCCGTATGGCCAAATGGATTACCCGGGCCGGATATTGAAAACGGACAAAACCCTTTTGTCATCACAACCAATGCAACAGGTTATACAGACAGCCCTAGAGATTTTACACAAATCAATGGCGGAATCGTTATTACTAATCCTTGGGTGAGTGGTTTGAAACTAAATCTCTCTGGTGCCGTAGATAGAAGTTCTGAATCCTCTAAGATTTGGCAAACGCCTTGGATGCTATACTCATGGGATCGAACGTCTTTTGAAGCTGACGGTGTCACTCCTAGATTAGATGGAGCCGTACGTTCTAACTTCAAACAGGCACAATTAACCCAAACGAATAATACGGTTTTAAATACGAACCTTTCAGCCATATTATCGTACGATACTAAGATTGGTGATCATCACACCCTTTCAACTATGGCCGGGGTGACTCAAGAGAAGTTTACAGGATCTAACTTTTTAGCCTTCCGAAGAAACTATATATCTGCGGCAATTGACCAATTGTTTGCAGGTAGTGCAACGCAGCAAAACACTGGTGGTAGCGCCTATGAACGTGCTCGATTAGGTTATTATGGTCGCGTGAATTATAACTATAAGGAAAAATATTTAGCCGAGTTTATTTGGCGATATGATGGATCTTATATCTTCCCTGCTAATAGTCGTTTTGGCTTCTTCCCAGGTCTTTCATTAGGATGGAATGTAACAAGCGAAGACTGGTTTAATGTACCAAGTTTAGATAGATTAAAACTTAGAGCTTCTTACGGGCAGATGGGTAATGACCAAGTGTTCTTCAACAATCAGTTGCAGGAATATGCCTTCCTAGCTACTTATGGTTTTGGCCAATATCCTATCGACGGCATTGTTGAAGCTACCCTGAGAGAAACTGTCCTTGCCAACCCGAATTTTACTTGGGAACGCGCTAATAACTTAAACTTTGGTGTGGACGGAACTATTGGAGGCAACTTAGATTTTACCTTGGAATACTTCTTCAATAAGCGAGATCAAATCTTGATTCAAAAGACAGGATCCACACCTGCATCTTCAGGTATCAGCAGTTTACTGCCTCCCGTAAATGCGGGTCAAGTTAACAATTCTGGATTTGAATTCAGCTTTTTGTACAATCAGGGTAAATCTGATTTTAGATGGAGTGCTGGAATTAATGGTGGATATGCTCGAAATAAAGTTATATTCCTAGATGAGATCCCAGGTGCACCTGAATATCAATTCCAAGAAGGAAAGCCTATTAATGCCTTTTTAGTGTATGAATCGGATGGCGTGTTTAGAGATCAAGCTGCTATCGAAGCTGAACAATTGGATTACAGCGCGGTAACTGGCAGACTTATACCGGGTGACATGAGATTCAAGGATCAAAACAATGATGGTAAGATTGATGCAGATGATCAAGTTCGATTGAATAAAAATACTACACCGACATTCAACTTTGGTGCAACCTTCAATTTACAGTACAAGAACTTTGATATGGCGGTACTATTCCAAGGGGCAACAGGTGCAGCCATTCGCGTACAAACGGAGTCAGGCGATATCGGTAACTTCTTAAAGTACAGCTTCGACAATCGTTGGAGCATAGCCAATCCTAGTAGCGAGCATCCTCGTTTGGCCAGCCGAGGCGATACTTATTTTACAGGTGGCCCTTATGGAAATAATACTTATTACTTATTTAATAAAGATTACGTTCGTTTGAAAAACCTTGAAGTCGGATATACGTTAAGAAACAATGTATTGGACAAAGCGGGGATTGGTAACATACGTATATATCTGAATGGTCTCAATTTGTTAACCATTGATCAACATGGATTGTTTGATCCTGAAACAGAAAGTCAGTCAGGTGTATTCTATCCTCAAGCTAGAGTTATTAACACGGGCGTTAGTGTAACCTTTTAAAATATTAACCATGAAAAAAAATTCTAAAGTTTATTTATTGGCTTTCTTAGCAGTCTTGCTAGTCCCTATGTCATGTAATGACAATTTTTTAGATACACGGCCATTGGATAAGATCTCGAGTGATGCTACTTGGGCGGATGGTCCATTGGCACAAGCATTCGTATTCAATATTTATTCATTTCTAGGCTATGCGGGTTTTGAAGAACAAGCACTAGCCTCTATTACAGACGAAGCTATGTTTACGCATGCTGGTCGCAATATCAATACATTTACCGAAGGCAACGAAGCTCCTGGAGCTCTTGCTTGGATTAGTCCGACATATGGATGGAATGCTATGTATTTAGCTATTCGTCAAGCGAACATAGCCATAGAAAACCTACCTATTGCCACTTTTACGGACTTGGCTTTGAGAGATCGACTTCTCGGCGAAGCTCATTTCCTTAGAGCCTACTACTACCATCAGTTGGTGCGTTTTTATGGAGGTGTGCCTCTAATAGACAGACCTTACGGATTGGATGAAGATTATTCAGTGGCGAGAGCTTCGTGGGGCGAGTCAGTCAATTTTATAATTGCTGATTTAGATCAAGCAGCCACTCTTTTACAGGGAAAGCCTGTTACGGATGGACGAGCCTCTCAATTAGCGGCCATGGCATTGAAGGCTAGAATGTTATTGTACGATGCCTCTGATCTTCACGATGCTAGCAAAATAAGCGGACTGTTTCCAGGTTTTAGTAATATTGAGCTGTTAGCGAATACAAGCGGTAGTCAAATGGCAAGATGGCAAGCAGCGCAAGCTGCAGCAAAAGCTGTCTTAGATGCAAGCCAAGGATACAAAATGGATCTTTCAGCACCCGTGACGGCAGCAGAAGGACGCCAAAACTATATATCCCTTGCTATGGGTGGAAAGAGCGCCGTTGGTGATCCTGCGGCATCTGTTGAATTGTTATTCCAAAGAACACACACTCCTGACTTTGTCCAAGAAGACGGGTGGCCTTTAGGCGGTATTAACTATGGCATTAATAATGGCCCCAACGGCTATAACAACTGGGCCGGCAACACTCCTATTCAGCAGTTGGTGGATGACTATGAAATGTTAGATGGATCTAAGTTTGATTGGAGTAATCCAGCGCATGCAGCTTCGCCTTATACTGATCGTGATCCAAGATTTTATGGCACAGTCATGTATGACGGTTCAAATTGGAAACCTCGTCCGCCAGCCGTCGTTGGTCTAGAACCTTACAATCAGATTCAAACTGGACACTATGACGATGGTAGAGGTGGTCTAATTAACGGTGTAGATACTCGCGAGTCAAGTATCGAAAACTGGAACGGGTCAAGAACAGCCTATTACACACGCAAATTTATTGATGGAGATCCTGCTAAGGCTGATAACTTCTCAGATGCTCAAGTCATACCATTTCCATTTATTCGCTATACCGAGATGGCCTTAAACTATGCAGAAGCTTCAGCAGTCTTGGGTCAAGAAACAGAAGCGCGAAACTGGATTAACAGAATTCGTTTCCGTTCCGGTATGCCTGCGATTACTGATAGTGGACAAAACTTGATTGATCGTATCATCAACGAAAGAAGAATAGAATTAGCCTATGAGGAACATAGATATCATGATGCCCGCAGATGGCTGCTAGGCAACTTATTAGGTCGCGGTATCAAATCTATAAATGTTCGGGCTACCTTGAAACCTGGTCAAACACCTCACGTGCCTTATCGTTATGATACCAGTAAGTATACATACACTTATCAAGTGGTAGATAACACCTCAAATGAGACACGCGTTTGGAGAAATAAAATGTACTTTAGACCTTTAAGTAGAGATGAGGTGAATAGAAATGAGCTTTTGATTCAAAATCCGGGCTATTAACAATATTTTCTCTTTTTTAGCGGAAATGCTCTCTTTCGGAATGGTCAAGAGAGCATTTCTCAATTTAATAATGCACTTTAATGTCCTTATCTTTGTCCTATAAGCTAAGCAATGATACATGTTGGAGATAGAAAGAATCGATTAACGGTATGGTTTAGCGTCACGGTATGTTGCTCAATGTATCTGTCATTTTGTACTCAAGGGCATGAAACGGAAGATCGTCTGTCTTTTAAGGATCCATTATTCGAATTGCTTTCATCAGAGACAACAGGTATTAGATTTCAAAATAACCTAGAGGAGGGACTCAATACGAATATCTTGATGTATGAATATTTTTATAACGGTGGTGGTGTCGCAGCGGCTGACTTTAATCAAGATGGTTTTACCGACTTATATTTTACGTCTAATATGGGCGAAAATAGGCTTTATCTTAATAGAGGCGGCTGGCAATTTGAAGATATAACGGGACAAAGTGGTGCACAAGGTCGCTTAGGCCCTTGGAAAACAGGTGTTGCAGCCATAGACATCAACAATGACGGCCGAATCGATATCCATGTTAGCTATTCTGGAACACTGCCACCCGAGAAGCGTAAAAATCAGTTTTTTATCAACAAAGGCAATAATGATCAAGGCATTCCCCGCTTTGAAGATGAAGCCGAATCTATGGGCTTAGCAAGCACAGCGTATACAAACCAAGTTTATTTTTTAGACTACGATCGAGATGGAGATGTCGATATATTACAATTGAATCACAATCCAAAAAATCTACCCATACTAAATGAAACAAGTACAGCCGAACAGTTAAAAATTGACTCGCCAGAAATGGGCTTACGTTTATTTCGCCAAGACAATGGTGTTTTCACAGATGTAACGACTAGCTCAGGTATTAATGGTTCAGCATTAAGTTATGGATTGGGCATCGGTATCAGTGATCTTGATAGAGACGGGTGGCCAGATTTTTATGTTTCTAATGACTATTCAGTACCAGATTACCTGTATATGAATAAAAAAGATGGAACTTTTGAAAATGAACTATCCACTTCAATTACGCATACTAGCCAATTTTCTATGGGCAATGATATTGCGGATATCAATAATGATGGGTGGTCGGATATATTTACCCTTGACATGTTACCAGAAGATAATAGGCGCCAAAAACTATTAATGGCCGCCGATAATCAGTCGAAATTTGAACTCAACCTTAAGAGCGGTTTTCATTATCAATATATGCGCAACATGTTGCACATAAATCAAGGTACAGGTCGTTTTGTAGAACTTGGTCAGTATGCCGGTATATCTAATACAGATTGGAGCTGGTCAGCCTTGTTGGCTGACTATGATAATGACGGATGGCGAGATATATATATCACGAATGGGTATAAACGCGATTACACGAATTTGGACTTTATAAACTACATGGAGGGAGTAGTGGCACGCAAAGGTAGATTAACACGGGAAGATGTATTAGATATGATCGAACGTATGCCGTCATCAGATATCGCCAACTACATTTTTGCAGGAAATAAAGACTTGAAGTTCAAGAATAAGACCATTGAGTGGGGTATGGCACAAAAAGCCAATAGCAATGGAGCAGTTTATGCAGATCTAGACAATGATGGTGACCTAGACATAATCACAAATAACATCAATCAAGAAGCCTTTCTTTATCGCAATAACACAATGAATTCATCATACATACAATTTGAATTCAAAGGCACTTCAAAAAATCTTTCTGGCATAGGAATAAGACTCGATGTATTTGTCAAAGACAAAATGTTCACCTATGAGCATTATTTGAATCGTGGTTATCTTTCTACGGTATCAGATAAAGTACATATCGGCTTGGGGGAGGCATCAGAAGTTGATTCTGTCCATGTACATTGGCCCGCCGGCAAGGTAGAGTCGCATTATAGTTTGAAAGTTAATGAGGTACATACTATAGTTGAACAAAGCGGTATTGCACATTATTTGTTGAAAAGCCCCTTTCAGCCTATTCAATCCACATACTTTAAGCGCAATGCTAGCCCCTTTAATATTTCTCAAGCGCAAGATATTCCCTATGATTTTGATCGGCAATCGGCGCTTTTATTCGAATACTCAAAAGAAGCACCTGCACTAGTGCAGGCTGACCTTAATGGCGATGGCAAAACTGATTTTTTTGTAGGTGGCTACGCCAATCAAGCTAGCCAAGTATTTCTGCAAGAATCAGATGGTCGTTTTAAAAGCGTTGCTAATCCAATTTTTGAAAAAGACAAAGCATTTTTTGATCAAAGCGCAACATATCTTGACATCGATAAAGATGGTGATCTAGATCTGTTTGTTGGAAGCGGCGGCTTTCATCAGATGATCGATGGGGATGAACATTTGACTGATCGTCTATATATTAATAATGGCCGTGCAGTATTTGAGAAATCAAGCAAATATCTTGCTCATGAAAGATTCACCAGTTCGGTGGTTATTGCAGCTGACATAAATGGGGATGGATTTGAAGACCTTTTTATAGGAGGTGGGGTAGTACCGGGGTCGTTTCCCCGAGCCTATCCAAGCAGATTGTTAATTAACAATCAAAGTGGATCCTTTGATGATGCGAGTACTGAGTGGTTGCCCCATCAGGCTGCTTCTGAACTTATTCAAGATGCAATGTGGGTCGATGTAAATGGGGACAATAAACTCGACTTAATCACCGTGGGTCACTGGACAAGCGTAAAGATATATTTGAATGAGAATAATGCTCTTGTAGACAAATCTAGCACGTTATTAAATTTCACTAAAACAGGTCTTTGGAATACTATTATTTCGCATGACTTTAATCAAGACGGAAGGCCTGACTTTATCATTGGGAATTTAGGTGAGAATAATCAGTTTGCTTTTTCTAATGGCGCACCCTTACTAATGGTCGCTAAAGATTTTGACGAGAATGGTGCTATCGATCCACTAATTTTTTATAAAATTCAGGGGGAGTATGCACCAATCTCTACACGCGATGAACTGCTCCGTCAGCTACCACAATTCAGATCCATCTATACTAATTATTCCACTTATGCTGGCGCTGATATGAATAGTATTCTAAGCGCACTAAATTTGGATGGTGCTCTACGAATGACGGTTGATACTTTGGCCACAATCTTACTACTAAGTTCAACCGATGGCGCGTATACCTTGGGTACGTTCCCTGCTGAGGTACAATATGCCAGCATTTGTGCAGGTGCTGTTTTCGATTATGATTTAGATGGGCAAATGGATCTGCTCCTAGGTGGTAATCATCATTATATGAAGTTGCGATTAGGCCAAATAGCGTCGAATCAAGGGCTTCTGTTAAAAGGAAGTAGTAACGGAGATTTTAAAGTTGTTCCTCAACGATTTTCCGGTATTAATTTGATTGGCGACGTTCGACATGTAGAGATCTTTGGGCGGAGGGTACTTTTTGTAATTTCTGGACGAGAAGTTGTGATGTATGAAGCTCAGTAATACCTGGATCGGATTATTTTTGTTGACCGTAGTAGTCTATAATTCTTGTCAACAAAGTCAGGTGTTGCAATTTCACGAACATGAGATAGTGTCCACTTGGGCAGAAATGACCTTGCGAATTACCAAAGACACGCCCGCTAACAGTCCGACATATGCATCCAGAGCGCTGGGCTATATCGGTCTGACGATGTACGAGAGTGTGGTGAGGATGGATTCTACGTATAGCAGTATACTTTCGCAACTGAATGGATTTGATGCTAATTTGCTTCCTAAGTTTAGTCAAGAAATATACTTTCCATCTTCCTTATCTGCTGGTCAAGCGGCTATCCTTAAGCATTTATACATGCAAACTTCCGATGCCAACAAGATGTCTATAGATTCGCTAGATGGAGTATTACAGAAGTCATTTTTGCACAACGGTGTCAATAAAAAAGTCCTCGAGAACTCTATAGAATACGGAAAGGCTATTGCAGAAATCATCTTTGAATGGTCAAAAACAGATGGCGGTCACCGTGCCTACTTACGTAATTTTGACAAAGAATGGCAACATCCCAGCTTCGAAGGTTCTTGGCAGCCAGCCTTGTTTGCTCAATCTATTAGTCATCATCCCTTGCACCCTGGCTGGGGGAGTAACAGAAATTTTTTGGAAATTAATGCAATGATGTCCAATCCTAAGTTTATCCCTTTTGACACTTCGCGTACGTCCGCATATTTTAAGCAATTTTGGACAGTTTATACCGTCGATCAAAAGCTCACGCAAGAGCAAAAGGAAATTGCCTTATGGTGGGGAGATGATCCAGCCGATACATATTCACCAGCAGGACACTCTTATTTTTTGGCTTCAAAAGCATTAGAGCAATTCGAATCTAGTTTAGTAGCCTCAGCTATGACATTGGCTCGCGTGGGCATGGCTGTGGCTGATGCATTTATAAATTGTTGGCGATGGAAATATCATTTTTTCACTGAGCGACCCAATACTTTCATCCCCAAGTATATCGACGCCGAATGGGAATCCTTTTGGCCGGATCCACCTTTCCCAGCTTTCCCTTCTGGCCATGCTATACAATCTGCTGCGGCCATGACTGTTCTGATTGAGCTCTATGGTGAGCGATTTGATTTTATTGACAGCAGTCATTATCATCGTGAGCGTGATCATGCGAGAGATGTTGATTTTGTGCCACGCAAATTTTCAACTTTTTGGGATATTGCTAAAGAAACCGCTAATTCAAGGCTTTATGGCGGTATTCATATTCCGCATGATAATGATGTAGGCCTTGAGAAAGGCGTATTAATTGCCAACAATGTTAACGATCTAGCATGGAAGAGGCATGAATAGCAAGGGTTGTAAAAGAATCTGTGACGACAAAACTTATTGGCAAAAAATTGCTTTTGTTGTTTGCGCTTCATTCTACCACTTGACTATTTCTGCACAATTGCAGTTCAAAGACATAGCTGAAGACGCTGGCATTGTGCACCAATACCGCGTTTTTGAAGGCTTGTTTGGTGGTGCAGCCTGCGTTTTTGATTTGAATAATGACGGATTCGAGGATCTCTATATTACTGGCGGATTAGCAGATGATCAATTACTTGTCAATACAGGTATGGCGAGCTTCATCAACATTTTTGATCAATCAGGAATGACATTGACTCGAAAATTTGTCACTCTTGGCGTTGCTTCGGCAGATGTAAATCGTGATGGATGGGTAGACATTTTCATTACCACAAGCACAAGAGCTGATTCAGTGCAAGTCATACCTCAGGCGATTAATCTGCTATTTCTCAACAATGGAGACAGTACTTTTAGAGATGCCACAGCGGAATACGGTTTAGATCAATTATATGCATTTAGCACCGGAGCTTCATTTGGCGATGTCAATGGGGATGGTTATCCTGATCTCTATGTAGGCAATTATTTTTTGGATTATGATGGCCCTTTAACAGAGATTAATGATGCCACAATTGTAAATGCTAGCCGAATAGCAAAGGGCTACCTATTGATTAATCAGAAAGGCAATTACTTTAAAAATGAATATGATCGTTATGGACTCAATCATAGCGGATTTGGATTTGGTGGCTTGTTCACAGACTATGATAATGATGGGGATCAAGACATCATCGTTAATCACGATTTTGGGTACAAGGCCACACCTAATTATGTTCTTAAAAATGAATATCCCCGTAAAATATTTACATATGCCGAAGTAGAATTGGGCTTAGATCTGCGCATCAATGCCATGAGTACAGCACTAGCCGACGTTAATGAAGATGGCTTTTTGGATTACTTTTTTACGAACATAAAGTTTAACAAGTTTATGCTTAGCCAAGGAGTTGATCAAGCCTACATGAATAAAGCGAAAGAGCTAGGAACGCATATTTTTACAATCAGCTGGGGGGCGCATTTTCAGGACTTCGATCATGATGGCGATGTCGACTTATATGTCGTAAATGGCGATCTTAATCCAAACTGCACGGCCATGGGTAATTTTCTTTTTGAAAATAAATCGGGAAAGTTTGAGGATGTCGCTCGGCTCGCTGGGGTAAATGATTATGGTATAGGACGAGGTAGCGTTGTATTTGATATGGAAAATGATGGCGATCTGGATATTCTTGTCATAAATCAAAACCCCATTAGAGACTATCCAGACTCGTCAAGAACAAAACTTTTTATCAACGAACTCCAATCTCCTCTTCATTGGGCGAAGGTGAAATTGGTGGGTGTGCAATCTGAGAGCCGCGGATTAGGCTCCAGAGTTGAAATAGTCACTAAATCAAAGCGACAAATAAGGGAAATTGACGGTGGAGGTTCAAGTCATATTTCTCAGAATAGTGCGCTGGCTCATTTTGGTTTAGGAGTTGACGACCAAATCGATAGCCTTATAGTACGTTGGACAGGAGGCGATACACAGATACTCTTAAACCCTCCTATCGATAGCCTTATTATTGTAATAGAGGAAACTAAATCCAAACAAAAAAGACCTTACATGTTAATGGCACTATCCGTACTCATAGCACTATTTGTGTGGATAGGTTATAAACGTAGATTAACGGGCAATTAAACCACTCAGCCGCAATAGTTCTAACTCCGATAACTTGACGCTAAACTTGGCGTTTACTAGTCGATTGAGAGAAGTGTCATAGCTGCGCTGTGCTTCATTTAATTCCAAAATGGTAGATCCGCCCAAGCGAAATTTTTCAATCGAAATAATCAAGTTTTCCTCGACTACGAGACGATTCTCTTCTTCAAATGTCAATAATTCGCGATCGGTCATATATTGATTAAAGGCAATAGCTAAATCGTTTTGGATTCGGATTTGGACATTTTCTTGCTGGGTTTCTGCGATTTGAGTATTCAACTTAGCAATTTCTATTTGCTTCTTGCGATTGCTTCCATCATAGATGGGCATTCTACCTGTCACGCCTAAGCTCGTAAAAATATTTCGGTTGGACAACAAGAACCCAGCCGTTGTATTGAGGTAGCTGTAACCTAGACTGCCGTTAGCCGCAAGGGTAGGATTCATAGCAGCTTGCCGTTGTTCTTCTTCTTTCTTATTGATTTCTACTGATTTCTGCAAAACAATTAGATCACGATTTTCGACTAACGCTACTTCAAACAGTTCATCCAATGCATAGTCTCTTATTTCGTACTGATCTGATTGGGTATCAAAATCTATCGAAGGATCTCGATTTAATAAACCGTTCAAGCGGACTTTGGCGTTTTTAAGTTCATTTTCAGCTCGTTTTAGATCCACCAATTGTGCATTGAGATCTGTTTTTGATTGTAAAAAATCCAATTTAGAACCTTGACCAACGATCCATCGTTCTTCCGTTATTTTTAAGCGCTCATTTAAATAACCGATTAAAATATTAAGGTAATTGACTGTTTCTTTTATTCGATCTATATCATAATATGCTCTCATGACTTCGACGATGGTGTTTTGAATAAGCACTTTGGACTGAAGAACGGTCAACTCATTTAACAATCCAAGACGATCAAAGGCAGCCTGCATCTGACCGCCGTCATAGAGTATCATATCGGCTGACACATTTACCCCTGGGCTAACCGTGCGACCCCAACGATTTATGACTCTTCCATCCGTAAAAGTTTGATTTACATTATTACCCGAAAGACCAAGATTGGCATTCAAATCAACATTAGGCGTCATGCCCACGTTGGCTTTATAGATTTGTAGTTCGCTGGCCCTTTCCTGTAGTTTCACAACTTTAATTCCAAAATTTTCTTCCATTGCAATAGAAATAGCACCTGAAAGTGATAGAATTTCTTGTGCCTCGAGGCGTAAAAAACTAGTAATTAATATTGCACACCAAATATTCCTCATACCATCTATCAATTTAGTTCTTCTTGAATTTCTATTATCATTATCCGACAACAGTTTCTTTAGGCAATTCTGTGTGTTCGTTAAGTGTAATTTCGTCTATCTGCCTAATCAAGTCGTAATTTTTATTTCGAGATAAATAGGTGTACATCACCGGAATCACGTATAAAGTTAGCGCGAGAGAAAATAATAGTCCTCCCATCACAACGATACCCATTGACATACGACTCTGTCCGGCTGCACCTAAGGCGAGTGCGATCGGTGTAGCTCCAAAAACAGTGGCTAATGTGGTCATGATAATAGGACGCATACGCATTGTTGACGCTTGAAGAGCCGCATCTCGAGTATTCATACCTTTTTCTCGCAATTGATTGGCAAATTCTACAATTAAGATTCCATTCTTAGTCACTAATCCTACGAGCATAATAATACCAATCTGACTAAATATATTGAGCGTCTGATCAAAAAACCAAAGGGAGAACACAGCACCGGCAATGGCTAGAGGTACGGTCAACATTATAATAAAGGGATCCATAAACGACTCAAATTGAGCGGCTAAAATCAAATAGACCAAGAGCAAAGCCAATACGAAAGAAAACAACGTACTATTAGAACTTTCTTGGAAGTCACGCGAATCACCCGTCAACTCCGTTCGGATTGCAGGATCATTTAATTGATCTTTGGCGGCATCCATGGCCGCAATGCCCTCGGCAATAGTTCGCCCTGGGGCGAGTCCTGCAGAAACCGTAGCACTCATAAATCGATTATAATGAAACAATTGAGGCGGGTTACTTTGCTCTTCAGCCGTCACGATGTTGTCTAACTGTATCATTTGCCCTTGATTGTTTTTGACATACAGGGATTTTAGATCCACGGGTTCGTCACGGTTTTCGCGATCAAATTGACCAATCACTTGATACTGCCTGCCTTCTCTGGTATAATAAGCAAATCGCTGACCGGCAAAAGCTAATTGCATAGTGGTTGCCACGTCCGTCACAGATACCCCCATGCTCTTTGCCTTAGAGCGATCGATAGTAATATTAAGTTCGGGGCGGTTAAATTTTAGGTTTAGGTCTACGAGCGAAAAAGTCGGATCCTTTTCTACTATTTCTAAGAATTTTGGAATATACGCACGCAAGTATTCAAAATCAGGTGCTTGCAGCACATACTGCACAGGTAATCCACCTCGTCTATTTTGTGCTATTGTTTGTTGTTCGCTGGCAAAGGCTCGTGCATCAGGCATTTTTCTGAATTCAGCATTTACGACATCCTTGATCTCTGTTTGGCTTCGCTCTCTAGTAATACTTTCTGTTAATGCAATACGCGCAAAAGCTGTGTTAGATGCTCCAGAACCGGTAAAACCAGGTGCAGTATATGTCAAAATACCTGCATTCTCAGGTATCTTCTCTACCAATACATTATAGGCTTTCATGACATAATCATCCATAAATTCGTAAGAAGACCCCTCAGGCGTTGCCATAGAAACACTCAAAACATTTCTATCATCCAATGGGGCCAATTCAGATTTTAGCTGCTTGCCAAAAAAGAATATCATGAATCCTACACCAATAAATAGAGGCCATGCTAACCATCTGTAGCCAAAAAAAGCTGTAAGTCCTTGTCGATAACTATTTTCCATTCTCTTGAAGAATGGTTCTGTTGACTCGTAAAACCAATTTCTTTTCTCCTTTTTTCGTATAAGATAAGCATTAAGCATCGGAGTAAGTGTCAGTGAGACAAACGCACTTATGATAACCGCTGAAGCAAGCACAATGCCAAATTCTTTGAAGAGCTTGCCAACAAATCCATCCATAAAAATGACGGGTAAGAATACCGCCGCAAGGGATATAGAGGTAGAGATAATGGCAAAAAAGATTTCGTTAGAGCCCCTGATCGCCGCCTCAATTGGGCCATAGCCCTCCTCTAATTTTTTGAATATATTTTCTGTCACAACGATACCATCATCCACCACTAGACCAGTGGCTAAGACAATGGCCAGTAAGGTCAAGACATTAATAGAAAATCCAAAAATAAACATGACAAAGAATGTCCCGATTAAGGATACCGGAATATCAATCAAAGGACGTACGGCTAAAATCCAATCTCTAAAAAATAAGAAGATAATGAATATAACCAGTCCAATGGCGATAATCAGGGTTTCCTTTACTTCATCAATAGACTTTGTGATGAAGGTGGTATAATCTAAGAAAATCCCTAATTCCATATCATCAGGAAGGTCGGCCTTGACTATTTCATACCGCTTTTTAACTTCTTCTGCTATGTCTAAGTAATTAGAGCCCGGCTGTGGGCTGATGGCTATCCCCACTTGAGGCACTCCATTGATCCGCAGTATTCCCTCTTCCTTTTCAGGACCGACAACCGCGAAACCAACATCTCGAAGTCTAATAATCTTTGCACCATCTGTTTTTATGATGAGATCATTAAAATCTTCTTCTGTAGTAAATCGTCCTAATGTTTTGACAGTCAATTCAGTGTTGTCACCTTGCAGCGTTCCGCTTGGTAATTCTACATTTTCTCGATCAAGGGCTGTTTTAATATCTTGTGAAACTACGCTTTGTGCAGCCATTTTTGAAGGATCCATCCATATGCGCATCGAAGGACGCTTTTGCCCCCAAATTCTAACACCGCTAACGTTATTGACTGTTTCGAATCTTGGCATAATCACATTTTCTGCGAAATCACTCAATTCCAAGGACGATTTTTCTGTGCTTTTGAGCTGCATTACAAAAATCGTTTCAGAATCCGCATCAGCCTTACTTACGGTGGGCAAGCCATCTATATCTCTTGGAAGTGAGCGCATAGCTTGAGAAACCTTATCTCTGACATCATTTGCCGCTGACTCCATATCTACATCAAGATTAAACTCGATCGAAATGGAGCTAGATCCTTGATTACTCGAAGAACTTATAGATCGAATACCCGGCACACTATTTATTGCCTTTTCTAATGGCTCGGTGATTTGAGATTCTATAATATCAGCATTAGCACCTGGATAGTTAGTCCTAACAGATACGACTGGCGGATCGATCGATGGATATTCTCTGACACCTAGATATTTAAAACTGATAAGACCGAATATCAAAATCAGCAGATTCATAACAATCGCTAAAACGGGTCTTTTAATGCTTAGTGTTGATAATGACATATGGAGGGTGAGTTAGCTATATGATTAATCGAGGGTAGATATTAAAAGACATTTCGGGCTTGTACAGGCATATTAGGTTTGATGGTCATTAAGGCGCTCACTATGACAGAGTCACCGATACTGAGACCTTTTTCTACTTGAATGTATGCATTAGATCGATAGCCCGTGGTAATGAGACGTTCTTCAGCTACTCCATTATTGAGCACATATACTTTTTTGCCTTTTAGGATCGGTACTATGGCCTCGGTAGGAAGCATAATCGCGCTAGTTTCAGAGATTGGTATCTCTAGTCGCACATACATGCCAGGCAATAGTCTTCCTTGATTGTTTGCCGACTTTCCCCTGATTCGCAATGTGCGCAGATTTTCATCGATTTTAGGATCAATGGCGATCACTTCAGCTGTAAAGACATCGTTAAAACCATCTATCGTATAGCTCAACTTTTGCCCAACGAATATTTTATTGCTATATTTTTCAGAAATGCTAAAGTCAACTTTTGCTGGGTTGGACTGTACTATATTTACAATGATCTGGCCAGGTGTGATATATGCTCCTTCACTGATCGACTTCAATCCCATTCGTCCACTGAAGGGAGTTAGAATAGAGGTTCTCTCTATTTGCACTTGTAATAATTCACGATCAGCGCTGAGAGTTTTTACCCTGTTTACCGCCATATCATACTCTTCCTTACTGATAGCATTAATGTCTAATAACTTCTTTTGCCGTGCTTCAATTTGCGCAGCAAGTTGATCTTCGTATTCCAGTTTCTTTAATTGTGCTGTAAGATCACGATCATCCAACTTAACTACACGTTGACCCTTTTGCACAAAGCCACCTTCTTTTATGTTGAGATCGATAATTCTTCCTGCTACTTCGCTTTTTATTTCAACTTCCTCATTGGGCATAATCGTGCCCGTAGCGTAGATGGTAGAACTATTATCTGAAAGTTTAGCTACATAAATATCAGCCGAAAGAACATTGTTTTGCCTTGCTGAAGTTGAAGCACTCGTGTCAGATACCATCTGACCCGAAGCCTTAGGCGTTTTTGAATCATTAGATTTGTTCTTATCCCAATAATATGTCTTAAACAAAAACATTCCGAGTAAACACAAAAAAATTATAGCTAAAGGTCTCATAAATAGATTAAACGCTCATTAAAAAGAAGGCCAAAGATAGCCCGTCATATTAACATTATGGCATATATAAAGGCTTAGTAATCCTTATTAACATTATACTAACAAAGGACTCAAACATTACCTTCAAGAAGTTATTTCGCCTCAAATTAGACTTGAAGTCGACTCTAATAGTTTAATTAGGACTTTAAATAAAATTCTTCATGATAAAAATTTAGGAAAAAGTATATCCATTGCTGAAGAATCCTAATCTTGGCTCACTAAACCATCAATAAATGGATTGTCAAAAGCATTTGTTTAATCTTAAAGAAGGCATTTATCTTAATGCGGCGTACATGTCTCCTCAGTTAAGGTCTGTTTCTGAAGTGGGGCAGAAATCACTTATGATAAAAGAATATCCTCCGCAAATAAGTCAAGATGATTTTTTCGTATCAGTAGACGAGTTGCGAAAGAAGTTTTCGACACTCATAAATGCCTCCCATCCTGAGCGAATTGTCGTAATTCCAAGTGTGAGCTATGGTATGGCTAATGTTATTCAAAATTTGATTGTAGGGAAAAGGAAACGTATCATGGTTGTCTCAGAGCAATTTCCCAGCAACGTATATCCTTGGTTGCGTTTAGCTCAAAGCAAAGGAATTCAACTTCAAACAATATCCCCAACTTTGACTTCTGCTTCAAGGGGAGAAATTTGGAACGACCGAATTATAGCGCAAATAGATGATGAAGTATTAGCCATTGCAATACCTCATGTGCATTGGTCAGATGGTACTATCTTTCAATTGTCAGCCATTAGCCAAAAGGCAAAAAAGCATGGGGTCAAACTAATCGTCGATGGCACACAATCCATCGGGGTCATGCCATTTGATCTCGATAAAATTCCCGTAGATGCTTTAATTGTCGCGGGTTATAAGTGGTTGATGGGGCCGTACGGCATCGGTTTGGCTTACTATAATGAGTCTTTTGACCACGGTATACCTATCGAAGAAAGTTGGATTAATCGCTCAGAAAGTCAACGTTTTGAAAATTTAGTAAAATACCAAGCTGAATATAGAACCTATGCTCGAAGATATGAAGTCGGCGAAGCATCCAATTTTATACATGTACCGATGCTTACAGAAGCCATATCGCAATTGCTGACATGGGGGGTAAAAGGTATCCAGGCATATGTTCTGGATATTTGCTTAGATTTTGTACGAGAAGTGGAAGAGTGTGGTTGGACGGTGGATAAAAAATATCGCGCGGGGCATCTGTTTGGTATTCGCCCGCCAGCTCACGTTAGCCTAGATTCGATTTTTGTTAAAACAAAAGCAGCTCAAATAAGCCTTAGTCTTCGTGGTGATGCTCTTCGTATATCGCCTCATGTCTATAATACCAGTGCAGATCTTAAGGCATTAGCAACCCTCATTCGATCAGAAAGTACATAATAAGATAGAGTATTTAATTTGTTTATTTCTGATACAGCTTTTGTACTTCAGCATGTCTAGGGCATGTGACGAGATGATCATTTACCATACCGACTGCCTGCATAAATGCATAAACAATGGTAGATCCAACAAATTTAAAACCGAGTTTTTTCAAATCTTTAGAAATTCGGTCGCTGAGTGGAGTAGTAGGAACAACGTCATTCATCGATTGCAGATGATTCACGATCGGTCGGCCATCGATATAACCCCATAACATTTTACTCAGATCTGTTCCATTGTCTAGCATATTTAGGTAGACTCGAGCATTTGTCCGAAATGCTTGAATTTTTAATCTATTCCGCACAATGCCCGAATCTTGCATTAGCAATTCGAGGTGATCATTGGTATAGGAGGCTATATTCGAGGGGTCAAATTCAGCGAATGCCCGACGATAGTTTTCTCGTTTACTTAAGATCGTCCACCAACTCAAACCTGCCTGTGCACCATCTAAAAGCAACTTCTCAAATAAGGCAAGGCTATCATATTCAGGAACTCCCCATTCCTCATCATGATACTTTACATACAAGGGGGCCGTGCCACACCAAGGGCATCTTTCAATCATTAAAGTCTCTTTTTGAACGGAAAAAGAATCACTACGTAAAAAAATTAAGTTACAACAGACTCATAATCTACTTTAAGATGGACTATTGGTCTAGTTTTTTTATTCGTCGGAGCTAAAGTAATGTCCTGTTAGAAGTCACGACCAAATTACGCCATTTATTTTTAATATCTTATACAGAAACACACCTTGAACAGCAGAAAATTATATTAAAATTGTATTGCATAAGGTTAGTTTATGGACGCACTGATAAATTATTTCGATACAATTCCTTCTTCGCACCGATCAATTCTTTTGTTCGGCGGAATCGCTTTATTCCTGCTCATAGAAAACGGCATCCCCTTATTTAGATATGCCAACAACAGATGGAAGCATATAGGGGTTAATATTTTTTTTACAATGACGACCATTTTAATCAATTTTGCATTAGCCTTCATACTTATCAAAACCAGCGATCTAGCTACAAATAATAACTTTGGTATCTTACAATGGCTTAGTTTGCCCTTATGGGCCAATGTAGTATGCGGTCTCTTGCTTATGGATCTGATAGGGGCTTATGCACCTCATTGGGTTGAGCATCATGTCAAATGGATGTGGCAATTTCATGTCGTTCATCATAGTGATCAGCATGTTGACGTTACGACTGGCAATCGACATCATCCGGGCGAGAGTGTAATACGTTTTGCCTTTACTTGTTTAGCAGTTTTAATTGTAGGTGCACCTATTTGGTTAATCATGTTTTATCAAGCAGTAAGCGTGGTTTTCGCTCAGTTTACACATGCTAATATCAAAATGCCTGCTTTTCTAGACAAAATATTAGTTTGGTTTTTGGTAACTCCGGATATGCATAGAGTGCATCATCACTATCGTCAGCCATATAGTGACACAAATTATGGCAATATCTTTTCACTATGGGATCGTTTGTTTGGCACAATGGAGCAAGTGGACAATTTAAAATTGAAATATGGGGTTGATACGTATCCAGATAGTCAACAAACGATGAATATTTGGGGGATATTAAAGATTCCTTTCGCTGGATATCGTAAACCTATCGAATATGATGGTAAAGAAGTGCTCTAAGCTATTTTCTTGAGAATACTCCAACTTACAAAGCAAGTTCCCTACCCACTTCATAGTGGTGAGTCTATAGCCATTGGACACATGGCGGATATGTTATTGAAGGTCTGTCATGGTTTATACTTGTTTACCTTCAATACTTCTCGACATTATGTATCAACGGCAGATCCTAAGCTCAGAAGTTATTTGCAAAAGTATAAAGCAGTTAAGATAAAGGAAATAGATACCACTATACGGGCTTCTTTACTTATTAAAAACCTCCTATTTGATTCGCGCTCTATTCACTTGAGCCGTTTTGATCTAGACGAGACTTCTCTTATTGACTTTGTAAATGAGCATTCTATTGATATACTTTGGGCAGAATCTCTCTTTATGATGCCTTTAGTATTGAAAGTCAAAGCTTCTTACCCTTCGATAAAGATTGTATATCGCAGCCATAATATTGAACATCGTGTTTGGCAACGATGGCAAAAAGGAGCGAATTGGTTGTCAACTCAGTATATACGTTGTCAGGCAGAACGTCTTAAAACTGAAGAATATGCATTGGTCAAAAGAGCTTCAGGCATTGTATCCATAAGTCCTATAGATGCTCTTTTTTTTTCCAATTTGATTGATGCACCGCCTATTCTTACAGTGACAAGTCATTTCTTGTTCAAAAAAAAACCTCCGACGAATTATAACAAGGAGGAATTGTTACTTGGCTTCATAGGAGCAATGGATTGGAGACCGAATCAACAAGGTGTAGAATGGTTTATCAGCCAAATATTACCGCACCTTGATACAGCTATTCGGATTTGCATAGCGGGTAGGGCAGCCGAAAGTCTTTCGACTAAGGATTTGAGAGTAATAAATCTCGGCTCTGTTAGTGACGAAGAGCGCGATCAATTTTACAAGAATGTGGATTTGATTATCCTTCCGATATTGGCGGGCAGTGGTATTCGAATTAAGGCGTTAGAAGCCATAGCCTATGGGTTGCCTATGGTATCTACTTTGATAGGGGTAGAGGGTTTGGAGCTTAATTCGTCTACAGATTATTTTGAAGCCAATACAAAAGAGCAATGGATAAAGACCCTCAATAAGTTGGTAAAAAATAGAGAAGAGCTTTACACAAGAGCCACTCATGCACAAAAGCAAGTAGCAAAACTTCAATTAAATTCAAAGGAAAAGTGGAGAGAGTTGGCTTCATTTTTAGACGCCTTAGATTAATCAGTCAAATAGGTCACTACTTAAATATCGATCGCCTCGATCGCAAACAATAAACACAATTACTCCATGATCGATTCGATCGGCAATCTTTAAGGCTGCTGATAGCGCGCCTCCACTGCTCATGCCCGTTAAAATACCTTCTTCTTTTGCCAATCGATTTGCTAAGACTCTAGCTTCTATTTCAGAAACATCTATGACTTCATCAACGTGCGAAGCTTCAAATATTTTTGGAACAAATGCGGGAGACCAACGACGTATGCCCGGAATACTTGAGCCCTCCGTGGGCTGGGTGCCAACGATTTTAATCTGTCTATTAAAACCTTTCAGTGAACGAGATACCCCCATAATTGTCCCTGTCGTACCCATTGCTGATACAAAATGGGTAACTTCACCATTAGTGTCTCGCCATATCTCCGGTCCTGTTGTCTTATAATGTTGTAAATAATTATCAGCATTGGCAAATTGGTTAAGCATGAAATACTCGCCGCTTTCTACCATTTTATCGGCGACCTCACGGCTGTATTCTATTCCTTTTTCTGGATCAGTACCGATGACCTCAGCACCATATGCTTTCATTGCTTTCGTACGTTCGATTGTACTGTTGGAGGGCATCACTAAAGTCATATGAAGCCCTTTGAGTCGAGCAATCATTGCTAAAGCAATTCCAGTGTTGCCGCTAGTGGCTTCAACTAAGCGATCACCAGCCTTAATTTCGCCGCGTGATAATGCGCCTGTAATCATCCCAAGGGCCGCACGATCTTTGACACTTCCCCCAGGATTGTTCCCTTCGAGTTTGCCAAAGATTTTTACAGACGATTTGGTTGGAATATGCACTAATTCCACTAAAGGGGTGTTTCCGATTAATTCTATCAATCCAGCCACGAGTGTATTATTTAGAATAATTATTATAAACGATCAACTTATCCGTTCCATCTGTATCTGCCATTGTTGCTTGATAATATATTTTTGAATTAGCAGGAACACTCTTGGTCAGCCAAACATTTCCACCGATAACGCTATTCGCACCAATCACCGTTTCGCCACCCAAAATAGTAGCTCCTGCGTATAGCACACATCCTGTTTCGATTGTCGGATGGCGCTTATTATCTGCGTCTGACTTTCGAACAGACAATGCGCCTAAGGTCACGCCTTGATAAATTTTAACATGATCATGGATTTCTGACGTTTCACCGATGACTATTCCTGTCCCGTGATCAATGCAAAAGTGACGTCCAATAGATGCGCCGGGGTGAATGTCAATACCAGTCACACTATGAGCGTGTTCCGTTATAATGCGAGGAAGATCATTTACTCGAAGGCGATGCAGTGCATTTGCGACACGATAGGCCGCAGAAGCGTAAAACCCTGGATAGCTCCGAATAACTTCCCTCTTACCAGTGCAAGCTGGATCACCATTGACGATTGCCGCAATATCGTCGTTTAGGAGATCATAAATATTTGGTAGTTCATCCATGAAGACTTGAGCACACTCCTCATGATTAGTAATATCAAGATTATTCTCGCCCTGAAGTAAGGTGGCTAACTCAAGTTGTATACGCTTCATCTCCGATCTAACATCCGTAAGCGTCGATATATTCTTATCGCTGTAGGGCTTATAAAGTAAACCCATTATTTGCTTAAAAAACAATGTTACCTCCGCTGGGGAGGGACAAATCAAGCATCGTTGATGTTCCAATAGAATGCGTTGATAAAAGTGATCCGACTGATTTTTCATGCCTAAATTTTACCATCTAATAACGCGCATCCAACAAAGTTATGTTAATAGCGGTTTTTCAATAAGCCAATTATGCGCTTATGTCGTCATTAATACCAACATCGTACCCAAAAACGTTTTAGAGCTGGAATACACAAATTAAAAGTCATATGCGTTTTTTAAATATCCTTTGTTTCTCTTGCTCATCCATGTGCTTGGTTGCCCAAGAAGTACATGATATCCGCTTTTTCGCGGATGTCATGATCAATGCAGCAGATCCAAATCACAGATATTTAGCACATATATCGTTTGAAAAAATGGCGAATGAACTTATGAATTCAGAAAATTCTTGGTATATCCAGACACGTGATATTGAATTTATATCAACAGTATATGCCCCAGATAGTGCATTTCGATTTATCACATGGACGATTGATCTTGGCGAAGGCAATTTCGAATACTTTGGTTATTTTCAAGAAAAGGAAAATCAAGCTATACGTTTAGCAAAAAAAAGAGGTCAATTAGGATTGACAGAATCTGGATCTATCCCTATTTCCAACTGGCCGGCTGGTCTTGTTTATCGAATAGAGAAGGTGAATACTACAGATTATTTGATCATGACATACCGACAGACAGATTTGTATACCAAACATAAGATTCTTGATGTTTTTGAATTAAGATCCCGTACCATGGGCGCTGATGCTCGGTTTCCTGATAAAGATGGGTCAAATGCCAAACATCGACTAAAACTAAGTTACTCAGCGGACTCAAATGCTGGGTTTAATTATAATCCAGAAATGAAAATGATCACTTTCGATAACTTAGTTGAAATGCCAGGACAGCTGCCTAATCAAGGATTGACCTTAGTCTCAGATGGAAGCTATAGGGTATATGTTCTCGATGATCAGAACAGTTGGATGTATAGGGATAAGCTCTTTGAGGGCCCAGCTCCAAAGCTAACAGACGTGCCTAAACCAACCGATGATCGTGATGTTTTAAAGAACAAACGCAAAACAAACTAAATTTGGTGACAACATAGCGTTAAGTTCACTAATCTTCTTAACTTCTGATTATCAATGGTTTGTATAATATAATATCAACTGTTGATATATCAACTAATAAAATTTGTGATTTTGAGACAACTTTTCTCGTCCAATATGCCTCTTTTGAGGACTATTACTTCGTCTGAAATAAAGGATCGTTGCACATGTAACTCCAATTCAAGCTATCTTCTTATGCCTTTGTAGGTATCGAGAATCACTGTAAACGATCCACACTGTTCTGCTGTAGCAGTATAATCGGGTTCGTACTTATACTTATTCATCGAGTTGAGTGCTTGCTTGAGCAGGTTGGTATCTTTTATCGTTGTGAGTGCAGTATTTACTTCTAGGTAGCTGACATGGCCTCTGCGGCTGATACAAACCTTAAAGACTATCTTTCCAGACTTGGGACTACTAGCAATAAGTCGTGTCATATCAGGATCCATATAAATTACCTTGCGACCAAAGATGCCGTCACCTGATGCGTCAAAATTGCCTTCACCAGCTCCTCCGGTTCCTTTGCCACTGTCATTATCATCTCCGCTAGCATCTTTACCCTTCCCGGTGCCAGCATCTGATTTTCCGCTTCCACTACCATCTTTTAAGGACGGATCTGCGCTGCTCGTGCCATTTGAAGGAGAATTTTTAGTGCCTGTACCTTGTGTTTTGGCAGGCACATTTTCTGACTCAGATTCGATAGGATCGTCATTGATCGTACCGATGATATCTGACAGCGAAGGAAGATCAGGATTAGCAATGATTACTTGCTCTGTGGGCTGAGGAGTAGGTGATTTTTGAGGTATGTATTCAGGCTCTGGATCTTCCACGTCTACAGGCTCTTCTATAGCTTGGATGTCACTCTCTTCAACTGTTGTTTTAGATACGACGGGGTCTGTAGGGCGTGGTGCAGCTACAGGCGGGGCAGGTTGAGGTTTCGATTGCGCGGTTGG
>CAZTSI010000010.1:32923-35542 GCA_964616755.1 uncultured Saprospiraceae bacterium | reverse complement strand
TTAGGCGTCTCTAAAGGATTGGGTTTAGCTGTTTCTAGTTTTGCGGGGGTTTCGCTTTTTTCACGCTGAGCACCCGCACTGGCTTGGCTTGCAGAGCTATTTGAACTCTTGGAATCCCTAAATTCGACCTCTTGAAAACTTATAGCTACAGCATATTGCGTTTCAATATTTTCAGTCGGATCCACTGGAACTGGAAAGAAAAAAACAAGTAATAGGATCAATAAATGTCCTACGATTGAATTTCTCAATGAGTTGTTCCATCTTTTCTGTTGGATGATTTCTAAGTCCATTCTTTACCCTTTTATATTGTTATAGACAATGAATGATGTCCAAGCCCTTATTCATATGTACTTTAGATTATATATATTTTTTAATACATACTTTCGAAATCACATTAACTAAACTGTTCTTGACCAAACACACTGTTCTTCGTTATTTAAGACGGTATTTATGCATAAAAGACATAATTCCATAAAATCTTATTCTATGAATAGCGGTTAAACGGTTATTTGATTGGCGTAAGTATTATTTTAACGACAAATTACGTTAGATTTCTTAGTTATGAAAAGCATTTTAGTCATACTGTTCATTTTTCAGGGTTTCATGTTTTATGCGCAGGATTATACCTTAGCTGATATATCCTTTAATGTCAATGGCTTAAAATCTATTCCTTTTGCCGGTGGACTCCGTGCTCCGCAGTTTAGCCGGACTGACTTAAATCAAGACGGCCTTCAAGATATGGTTATCTTTGATCGTGAAGGCTCGACGATCATTCCATTGATTGCTCAGTCAAATGGCGGCGGGTTTATATTTGACCCTAGCTACAGACGCCTTTTTCCTAAGATAAAAAGTTGGATGGTTTTGCGCGATTTTAATGGCGACGGATTAGAGGACTTGTTTTGTTCTCCGACCACAGCTAATGTTCCAGGAGTAGAATTATGGATAGCTGAGGTTTCTGGCAACATATTGGCCTATAAACTCAAAAGATTTCCTTCACGTAGTTTTGATGTCATCCACGTACCCGTAGGCGCGACAAGTTTTACTCAGCTCTATGTCAGCCCTATAGATTTGCCTCATATCGGTGATGTTGACAAAGATGGTGATATTGATATATTAGCTTTTGAGCCGTCTGGACAATCTGTTTATCTATACCGAAATATGCAGAGAGAATTTTCACTACCTGTCGATACAGTTGTTTTTAGGGTCGGTGATATATGTTATGGTAAGTTTTTTGAAAGTGGTTTTAGTGAAGTGATTACACTAAGTGCATCTGAGACCGAATGTGCACGAGACATTAGGTCACCTGATGAAATACCTGCCATTGTGCGGCATCAAGGCAGTACTATTGCATCTATTGATCTCGACGGCAACGGTCTTCAAGATTTATTGCTTGGTGATGTTTCTTATGATGGATTGGTCGCGTTGTTTAACCAAGGTCAACCCAATTTAGCATGGATGACAAGCCAGCAGACCAGATTTCCGGAGGCTTCTCAACCAGTGGATATAGAGTTATTTAATGCTGCGCACTTTTTCACAGATACGCTGGGTCGATTGACAGATCTTTTTGTCACTCCAAATGATGCGAATAGTTCGCAGACCACTAACCATGTGTGGCATTATGAAGTGAATGATGAACTAGGGGGGCAAGAACTCTCGTTGGTCACGAAAAATTTCCTTGTAGAAGACATGGTGTATTTTGGGGAAAATACAGCTCCATTATTTTTTGATTTTAATGGAGATCAATTGATGGATTTGTTAGTAGGTAGTAGTGGTTTTTCAGCCGATGGCATCACGAGATCCGCTCATATGGCACTGTTTCAAAATGTTGGAAAAATCAATAGCCCAAAATTCATCTTACTTGACAATGATTACCTCCGTTTATCTCGTTTTTCGAGTATGTCTAATCAATTTACTCCGGCACTTGGCGATATAGATGGCGACGATGATCTAGATATGGTCATTGGCGACGATAGAGGTCGCCTTATTTATGTTGAAAATACATCTGGCCAAGCGAATACGTTTGAATGGGCAGAACCCGTGTTCGGATTTATGGATATCAAGGTCGGTGCTTGGGCACGTCCAGCGATTTATGACTATGACAGAGATGGACTTGGTGATTTGATCATTGGTGAGCAGAATTTTAATTCAAGCAATGATGCCATCGGATCTCTCAACTATTTTCGAAACATAGGGACTGTAGGTAGCCCTTTGTTTAATCCCAACGAAAATGATAGCGCCAATGATCCTTTCTTCGGAAAATTTTTTATGCGACAGAATGGATTCGTTAATAATTATGCCGCACCTCATGTTGTTTCCCTTGATGGTAATAAAGATATTCTAGTCATTGGCTCGCAAAGTGGAAATCTTTTTAGATATGATGGGCTGTCTGAACAATTAGATAGCTTTCAACTGGTGAATAGCCAATTGGGCGGAATAAGCGAGGGGTTTCTCTCAGCGGTCAGTGTTGCTGACCTTGATAATGACGGATTGGGTGAAATAGCTATTGGGACACGACGCGGCGGATTAGCCATTTATCATAGTGACTTTAGGCTCAAGACAAGCACATCTACCCAAGAAGTAGGAACTGAAGCACTCATTGTTTATCCGAACCCTAGTAGC
>CAZTSI010000010.1:30097-32913 GCA_964616755.1 uncultured Saprospiraceae bacterium | reverse complement strand
TAGCCAATTTTTTCAAATCACTTTGCCGCAATCATGTGCTGATTGCCGATACCATATCACTAATGCTCTAGGTCAGACGATTGATCAGGGACAAATAAAGGCAAATCCAGAATGGAGATATGATATTAGGACACTCCAAGCGGGCTGGTATTGGATAGTTGTAGAGAATAGCACCAAAGTATACGCCACAAGCTTTATAAAGGTAAACGAGTAGGAGAAATTTTATACTTCTCTTGAACCAAAAAGCAAACTACCTAATCGTACCATCGTTGAACCCTCTGTTATGGCTATCGCATAATCACCTGACATGCCCATAGAAAGTGTATCAAATGCACATGAGCTGACGAAAAACCTTTGCTTTATGTCATCAAAAAAGGATTTTAAATCACTAAACTCTTTTCTGACTTGAGCTTGATCATCTGAAAAGCTAGCCATGCCCATCAGTCCTTTTAGTAGAATATTTGGACAATATTGCTCATCTTGCAGATCAATTATAATTTTTAGCGCGTCAGAATAGCTTAATCCAAATTTTGTTTCTTCTTTGGCAATTTTCACCTGTAGCAATATTTGAAGGATTTTATCTTCTTGCGCGGCATGCTTTTGGATTTGCTCTAAAATTTCTCGACTATCGACTGAATGAATTAGGTGCACAAAAGGAACAATCAATTTGACTTTATTCTTTTGTAAATGTCCTATCTGATGCCAGCGAATATCTTGAGGTAGGCAAACATACTTCTCCACTAATTCTTGAACTCTATTTTCTCCAAAATCACGTTGCCCTTGGTTATAGAGTTCTAATATTTGATCTGTAGATTTGGTCTTAGACACGGCTACTAATACGACTCCTTTAGAGGATAATACATCTATGAGGTTGGCTAATCTATCCATTCCTAAAACAATCCGTGCAGTTCTGTATCAATTAATTCTAAAACTATGGCAAAGTCTTCGGGCTTATTTTTCCAATCCAAATTATCAACATTGATAATCAAATAATTACCATCACTGTAGTTTTTTATCCAGTTATCATAACGTTCGTTAAGGTTCCGCAGATAATCTAAGCTCATACTGCCCTCATAATCCCGTCCTCGGTCTTGAATGTGCGATACGAGTGTTGGGATGCCAGCCTTAAGATAGATGAGCAAATCCGGAGCGCCAATTTGACCTTGCATGGTCTTAAAAAGTGAATAATAGTTATTAAAATCCCTCGTTTCCATTAGTCCCATTTCATAAAGATTAGGAGCAAAAATGTAGGCATCCTCAAAAATTGTCCGATCTTGGATAACCGTATTTTTACCTTCTTTAATCTTAATTATTTGATTGTATCGACTATTGAGAAAGAAGATTTGAAGATTAAACGACCATCGACGCATATCGTGATAAAAGTCATCGAGATAGGGGTTATTGTCTATTTGCTCGAACTGTGCCTCCCAAGAGTAATGTTGGGCTAGTTTTTGACAAAGGGTAGTTTTACCTGCCCCAATGTTGCCTGCAACGGCAATATGTTTCAATTTATTCAAAATATCTCATCTTTGACGCCCTAGAACCCTTTAAATGGTCGTTAAGCGATTAGTTATATCATTCAGTCTAAAGAATCATGGCGAAAATAGATGAATCTTTAATTTCAAGGCTTGAAATGCTCGGGAGAATAAAAATAGATGAATCCTCCCGACGTAAAATAGAGCAAGATTTGAATAAAATCGTTACAATGTTTGACAAATTAGCCGAACTTGATACCTCGGATGTTACACCTCTTCGGCATATTAGTACGGCTTTAAATGTTCGACGTGATGATGAGATTCAAGGTCAATTGACCAATGAGCAAGCATTAAGGAATGCCCCATTAGCTGAGAACGGCTTTATTGCCGTACCTAAATTTTTAAAGACTAAAAAATAACGTTATGTCATCTGTCATTAATATCGAAAACCTTTCAAAAATGTATATCATGGGCGCCATGGAAGTACATGCCCTTAAATCCATTACGATGAATATCAACCGTAATGAGTATGTCGCTTTGATGGGGCCTTCGGGTTCGGGTAAATCTACATTGATGAATCTGTTAGGCTGTTTAGATAGTCCTACAACTGGAAAATATATCTTGAATGGCGAAGATGTAAGTATGATGGATGATGATGAATTAGCTGAAATCAGAAATAAAGAAATTGGATTTGTTTTTCAAACCTTTAACCTATTACCTAGGCTATCAGCATTGGAGAACGTAGCCTTGCCATTGATTTATGCGGGAATCTCAAAGTCCAAAAGAGATCAAATGGCCGAAGATGCACTGGCGAAAGTAAATCTTGAAGATCGTATGGAGCACAAACCTAACGAGCTTTCAGGTGGTCAACGCCAAAGAGTCGCCATAGCCCGTGCACTGGTGAATAATCCAGCTATTATTCTCGCTGACGAACCAACAGGAAACTTAGATACGAAGACCTCTATTGAGATTATGTCTATTTTTGAGAATATCCACAATATGGGTAACACGATCATCGTCGTAACACATGAACCCGATATCGCGGATCACGCTCACCGGATTATTCGCTTACGTGATGGATTAATCGAAACCGATGAACTTAATGAAAAAATAATCAAAGCTGCAGATCCTACGCACAAATACAATTTAAAGTAGTGGCAAAAATTTATACGAAGACCGGTGATGATGGCACTAGCTCCTTAGTAAGTGGGGAAAGAGTACCAAAATTTGATCTTCGACTAGAAGCATATGGCACCATTGACGAGTTAAATAGCTTTGTTGGCTGGTTGCGTTCTGATTCGGACGAACAAAATATAGATATCACCTTGGCATTCATACAGC
>CAZTSI010000010.1:0-30087 GCA_964616755.1 uncultured Saprospiraceae bacterium | reverse complement strand
CGATCCTTGCCCTTGGAGATGCACAATACCCAAACTATCCCGAGATCAAGGAAGAAGACGTATTTTTTTTGGAGTCTGCTATCGACAAGATCGAAAGAGATTTACCTGCGCTCACGAACTTCATTCTTCCTTCCAGTCACCCTGTCGTTTCTAAAGCGCATGTTTGCCGGACAATTTGTAGACGGGCTGAACGTCGTGTAGTTGCTTTAGAAATCGATACAGACGAAATGACGAGAATTGTACATTTTTTAAATCGACTTTCTGATTATTTTTTCGTATTGGCCAGATCGCTTAGCCTTTTTTACGGTGATGAGGAAATCATTTGGCAAAAATAGTAGCACCTCTAGTGATTCAATTCATTCCATTTTTTAGATAGCGACAAGAGATCTAGATGGATATCAAGTATTTGGCGGATAAGACCTCCTTGAGCATCATTAAAAATGACATAATCGGCCAAAGGCAATTTACGCTCCTCATCCCATTGGTTAGCCATTCGTTGCTTCACTTGATCGGGGGTGACATTATCACGATTAACCGTACGTGCAATTCGAAGCTCAAGAGGAGCTGATACTATAATAGACTTATCAAATAAGCGATACGATTGGGTCTCAAAGAGTAAGGCACTTTCTTGAATAAGATAAGCCGCATCATTTTTAGACAGGACCCATAAGCCGAAATCATCTCTAACCGCTGGGTGAACAATCTGATTCATTGTCGTCAATAGTACCTTATCATTAAAAATCTTAGAGGCAAGGAATGCGCGGTTTAATGCACCATTGTCATTATAGGCTTCTTCACCAAAAATTTCTTTGATTTGATCGATAATATGATCCTTTTCGATCATTAGCCTCTTTGCGGATTCATCCGTATTGTAAATTTCTACTCCGAGTTGACGAAAAATGTCCGCACAAATCGTCTTACCTGAACCAATGCCGCCAGTTAAACCAACTAAAATCGTTCTCATACTTTGCTCGGTTTTGTTTTAGAATAAAATCGCCAAAACAACAAAATTGCCGAACTTGTCAAGCCCAAAACTAAGCCAAGCCATACACCAACTGGCCCCATATCCCAATACGTGGCTGCCATATAACTAAACGGTAAACCGATCAACCAATAAGCACCAAACGTGATCCAAGAGGGCATAATGACATCCTGAATACCCCGCAAAGCTCCCAAAGCAGTTACCTGTACACCATCGGGTATTTGAAAAATAGCTGCCATTATTAAAAGAATCGAAGCTATAGATAACACTTCATTATCATTGATATAAATGCGAGGAAAATAGTTTCTAAATATTACAAAGGCAACGGCACTAATGAACATAAATAGGATGACTTGAAGTATGGCCGAAATCCCAGCTCTGTGCATGGCCAAACGATCCTTTCGCCCCATAGCATTGCCAACTCTGATGGTAGCCGCCATACCTAATCCTGTGCAGATTAAAAAAGTCATAGAGGCAAGATTCAGGGCTATCTGATGTGCTGCGAGCGCTGCAGCCCCTAGAGTTCCCATTATAAATGCGGCCCCTCCAAACGCACTCACTTCAAAAAACATTTGCAATGAACTTGGTATACCTAGGCGCAATATCCGTTTAAAAATAAGACTATGATATTCGAGATAATCAGCATTAAGTACATGTTGCGCAAGTGATTTTCTTTTTAATATGATAGCTAACACGATGCCCAGCATCACTATTCGAGAAATTAATGTACCAATAGCGGCTCCTGTAACTTCAAGCGCAGGTGCGCCCCAATGCCCATAAATGAACATATAATTTGCAATAACATTGATAATATTGCCAATAACAAGGGCGTACATAGCAGGGTGCGTTTGTCCCAATCCATCGGCATAGCAGCGCAAGGTTTGAAAGATCATAAACGGTATTATCCCTATAGAGGAAATACGCAAATAGGGTATAGCCAAATCGACGACGGCAGGTACTTGCCTTAGCTCGTAAGCTGTATAAATAACTCCTTCAATAACGGCCATCGCTAAAAGCGCATATACTAAATTTATGACTAAGCTATGTTTAAAATACCTAGAAACCCTACGTTCATTTTGCCGACCTGAGGCTTCTGCCACCAAAGGCGGTAGGGCAAAGGATATACCCATACCTACTACTGTCAACGGAATAAATACAGCATTGGCCAATGAAACAGCCGCTAATTCAGTAGAGCCCAACCTTCCCACCATAATATTATCAGCCAAGCTTACCAAAATTTGACCCATCTGACCAATCATGATCGGATAAGCTAGGCGAATGTTTAGCTTAAATTCTAGCTTGTAACTTGCTCTCTTTTCGGATGTATTCATGTGGCTATAATGGAAATCTGAAGGCGGCTATTCTTAAAGTTTTGAAGAACAGTACTTTCATCAATCTGCTCAAAATGGGCTACTAATTTTATAATAGACGCGTCAAAGGTAGATATCCTTTGTCGGATATGGATTGTAACCTCGGTCGAATCATATTCTGTTCCGATTATTTCGAGATCCGCCAACTTACTACTTTGATAGAATGAGCCCATATCGCCAATAGGACATTTGACATTTGCGTAACGATACAATATAACATCGCTAGGCTCTGCTGTGCTAAGAGCCTCATGGGCAGCAGCTCTATAGGCCTGTATCAATCCTGGGATTCCCAATTTGGTTCCTCCAAAATATCTAACCACTACCACTAGTACGCCAGAAAAGCCGTGCCTCAATATTTCATGGTAAATAGGTAATCCTGCGGATCCAGACGGCTCTCCATCATCGTTGATGCGAAATAGTTCCCCACGAACTCCCAGCCGATAGGCGTAGCAAAAATGCCGTGCTTTAGGATGAATACGTCGCAGTTCCGATATTTCTATCTGAACTTCATCAATAGAACCGATAGGGTAGGCATACCCAATAAACTTTGACCCTTTGTCGCGAAATTCACCTTTAGAAGGGCTGTCTATGGATTGATAGTTGTCTGGAATACTCATTTAGACCTTTGTTCATCAATATATTATTGTTTTTACTCATTCATGCATAAGTTGTCTATATTTGCATCTTGAATTAAGCCGATTGATTGGGACGAATGAGCACCATTGAGCAGTTTGACATAATTATTAGCCGATGTCTGGATATTTTTCTCAAAAAAAATACAGATTACGGTGTTTCTTGGCGCGTCATGCGCCCAGCCTCCCTTACTGACCAAATTTTAATAAAAATTAGTCGCTTACGCTCTATTAGCGAAAAGCAATTTCAAAAAGTAGAAGACCCTATGGAAGATGAGTTCATAGGAATAATTAACTATGCCATTATGGCACTTATCCAGATTAATGTAGCGTGGTCATCTGAAGAGAGTGAGTCGGTAGAACGTCTTGAACAGCTTTATCTGCAGCAAATAGCGGAAGTAAAAGCCTTGATGGAAAACAAAAATTATGACTATGCCGAGGCTTGGCGAATGATGCGATTGTCGAGCATAATAGACATTATTTTAATGAAGGTCTATCGCACAAAAAGCATTGAACAAAATGCTGGCAATACACTCATTTCAGAAGGTGTCACAGCCAATTACCAAGATATGATAAACTATAGCATATTTGCGCTCATTAAATTAGAAGATTTAACATTATGACTCTAACTACACTTCTCTTGTATGTCGCCATTGCAGCTTTAGGTTTAACTGCCACGGTTCATTTCTTGTTTAAGAAGGTAACTAGCTGGCCCATGACTTTTATCCAAAATTTTTGTGGGGCTCTCTTTATCTTTTCTGGATGGGTCAAAGCGGTGGATCCTTTAGGTACAGCCTATAAGATGGAACAGTACTTTGATCAGTTCGAAACAGTTTTTCAGGGAACTTGGATGAATTTTATAAGTCCTCTTTTCCCATTGTTGAGTAGTTACAGTATCGGATTTTCGGTTGTCATGATCATTTTTGAAATCATATTAGGTGTAATGCTTATCATAGGACATAAACCAAGGCTGACCGCTTGGTCATTTTTGTTGCTCGTCGGATTTTTTACGGCCTTGACGGGCTTCACTTACCTAACAGGATATGTGCCCAGTGATGTCAATTTCTTTGATTTCTCGTCTTGGTCAGACTACGCCAAAACCAATATGAAGGTAACGGACTGCGGATGCTTTGGCGATTTTATCAAATTAGAGCCCAAAGTCTCATTTTTTAAAGATGTATTCTTGCTTCTCCCAGCACTATATTTCCTGTTCAAGAGTTCGACTATGCACTCCTTGTTTAGTAGAGGTGTGCGCAATATAAGCTTGAGCGTCTTGACAATTGGGCTATTTGTTTATTGCTTGAGCAATTTTTATTGGGATCTTCCGCATGTCGACTTTAGACCCTTTAGAAAGGATAGGGATATCAGAGCACAAAAAGCGCTAGAAGATCAATCTCGCGCCAATACCAAGATATTGTTTTATGATGTTACGAATAAAGCCTCCAAGGAGAGTAAAAGGATTCCATATGACCAATATCTAAAAACTTATAAGGAATATCCGTCTGAAGAATGGAATTTGGAGCAAATCTATTCTGAACCTGAGGTGGCTGAGTCTAAGATAAGTGCCTTTAACGTTTTTGACCTTGACGGCAATGAACTAAATGAAGAGATATTGAATTCGGAGCAACCCCTGTTCTTAATTATAGCCCATAGGACCTATGCTGACGGAATTACAGAAAATATAGTTTTGAAAGATACGATATATCAAATGGACACTGTTATCAGTGCCAATGGAGTGCTTCAAGTAATTCCTAATATACAACGCATTGACGAACGGACAGAAACCAAGATCAATTACATCTGGAAGGGGTATTATGAAGAAAGGTATTCTAAGGTTGTCAGACCCTTTGTTAAAGAGGCTCTGAATAGTGGGTATCCAGTGATAATGATTGTTGGCGGAGCTAGCAATGATCAAATATTAGACTTCGAAGAAGATTTACAGCTCGGTGTGCGCTATGCTACCGCAGATGATATATTGCTAAAGACTATTGTGCGCTCTAATCCGGGCATAGTACTCTTTAAAAATGGTGTGCTCATGGACAAGTGGCATTTTAAGAAACTCCCGTCTTATGAGGATGTCAAGAAAATTTACCTTAATTGAAGTCAAATTTTAAGTATTAAAGCTCATGCTAAGTAGAAGAAGTGTTAGAGTGAAGGCGATGCAGTTATTGTTTGCTGCGAATAGAGATATTGAATTAAATGCAAAAGATGCAGAGGCGCGATTTTGGACGTCGATAGAAGATACCTTCAGTCTTTATTTGCTCAATCTTCATGTTTTATTGGAAGTAGCAAAAAAAGCCAAGGTCGATATGGATAAGCGAAAGCATAAGCATCTGCCCAGTGCGGATGACCGCACCTTTAAGGATCATCTCTACAATAACTCTCTAATCAAAAATTTGGAATTAAACAAATCGATTCAGAGTAGGATTGTCAAAATAGGTTTTCAGAGCAGTGTAAGCAATGATTATATTGAGACGATGTATGCTGATTTCGCCAAAACAGCTGAATATAAAGACTATGTGCGTACAGCGCAAACGAACGAAGATCATCTCAATATATTATTAGAATTATACCGCGCGTTGCGACAACATACGTTGTTTGATGAAACAATGGAAGACCATTATGGTATTTGGGAAGATGACAAGAGTGTCGTTATTGGTGCTGTAAAAAAAACAATCAAGCGGCTTCCAGAAATCGACAATGAGTTTTACATGGAGTACTATCCGAGCGATGAAACAGTAAAACAATTTGGTTATGAACTTTTTAAGCAGACGCTTAAAAATGACGCCAACCTACTCGCTCAGATCGAACCAACCCTTAAAAATTGGGATAGCGAGAGGTTAGCCATTATCGATATGATTCTGCTCAAAATGGCTACTTGCGAGTTAATGAACTTCGAATCTATTCCTGCAAAGGTTACGCTCAATGAATATATCGATATAGCAAAAAACTATAGCACCTCTAAAAGCAAGGAGTTTATTAATGGTGTACTCGATAAAATAACCAATGATCTAATCGCCAACAACCTCATTAAAAAAGTTATGGAAGACTAGTAATGGCTACTACAAAACAAAATAAGGTTGTAATTTTTGATTTTGGCTCTCAATACACTCAGTTGATTGCACGTAGAGTCCGAGAGCTTCAAGTCTATTGCGAAATTGTGCCTTTCAATCACTCACTTGACATTGCTGAAGATGCGCGAGCCATAATTCTTTCGGGCAGCCCTTGTTCTGTAAATGATGAATCCCGCATAGATATTGATATCCAAACCTTAATGACAATGGCTCCGATATTGGGCATTTGTTATGGGGCTCAGTATATCGCTGACCAATGTGGAGGTAAAGTTGCGCGATCAGAAAAACGAGAGTATGGCCGTGCGGCACTTATTAGAGGTGATGAAGTTGATCCATTATTTCGTGATATTGCCAACGACAGCCAAGTATGGATGTCTCATGCAGATACCATTTTAAATTTAGGAGAACATTGCGAGATTATAGCCAAAACAAATTCTATTCCTATCGCTGCTTATCGTGCTCAAATAGGTGATTTTCCTATGTACGGCATTCAATTTCACCCAGAAGTTACACATTCTGTTGATGGGTTAAAGCTAATGGCTAATTTTATATATGACATTGCTGGCTGCCAGCCAGATTGGACGCCAACGTCTTTTATTGAACATAAAGTAAATGAAATCAAAGAACAAGTTGGTGACCAAAAGGTATTATTGGCGATATCAGGTGGGGTAGATTCTACTGTCGCAGCTCTTTTAATACATAAGGCGATTGGCGATCAACTGACTTCTTTTTTTATTAACAATGGATTACTTCGAAAAGGTGAATTCGAAGAAGTTATGGAAGCCTATCAAACCTTAGGATTGAATGTGCGGGGCATAGATGCTTCCAATTTGTTTTTATCGCAGCTATCAGGAGTGTCTGATCCAGAAGAGAAGCGAAAGGTCATCGGGCGCGTATTCATCGATGTATTCCTAGAAGAAGCCAGTAAACTGCAAGATATCACATGGTTTGCACAAGGAACCATTTATCCAGATGTCATTGAATCGGTAAGTGTGAATGGACCATCTGCAACGATTAAGTCGCATCATAATGTGGGTGGATTGCCAGATTATCTCAATCTACATTTGTTAGAGCCTTTAAGAATGTTGTTTAAAGATGAGGTAAGACGTGTAGGGAATGCCCTAGGGTTGCCAAGTTCGTTCGTTCAACGTCATCCATTTCCTGGCCCAGGTCTCGCTATACGCGTGCTTGGAGAATTGTCTGAAGAAAAAATTCGTTTATGCCAAGAGGCTGATGCGATTTACATACATTTATTGCGAAAGAGAGGATGGTATGACAAAGTATGGCAAGCAGGTGCAATACTATTGCCCATAAAATCCGTTGGTGTAATGGGTGACGAGCGCACGTATGAATATACATGCGCCCTCAGAGCGGTTAACAGCACAGATGGAATGACAGCGGAATGGAGTCCGTTACCATATGAATTGTTAGCTGAAATATCAAATGAGATAATTAATAGCGTTAAAGGTATAAATAGAGTCGTCTATGATATTAGCACAAAACCACCGGCTACCATTGAGTGGGAATAAACTTTGGGTCGTTGCGTTCTCAATGCTATGTTTCATGTCATGTGCTACGAGTAAGACGTTGAATCCCTCAAATCCTAAGATTCTCAAACCTGGAACAGAAAAAACGGAAGTGGCTGTTAAAGAAGATAACCGCATTAAGGTGGATACAGCACAATGGCGGTATATAAGCGACGACTTGTCTAAGCCTATACAGTCAGCCAGTTTTTCAGCTTTCAAAGGAAGCGTACTGTCTAAAGTCGAAAAGTCAGTGTATAATGTTGCTCTTTTGATGCCTTTTAGAGGCACTCAATTAGATGAAAATAATATGAAATTTGCCCAATTCTATGCAGGATTCAAATTGGCGGCGGCAAAAGATTCAGAAGTATTTATTAAAATACGCACCTACACCACAGAGAGAAGTGCAGATGCTTTGAAGCGGATTATTGCGGACTTAGAGTTGTCCCTTCCTGATATTATTATCGGGCCATATGAAACTGAACTACTGCAGGGTATTGCTGAATTTGCAAAGAAAAATAGAATTACGATTATATCTCCTTGGAAAAGCTCTACTAAGATTACTGAAAACAATCCCTATTTTTTGCAGCTAAGGCCTAACATTACGGACTATTATGAACAAATGATAGCTCATATCAATGCGAATTTTGATCGTTCTAAAGTGTGCATACTTGGCCGACCTGGAAGCCAGGACAATACGAAAACACGTGTATTGCAAAAGTTAAATCAAGACCGAGCTAGTGTGCCAATTGTGCAGCCATTTCGAGAATATCTTATTTCTCAAGATACCTTAATGCAGACAGATTCAACTGTTTTTACTACGGAGTTTAGCAAAGGAGTAGAAGTGTTTATCATTCCACACTATATAGCCAGAGACGAAAGTTATGTGTACAGCTGTCTTCGTAAGCTCTATGCCGAAAAGGGAAATCAACAGTTTTATGTATATACAATGCCTTTAGCCATCAACTCCGATCAAGTTGACTTAAATATTCTTAAGAATCTGAACATTCGTGCGTGTGAATTTAAGTTTGTCGATATGCGCAATCCTGTCATTCAACAATTGAGAGAAAAATTCTTCTTAGAGTACGGCTATTTGGCTACTGAGGATGCTTATTTTGGCTATGATGTAATGGAGTTTTTGATAAAGGGTTTAGCGAGAGATGGCCAATACTTTCACTATTATATGAGAGATCAAACACATGATTTTAGTCAAATGGCCATTAAAGTCAAGGCGGTCTCTAACAATGACGACCAATTGGATTATCTAGTCAACGCACATATGTATCTTATTGAGTTTGACCAAGATCATTTTACAGCTAAGACTATTCAAAATTAGGGTGGATTTAATTGAAATTTCATCCGAACGTCGCGCGCGCTTCCGCGAAGTTGCTGAACGTAGACAATTTGATCTTACCTTAATCCTTGAAAATGTCCATGATCCGCACAATATTGGTGCTGTGCTACGAACAGCAGACGCCGTGGGAGTAGCCGAAGTCTTTTTGCTCAATACGGATCCGAGAATCATCTCAAAAGAAAAGGAAATCGGTCACAGCAGTAGCTCAGGTGCAGTTCAATGGATCCCCATTCATTTTTATCATAACGTTGAGGAGTGTATGACTGCCGTAAAACGGCGCTACGATCATGTGCTGGGTACAATGATTGGGCAATCAAGCATAAGCTTATATGATGTCGATTTGACAAAATCGGTAGCGTTAATGTTCGGAAATGAGCATGAAGGCATTAGCAAGGAGGCAGCTGCCCATTTGGATCAAAATTTTTTAATCCCCCAAGGTGGCTTTACTAAAAGTTTAAATATAAGTGTCGCCTGTGCTGTTAGTCTTTATGAGACCTATCGGCAGCGTTCAGCCAAAGGTTTTTATGATCAGGCTAGAAATAAAGAATATTCTGAATCAGTGTTTGCGTCCTTTGTAGACATACACCAAAATAAGATGCTCGCTAACAGAAATAGGAGAATTGATTTTAAATAGTCTGACAAGATCCCAATTGCGCTCTTCCCTTACCAACTATTTCATGGTCTCGGTGCATTTAATAGTATTGTTGTCCTAGCCTCCTTATAATTGAAGAACTATACTAATCTACCAAAAAAGTCTTGAAGTCGCTTGCAAGCTTCTTTTAAAATATCTTCACTGGCGGCATACGACAACCGTATGCACTTTGGAGCTCCAAAAGCTGCACCACTCACTGCTGCTAGGTGTGCCTTCTCTAATAGAACTTCAGCCAAATGATCGGCGTCCTTAATCATTACTCCATCAATAGTTTTACCAAAAAAGTTAGAACAATCTGGAAAAACATAAAACGCCCCATCTGGCACACTTAATTTTAACCCTTTTATTTTTCTCAATTCACCAATGACCAAATCCCTGCGCTTTCGAAACACTTTGGTCATTTTCTTAGCGGCCTTCAAATCGCTATTCAAAGCGGCCGCCGCCGCCATTTGCCCAAATGAACTCGCGCCTGAAGTCACCTGACCTTGAATTTTGACACAAGCATCAACAATCTCCTTTGGGCCTGCCATATAGCCCAATCTCCAACCTGTCATAGCAAAGCCTTTAGACATACCATTTACTACAACGGTTCGCCCGAAAACACTTGGATTTTGAGCAATACTGTAGTGATCATGGTCAAAGATGATATATTCATAAATCTCATCAGACACAATTACAATATCTTCGTGAGGTGCTAATACAGCGGCAATAGCATCTAACTCATTTGCAGAATAAACGGATCCAGTAGGATTGCAAGGACTAGAAAACAAGACAAATTTTGTTTTTGAGCTAATGGCATCCTTTACCTGCTGAGCAGAAACCTTATAATCTCTATCCACGTCAGCTTGAAGTTCGACAGGAATACCCCCACAAAGACGGACCATTTCAACATAACTTACCCAATACGGCGCAAAAATGATGACTTCGTCTCCAGGGTTAATAAGAGCTCTACACAAATTATAAATAGTTTGCTTGGCGCCATTAGAAACTAATATATTAGCCTCAAGGTACTCCAGCCCATTATCGCGTCGCAACTTTTGAACAATCGCTTTACGAAGCTCAGGGAGTCCAGCAACAGGAGTATAATGGGTGTAACCATCGTCTAATGCTTTTTTAGCCGCCTTATTCACAAAGCGTGGAGTACTAAAGTCTGGCTCGCCAATACTCAAACTGATAACATCATGACCCTTTGTTTTTAATTCACGGGCCAGTTGCGTCATACGCAATGTAGCAGACTCTTCCAAATTCATTACTGCTTCGGATAATACCTTTATGAGCGACATTTGTTTTATTATTGAACCTCAAAAATATCATTACTTGCGAACTATTCAGCCAATACATTTGAAATAACTTATATATACCTCATTAAACTCTGCTATGAAGTCTTTCGATTCTAGTCAAATTAACTCGGTTCAAATTTTCATCACCGGGGGCACCTTTGACAAAGACTACAACTACATTACAGGTGAATTATACTTCAAGGATACACATCTTAACGAAATGTTGATGCGAGGTCGATGCAGCGTTCATACTGACGTTAAGACACTGATGATGATAGATAGCAATGATATGACAGATTCCGACCGATTGGTAATAGCGCACAATTGTAAACAAACACCTCATCAGCAAATTATCATTACTCACGGCACTGATACTATGACAGATACGGGCGCTTACCTTAAATCCGAAAGAATACTTGGGAAGACGATTATACTAACAGGTGCCATGATACCGTATGCTTTTGGGAGCTCGTCTGATGGATTTTTCAACCTAGGAAGTGCTATGGCTTTTGCACAATCCCTTGATCCAGGTGTCTATATAGTCATGAATGGAAGGGCATTTGACGTTGAGAAAGTAGAGAAAAACAGACATACTGGTTACTTTCAGATTAAAAAATAGTTTTATACGTTTAATGTAGATTATTAGGGAATTACACATTAATGTATCTCAGTATGCAATGTTTTACTATTTTTGGACTTAATTTAATATCTTCGATTTTGCTTGGCTGGACCTTTAGTTCATTTTTGTTTATCAATATCGATCCCTCGCTATCTAAACCTAGCGAAGACGAGGTCTTAACTCTATTGTAATGAGAAAAATCATCAGTTTATTCTGCTTTGTACTCTGGGGCAGTATTGGATTAAATGCTCAAGAAGCACCGACGGGCATTGGTATACGCGTCAGAGCCTTACTTTTAGATTATCAATCGCAAAATGGTGGGGATATCACGGCATTTAATCAATATCATCACGGATTTGAGCTGGGTTTACTGAAGCATTTGACCAGCGGATTATATGTCAATATTCCCTTTAGGGTAGGAGTAGTGCCTCATGAGAATAACTTGGACGGATCTCATAAAACCATCGCCAGCGCAGATGCTCAGATTCAATATCATTTATTAAAGCCGAACTCCCCAATTATACCTTATTTGACTGCTGGGGCGGGGTATGTCTATGAAAAGGATGGACTTTCAAATATTCAAATACCCCTTGGAATAGGACTCAACTTTAGATTGGCAAGGCGGGCTCATCTCACATGGCAATCTGAATATCGGTATTCTCTAGAAAACGATCGGCATAATTTACAGCATGGGCTCGGGTTGAGTTACTTCTTTGGGCCTCCAGAAACTGAAGAAAAGAAACCCGAAGACTCCTCAGAAGAGAAGCCGCCGATGGAGGATAAAAAGGAAATTGACTCTGATGGTGATATGATTCCTGATATGCTAGATCTATGCCCGCAAGAACCTGGCCCAAAAGAATTAGATGGGTGTCCTGATCGAGACGAAGACGGCGTGCCAGATTATAAAGATCAATGTCCTGACAATTTTGGCAATATATCGCTCAAAGGTTGCCCCGACTTAGATGGTGATGGGGTGTCTGACCAAGAAGATGAATGTCCTAACCTGCCAGGCTCTATAGAAAACAAAGGCTGTCCAGAAAACGATGCCGATAACGATAATGTGCCAGATGACGTCGATAAGTGTCCGAATGTTGCGGGTCCTGCTTCAAATGGCGGTTGTCCAGAATTAGACATAGACAAGGATGGTGTGCCAGATAGCATAGATAAATGTCCAAGTATAGCTGGGCCAAAAAATACTATGGGTTGCCCAGATCAAGATGGTGATGGTGTACCAGATAGTGAAGACCGATGCCCGTCAGTAGCTGGTAGCGTTGTAAACAATGGATGTCCTGATGGAAATCCTGACTCTGATAAAGATGGTGTGCCAGACAACTTAGATCGTTGTCCTACAATCCCAGGTTCGGCTATCTATAGTGGCTGCCCGGACTCTGATAGCGATGGCATTCCAGATATTGATGACAACTGTCCTAACGAACCAGGCACTAGGGTGAATAAAGGATGTCCGCAAGAAAAGACGACATCGCCTACTACACCATCGACACCAAGTACAACACCGGCATCAGATAAAGACAATGATGGAGTGCCTGATAGCGAGGATAACTGTCCTGACAAAGCTGGCCCAGCTGTCTATGATGGCTGCCCAGATACCGATGGAGATGGTATCGATGATAGTCGTGATAGATGTCCTACGACAGCAGGTCCTGTATATACTCAAGGCTGTCCAGAAGTAGCACCTAGCGACAAGAGAGTGCTTGAAATAGCTATGCGTTCAGTCCAATTTGAGCCAGCAAAAGTGGAAATAAAGTCTGAGTCCTTTAATATTTTAAGACAGATCGGCGAAATTATGTCTCGTTATCCTGACTTTAATCTAACGATCGAAGGACACACTGATGGTCAAGGTAATGCAGTTGAAAATCAAATATTATCCGAAAAGCGAGCTAAAGCCTGTTATGACTTCTTATTGAACTCGGGAGTTAGCCCTGCAAGGGTGTCATATGCTGGTTTTGGAGAATCGCGTCCAATTGCAACAAATCAAACAATTAGTGGACGTACATTAAATAGACGTGTAGAATTTGCCTTAGTGCCTCGCAATTAGGGGAAAATTTATAGAAAATCATCAAAAGGTGCTCTTCATCAGTGAGGAGCACCTTTTTTGCATCTGCTTTGTGCAGAAAATTGTACATCTTTAAGCCTTTATTTAGGTAATGAGAAATCTGAGATGCAGCTTATAGATGGACTAGACCTGGCCAAGAGATTAAAAGCCGAGATCAAACTAGAAGTGGAGGAGATCAAACGAACCGGAGGCAAAATACCGCATTTAGCCGCTATTCTCGTCGGTCATAATGCAGCGAGCATGTCTTATGTGCGCAACAAAGTAAGGTCATGTGATGAGGTAGGATTTGAATCAACGCTGATAAAAAAGGATGCCAGTATATCGGAAGAAGAACTTTTAGAGATTATTGCCGAGCTCAATGAAGATGAAGATATTGATGGCTATATAGTGCAATTACCTTTGCCCGATCATATAGATGCCGAGAAGATAAACTTGGCTATCAATCCAATGAAGGATGTAGATGGATTTCATCCTATGAATTTTGGACGTATGACCTTAGGTTTGCCCGCTTATTTGCCGGCTACCCCACAGGGTATTTTAAAAATGCTAGAAGCCTATAAAATTCAGACAAGCGGAAAAAAATGCGTGGTCATAGGTAGATCGAATATTGTAGGAATGCCAATGTCTATACTGCTAAGCCAAAAGAGATCAGTAGGTAATTGTACCGTAACTATTGTACATAGTCGCACCCAGAATATTCACGAGGAAATACGTCAAGCTGATATTATTATTGCTGCAATTGGCATTCCTCATTTTATTAAAGCTCACATGGTTAAACCGGGTGCAGTCGTGATTGATGTAGGCATAAATCGGGTCGATGATACCACAAGGGCTTGCGGATACAGATTAGTGGGCGATGTGGACTTTGATGAAGTCAAGGATATTGCTTCGCACATTACCCCCGTGCCAGGTGGGGTGGGACCTATGACGGTCACCTCGTTGATCATGAATACCCTCAAGGCTTCTCAAAAGAAAATCTATCAATAACGACTAATATTCACTATGGAATGTACCCTTGCGGCGGCTAGATTGATTGATGACATAAAGAGTACGATATCGTTTATCGATGAAGCACATTATGGTCAGTCATTAGCGCTATACAATGGATCTTCGATGGGGCAACACTTCAGGCATATACATGATTTCTTTAGCTGTCTTGTCAGAATGAAAGAAAACACACTGGATTATACCTTAAGAGAAAGAAACGAGGACATCGAAAATTCAAAAGATTGTGCTATAAAAAACTTTAATGACGTACAAACGCACTTAAAGTTGCTCGACGAAAACACCTTGATCAAAGTTAATACCGACTACGAAACAGTCGATGGTCATCGCCCTTTCATTAGTAGCTCTGTAGCTCGTGAATTAATGTATGTCTATGATCATGCCGTGCATCATCTGGCCATTATAAACATCGGACTTAAAGAATTATATCCAGAGAGGTCGATCAATCAAGAATTGGGTGTCGCGGCAAGTACTTTACGATTCAAACAACACAGCCATGTACATGAAGGATGATATATCTGTGTTAAAGCTTCAAATTATCGATGAGCAAGAAAGACAATTAGTGTTTGCCTATCTTGCAGATTGTGATGATATTGTAGCGATAGAAGAGGCAGATACGCATCTGATCATTTATCATCAAGATCTTGATGTACTTCAAAATGCCCTCGTCGTATTAATGGAGAATTTGCCCTTTAGCATTGCAGGAATATATCAGTTTAGTACTATGCCTTCGCGCAATTGGAATCAAGAATGGGAGAGCAGCTTTGAACCTATACAAGTAGAAGACTTTTGCATCGTAAGAGCAAGCTTTCATTCACCATCGAACGACGAGCGAATAGAAATAGTTATCGATCCCGAAATGGCTTTTGGCACCGGTCATCATGAAACAACTTATTTAATGTTACGCCAAATGCGTGAAATTGAATTTAAGCACAAAACGGTATTAGATTACGGCTCCGGCACAGCTATTTTAGCCATACTTGCAGAGAAAATGGGATCCAAGAATGTGATAGCCATTGATTATGATCCTCAAGCCACCGAATGTGCAAGTCAGTGCCTGTTGTTAAATAGCTGTAGTCATATCACTTTACAGACGGGTGAAATAATTGATGTATCAACTAATCACTTTGATATTATCCTTGCGAATATCAACCGAAACGTACTTCTATCAGCTGCTACTGAAGTAGCCAATCGGCAACAATCAGGAGGGCTATTGTTATTATCAGGCATAATGGACACTGATCAAGAAATTATTACCCTATCATATAGTAATGCAGGATACATGTTGCAACAGGTTTCGCAAAAGGCAGAATGGCTATGTATGACGTGGATTAGAGTTTAATCAGCTTGGTTAAACCATCAGGCTAATATTTTCTTTATTACTTTCCATAAAAGTCTTATTGACACCCCCATAAGTACATGACCTTTATTCCCACTCTAATTACCGCGCATTTTTATAGGACACATAGCTATGAGGATATATGGATCTGGCAGAGCTTTTTACAACAAAGACTTATCACTGCGAGGCGTAAAGGAGAGCTACAGAGACCTTCCTGTCTATTGTTATGCGAGCATAATCCTGTTTTCACATTAGGGAAAAGCGGTAAAATAGAACATCTCTTACTTGACCAAAATGGCCTTGATGAGCACGGCATTGAATTTTTTAAAATAAACCGCGGAGGCGATATTACATATCATGGGCCTGGCCAATTGACAGTCTATCCCATCTTGGACATGGATCAATACTATCATGATCTTCATCGTTATGTCCGGAATCTAGAGGATGTGGTGATTAAAACACTCGCGGAGTGGGGCATAAACGGATGTAGGGTAAAAGCATATACCGGAGTTTGGGTGGGCAATGATCAGGATGGGTATAGAAAAATTTGCGCTATAGGCGTTCATATGAGCCGATGGGTATCCATTCATGGTCTAGCTCTTAATATAAATACAGATCTTGACAAATTTCAACATATTATCCCTTGCGGCATTGTTGAAGAGTCGCATACAGTCACCTCCATGGCAAAGGAGTTACATCAAGAGATAAATTTTGAAGAAGTCGCCAAGGTACTTGAAGAAAAATTTAGTCTGGTATTCGGCGCTATTTTAATAAACGGTGATCTGACATTTGGGTAGACCACTATTTTGCATTCACGCCAGCTAGAGCATTCTTGTACTGGCTGTTTTTTATACTAAATTGCTTATTGTCTATTGATTTTACTTCCCATGAGGACTCCTTTTTATCGCTTTTACGCTTGTTAATAGATTCCAACAAAAAGCCATGCGCCATTTCAGACCGACCGGATTTTTCTTTGAAATGAGGGGAAAAATACTCCATCATTTTACCAAAACTCCCTTCCCATGTGAAAGGCATATCTTGCCCCACATGGGCTTCGCCAGTATTCTCAGCCGTTTCGAAATCATATTTAACCGCAGTATATCCTAGGATTTTCTTGGTTTTGTTAGATTTTTTTAGCTCAATTTCTTCTGCGTTACTCTCTACCATATTACTAGTCATCCGACCAGCCATTTTCATCACATTCGACATTGCCATTACGGTTTTATCCTTTTCATTATAGATCACCATTAGATCACGTTCCATATCAAAGACAATAACCGATTTGTTATTATCTTCTGGTTGCTCCATGCCGAAGGACTTTCCGTCATTGGCTATAAGCATTTTCATCATTTGACTTTTCTTTTCGCCATAGTCTTTGATTTCAATGGTAAGGTTGTAATCGAAAGTATAACTTTCTGGTAGATCGGTATTCCCATAAAGGGCAGACATAATATTGGTCATCATCGCAGCCCTCTCCTCGGGAGTCAGCGTCGAATCTTGCTCATACTCTTTACCATACGTTTCTTTGTATTGCTCTTTAAACATTTCGTCAATGGCTGCATTGATGGGTCTGACAGCCGCATTTGCTATTCGCTCTGACAATTCATCGACGATCTTGTCTTCAACTTTTCGTTCGATCTTATCCATGGCTGCTTGCTTTAGTCTGCCCAATAATTGAGCTTGCATCGGTGTAAAGTGTGCGAGTATCGCAATAGCCAAAATAAAAATTATTCTTTTCATAGTAATGTATTTAAAGTAAGCGAGATTACAAATATAAACATTTGAGTCTATCATAACCACTCTAAAACTGTACATTGGCCTTAGGAAAGATTCAAAAACCTTAAGATGGAATATAGGAAATTTGGGCGACTCGATTGGGTCATAAGCGAAATAGGGTATGGCATGTGGGGCCTAGCCGAATGGAAGGGGACAGATATGGCAGAAGTTGTGCGTGCATTGGACTATTCTGTAGATTTGGGGTGTAATTTTTTTGATACTGCTTGGGCATATGGCGATGGGTTGAGCGAGCAAATCTTGAGAGATCTTCTCAAGCGTCACCCAGAAAAGACCCTATATTTTGCCACAAAAATTCCTCCCAAAAATCGCCAATGGCCATCCAGCGCTAACACCCCCTTAGCCGCTGTATTTCCTAAAAAATATATAATCGAATATACCGAAAAGTCACTGACGAATATCGGAGTCGAATGCTTGCAGCTGCAACAATTTCATGTTTGGGAAGATGAATGGTCAAAAAATGATGAATGGCAAGAAGCCATTACACAACTTAAACAACAAGGCAAAATAGCTCATTGTGGTATTAGCGTAAACAGATGGGAGCCTGACAATGTATTGAATACCCTAAGGACTGATTTGATTGATGCCGTTCAGGTAATCTATAATATTTTTGACCAAAGTCCAGAAGACGAGCTCTTTCCCCTATGTCGCGAAATGAATATCGGGGTCATAGCAAGAGTCCCGTTTGATGAAGGAACCCTAACAGGAAACCTCACCAAAGAAACAACTTTTGAAGAAGGAGATTGGCGAGGAACTTATTTCGTGCCCGAAAACCTTATCGCCAGTGTCGATCGGGCAAATGCCATTAAGCCTTTAATTCCAGAGAAGTTGACCATGGCAGAGCTAGCTTTGCGTTTTATTTTACAATCGGAAGATGTTCACACGATTATACCAGGCATGCGTAAACTGAAAAATGTCCGTTCTAATATGCTTACCAGTGATGGTCACAAAATAGAAAAGAAGTTGTATGAAAAGCTCAAGTCTCACCGATGGGATCGCCTACCCACGTCATGGAGTCAGTAATTAGGATTCTAGGTCAAAATATAGTTTATAATATTTGCGCCCATCTTCGTCAGTCCCTCGCTGAATGAGTTCTCGGTCTCCGTGGATATAAATATGAAAGTTCTTGTCTAATTTGAGAACGCTCTTAAAATCCTTCGCACTCTTCTTTACGGCTGACTTACTGATTGCAAATTGTTCGGGTATTCCAAGGTTCAACTCTTCTGCAAACTGTTGTTTATATTGCTTGAACGATTGGATAACTTTCTCATCTTGCAGTACTTCGGACGTATATCGCTGTTCATCAAAAGAGGGTTCTTTCTTAAAATAATCAGCCGTCCTACGTATAAGGTGTACTTGATCGGCTTTATCCACTTGATATTCTTCTTCTAGCTTGTGCTGAATGTACGTCTGTGCCAAGTTCAAATATCGTTGTGTGAAATGATATGCATCATCTAAAGGTCTGAGACCTAAAAATTGATCGCGCCAATATTGAGCTTCTTGTAGGCCATTTGCTCTGTCGATAATAGCGATTTTGTAGCCCTCAGATTTAGCGACATTGTATATAATGGCTGCTTTATCTAATTTCCCAAGGGCAATGCCATAATCGTGAGCGACATGATAGCTACTCTCTTGTTGCTCAATTTGTAGAAACGCATCTTTTGATTCAGCCTTTAATATCACAAGACATGAAATCAATTCATCTTCATATTGAATATCTGTCAGACTCATGATCATGACATCTCCAGATTTGACATTAGGATGCCGCCCTGATTGATAAAGATGACTCGTAACACTTCGAGTCATTTGATGAAAATCGAGATTTTCTTGCCAAAATTGATCCATAAGTATTTTCATGGGATTCAGATTTGGATCTCCATTGGCAAAAGTAAAGCTGTAATATTCAGCTTTGTCCTTGAAGGGTAGACTTACATGTATCAAAAGGAGTTCACGCAATGATGATGCAGCTAGCAAAATGGGGCGTTCAGTAAGTCGTAGCCCATTTGATATGGTGTGGTCAACTCCGTGAATTGAAAGGAATTGGATAGTAGCTTGTGAAGTGTCAAACATCTTTAACTATTTTAAGCGAATGTAGTTAGGTTTAGAAGACTGTGTAAAACTAATGTTGTAATTAAGTTGCTTAGGTTGAGTAATTTTGTGCTGTCTATCCAAATGTTTTAATGTTCGTACAAACCAAAAATTAATCAATTTATCGAATGGCTAGAGTAGAGATTACGATGCCCAAAATGGGCGAAAGTATTATAGAAGCGACCATCATCAAATGGCATAAGAAAGTCGGTGATCGGGTGGAATTAGATGAAATTCTATTAGAAATTGCTACCGATAAGGTTGATAGTGAAATTCCCTCCGCCTATGAGGGAGTCATAAGCGAAGTCATTTATCAAGAAGATGATGTGGTACAAGTCGGTGATGTAATAGCTATCTTAGAGACCTCCACAGCGGCAAAAACGACTGAAATCACCCCAGTTGCCGAGCCCTCCGCCGTTGTTGACAAGGAAGCGCTTACCTCCATCGTTAAGTCAAATACTACAATCGAACCAAAACCTATTCGATCCACGAGTGAAAAGAACTTTCTAAGTCCACTTGTAAAGTCGATTATTCAAAAAGAGGATATCGATCCAGCCACGTTACAACAGATAGAAGGCAGTGGCAAAGATGGAAGAATCACGAAAAGTGATATACTCGCAATTCTTCAGCAGGAACCATCGAAAGTGGATGATGTCACCACTAGCCCTGTCGAAAAGGTCGCACCTATTCAACCAAATACCTCATCTAAACAACCCACATCACCACCGAAAACAGCTACCGTGGGGAGTATTTCTGGTGGGGATGAAATTATAGAAATGGATCGGATGCGCCGTTTGATCGCCGATCATATGGTCATGAGTAAGCGAACCTCCGCTCATGTGACTTCCTTTATAGAGACAGACGTAACTCCTATTGTACTTTGGCGCGAAAAGGTTAAAAAGTCGTTTGAACAGCAGTATGGCGAAAAGCTGACTTACACTCCAATTTTCATTCATGCTGTGGCTAGAGCAATTGTAGATTTTCCACTAATAAATGTCTCTGTTGATGGGTATCAAATCATCCGGAAAAAAGGCATTCATATTGGCATGGCAACAGCATTGCCGAACGGAAATCTGATTGTGCCTGTGATCAAAAACGCAGATCAACTTAATTTACTAGGCTTAACGAGAATAGTTAATGACCTAGCGGGTCGTGCGCGTATAAATCAATTAAAACCCGATGAGGTACAAGGTGGGAGTTTTACCTTGACGAACGTAGGAACTTTCGGAAATACGATGGGCACTCCTATTATCAACCAGCCACAGGTCGCCATTATGTCCGTTGGAGTCATCAAGAAAAAGCCCGCAGTCATTGAGACACCTGCTGGAGATTCAATTGGTATTCGGCAAATGATGTTTATTTCGCTGTCGTATGATCATCGAGTCGTAGACGGGATGTTAGGTGGGTCATTTTTGCGCCGAGTGGCTGATTATCTCGAGAACTTCGATGGAGATAAAGCCTTTTAAATAACCCTACGCTAGTAAATACTGCAGCTCTTCTTTAGATAGTATTGGGCTGCTATCTATGTCCACCAATTCACTGGCTAAGTGTTTTTTAAACGCTTGAAGTTTGAGAATTTTCTCTTCGATCGTGTCCAAACTTATAAATCTAATGACATGTATGGGATGCTCCAAGCCTATTCGATGTACACGAGCAATAGCTTGGTCTTCCACAAATGGATTCCACCAAGGATCTAATAAGAATACATAGTCAGCTGCAGTCAGATTGAGACCTGTACCACCAGCTTTTATCGAAATCAAGAAAAACTGAACGCTACTTTCTTCTTGAAATGATTGAACAGCGTGGCGGCGTGCCGTTTGACTACTGCTACCTGTCAGAGTGACGAAATTTACTCCTATGCTTGTAAGATATTCTGCAACAATATTCAAATGACCAGTAAAAGAACTGAACAGCAGCACCTTCTGACCACGGTCTCTAATATTAACCAATTGCTCTCTGATCAATATTAATTTACCCGAATCAGCTATATAATCGGACAAGTGTAATGATGGATGGTTGGCTATTTGGCGCAATCTTAAGAGGGTATTGAAGATTCGAATACGTACTTGTGGGTCATTGACATCTTGTTCGAGAATCAGATTTCGAGCAGCACTTTTCTCCTTTTCATAAAGTCTTGCTTGTTCCACAGTCATCTCACAATACATGATTTGCTCAGTTTTTTCTGGCAAATCAGTCAAGACTTCTTTCTTTGTACGCCTAAGGATGTACGGTTGTACGATTGTTTTGAGCTCATCAATCAAATCTTCGCGCCCTCCTTTTTCGATAGGTATCTGATAAGTTTCTTTAAAATTTGCTAAGCTGCCCAAGATATTAGGATTAATAAACTGCATCTGTGACCAAAGATCAGACAGCGAGTTCTCAATGGGCGTACCCGTCATGCATAATTTATGTTGAGCCTTAATCCCTTGGATCGCCTTAAAAACTTTGGTATCACTATTTTTAATGTACTGCGACTCATCGAGTACAACATAGATCCAATCTATTTGCACGAACAATTCTTCATCTCGAAGAGCTGTTTGATAACTTGTAAGAACAACATCATATTCTTTCAGGATTCTTATATCCGTAGTTCGATTTGCCCCTATATGTTGACAAACAAGCCATGATGGAATAAATTTATAAAGCTCCGCAGACCAATTAAAAATTAAAGAGGATGGCATGATAATCAAAGCTTTCAAGGGACTTTTACCCACTTTACGAATCGGCTCGAATAGACTCAGTTGCTGAGATGGAATCGCGTGTGTCTCTTCCCTTTGGTTTTCTTTTTGGCGATGGGCATAGTCTAAAGCGCAAATAACTTGTAAGGTTTTGCCTAATCCCATATCATCAGCTAAACAGCAGCCCAGCCCATTGACCTGATGCTCCACCAGCCAGGATACCCCAGCATGTTGATAGGGACGCAAAACAGCCTTTATATTTGGTGATGGTGTAAAACACACTTTTATGAGCTCTTCATTGGCAGTGTCAGCGCCATTCAATCCAGCGGTGACCAGTATGGAACCTTGGCTTTTCAATAAGCGTACTTGCTCATTTTCGACTGAAACCCATTTTGACATCGGTCCATATTTATTCATCCATTCTATAGGTATGATAAAACAAGTGCCATCTGAAAGCTTAAATATTCTGTTTTCTGAACGAATGTGGCCTAGCAAGTTGCTAAATGGAATGGTAAAGTCACCGATTACGATCTCACCATAAATGTCAAACCAATCACTTTTACTCGTGGCGACAATACTCAACTTAGGCGCCATGGATACTAATCGAGCACCCTCTATTTCTGGCATTTCTATCAAAAATCCCTTTTGCTTTAATTGATCGCTGTTGTTGACAAGCCACACAATTATGTCGTAAGAATCAGCCACGTCTTGAACAGCGGTCTCGACTATAAAGGAGGCGTCATGATCTTGGGCTAGCCCTAAGGAGATTAGAATATCTGCCAATTGGCGTTCTATTGGTGGCTGTCGTTGTACAACGATAAAGTAATAGACCCCGTCACGTTGAATGATTTTTGTTCTGGATTGATCTGTCGAATAAAAGGCAAAATGATTATCACCATAGGATAGTAACATTTCAATGCGCCATTGAGATGTTAAGAAGTTTGTGCGCGCTTGAAGGGTGGCTACAGGCGCAGGTTGCTCCTTGATAATATCAAAACCATTGCTTTCTACCTCTGCATATTTGAGTATTTCCCGGACAAATTTCGTTAAGTATTCTTCCACAAATTTTTCAGGGATATGCACCATTTCTTTTTGTAGAAAGGGCCTAATCTTGGCTGCATTGAGATCTGCTAAACGATAGATCGTTTGTCCAACCAGCACCCGACCAGGCTCATCGATCAATTCGATAATATCTACAGTGGATGGTCGCCAAACTTCATCATTTGCCTTGAGAAATAATTCGTAATCAATGCCCGCTGCTTGTTTAACAAATCTGAGTTTTGGTTTTAATGTTAAAGGCGAGAAGTGCAGTAACTCTTTCCAGCTATCCAATCGTCTAGATTCATTAATGCCATGTCCTATGACAAATTGATGTGTTTCAATCATCGTCAATAGTCTATCTAGTTGCTTTTGCACCCATAAGGTGATCGTTTTTTGTACAACCTTGTCTTTAGAAATATCGTCGTATGTCGCCTTTTTTGACTTGATAAATCGCTCAAGAATTGCTGTCTCGGTCAGTTTTTGACATATGTCGATGCATGGATTATGCGGACTCTGATCTAAAAATAGATCGTAACTACGCATAATTTCTGGAGTCGCTATGGCTTTAATCGCTCCATATGTGTTTGGGCTCGTTTTATTTATGATATAGGCATTGGCCAAGTAAATATGTAGATTAGGGCTTAAGTATAGATTATAAACGATCTCTAAAGACATGTCAATAATAAATTGATAAAAGGCTGTAAAATAAAGAACATAACAGAACAAAATCGCTGAAATCCTTATCTTGCCTTAAACCTCGTTCACATGATATTTTATAAAGTATACCCAATGCTAGTGCTTTGTTTAGTGAATTTTATTCACTGCAAAACAAAAGATGCGCCCACAGCAGCCAAAACAACAGATCGATATGAAGACCTAGGAGAGCTATTCGAGAGATGGAGAGATTTTGAAAGTCCAGAGCTTCTAAATGGTGCGCCAGACTATACAAAAGAGAATTTTTTAAAAAGAGCACCGACCTTTGACCAGTTACGCGCTGAGCTTTTGGCTATTGACACGACTAGTTGGCCTGTGCCGTATAAGGTGGATTGGATGATCGTTTGGGCAGAGATGAATGGATACGACTTCAATCAACGAATTTTAAAACCATGGGAGAGGGATCCAGCATATTACCAATCAATATGGACAAGTCGTAGCGATGTTCCTGCTCACGAAGGTCCTACACATCATGCCGTAACTGAGTTGTGGCAATATTCTTTTCCTTTAAGTACATCAGAGAAAGATCGTTTAATAAATGATATAAGCATCATTACACCACTAAATGATCAAGCTAAAATCAATCTTACGGGCAATGCGAAAGATCTTTGGATCGCAGGCATTAGAGACATTAGCTCACAATCAAAAGCCCTGGAGCGCATTAAAGAATTAGCGGGTGTCCGGACGCATGCTGATTTGATAGAGACCATTGATCAGGCTATAGCATCAACAAATGATTTATCTGAGTGGCTCACTAAAGAATCGATCAACAAAACTGGGCCATCAGGCATAGGCAAAGAGAACTATTCTTGGTATTTGCAAAATGTTCATTTGGTTCCTTTAACTTGGGAAGACGAGCTTACTGTGTTAAAGTCTGAGCTGGCAAGTGCATGGGCACATTTAAAGTTAGAAGAACATCGAAATCGCGCATTGCCTGAAATTGTGCCTGTTGATAGTCCTGAGTCCTATAGTAAACGTGCCGATGAAAGCGCCACGGATTTGATGCGCTTTCTAAAAGAAGAGGATATTATGACCGTCAGAGCTTATTTTGATGGGGCTCTTCGTGCACATCTAGGCGCATATGTCCCCGAGGAAACGCGCAATTTCTTTTGGATCACTGCCCATCTCGATCCTCGTCCCTTATACTCCCACTTTTATCATTGGTTTGAGTTAGCTATTTTAGACAATGATCCGCCCACTAGCAAAATGCGCAATACTCCGCTGTTATATAATATTTTTGACTCGCGTAATGAAGGGATGGCCACAGCAGTCGAAGAATGGTTTATGCATGCAGGTCTGTATGATAGAACACCAAGATCACGAGAGATAGTATATATTATGATGGCTCAGAGAGCAGCTCGAGGAATAGGTTCGCTCTACGCTCATGCCAACGAAATGAGTATGGAGGAAGCCGGAAGTGTTCATTCAGAATATACCCCAAGAGGGTGGATGAAAACAGAAAAAGAACTTTTACTTTTTGAACAACATCTCTATTTACGTCAACCCGGTTATGGCACCAGTTACATTTCAGGGAAATACTTGCTCAAAAACACGATGGCCGAGTTTGCCCGTCAAAATGAACTTCAAGGAAGGACTCATTCTACCAAAGAATTTTTGGATCGCATGAACGAGATCGGGTGTATTCCCGTCTCTTTAGGTCATTGGGAATTGACAGGAGAAAATGTGTTGAAAAATATCCAATAAGCCTTACTCATCTAGTCGCAAGCCATTTGCCGAATAAGGCTGCAGGAATATATACAAGACAGTCTACTGCCGAAAACCATATAGGGTGGGGGATGCTCAGCAAATTTATTATACCCATGACCAAAAAAAATCCACCCAAAATAAGCGCTAGAAGTGTAAATCTGTTATCCGCTATCTTGCACGCCATAAAGCAGGCAGACGCGGTGCCCATGATATGTGAGATAAGGACAATCACAAATGCAACCGTAGGTAGATTGGCCATATAGGCTTTCATGCCTTCTACGTCCGTAGGTGACAAACCTGCCGGCAAAGGGGCTAAGCGATAGTTCATCATTTGAATACCCGCGGTTACAATAAAGCCGACTACCAAACCAGTAAGTATTCCTAGGACATTGCGCACCATAATTGACAAATGATAGATGAAAGACAAAGATAGCCGCACAAAATAAGAGATGTGATAGCTAATTTTTATTTTACAAAGGAGAAAATTCTAAGAGATACTTCATACAATAGAACAATACTATATTTGCCGCCATGAGATTGACGCGCCTTAACATTAAAGGGTTTAAGAGCTTTGCCGACGAAACGGAGATTCATTTCAATGAAAACCTGATTGGGATAGTAGGACCTAATGGTTCGGGCAAATCTAATGTTGTCGATGCTATCCGTTGGGTTCTGGGAGAGCAAAAGACCAGTGAGCTTAGGCTAGAAAACATGACCGATGTGATATTTAATGGTTCGAAAGCTCGCAAAGAAGGTAAAGTAGCTCGGGTTACTTTGTCATTTGAAAACACCAAGAACCTTCTTCCTACGGAATATAATGAGGTCCGGATCTCGAGGATCTTGTATCGAGACGGCACAAGCGAATACAGATTGAATGATGTCATTTGCCGTAAAAAAGATATTACTAGCTTATTTATTGATTCTGGTATTGGCTCTAATTCTTACGCTATCATCAGTTTGAATATGGTCGAAGATATTCTTCATGACAATGGGGGATATAGACGATCTATGATCGAACAAGCAGCAGGTATCGCCAAATACAAAATCCGCAAAAAAGAAACCGAGCAAAAGCTCAAGGGCACTGAAGAAGATTTAGATCGGATAGAAGACATTCTTCATGAAATAAAAAAGAACATGAGTTCTTTTGAACGCCAAGCCAGACGTACTGAAAAGTACAATCGACTCAAGGGGGATTATCGCGATATTACTATCCGCCTCTCAAAACAAGAAATTGTATCCCTGCGCAATAAAGTTAAAGAACTAACTAAAATTTATGATGATACAACGCTTTTACGACTTCATATAAATACAGAGCTATCTAATAAAGAGGCGGTATTACAAGCGCTGAAGGCAGACATCATAGAATCAGAGAAAAGATTAAGCACAGACCAACATACTTATAATAAGCTACTCGAAGATCTTGGATCTAATGAAAATGCTAAAAACCTCAGCCTACAAACCATTCGCACGAGTTCTGATTTTTTAAACGATATTGATAAGAATCGGGCCGAATTACAAACTACCAAAGAAAATGCTACCAAACATTTGACTGTGGCAGAACATCAAATTCAAACCCTTCAAATAGAAGTTGGAGGCAAACAAGAGCAACTGACGAAAATAGATCAACGTCTGCAATCTTCTTCACAACTATTGGCTGATCTGCGCCGCAAAGAAAGAGAAATGATCAATCAGATCAACTCTAACCAAAATCTGCGCAACAGTATCACACGAGAACTAGAATCGCTAAAGGCGAAAAAAATCTTGCTCGAAACCGATGTCCAAGAGCTAAACGCACGCAAATCACAAGCGCGCACCGAGTTAGCGTCCTTACAACAACAAATGGTGACAGCTCAGAAAGAATTGGACACAACCATGTCCACACTGCAAAAGAGCGAAGCATCCCTCGAAGAACTACTCGCTAAATCTGAAAAAGCTGTTGAGGATCTCAATTTGAGCCAAAAACGCAAAAATCAGTTGGATGTAGACCTTTCTTCAGTAGAGCAAAGGATACGTTTTATGAGCAACATCATAGAAAAGAATGAAGGTGTTCCTGAAGCTGTAAAATTTGCCCTTAAAGAGTCAACGTCGCAAAAACTCATACTCTTTTCTGATATCATGGCAATAAAACAAGAGAGGTTTGCCAAATTAATAGAGTTTTTCTTAGAGCCGTTGATGCACTGTGTCATATCTCCTTCGAGAGAAGAGGCAGAAAAATTGACAACGCTCGTCAAACAAGGGCAAAAAGGTCGCCTTCAGCTTTTAATATCTGAAGAAATTCCTTCGATCACGAGCAAAACATATGATGGCCTACTAGCCCTATCAGACGCCTTGAGTGTTGAGAAGGGTATGGAGACAATGGCGAAGTGGGTTACAAAAGATGTCTATATATCAGAGGAGCGCTATTCGTCTGATTATTGCCATTCGTTCAATGCAGATATCACTATACTCTTTCCCTTAGAATATAAAATTTGGGCGAAAGGTAAAAGTTATGGCGGTTCACCGACGTTGTTTGAAGGAGTGCAATTGGGTAGAAAGCAACTCCTCGAAAAACTGGAAAAGGAAAAAGAAAAAATTACATCAAACCTTGCTGATCAAGAGCAAAAGGTTATTCAGTGTAAGCAAACGTTAAACGATAGACAGCAACTGCTAGCACAAGCGAGGCGCAGCGAACAAGAGACTAGACAATTAGTCGAAAATGCTAATCGCAAGCTTTTTCAGCTCAAGAGCCAACAAGGAAATATTGAGTCAAATGTGGCGTATCACGAAAAACAAGAAGCAGAAAAAGGCTTAATCGGTGATAAAGTAGCAAGCGAATTGATCATTCAACAAAACAGACTCGCCGAGATAGAAGCCAATCATATCGATGATCTAAAAGACAGTGAGCTTGCATTGAAAATTGAAGAAATAAGTGCTGATAATATTTTGATTGGTCAAGAAAAAGAACGTGTACAGCGGGAGCTTTTTGAGTGGCGAGGCAAGCTGGATTTGGCGAAAAAAGATCAACAATATTATCAAAATACACTTGCGAGCATCGAAGAAAGGTTTATCAAAATGATGGCAGATCTTCAAGTGCAACGCACTAAAAGAGAAGAAGCTGAGGCCAAATTAGCCGAAGTGACCACCGTCCTCGAATCGCTTTATGATCAGAAAAGGACGATTCAATCTCAGTTGAGTGATCATGAAGACAGCTATTACAAAAAGAAAGGGGATATCTTTGAGTTAGAAAAAGAGGTAAGTACCAATCGATCACAGCTAGGGTCAAAGGATCAATCGATTGCCCAAACCGCTGAGCAATTGGCTAGATTTAAATTCGACCTTCAGAGTATCATCGATCGCAATACTATTGAATTCGGTATTCAGCTTGATGAGCTAGCATTAGACACCGAAGAGAGCGACCAAGAAGAGTCAGGTGCTATGTCTATGGTAGAGATGCGAAAAGAAAGAGAACAATTGCGAGAGAAAATACAAAGTTATGGCGACATAAATCCAATGGCTATCACCGCCTATAATGAGATAAAAGAACGGTATGACCAAATTGAACACGAGCGAAATGATGTTCTAGAAGCCAAGAACAATCTCAAAAAGACCATAGCTGAGATTGAAAGGACGGCCTCTGATTTATTTCACGATGCCTTAGTGAAGATCCGCGAAAATTTTCAAGACGTATTTCAGAGTCTCTTCTCTGAAGATGACAATTGCGACATAGTTTTGCTGGACAACGAAAATCCACTCGAAGCAAAAGTGGAAATAATAGCTAAACCTAAAGGAAAAAAACCGAAAACAATAAGTCAGCTCTCAGGAGGTGAAAAGACGCTGACAGCAGCATCTTTTTTGTTTGCCTTGTACCTCCTCAAGCCCGCACCGTTTTGTATTTTTGACGAAGTGGACGCACCTTTAGATGACGTTAATATCCAGAAGTTTAATAAAATTATCCGCCAGTTTTCAAAGGATTCCCAATTCATAGTAATCACCCATAATAAGCTTACAATGGCAGAGGTGGATGTGCTATACGGCGTATATCTCAAAGAACAGGGAGTATCTGGACTGAGCGCAGTGGACTTCCGATCTTATGAAGCGGCAGAGATTTTGACTTCCGAAAATTAATGAAGCCCACAGCACCAATAATTTCACCATCTAAGAATGATGATTGGATAAGCTACA
>CAZTSI010000009.1:0-86778 GCA_964616755.1 uncultured Saprospiraceae bacterium | reverse complement strand
GAGACAAAAAAGGGATGCTTGTTGTGAATTATTTAGAACCAAATGGTATTTAGTTCCTGAATTCAAGCGGCAAATGCAACTTTAGTTAATAGATTAAAGACTTCTTCTGGGGTTTTAAAAATGGTTTTTCTTTATTTCTGCGTAAGGTGATGTAGTCTTGGCTAATTTGACGGGAAACAATATAGTGACTTTACCAGCTGCCCTTATGACTTGAAACTAAAGAGTCAAGTGGTTGGTAGGTGATGTCAGATACATGCTTCTGCATGGTGTCCGAAGATTAAAATGGGCTAAGGGCAAAAAAAAGAGCCACAACGGATCGCTGTGGCTCTTAGATAGTTTTTACAATGTAAGATTACTCCTGCACCAAATCAAATTGAACAGAAGCTTTGACATCTGGGTGCAAATTTAACTTCACGTTATAGCTGCCAATTTCCTTAATGTCATCTGTAAGTTCTATTTTTTTGCGCGGCAAGTCAATATCTAATTGCTCTTTAAGGGCATTGGCAATTTGAACTGTGGTGATACTGCCAAATATCTTTCCACTTGTACCAGCTTTCACTCCGATTCTAAGAACCTTATCTACAAGTGAATTTGCAATTTCTTGATAGTCGCCAAGGCGCTGCGCCTCATGGGCTGCCTCTTTGGCTATAATGCTATCCAATTTACCACGGTTTGTGCCATTAGCAATAACCGCTAATCCATTTGGAATTAAAAAATTGCGTCCGTAACCAGGCTTAACTTTGACAACATCGTGTTTGTCTCCTAGTGTGCTAATATTCTTTAATAATATAACTTCCATGATCTTTCGTATTTATATTCTACTATTCAATCTATTATTTCAACAAATCCGTTACAAATGGCAACAGAGCAAGGTGGCGAGCTCTTTTGATCGCTATAGCAACCCTCTTCTGATACTTTAGTGAGTTTCCAGTAATTCGGCGAGGAAGTAATTTTCCTTGTTCATTGACAAATTGTAATAAGAAGTCTGAATCCTTATAGTCAATATGTTTGATGCCAAATTTCTTAAATCGACAGTATTTCTGTCTACTTTGACCAATACTAGGATTGCTCAAAAACTTTATGTCGTCTCTAGATGCCATTATTCTTCTTCTTTTACAGGTGCTACAATAGTTTTTGTTACAACGGCGAGCTTGGGCGCTGGCGCTGATTCTGGATTATGTCTGACGAACTTGCGATCGCCTGAATCCTTCTTCTTTGCTTTCGGCTCATACTTTCGTATTACACCACTTCGCTTGTCTTCGTTGTACTTAATGCCATGCTTGTCTAAATGGATCGTCAAAAAGCGCATTATACGCTCATCACGTCTCATGGCCAGTTCAAGCTTTGCATTAATTTCGCCACTCTCTGTCGAGAATTCTACACAGTAATAAATACCTGATGATCGCTTATTAATAGAATAAGCTAGCTGTTTTAGACCCATCTCGTCAACGTGGATGATCTTACATCCCTCATTGACAAGCATATCAGAATAGGTCTTCGCTGTCGTTTTAATTTCATCGCCTGACAGTACGGGATCGACGATGAAAGTCACTTCATAATGTCTCATAAATTGTTTAAAGTGTTCGCTTGTCAAAAATGGAGCGCAAAGATATATTTTTATACCTCAAATCAAAAAGTTATTTTATTGATGTATCTTTGGCTTCCAAGAAAGGTGACGATTCACGACTTAGGCCTGTCGTCATTATTCTGCATTAAGTTTTGATAAAGTAGGATTTATAAATATAATAAAAAAGTCAACTAACATGAATCGTATCGTATTTCTTTTCGCGATTTTGACCTTCTGGGCTAGTTGTTCAAGAGCCCAAAAAGCTGAACTAAAGGACGGAACGAACCATTATGGTAGTCAAATTTCTGCTGAAAATGCCCAAGATGTGTCAGAAGTGTTGACGATACTTGGCGATAAAAAAGAAACAAAGACCAAACTTAAAGGTGTCATACAAGAGGTTTGTCAGTCCAAGGGATGTTGGATGACCTTGTCGAATGGTCAGTCAGATCAGTCCGTTTTTATCAAATTTACTGACTATGCTTTCTTTGTTCCCCTAAATGCTGGTGGTAAGGAAGCTATTGTAGAAGGAACATTGAGCTCAAGTATAACTCCTGTGGACGAATTAAGACATTATGCCGAAGATAAAGGTCAATCTGCAGAAGAAATTGCCGCCATTACTGAGCCTAAGGTTGAGTTAAAAATGATGGTTGACGGTGTAATTATCTTCAACTAGTTTCGATAAATTCAGCCTTTCGATTGAATTGATTTGGTATGAAGGTCAATGCTACCTTGTCATAACTTATCTATTGATCTGTGATCAATAGGCTTGAATTAAAGTAAAAAGGATGCACACACTGAAAAATGCCTTTTCTCTGTTTTGTCCTTGATATTTAAGTGAAACTCCACTCTTCTCCTTCACTTCTTACATAGCAGAAAAGCGCTTTGCTACCTCATCCCAATCAATAAGGTTGAAGAAGTTCTTTATATACTCTGCCCTCAAATTTTGATACTTAAGATAATAAGCGTGTTCCCAGACATCAATACCTAGAATGGGGACTCCGGCTTCCGCTACCAAATTTTTCATCAACGGATTATCTTGATTTGGAGTTTTGCTTATAAACAGCTTTCCCATATCATTTTTAGCTAACCACACCCATCCAGATCCAAATACCGTTTTAGCTGCATTGCTGAATTCCACTTGAAAGTTATCGTAGGAGCCAAATGCCTCATTTATAGCCGTGGCGAGCGCCCCGGTAGGTAGGCCACCCTTATTCGGGCCTATGATTGTCCAAAATAGCGAATGGTTATAATGACCACCGCCATTGTTGCGCAACGCTACTGTTGATGTATCGTCGGACAAATTGGCTAAGATCAATTCTAAACTCTGTGACGTTTTATCTTGCATGCCCTCGAGCGCCTTATTGAGATTGTTTACGTATCCTGCATGATGTTTGCCATGGTGAATTTCCATCGTCTGAGCGTCAATATGCGGCTCTAAAGCATCAAAAGCATACCCCAATGACGGTAATGCAAAAGGTTGCAACGTCTGAGTGATCGTTGGATGCATAGAAGATACACTAGTGTTATGGCAGGAGCTAGCGATTGGCGACAAAATGACCCCTGTAGCCAATGTGCTTGATACCTTGATAAATGTCCTTTTCTTCATAAGATTATGACTAATTAACCATAAAGTTAGTATGTTATAATCAAACCGAGCGACCGACACTGATGTATTCCATAAAAATGTATGTAAAAGTTACCCTTGCTCAATCGAATCTTTATGTTTTTAAACGCGTATCATTAAGGCATGATATTTGACACAATATTTCAGAAGTTAGAACTGTTTATTTACTACCAAACTATTTAGACCAACAGTTTTACATGATCATAAGACCAAATAAGATACATGAAGCACAACTACATTTCCAACCAAGTTATTCGTTACATCTATCGGGAATTGCCCGCCCTAGAGCATCTTGAGACAGAGTATGCCATAGAAACAGAAGTCGCATATGCCGAGACATTTCGCCGATTAAAGGGCGCGGTGGCTCTGTTGCCTTCGGTGCGCTTTTTTCCTTCAAAAAAGGCAGTATCGTCTATCTTGACTTATAGCAAACAATTAGCTTAAGAACAATTCTTAGGCTTCAAAGCTTATTTCTACCTCTGGCGTCAAGGCGCGGCTTTGGCAGGTGAGTATATATCCTGCTTTGACCTCATTATCATCGAGAGCATAGCATACATCCATGGCTACTTGCCCATTGATGACTTTTGCTATACAGGTGGAGCATGCGCCACTTGTGCACGAATACGGTGGGTCAAATTTTGCGGCCACTAAAGTGTCCAAGATAGTTTTATCGGAGGGTAATGTTATTTCATGCGCTTTGCCTTGTAAATGAAACGTTAGATGGCTTTGAACAGCGCGAACTGCCGACGAGCTCGGTATATCTACTTTAGAAACAAAGTGTTCAGTGTGCAGAAAATCCTTCTTAATTCCCTTTGATGAACTGAGATGATCAATAATTGTATCAATCATTGCTCCGGGGCCACATACATAATAATGAGCCTCCAATGACATCTTAGGATACTTCTCTAAAAATTCATCAACTCTTTTAGCCTCAACTCGGCCTGTCCATCCCGTCCAAGTCGCCTTACCTTTTGAAAACAAGCCCTTTAATCCCGATTCCTTTTCTCGAAGAGGATTACTCAGGACATGCTCTACAAAGAATTGACCCGCATATTTTTTTTGAAGCTGTTCTATTTGTGATTTAAAAATAATATTATTTTCATCTCTATTCCCATAACATAAATAGCAAATGCTCTTGGGCTCCTCTTCTAGAATAGTCTTAATAATAGAGATAATCGGTGTGATGCCACTGCCAGAGGCAAAGAAGTAAAAATCGCGCTTGCTATTGATCACTGGTGAATACACAAAATTGCCTTCTGGCGTCATGATGTCCATTGAGTCACCAATCTTCAATTGATCATGAATGTAGTTAGAAACCAAGCCCCTCTTTACTCTCTTTACATTCACTGCAATACTCGCCTCTAGGGGACTGGTGCAAATAGAGTAGGCGCGTCGAACTTCTTGACCATCGATAGTCATTTTTAGCGTGAGATATTGCCCTGCTTTGTAGGTGTAATCTTCAGATAAATGTTCTGGCACTTCAAAAAAGATACTCGTAGAAACATCCGTCTCTTTTACTAATTGGCTGACTTTTAGGGTATGAAATTCTTTGCTCATGTACTTCTCAAAGTTAATATGAATGAATTCTTTTCATCAGAAGATGGAACTTAGGGCGGCAAAAATATAAATTACTGCCGCGTATTCTTAGAAAAGAGTGAACGATAACAATTGTTTAGTCTTCAAAGGTCAATCTTCGCTTCAACAAGGCTTTGGCTGATACTAGCCCTGGTCAAATCAGCACATTTGGGTACTCTGACAAATAGCTGTTCCAATCTTCGATAGTATCTATATCAGAAAGCGAAGGCAACAATGTGGTGGTCAACCCTAGTTTTCCTATGTTATGCAGAGTATCCTCTAATGTCCATTGCGAACTCCATCGTACATTTTGAAAGATTGCCTTGCTCGATTGTTTAAGGCCGATCAAATAATATCCACCGTCCTTAGATGGCCCCAGCACCGTGTCATGTGCTTGTAATGCAAAAAAGGCTTGCTCAATGATATCTACTGTAATGTATGGACAATCCGAACCGATGATTAAGGTAGGTGATGGCGGACTTAACCATTGCCCACATGCATTGATCAATCTTTCTTCAAGATCACGTCCCTGTTGGAGTTGTTTAGTAAATATGTCCTCCTTCCACGCATCCCCAGATTCGATCAAATGGCTGTAAAAAAGAAGTCTCCGGCATGACGGCACAGCGGCGGAGACTTCTTTTGTATAGCTTAATAAATATCGATAAATATCGAGTGCTCGCTCATCACCTACTTGAGCAGCTATTCTTGTTTTAGCTAGCCCTATAACAGGATTCTTAATGAAAATGAAGAGCGACCTAGAGAATGTCAACAGCTTATTTACTACTTTTTATTCTTAGCTTTATCCTTTTCGGGTTTTCGTCTGATCAGTTCTCCTGCCTTTAGCTCACGCGCCAATGTGGCATATGGGCCAGAAACGACTTCTACATCTGAACTCATTCCCTCTACGATTTCAATATAATCATCATCTTGAATACCCGTCTTCACGAAGAACTTCGCAGCTGTATCTGCTTGGTAAGCAAAGATCACTTCTTTAAATTCGGCTTTTTTCCTTTTATCGTTTTCGTCTTCTTCGGCTCGCACGGTAACGGATTGAATAGGAGCGACTATGATATTTTCCTTTATGTCCGTGATGATATCTACAGATGCAGACATGCCAGGGCGAAAAGGAAAGCGATTGTTAGCGTTGATGATATCTTCATACGACTCTGGATCAATTCCAATTTTGATGATAAAATTCGTCACCTGTGCGGTATTAAGTGACGTAACCTGACCGGGCTGTTTGAGTGCATTTGCAGCAGAGCTGGCTATTTCTGTTACTCTACCTTTAAATATTCGGTCTAGGTAAGAATCTACTTCTATCTCCACTTCGTCATTCAGTGAAACCTTTATGATATCGTTTTCAGAAACTTCCACTTGCACTTCCATTGTGCGTAGATCGGATATACGCATGATTTCCGTTCCGGTCATTTGAATCGTACCCACTACTCTCTCGCCGCGTTCGGCCACTAAGCTAGATATGATTCCGCTAGTCGGAGCCTTAATAGTTGTCCTGCTCAAGTTGGTGCGCAATTCTTTTAAGCTTGCCTCAGCACTCTTGACATTAAACTCAGCTGCGCGCGCGCTTTCTTCTGATGCTCGGATATTGGCATCAGCACTCTTCAATCGTGCTTGGAGTGTTTCGATCTGTGCTAATGATTCATCAAACTGAAGTTGAGAGATGACACCTTCTTTAAAAAGATCCACATTTCTATCATGTACTCTCTTGGCTTGTATTAGCTGAGTTTCGATTTCACCTTTTTGTGCTATACCGTTTTGTATTTGCGCTCTCGAAGTAGCCACTTGTGCCCGTGTATTATTTAGATTGGCCTCGCCTCTCTCTACGGTGCTTACGTATGCTTCTGGGTCTATTTTGACAAGAATCTGACCCTTGGTTACCGAGTCACCTTCTTGTACGTAGAGCTCGACAATTTCGCCAGAAACGTCACTACTGATTATGACTTCTGTGACCGGATAGATACGGCCACTGGCGCTAACGGTCTCGCGGATCGTGCGCACCTCAGTTTTGGCGGTTTCTACTAATGTTCCTTTTGGCGCTTTGTTATTTTGCACTACTACGATTGCAATAATTGCGATAATTGCAAGTAGGAGCACCCATAAGAGCCATCTTCTGCTGTTCTTTTTCTTAGTTGCCATTTGTGATTGTTGATTATTCTAATGTTACAGGATATCCTTGATAAAAGTCGAGAAGTTTAATTCTCAATGCATATTCAAATCTTGCGATAGTTTCTTGTGTTTTGGCTTGGAGCAACTGATCTTGAGTATTGATATAGTCATAACTATTGATCGCACCAAGATTATAGCGCTTTTCGGCATTTTCGAACGCCATCTCACGCGCTTTAAGCGTACGTTGGGCTGCATCTAAATTCTTGCGAGCTGCCCTGGCATCTGTATATAACTGCCCTACCGTATTGCGTACATTCAAATTGTTTTTTTCCCTTTCTGCAGTAAAATTTTCGACATTTATCTTTGCTCTCTCAAGACCGGCCTTTGCCGAATAACGATTGTATATCGGCACACTCATTGACATACCAAAACCATAATTAAAGTTGTTTTCTATTTGACCGAAATAAGGCTTATTGGCAAATACAGGAACAGCTTGGTTTGCAGTAATGACAGCCGGATTTCCGTTGATGCGCACATCACTGTTAATTTCCTCAAAATTGACGCTCTGAATTTCTCTAAATTGGTTTGAAAAGTTTGTCCCAGCATTGGCTCCCGCTGATACCGTTGGATAAAACTGTGACTTCGCTATATCAACGCCAACGACAGCACTCTGCAATCTACTTTCAATAGCTTTGGCTGCTGGTTGTCTACCCAACACACGGCTATAAATTTCCTCCATCGTAACTATGTCCAAATTAGTATAGGAAGTTTGTTCGACAGGCGGGGAGCTAAGGGTCATCTCATAATCCATCGGAAGGTTTAGAAGAGCCTTAAGGTTAATAAAGGCTAAATCAACTTGATTTTGAGTAACGGCCAATTGCTGCTCGATACTCGCCTTTTGAGCGTCCAAATCTAAGAGTTCGAAGGCTGGGCGCGATCCGGCATCAATTAATTTTTGCATTTGGGCTATTTGGTCGCCAATGGTTTTTAGTTGTACTCTGTTATTTTCAAGGTTATCTTCCCCAAAAAGAACATTAAAGAACGCACTCACCACATTAACCGTAATTTGGTCAATCATTGCGCTTTTATCATATGCCACAGCAGACTGTTCGTTCTCATTTTGACGAATGTCATTTTTTAATCTTCCCGCATTGAATAACAGCACGTTGGCATTAAAGGTGTACCCATTAGAGAAGAATGACTGCGTAACGAATTGGTTAGTCGTCGGGTCAATGGAACGACCAAGATTTAAGAATGCATTGGACGTAAAAGAAAGACTTGGATACTGCTGTTGCTTACTTAGCTTAGTTAATATCGTCGCATCCTTTATTCTTAACTCAGATTGCTCAATATCAATACTGTTTGCGATAGCATGTTCAATACAGCGTTTTAATGTCCACGATTCTTGGGAGGCCAAATGACCTACAAGTATCATCATGATCATTACTGTAATTAAATGTTTTCTTATCATACCGAGTGATGTTTTCTAATTAAAGCTCTAAGATAAAAAGCCCGACGGAGGGAACCCTAGGAATTATATGAAACGTCGGATAGTTTAGATGAACGACTAGAAACGTTCGTTATCTTGCTCAATTACTATTCATTAGATAGGCAGATATCAACCGATCATATCTAGACCCGAATTCTCTAAAATAACACAATACTAGGTATTCATTGCGAGCAGCAAAATGGTTACCTTCAAAATAACTCAGGTCAAGGCTTCCATCATCACGCCTTACTCCATACGCATAATCATAATATCCTTGCTTAAGTATAGCTTTGACATGATAGACCCCTTCATTTGGCAAATACTCCATTCGATATTCTTCTTTAGCCTGCCAATCCGAAAATTCACCCATCAGATATACTTCGCCATCTAGTACTCTTTGCTCGGGAGCCAACGTAAAGTAACATGACATATATTCTCCTCGAACATCAACGTCGTTGAACTCGATACTCTCAATTACATAGTCACCATTCAAATCATTAAACTGCTGATACACCGACCCCTTGCGGTCTTTGTCGAGCGCGACTGTGACTTTGATCTCATTACTATTTACTTCAAGTCCATACACACCAAATCCTCTTGATCGCATGGCGCGTAGATCTACCCCTCGGTATTCTCTTCCTGCGGGAAATTTGATCCCAGCCTGCAAGTCGTAAGATATCTGATTGGCAAAGACTGCCGTAGGTAGAATATTGTCTAAACTAAGACCCCATTGACTATTTTTAATCGCCGTGACAAATAGCTCCCGCTGAGGGTTGCGTATCGTAAAATTCTCGTAGTTGATAACAAACTGCAAGAGATGATGAGAGTTAATTTCTTTGACGCTCAAGGGTCTTTGAACTTGACCCGTTATCTTGACCGATGGCTCAACAACGGCAAATCGGCGTGTAAAGGCTAACTCGTCGCTGTCATCGTCCCACACCTCTAGCGCATAATTGCCTGATAATATCCACTGGACGTCATTGTTGGGCAAGGTGAGCTGGTAATGGGTATAGTCAAGCTTGGTATTTAAGGAATAATGGTAATCATTGATTTCTTCTTCATTAAATCCTGTGATATACTCTTGCTCAGCTAGGAGAGATGAGGGCATCCAATCTTTGTCACAATGGATTAATCGATATATATAATTGCGATCACCGCCCAAAATGTCATCAAAACTTAGTAGTAAGGTTGCCGGGCTCCCCTTATCAATGATCGGCATACTCGTAGCTAAGCCTTGGATATGAAATTTGACACTCTTGATATGGGTCAGATATATTTCATCTTTATAAGGCATCTCCTGGGCGATGACAAAAGCAGATAAACAGGTCAAAAAGAATGAGTACATCTGTCGCATAATCACAAAAATGCAACTTCAAAAGGTTTAATTTCTTAAAAGGCCTATTTTAAGTATACATTAAGGTCTCAGTCTAAACTTACCCCGACAATTTCGATCACGATCATATAGGCTACGCTTGAAAATCGTGAACAGCTATCGATTCACTAATAGCACTAACATAGTCAGCCATCACTGGTAATAATTCCGGCTTTGATTCTAATACATTTCCTATGACAATTACTTTGGCCCCTGCAATAATGGCATCAGCAATATGATCAATGGTCTTCATACCCCCTCCCACTATTACGGGCAAGCTCGTATGTTTATTGATCATTGTGATCATTTCGCTCGGCACACGCAGATGCGCCCCACTCCCCGCCTCTAAATATACAACGCCAAACCCCATTAATTCGGCTGCAGTCGCTGTAGCTAGGGCTATTTCGGATTGATCGCGCGGTATTGGAATGGTCTGCGTAATGTAGTGCACAGCCGTACTCTTGCCACCATCAATCAGAAGATAGGCCGTGCTGACGACCTCGAGCCCGCTTCGTTTTATCATCAATGCATTCTCTACTTGGCGTTGAATGAGATATTCTGGATTTCTCCCTGACAATAGACTGAGGAGTAAAATACCGTCTGCCTCTTCACAGATTTGAAGATGATTACCGGGAAACAAATAAATGGGTTGCTGGCAATGTTGCCTTAATCTACGCACGACCTGAGCGATATTGTCTGCTTTGGTTGTACTTCCTCCCAAGAGAATTATATCTCCATGACCACGAGCAAGATGACCCAATAAAACGTCAAAGCTAAACCCCTGGCTCTTATCTGGATCAATAAGTACCGCTAATCGCGGCCTTCCACTCACAAGATGCTGAAAATTGGTCATGCACAAAAATAATCATATTAAGAAATTTACCATTCTTGCGACACACATTCTCTTCAGCTATTCGATGAGCCATCGATTCATTTCAGTATTAGTACTTATTATTTGATTATTTTTGAACCCACTTCGACAAATTCTATGCATATGAAATACCTCAAATATCCCTTAATCATTTTAGGCGGCATTATATTGCTATACATAGCCTTGTGTCTGGTTGGTACTAAAGACTTATCTATGAGCGAGAGTATTGATATTAACGCTTCGCCTGCAGTAGTCTTCAATCTAGTCAACAATCTCCAAAAGACCGAAAGCTGGAATGCCTGGACACTCAGTGACACAACGAATATAGCGACATACAATGAGATTTCTGAGGGAGTCGGAGCCTCTAGCCAATGGTCAGGAGACTTGAATGGTGGCGGCACTCAGAAAATCATCGAATCTGATAAAAATAGTCGTGTAAGATCAGAAATGACTTTTGAAGGTTGGGATGACAAGAGTTATGCAGAATTTCTATTAAGTCCAAAAGGAAACAGCACACAAGCCACTTGGGTATTTGAGAGCAACCCATTACCCTTTTTGTTTAGAGGTTTTGCGTTGCTTTCGGGAATGAAGACCATCATGCATAAAATGTATCAAGAAGGATTAATCAATTTGAAAAGAATTGCTGAAGAACGCTCTATGCAGAGTCTTTATAACGGTTATACGATTAAGGAGATTGATCTTCCAACTAAATATTATGTTATGAACCGCCAGGTAGTCTCCTTTGATAAGATACCTTCATTTTATACGTCGAGCTTAGGGTCTTTATTTGGTAAAGTACAGCAAGCTGGTATTGAAATGGATGGGATGCCTTGTGGTTTATTTTTTAATTACAATGAATCCGCAGGCACGACAGATATGGGCGCAGCCATCCCTGTTAAGATTCCAATTTCTCTAGCAGAAGCTATATCCCTTGAATTGCCAGCTAAGCGTGCTATATATGTAGATTATTATGGCGATTCTAACAATACACAACCTGCGCATTATGCCATCGAAGAGTATATGAAAGATAAGGCCTATCTTTTAGACTACCCTATTATAGAAGAATACTTGTCAGACCCATCTAAAGAAGCAGATCCATCTAAATGGCTCACGCGCATCAGTTATTATTTCACTGAGCAACAATAGACATCAACTTTTCATTTATTTAAACTTCAATCATTATTTCATATGAAATTCTTTCATCTTCATTTTAGAGTTTTACTCTTTTGGGCCTTATGCCTACCTCTTTGTGGTCAACACTCTGTAGATATACAGAGAGCTGCTCTTTCTTCGGAGGCTTTAGCAAAGTATGAACAATTTTTGAAGGATCAAATAAGTGCCAAAAAACTTCCCGGGGCTGTCAGTCTTATCTCTCGCAATGGGGCTATTGGCCATTCCTCTGCACTTGGTTATAATAGTTTGGGAGATATGTCCCCAATGTCAAAAGATAAGATATTTTATATCCAATCCATGACAAAACCTATCATCAGTATAGCTTTTATGACGCTTTATGAAGAAGGTAAATTTTTTCTCACTGATCCTGTATCCAAATACATCCCCGAATTTGACCAACTCAAAGTAATTCAAATAAAGGCTGACCAAATAGAATATGTTGCCCCCAACAAACCTATTTTGATTTGGCATCTACTATCGCATACGGCCGGATTTTCTCACGGACTAGGGAATAACGAGTACGATCTTAATTTGCGCAAACTTCTTTATGAACAAGAATATGAGTCGATTGAAGAACGGGTCATGGCCTTACTGAGCTATCCTCTCATGGGTCATCCTGGCGAACAATGGAATTATAGCGCCTCCCCGGATGTATTGGCTTTGTTAATAGAAAGGTTTAGCGGCAAGCCAGTGGATGTGTTTTTGAAAGAAAAAATATTCGACCCGCTAGGGATGAAAAATACTGGGTACAACGTCCCTCTATCAGATCAGCATCGTGTGGTAGGCTTACATCAACAACAAGAAGATGGAACAGCTGAAGCAATCGACGCATGGGCACCTGCCAATGGTAATACCGTCTTTGGCGGCACACATGGCCTTTACTCTACAGCACAAGACTATTTACAATTTGGTCTTATGCTCCTAAATAATGGCCAATTCAATGGTAAGCGCATCATCGGCCAGAAGACGCTAGAACTAATGCGTCAAAACCATATTGAAGGACTGCCATACTCCCCAGGTAACGGATTTGGCCTTGGATTCGGCATACTAACCGATCTGGCTGATAATAAATTGTCAGGATCAGAGGGTACCTTTTATTGGAGTGGGGCTTTTAACACCTATTTTTTGGTAGACCCAAAAGAAAATTTAGTAGCTATCTTGATGACGCAACATTGGCCATATACAAACTACTTTGCCGATAAAATGCGCCAATTCGTTTATTCGGCATTAGACTAGGTTCTAGTTTTTGCGGATAACGACGTAGTTGACTAAATCTTCAAGAGCCTTTTTTGCAGGGCTTTGTTCGAAGTCTTGGAGGATGGCCATTGCTTGTTCTTTATATCGATGCATAACTGTTTCAGCATAGTCGATGCCCCCTTTGGCTGTTACAAAATCAATAATCTCTCGTTGTGTAGACTTTTTGTCGCTTGATTTTTTTAGCATACTAATAACATGCCTTTTTTCGGAAGGGCTCGATTGAGAAAGTGCATAAATCAGCGGCAGGGTCATTTTTTTCTCCTTTATGTCATTGCCCGTAGGCTTCCCGATATTCATAAAACCATAATCAAATAAATCATCTTTGATTTGAAAAGCCATCCCAGTGGCATAGCCAAATTCGCGAGCTTTGGCCACATATGCCTCGTCCTTGCAGGTGCTCGCCAAACCCGCTTCACAAGCACAGGCAATCATGCTTGCTGTTTTTTGTCGGATAATAGTAAAATATACCTCTTCATCAATATCCAACTTTCGCGACTTCTCAATCTGTAGCAGCTCCCCTTCGCTCATTTCTCGAACGGCATTTGATAGAATTTTTAACGCCTGAAACTCATCATTATCCAAGGCTATCAATAAGCCCTTGGCAAAGAAATAGTCCCCGACTAAGACGGCTATTTTATTTTTCCAAAGTGCGTTAATAGAAAAAAAACCCCGGCGTTCATACGAATCGTCTACAACATCGTCATGTACAAGAGTGGCTGTATGGAGCAACTCTACAAGACTTGCGGCTATATAGGTGGCCTCATCGACACGCCCCATTAATTTTGCACATAAGAAAACAAACATAGGCCGCACTTGCTTGCCCTTGCGCTGAACAATATAGTAGGTGATGCGATCGAGCAATGACACATTGCTCTTCATGATTTCTCGAAATTTTTTTTCAAATATCTCGAGCTCTACTTTTATTGGCTCCTGTAATTCACGCAGTGATCCCATTGTCTTGTTGCATTTTTATTGTGATGCCCTTGACATGGACGATTGGTAAAGCTTCTTCGTGGCTTATCATCGATTTGTGTAGCTTGGTGGCATCACCGTAATTCCTGTTTCCACATTAGTCAATAGCATTCCTGCTGCTCTAGCTGCTTCGAATCCCATTAAACCATCTTCAAATACTTGACATTGAGCAGGTAATATTTGAATAGCATTGGCGCATTTCAAAAATACTTCTGGATGGGGCTTGGCTCGAAGGACATCAGCGGCGGTAATTATTGTAACAAAACAATTTTTTAGCCCTATATCGTTGATCGCCTGTTCGGCATTTTCTTCAGTGCTACCTGTGCCCACGGCCATCGGCATCTTACCCTTATATGATTCAACAATTCTACAAACTCTTTCGATCGGCTTTATTTTGCCTTCTTTCTTTTTGATTTGATCATAGTAGTGATTCTTAGCCTGTTGTACTTTCTCGGGATCTAATGACCAGCCAAAGGTTTGGTTTAAGTCTAGCGCCACTTGAAAGGTAGGTGTGCCTGAGCGATCCAATATCATCTGATCCGTAATCGTGACACCAAAATCCTTTCCTAAGGATCGCCACGAAAACAAATGCATACTCATGGTGTCTGCCAGTGTGCCATCTAAGTCAAATATTAGTCCCTTAGCGTAAGGATGCACCATAATGGGTACCATAAGTTAGAATCTCGTATTGTAAATTATTTAGTACGTAACGAACTAAAAATACCATTGTTTAGCTCCCACAATATCCTGTCACGAATATTGACGTCACCATTCATGTCATAGTCTTCTATATAATAACTACTGTTAGAGCCATTGTTTTGGAGCCATGAAGTCAAATCGCGTACGTTAATGTCTATATCAGAAGATAATTCAGTCACCATTTCACCATTACCAGCCGCCATAACCCATCTTCCATTGAGCTGCTTTTGACCTATACCCAAAAAGGATCTGAAGGAGTCCGTGGTTGAAAAATCATAGCTCATCTTACCTTCTTTATTCAGTGATACCTTCTTAGCGGACATGACGGGCAGGTGATTTCTATGCTCGATAACGATATAGTATCCATCCTCTTCCTCTAGGCTAATATCTAAACTTTTTAAGACCTCTATGGTGCCGTCTTGATGAAGAAGCGCCGCGGTCTTCCAAACTTCATCATATTTTTGGATGCCCTTTCTAAGCGAAACAAGCACCCAATCTACTACGGTGCTAGGATATTCGTACTCTTGGCTATTCTTTGTTTTTTTCTTAAGGCTCAATCCTTCTTGCCCCTCATAGAACCAAGGCGATTGTGTGTATGGTTGGCCAGGAGGCGTGCTTGCACCAAAAAATGTCTTCGGCTTTTGTCCAGGCAGATAACCTTGATCGTTTAAAGAAGTGGCCATTGAACCATCCTCTAAGATAGCCCCCTGTAAGAATACCCTTATTTCGACCTGTGGTACGGTGGCAAAACCACTGACACCTCCACATGGAGCTGTGGAGCGACAATCAGGGTCAAGACAATCCACTAATCCATCACCATCATTATCAAACCCATCACGACACAGACTTTGCGTATCTTCTTTGGTCTGACAGATTTGAACAAATTGCTTACAATTAGCATCTGCACAATCGATTAAGCCATCGTAGTCATTATCTTTTCCATCCATACAGGCAGCAAGGGTTGATTCGGCACAAACTATAAATCGCTGACAACTGGCCTCTTGACAATCTATTAGACCATCACCATCATTGTCCAACCCATCAGCACAGGTAAATGGAGATTCTTCTTTACATAAACCACTATCTCGACAGCTACTGTCAGCACAATCGATCAGCCCATCACCATCATTATCAATACCATCGTTACATTTTTCGGTGCGCTCAGAGCATAACTCAAAACCAAAACAATCAGGATCAAAACAATCGATCAATCCATCCTTGTCATTATCATATTGGTCGTTACAAGCGATTAGTGTGTTTTCTAAACAATTTTCTTTGCCCTGACAATCCGGATCACGGCAATCAATTAAGCCATCACCGTCATTATCCAGTCCATCTGAACAAAGGGCTATAGAATTTTCAAAGCGCATGCACATCATATCATTCGGGCCAAAAACTTGAAACACCCTCCCTGGAAAATCGAAATCGGCACATATACCATGATCTTCTATACAGTTGACAATCACAAACAAATTGGACACATTGCGAACGATGAGGGCTATTATATCTATAAACTCAGGACGTCCTCGAGTTGTCTCTGCTATTAAGGTGTGAATTCTATATATACCTGGAGAACGAACAACAAAGTTTCTAGACCCTATAGAATAGTCAACGATGGTCAGATTTTGATCCGTTAGAATGAATACTTCTTCATATCCGGGGGGAATAACAACACCGTTATTACGGGTCGATTGTAGCCCTATACTGCCATTGACTAAGCAAATATCCCTATGGGGCAATGGCGTTCCTGCATTCGCAAGACAAGTGCTACATATTCGAGATATTACAGTAACAGAATCGATGGCCGCACAACCAGAGTTACTATCGGTTATCTGCACAAAATATTTAGTGGTCTGCGCCGGATTGACCGTAATACTTCTTGTCGTTCCGCGACTTATACCAGCTGCATCCGTCCATACATAGGTATAAATACTTGATCCCGATCCAGCAATAGCGCTAGCCGTTAAAATACTCGACTGCCCTAGATTGAAGCAAATAGTTTGGTCATCACCCGCTTCTGCTACCAGCACTGGGGCAACCGTCGTCTGGCAAGCTATACACTCTATTACTTCAGCCGCTATGGAAGAAGGGTTTGAGTTGAACTGTGCGCTTATGTACTTTCTGGGTAATATACATCCGTCTGCAGTGCCAGCGCATTGATTAAAAAGGGTTACATTATCAAAGGTGCCCCCAGGAGATGCATATGTCGCTAATACCGTCGCCTCGGCCTGACTAGACATTCCTACTACAGTTACTTTGGCGTCAAATTGAATTTTGAGGCGATCAATATTTGTATAAGGTAGAGCGGCTGAACAGTTTGAATTATTTGTGGTCGTCGAATCACAAGTTTCAAAGCCAAAGGCATCCGTAAAAATAACCATTGAAAGCTTGTTGTTTGTATTTCGTGTCAATTGGCCACCTTCAAAGTATTGTATAACATTGCCAATCGCGTGATTTAAGTCGTCACCACCACCACCGATACACTGATTGAACTCATTGCGCGAGCTGCAATATTGTCGATTAATGGCTTGAATATTTTGACTATTTTGAAAGCCATATTCTATAGTAGTGAACTTGCCATATCTGCCACCGTAATGCACCACAGCAATATTGGATTGAGGACAGCTAGCGCGTGTACTATTGATGGAGGCAAGTAAGATATCTTCAAATCCTATGAATTCACTATCGTCTATGCTTTGCGAATTATCTATCACGAAAATAATGTCATTGGATATAGTATCAGGACTACAATCGGGGCCGCATGCCCCAGAATTAATGGTCACCTGACGAGTCGCTACACAATTATTGGCATCGCGAATAGTTACGCCATATGTCGTTGTGGTTGTGGGTGACACGGTTCGACTCATAGATGTGTTGCCATCGCCCCAATTGATCGAATAGGGAGCCAAACCAGATGTAATTGATATCGTCAAGGTAGAAGATTCCCCTCTATCATTACATATACTCGTTGAGTTAGCATCGAGGGAAAAACTAAGCGGGGTTACGATATTGATCTGACAATCGATACAGGCAACTATTGAATCCGAAGATGGCGCCACAGGAGAATTAAACTCAAGAGGTATATATTTTCGTGGCAAGCCACACCCATCTACGGCTGTGGTACAATCGGGAGTGAATAGGTCGGTTGCTGTAAAACTTCCCCCAGGTGACGCATAAACACCCAAAAAAGTTGCCGCCGCCTGCGAAGACATCCCAGCTACAGTCACTTTTGCATCATATTGTGTTTTTAACTGATTTATATTTGTATAAGGTCGTATCGTCGAGCAATTTGTGAACGTACACGTGTCTTCTGTGCCAAAGGCATCAGTTAGTATAACAAGATTCATTTTGTTGCGTGCATCATAATCCAATTGACCGTTCTGGAGATAAGCTAGAATATCGCCGATGGCACTGTTCAGGTTGTCACCGCCACCACCGACGCATTGCCCACCTATGCGCTGAGTACAAAATTGTCGGTTGACTTGATTAATGGTGTTATTCTTTTGAAGGGGATATTCAATAAACGTCGATTCGCCATATGCCCCTCCATAGTGAACAACGCCTATCTGAGCGTGCTGGCATTTTGCTTGTGCTTTTTGAATAGTGGTCAGTATAAGCTGCTCAAAATTTAAGTACTCAGCATTATCAATACTCTGAGAATTGTCGACCAAGAATATGATATCGCTCGATATAGTATCAGATAGACAAGATTGCCCTGACAACGGAGCACTCAATAGTGTAATCGCCATGGCAATAATAGAAAGTAAAGTTTTCTTCATCAGAGTATACATTATGCGCACAATCAAAGCATCATCAATCACCTCATAGAGAGATAATGATAGAATAAACTCTACCGTTTTGGAATGATCTGAGCAAAGGTAAGTCGGATGATCATATTAAACAAATTTTTAATATGTAATTGTCAGATTATTGCACAATTATTCATCCTTTGGCCCCAAGAGTTCTTTGAAGGTATATGTAGAGGCACAACAAAAAAATGGACTTTGGTGGTTTACATCAAGTACATCTCTTTCAAACTGCTAGTTTAAAACAGCCTAAATGCTATTTGCTGCCACGACAAATCAAAAAATCTCGAGCTCATGAATGCCTGCAGAAAAACCTTCTTGAAGCTCGATTTCAAGGCGGATGGCGGATGTTTTAACAGGTTCAAATTGGACGTCACTCCAGTTGTCTTTGGTAATTGACCATGCTTGATACGAGTAGGCGTATTTCCATTCTCCATTCTCCAGATACGACAGCTTCCATTTTTGTGGTACTCGACAACCTCCGTCTCTTTCTTCGTCATCAAACCAATATGCGCGAATCGTTCCAATTTCATACGCTTGATCAAAATCAAATTGGATCCACTCTTCACCTCCAAATTTAGGCCACCAATGAACATAAGGGTTACTCTGATCCGCACTATTCTTGGGTAGCCATTGATCGACTACACTCTGAAGCTCGCCTTTTATCAGCGGGGAACTAGATATTTTACTTTTTGACACAATCGAAGGTTTGGCCAAGGGGATGGCATCGCGGCTATTATTTGAGATCCAAACAATCATATTATCTCTTCCTCTATTAGCCCATGCGTAATATGGAATAGCCTTGAGTTCTATAGGACGTATATCCTGAGCATCATGTACCATAAAGCCCGTAAAGGTCAAGGTTTGAACGCCACCGAGTAAATCCTTTTCAAATTGGGAAGTAATGTGGGCATCGTCTTTTACCATAACATGCGCCACTTGTTCAAGGGGCTGATCCTTTCCTTCTAACGCATACATCAATGGTCCGCGTTGAAGAGCAATTCGACCATGATTAGCTTGAACCTTGGGATGTGAGAGTATCCGTTGCACGGGCATTGGCATCTCCAAAATAACTTTGTCGCCCTTGCTCCATTTTCGCTGAATAGTAATGAAACCATTCTTAATGGTATACGCTTGTGATTTGTCGTTGATTGAAAGTCGTACTTGCTCGACATCAGCTATTTGAAAGGAGTATAGATCAGAGGGTACAGCCTCCTCTCTCGCCCAGCCCGGCACTCTAAGCAAAAGATCGAATTGTGTCTTTGTATCGGGATCAATATTAAGGACAATTTTACCATCCCAAGGATAGCGTGTTTGCTGAGTAATCTTTACGGGCAGAGCCTTTTTTGATTTGGTGGTGTGAAGATTGATCACCGCAGAGCTATTAGCAAATAGGTTGACATAGAGTTGATCCCCCTTTTGGCCATAGACATACCCTGGTAATGCGGGAAAAAATCTTGCAATATTCGATGGGCAACAAGCACAGGTAAACCATGGGCTTCTTTCGACATTCTTTCGACTCTCTAAAGGGTTTGGATAGAAAAAACGATCCCCTGCCAGCGACAATCCGGCATTCAAGGCATTGTATAAGGTGCGCTCTAGGGCGTCGAGATACTTTCCTTCGCCCGTTAATAAAAACATTCTATGATTCCAATAGACAAAAGCGATAGACGAACATGTCTCGTTGTAAGCGCTATAGTTTGGTAGGTCATATGGCGCACCAAAACCCTCGTTACTACCCGTCGATCCAATGCCGCCCGTGACATACCATTTTTTACCTACGGCATCGCTCCACAATCGCTCTAATACCTTGAGGTATTCTGTACGATTTGTTAAAGCAGCCACATCCGCCATGGCGGCAAACATATAGGCTGCCCGAACTGCATGACCGACAATTTCTGTTTGTTGTGTGACCTTTTGATGATTTTGCATATAGGCTTTGTCTGGTGTTCCATATCCTCTTGCCTCTAGAAAATAAGAAGCCAAATCCACATAGCGCTGATCGTTGGTCACTAAATATAGCTTGATCAAGCCTAACTCGATTTCTTGATGCCCAGAAGTTTTTTCTAGCTTGCCCCAGCCAAATGTATCGTACACCAGATTGGCACTTTTGATAGCTATATCGAGCAGTATACGTTTGCCGGTAGCAAGGAAATAGGCCGTCGCGGCTTCGTACATATGACCAATGTTATACAATTCATGACTGTGAAGATCTGTCATAACCCATCGCTCATCGCGTCCCCATTGGTAGTTTCGAGTGGCTGTATCGGCGGCGGTCCATTGATTGGCTCGTTTTTGGCGCTCTGCAATGGTACGCCAGGTGTAGAGATAGCCATCTGGCTCTTGAGCATCGCGAATCAGAAGAATCAATGAATCAACATAGGCCTCTAAAGCTGGATTTGGCTTGACTTGTAATGAGTAAGCTGCCCCCTCAATGATCTTATATAGATCTGAATCATCAAAACTGTAGACCGTTTGAAAAGCACCCTCTGTCTTGCCAGCGGCGATATCAAAGTTTCTTACTCTTCCTGTCGATTCGCATTGTTGAAAGGTATACGCCAAGGTAGATTGCTGATGTGTAATCAGTCGTGGCTCCCAAAAAGATCCTTCCATACTGACTTGCACAAACGAAACTGGCTGTATGGGATAGTTGCTTTCTACTTGCGCCATCAATCGTACCGTAGTGATGATCAACAGACAGATAAGCGTATTAGAATAGGTATGGCTGTTCATTGTAGACAATTGAATTTCGAAATTAGAAAAAACTGGCATAGATCCTTGCCCATGAGGGTAGAATTGTTAGGCTTAATTTTAATTTTTTGGCTAATTATTTTAGCATATTGCTATTTTAAATAGAATACTAATATATTTAGCATTTAATTGGTCCTATGTATATCAATTGTCACAGTCATTATAGCTTTCGATATGGTCTATTGAGCCCCGAAGAGATACTCGCGTGGGCCCAAGAGAATGGCCATGAATCGATAGCTCTGACGGATATTAATAATACGGCGGCGGCACTAAGCTTTATGCGTTTAGCGCCAAAATATGGTATTCACCCAGTGGTCGGCATAGACTTTCGCCACGGCATAGAACCCCTTTATATTGGATTAGCGAAAACGACGGATGGCTTTGAGCAACTGAATCATTTTTTGAGCCAACACCTTACGCGCGAGGAGGTCGAACTCCCCCCCCATCCACCTATGATGGATCAAGTATGGATTATTTATCCCATCGAGCGCGTGCCTGATCGGCCTTTGTATGATCATGAGTATATTGGTATTCGTCCTCGCCAACTCAACCAGCTAGGTTTTGGTCTAAACTATCCGAAACACAAAATGGTCATATGGCAGTCAGGCAGCTTTAGGAATCGTACTGATCACAGCACCCATAAAATCCTACGCGCCGTTGATCTCAATACCATTTACACCAAGATTAAGCAGCAACACTATGCCGATGAGTCTGACGCGTTATTGTCGCGCTGCGACCTATTAGAGCTTTACAAAGGGCACGAATACATTATACAGCAGACAGAATATTTATTGGGTCAATGTCACATAGACATAGAATTCAGTACAAAAAAAACAAAAAATATTCGTGCTTACACCGGCAGTATGGACGCCGATAGACGTCTCATTCGCCAACTATGTCGTGACAAGCTATATTACCGCTACCCTCAACCCAATAAGGACATTCTCAATCGCATCGCTAAGGAATTAGCTGTAATAGAAGAAATGAACTTTATCTCTTATTTTTTAATCAATTGGGATATTGCGCGCTATGCCCGTGACCGTGGATACTTCTATGTGGGCCGCGGGAGTGGTGCGAATAGTGTTGTTGCGTATTTGCTGCAGATCACGGATGTAGACCCTATCGAGTTGGATCTGTATTTTGAACGGTTTATCAATCTTTATCGAGAGACGCCACCGGATTTTGATGTAGACTTTTCTTGGCGTGATCGAGAGGATGTAACGCGCTATATCTTTAATCGATTTCCAAATACCGCACTATTGGCCACCTACAATACCTTTCAATATCGGGCGGCAGTGCGAGAATTAGGTAAAGTGTTTGGTCTTCCTAGGCTAGAGTTGGATGTATTGAGTTCGGGCAAGTTTGATGTTAAGACCTTGGATAAATATTCGCAGATAGTCATCAAGTATGCACACTTGATTCAAGACATGCCCAGTCACTTGAGCGTACATGCCGGAGGTATTATCATCTCCGAGTTACCCATACAGCGTTATACTGCCACGTTTGTACCGCCCAAGGGGTTTCCGACAACCCAATTTGATATGGTTGTGGCAGAGGACGTCGGGCTACACAAGTTTGATATTTTGGGTCAACGAGGTTTGGCGAAAATCAAGGAAGGCCTCCAAGTCATCCGCGACAATAATCCTACGGCAGAACATATCGATATTCACGATATCAAACGATTTAAAGAAGATGCCAAGGTCAAGGAAATGCTGCGCGAGGGCAAGGCCATCGGTTGTTTTTATGTAGAGTCCCCGGCTATGCGTATGTTATTGCGCAAGCTGAACGTGGATCACTACTTGGGTCTAGTAGCGGCTAGTTCTATTATTCGTCCGGGAGTAGCCCGCTCGGGCATGATGCGCGAGTATATACTGCGCGAACGATTTCCCAAAAAACGAGCTGATGCACACCCCGTAATGCGTGATATTATGCCTGATACGTATGGTATCATGGTGTATCAGGAAGATGTGATAAAGGTGGCTCATTACTTTGCTGGGCTCTCGCTAGGGGAGGCCGATGTATTGAGGCGGGGAATGTCTGGCAAATATCGATCGCGCGAAGAATTTGACCGTGTACGTCAGACGTATTTTGACAACTGTGCCGCAAAAGGATACAGTCTTGAGCTTAGCCAGGAGGTGTGGCGACAAATAGAAAGTTTTGCTGGATATGCTTTTGCTAAAGGACACTCTGCCTCTTATGCTGTAGAAAGTTATCAGACCTTATTTCTTAAGGCCCACTATCCTTTAGAATATATGGTGGCCACCATCAATAACGGCGGCGGATTTTATCGTCCCGAGCTATATATACACGAGGCGCGAATGTGTGGGGGCATTATTGAGCCGCCCTGCATTCATCACAGTGATTACGGTTGTACCATCGATGGGTGCACTATTTATCTAGGATTTGGCTTTATTAATGGGCTAGAGAACGATACAATAGCATCGATCATCGGACATCGCTTCGCAGAAAAGCCATATGTCAGCCTTATTGATTTTATAGAGCGCACCCAAATCGGGCTTGTGCAACTTTGTCTTTTGATTCGCATTAGCGCATTGAGATGCCTAGGCGAAGCTAAGAAGGATCTCCTTTGGAAGGCCCACCGACTCCTCTCAAAAAAGACCGATAAAACAGGGCAGATAAAACTTTTTACGCCATCCGTAAAAGACTATACATTACCCACCCTATCCCTCGAAGCGTTTGAAGACGCCTTTGATCAGATCGAGCTGTTGGGATTCCCTCTGTGTGACCCATTCTCTCTCTTGCCTCCTAAAGACTATACACAATTATGTGCCGCTCATCTTAAAGAACTGGTCACTAAGACGATCGAAATTTTAGGTTATTTAATCACCATGAAAGATACTTCTACGATAAAGGGCGAGCGGATGGGCTTTGGCACCTTCATAGATGTTAAAGGTCATTTTTTAGATACTATACACTTCCCCCCTGTCATGAGAGCTTGTCCTGTTAGGGGGCGCGGCGTATATCGGCTCACAGGAAAAGTGATAGAGGAGTTTGGCTTTTATTCGATCGAAATTGCTCACTGCGAAAAACTGCCCTATATATCCGATCCTAGGTTCAATGAAGATGTCTATATCACGCCTGCACCCTCGATCAAGTCGAGACGGCGAAACAATATCAAAGATAATACGACTCACTAGATGTTCTTTGGAGCTCTGGCAGCCTTATAGCGCCCTTTGCCAAATTTCGTCCCATTAAAAGTATATTCCTTTTTAGATGCTTCTCTAAGGTCTAATGGTAGTTTGTTAAAATCCTGACAAAGCTGCGAACAACAAGCATCCTTGGCCGCACTACACGTGGAACATTGAATAAATAATATATGGCAAGCTTGATTGGCGCAATTGACATGCGTATCACAAGGCTCGCCACATTGATGGCATCTAGCAATGATATCTTCACTTATACGCTCACCCAAACGTTCATCAAAAACAAAGTTCTTGCCAACAAACTTGTTTTTTATACCCAGCGCATGGGCTTGGCGAGTATATTCGATAATGCCCCCATCCAATTGATATAGATTTTCATATCCCTTGTAGCGAAAATAGGCCGTGGCCTTTTCACAGCGTATGCCGCCAGTGCAGTACATGACAATATTTCTATTTTTATTTTCTTCGAGAATATCTTCGATAATAGGCAAAGACTCTCTGAACGTCTCTACATCTGGTCGTATGGCACCTTTAAAATAGCCCACCTCACTCTCATAGTGATTGCGCATATCAATCACAATCGTATCATCTTGATCAGTCAAAGCATTATACTCGAGAGCGCTAATGTGCCGAGCATTTTGTGATACATCAAATTTTTCGTCTTCAATGCCATCGGCTACAATCTTCGGACGAATCTTAATGGTCAGTTTGTAAAAAGATATTCCATCTTCGACAGCCTTATTAAGTCGACAACCGCGCAAAAAAATGATATCATCTAATACCGCTCGTAAGTCTTCCAACCTATCGGACGGCACTGAGATTTGACTATTAACTCCTTCGCCAGACACATAAATTCTGCCTAGAGCATCAATAGAGGACAATAGCACATACAGATGATCTCTAAACAACTGAACATTACCAATACGAAAATACTTGTAAAAGGATATGGTCGTTCTTTCTTCCTTTTTGGCGATAACAAGCGACTTGAGCTCCTCGCGATTCACGCGATTGTGTAGTGATTTCATAGTATTTTGACTTTTGTACCCAAATGCAGGTTGGGGAAAAACCGCCACAAAATTACATAAGAGTTCACAACTAGGAACTTTTTAGTCACAATTAGGATTTAAGATGAAATATTTTGGCTCAGTTGTTGACTACTAAACATTTATATTAACAAAATAAGGACATGCAAACAGAAGATTTGGTAAAAACAAGATATACTGATAGCGAATTAGCTGAATTTGAAGCGATTCTATTAGAAAAAATCAAGCTAGCTAAGGGTCAGCTCGAATTCTATCGCCAGCAAATAGCTGAACAAGGCGAAGGTGAAGGAAGTCGCTTGCCTAGTATTGACGATGGTTCTATCAGCGTAGAGTCCGAACGTCTCCAGATAATGGCAGCGCGACAAGCCAGCCTAATACAACATCTTGAAAATGCCCGTATGCGTGTAAAAAACAAAGTATATGGCATCTGTCGTGATACAGGTAAGCTTATCTCACGAGAAAGATTATTGGCCGTGCCCCACGCGACACTTAGTATTGAGGCAAAACAAAAGAAAAAATAAACCTATTTTTGCCGACACTAAACGCGGTATTCTGCCGCCATTGATCATTCGTAATTCTTCGATTTGAAGCGTTGGCATGTGTTCTTATTGATCATTGTCGGGGTGTTAATTCTCGATCAATCGCTCAAGTTTTATATAAAGACCACCTATAGTATTGGTGATGGTTTTGATATTATGGGTCTTTCTTGGGCCAAAATACATTTCATAGAAAATAAGGGCATGGCCTTTGGCATCAGCTTTGGCGATAAATGTCTCGGCATTACGCGCGATGGTGTTTGTAATGGACTCCTCGTCACCCCTGCGGCTGGCAAGTTGATGCTAAGTATCTTCCGTATCTTAATGGTCGGCTTTTTAATTTATCTCCTTCGAGAATTGTATAATGCCGGTGAAAAAACGGGGGTGCTAATCAGCCTTTCAATGATCTTAGCAGGTGCCATCGGCAATATCATAGACAGCGCATTCTATGGTATGATCTTTTCTCAAAGTTTTGTGCACAGTAACGAAGTAGCTCAGCTTTTTCCCGAAACAGGCGGGTATGCCCCCTTTCTTCAAGGCTGGGTGGTAGATATGTTCTATTTCCCTATAATAGATATTGTATGGCCAGAATGGATGCCTTGGTTAGGGGGTCAGCGCTTCGAGTTTTTTAGGCCCGTGTTTAATGTCGCAGATGCCTCTATCTCAGTGGGGGTTGCTATTATTTTGTTATTCTATCGCAGTTTTTTGGTAGGCAAGCCTACCAAGCCTAAAGTGGCTTCGACGACTCCTGAAATGAGCTCGACTCGGCCTGCAGAAGAGCCTTTTTAACTTGTCTGGAATCTGTCTAATTTATTTTGACAAACAACCATAGTCAATCAGACTTTATTTATTCATTAGATTTGTCACGAATAATGAAAATCAAGGATGGGCTCTGTTCTGCTATCTAAAAGTACTTAGTGCGCAAAGAAAATAGAGTATGGGCGACATCATTAGAAAACATAATTAGCCTTTTTATTAGCGTATGAAATGGATCACGAGCTTTCTCACCTCCAGTATTGGTCAAAAATTGATCATGGGACTTACAGGTTTATTTCTGACCTTTTTCTTATTGATTCATCTAATTGGCAATTTGCAGTTATTCTATGCAGATGGAGGTAAAGGATTTAATATCTACACCGATTTTATGGGGAATAATATTGTTATTCAGACAGTCGCCAAGGGATTATATCTGTTCATTGTTATTCATACCATTCAAGGCCTTCTCCTTTGGTCTAAGAATCGAAAGGCTAAAGGATCTAAATACGCTGTTAATGCAACAGAAAATGCAACTTGGGCTTCAAAAAATATGGCTCTTTTGGGCACTTTATTATTAGCATTCTTATTCCTTCATATGGGAGATTTTTGGTGGAAGTTTAAATTTGCCGACAACTTACCTATGGTCAATTATGGGGACGGCGACATTATAGATGCTTACAGAAAAGTGAGTGAAACGTTTGTGCAAATCCCTTTTGTTATTGCATATATGATCGGTTTGATAGCATTAGCTTTTCACTTATATCACGGCTTCGGCAGCGCATTTCAGACCTTGGGTTGGAGGCATCGCAAGTATACCCCCATCATTAATGGCATTGGCAAAGTTTATAGCATTTTGATACCTATCGGATTTGCGGCACTCCCTATATACATATATTTCACACAACAGTAAGTGCTAGTTGATACGACAAGAACAATGGAAGACATATATAAACGCATATGATTTTAGATAGCAAAATACCTAAAGGCTTATTAAAGGATAAGTGGACAAACTACAAGTCCGAGATACCATTAGTAGCTCCAAACAACAAGCGACGGATCGACATCATCGTTGTTGGTACCGGTCTAGCCGGTGCATCTGCTGCTGCGACATTGGGCGAATTGGGCTATAATGTAAAAGTCTTTACCTTTCATGATAGCCCTCGAAGAGCGCACAGTATTGCCGCACAAGGGGGGATTAATGCGGCTAAAAACTATCAAAATGATGGTGACAGCGTACATCGTCTTTTTTATGATACTATTAAAGGTGGTGACTATCGTTCACGTGAAGCCAATGTTCATAGGCTTGCTGAGGTAAGTGCAGATATCATTGATCAATGTGTGGCGCAAGGGGTGCCATTTGCGAGAGAATATGGTGGGCTTTTAGAAAATAGATCCTTTGGTGGGGTTCAAGTATCGAGAACTTTTTATGCTAGAGGCCAAACAGGTCAGCAGCTTCTGATCGGTGCATATCAAGCATTGTCCCGACAAATTTCAACAGGGCAAGTAGAGATGTATAATCGCCACGAAATGTTGGATATAGTCAAGATTGATGGTAAAGCCAGAGGCATCATTGCCAGAAATCTAGTGACAGGAAAACTAGAACGTTTTGGGGCTCACTGTGTGATTTTAGCTACAGGAGGATATGGAAACGTGTTTTATCTCTCGACGAATGCTATGGGTTGCAATGTAACTGCGGCTTGGCGGGCGGTTCGCAGAGGTGCCTTAATGGCTAATCCTTGTTATACCCAAATCCATCCTACCTGCATACCAGTGTCTGGTGATTATCAATCAAAATTGACTCTTATGTCAGAGTCACTCAGAAATGACGGCCGTGTTTGGGTGCCCAAAAAAGTAGAGGACGCCAAGGCTATTCGCGAAAGAAAGAAAACAGCCTTAGATATAGCGGAAGAAGACCGCGACTACTTTTTAGAAAGACGCTATCCAGCATTTGGTAATTTAGTGCCTCGGGATGTAGCTTCGCGAGCGGCTAAAACGGCTTGCGATGAAGGGAAAGGAGTATCACCTACAGGACTGGCTGTGTATTTGGATTTTTCAGATGCTGCGGTTCGATACGGTAAGGCAAAAGCGCATAGTTTGAATCTCACTGGCTCTATTGATTATACTAAATTGGGAAATGAAGTATTATCAGAAAAATACGGCAACCTCTTTGAGATGTACGAAAAGATTTCAGGTGAAAATCCTTACAAAATGCCGATGAAAATTTATCCCGCGGTTCACTATACAATGGGGGGGCTTTGGGTAGATTACAATTTAGAAACAAATGTGCCTGGCTTATTTGCTTTAGGCGAGGCCAATTTTTCTGACCATGGAGCTAACCGATTAGGAGCTTCGGCACTAATGCAAGGCTTAGCAGACGGGTATTTCGTGATCCCCTATACGGTGGGTACATTTTTAGCTCAAGAGATCAGAACGCCTAAAATAGGTACAGACAATGAGGCTTTTGAGCAAGCTGAAAAGGATGTTCAAGAGCGTCTTACTATGTTAGTAAACGTTAAAGGCAATCAATCTGTTGAATCGTTTCACCGTCGACTTGGACATATTATTTGGGAATATTGCGGAATGTCGCGCAGTGAAGAAGGTCTTAAAAAAGCGATTGGTTTGGTAAGAGCATTGCGCGAAGAGTTTTATAAGGATGTTTTTGTGCCTGGCAAAGTAGATGAGTTTAACCCTGAGCTAGACAAGGCATCGAGGGTAGCGGACTTCATGGAGTTGGGTGAAACGATGATATTTGATGCCCTTAATCGAAATGAATCATGCGGCGGTCATTTTAGAGAAGAATATCAATCTGGTGATGGCGAAGCCCAAAGAAGGGATGATGAGTATGCCTATGTGGCCGCATGGGAGTGGAATCCGGGTGGCGATCCTGTTTTGCACAAAGAAGAGTTAATATTTGAAAACGTTGAGCTGAAAACAAGAAGCTATAAATAATTGGATCATGGCGGAAGATATGAAAATCACCCTAAAAGTCTGGCGACAAAAAGATAATAAAACTAAAGGCCAGTTTGAAACACATACCGTTCAAGCTAATGAGCATATGTCATTTTTAGAAATGCTCGACGTTCTTAATGAGGAGCTAATTCAACAAAAAAAAGAGCCTGTTGTCTTTGAACATGATTGTCGAGAAGGTATATGTGGTGCGTGCAGTATGGTTATTAATGGGCGTCCTCATGGCCCTCAGCGAGGCACTACCGCTTGTCAGTTGCACATGAGACATTTCAAAAATAATGATACCATTACAGTAGAGCCCTTTAGGGCAACGGCATTTCCTGTGATTAGAGATTTGATGGTAGATCGATCTGCGTTTGATCGAATTATTCAATCAGGCGGATATATCTCTGTCAATACCGGACAAGCCCCTGACGGTAATGCGCTACCTATTGAAAAAGACTTGGCTAGCAAATCCTTTGAAGCAGCGGCCTGCATAGGTTGTGGAGCGTGTGTAGCCGCCTGTCCTAATGGCTCAGCGATGTTATTTACAGCAGCTAAGATCTCGCATTTGGGCCTGTTACCCCAAGGCAAGGTCGAGCAAACAAAACGTGTAAAAAACATGGTCGCTCAGATGGATACAGAAGGTTTTGGCTTTTGCTCAAATATCAAAGCCTGCGAAGTAGAGTGTCCAAAAGAAATCAGCACTGATAATATCGCGCGAATGAATCGTGAGTATACATTTGCGATGTTGGCATCTGAGTAATATTAGGTATCCTCAGAACAGGGTGTCTAGTTTACTACATACTTTTATTATAGCTTCTCTGAATCTTTTGAATGTAGATTACTTTTGACTAGTCTATTTTGCTTTAACCATGTAAGTGTCCTTATTTTTTATTGGTCAAAAAGCTTTTTAATTTTCCATAAGTTGAACGCTTACTTTTATAGTTAGCGCATAATCGCTTTTATAAATCGGCGCAGTCGCACAGTGTTAATATATTTAGGTAAATTGTAGTAACGAGAAATCTCATCACTAAACATGAAATATTCCCTTCCTTACTTTACCACTCCATCCACACGGATGCGATCTTTGCGATTAGCTAGCTCCCATACCAAGTGAAAAATGCCTTGGGCACGCTTAGTCATCAGTGGAATATTGATCTTATCTGGAGTGTCACCTAGTTGATGATAATCTTCATGCACACCATTAAAAAAGAAAATCGCGGGTACACCATACTTAGCAAAATTGTAGTGGTCCGAGCGAAAATAAAACTGGTTGGGATCCTTGGCATCATTGTATTTGTAGTCATAAAGTATATGACTGTAGCGTTGATTCATCGCTTCACTGACCTTGTGCAAATCAGTGCTAAGTCGATCTGAACCTATGACATAAATATATTCTTGCTCAGATGTGAGGTACTCCTCCCCTACTCTTCCGACCATGTCTACATTGACATTTGCGACGGTATTAGCCATTGGAAATCGTGGATTTTCGGCATAATAAGCAGAGCCTAGCAAACCTTTCTCCTCGCCTGTCACTAACAAACAGAGGATGCTTCGCTGCGGTTTTTTTCCCATACGGCTAGATGTTGCTAATGCCTCAGCAATTTCTAAAACTGCTGTTGTCCCTGAGGCATTATCATCCGCACCATTATATACTTCGTCTCCCTTTTTTCCCACGTGATCGTAATGCGCTGAAAGAACAATCACTTCATCTTTCTTGCTGTCTCCTTCAATAAAGCCCATAACATTATACCCTTTCAATACTTCTTTATTAGTATCCAAATTGATGCTAAAGTTTTTATTTATGGCTAATGGCATAAATGCGCTACCCTTTTGTAGGACATCATCGCGCCTCATAATAATCTCTTTAGATCGCTCTCCTAACCATTCTTGAGCCATCGCTGGAGAGATAAATATAGTATTGACACCGTCGTGAACAACATTCGAAAAATCACCTAACTGGCTCACTCGATTGAGAAGTAATCTACGATTGGCGTTCATTAATTCTTTAAGGTCATTGGAGACAATGATCAAAAGCGTAGCCCCCTTTTGTTTGGCTAGGATACTCTTCTTTTGCCAGTCTGTCGACCAAGTGCTAGCTATGCTATCTCCTGTCAATCGAGATATTCCATCCACCACAGGCTCTCCATCATAGACCATTACTGCTCCACCTTTCAGCTTTAAGTCCGCATAATCTGAATAGCCTTCTTGCTCGATGCCATATCCCGCAAAAATAAAATGATCGTATGATTGGTCGATCATGTCAATGGAATGTTGTGGAAATCCGACAAAATCCCAAAGCAACCTATACTCCTTGTCGCCAGATTGAATACTAGTTTCTGCCCAACTGCTAAACGTAAAAGAAATAGACTGATAATAAGAATTATTCTCACCGATCTTTGGTAACCTAAGTCGATCAAACTCCTTGGCTATATAGGCCGCCGCTCTATTATTTGCCTCCGTTCCCGTTTCGCGTCCTTCAAAGGAATCATCAGCTAATGTGAAGATGTGTTCTTTAATATCGCGTTGGGTGATGGTGGTACTTATCTTATACGACCAATCATTAAAATCTTTGACTGGTACTTGGTCAGCCAAAGGCAAATATTTGCCACTTATATATTGTGCATTGACCTGTGCACAAATGCACAAGGATATTATGACAAGTCCTACATTATTCAACTTCTTAAAGGTCATATCTCAACTATTTAATTAGCACTGCGGTGGCAGACTAGAATTTGGGCGAATAATTTTTTCTACTCTTCTTACATGCCTACCGCCCTCAAACTCTGTCCGAACAAAAGCATTAACAATGTCCAAAGCTGTTTCTTCATCAATGAATCGCGCAGGAAGTGCTAAGGCATTTGCATTGTTATGACTTCGAGTCAATCGGGCAAGCTCTGCGGTCCAGCATAAGCCGCAACGTATTTGGACGTATTTATTGGCGGTCATGGCTACTCCATTGCCACTGCCACAAATAAGAATAGCCAAATCTGCGGCACCTGACACCAAGGATTCGCATACAGGATGCACAAAATCAGGATAATCGACCGACTCGGATGTAAAAGGCCCTTTATCATACACGGTGATGCCCTTACTCTCAAGGTGCTTTACCACTAACGACTTAAGTTGATACCCAGCGTGATCCCCGCCAATGACTATTTTCATGCATTCTTAGTTATAAAAAAGCACCTTGCGCTATGGCAAGGTCGTGCTTCATTTTTTAGACAGTCAAAAGTAAATTATTTTTTGAGCTATTAATAGCAGAGCACCAAATCTGCCTGCAATGTATTATTCATTTTTTTAGAACTGTACATTAACCGCCCTTTATTAAAAAGCATAGTTCTAATAGCACGATGCTATCCAAACCTTTCCCTGTTAAAATAGTAGGCGCGTGAAATTGATGAAATGAGGAGTCGCAAACACCTCTTAAGTCATTACCAGAATATTGAATAATGTATCAATATTCTGGTAAATGCCCATTCTATTGACTAGCCCAAAATAAGTGTGTCTCAAACAATACCGTCTTTATAAAGAGAATAGTCATCAACTCCAACTCTCTAAAACACGTTTGTGCTGGTCTTTTAAATGTGGTTATCATTCAAAAGTCCCTAAAATTTATAAAACAAGGTTAACAACTCCATTGTCCAAACGCATTTCATTGGACCAACAATTGATTGAGCTTGAATTATTAAACCTGACTAGTCTAGCTTATCACAATACTTAGGTAAAGTCCAATTAACTCATAGCAAGGTTATTATGCATCCATTATTGATCTAAGTTGCTCATTCTTGTTATATTGGCTCTACAAAATCTTTCAACATGTTTACTCGTACGCTTTATGTATTTATGATCATTTTTTGTTTTGGTGCAAGTGCCATTGCCCAAGAAACGGCAGACGAGTCCTTAAAAATGGATGAGGCCTTGCTTAAAGAGTTTAAATGGCGAAATATAGGTCCAGCTTTTGTGTCAGGAAGGATAGCTGATATCGCGATCCACCCAGAGGATGACAATGTTTGGTATGTTGCCGTTGGCTCAGGTGGAGTGTGGAAAACACAGAATGCCGGAACAACCTTTGAGCCGATTTTTGACAAATATGCGTCGTACTCTACTGGGTGCATCACAATTGATCCGAGCAACCCACATACCATTTGGTTAGGTACAGGCGAGAATGTGGGCGGTCGACATGTGGCCTTTGGTGATGGTATTTATAAAAGTGAAGACGACGGCGCAAGCTGGAGTAATATGGGTTTGAAAAATAGCGAACATATTTCAAAAATAATAGTGCACCCCGACAACTCTCAGGTAATAATGGTAGCTGTTCAAGGCCCTCTTTGGAGTAAAGGAAGGGAAAGGGGCTTCTATAAATCAATTGACGGAGGCTTAACATGGAAAAAAACTTTGGGAGATGAAGAATGGACAGGCGTAACAGATATCGTCATAGATCCTAGAGACCCCCAAGTACTTTATGCTGCGACTTGGCAACGACATAGAACCGTTGCGGCATTAATGGGCGGTGGCCCAAAATCGAACATATACAAAAGTACTGACGGTGGTGAGACATGGACAGAATTAAAAAAAGGGCTTCCAATGGGCAACCGAGGCAAAATTGGCCTTGCCATCTCCCCGCAGCAGCCTGATGTACTTTATGCGGCCATCGAGTTAGATAGAAAAAAGGGTGGTGTCTATCGATCAAGTAATATGGGAGCGTCATGGATAAAAATGTCAGATGCTGTCTCAGGCGCTACTGGCCCTCATTATTACCAAGAGTTATATGCATCACCACATCAATTCGATAAGCTGTATTTGATGGATGTACGCATACAGGTTTCGGATGATGGTGGTAAAACTTTCTATCGAATGAGCGAGCAAGAAAAACACTCCGATAATCATTCTATAGCCTTTAAAATGGATGATCCAGATTACTTGTTAGTTGGTACTGACGCTGGAATATATGAGACCTATGACGGCACAAAAACATGGAGGATGTTTGATAATATGCCAATAACTCAATACTACAAAGTAGCTGTTGACGACGCCGAGCCGTTTTATCATGTATTTGGTGGCACTCAAGATAATGGTTCTCACGGAGGGCCCTCGCAAACAGATAATTCAAGTGGTATAAGAAATGCTGATTGGTACAAGACATTAGGTGCTGATGGCCATCAATCTGCTACAGAACCTGGCAATCCTGATATTGTCTATGGAGAATTTCAACAAGGCGTCCTCTTCAGAATAGATCGCATAACAGGAGAAACCATTTTGATTCAGCCACAGCCTCGTGCTGGAGAGCCAGAAGAGCGATATAATTGGGATGCACCTATCGTCGTGAGCACGCACAAGCCATCGCGGCTATATTTCGCTTCTTATAGAGTATGGCGATCTGAAAATAGAGGGGATAGCTGGTCACCTATTTCGGGTGACTTGACCAAAAGCGAAGAACGTTTAGCCTTGCCCATCATGGGGAGGGTACAGAGCTGGGACTCACCTTGGGACGTGGGTGCTATGTCCAATTACAATACCATTACCTCTTTAGCAGAATCACCTGTTCAAGAAGGCCTATTGTATGCCGGCACCGATGATGGTAGCATACATGTAACAGAAGATGGTGGAAATGCGTGGCGAAAAATCGAAATTAGCAAATTGCCAGGTGTTCCTGCAACAGCATTTGTCAATAATCTGTATGCCGATATGCACGATGCGTCAACCGTCTATGTTGCCTTAGATAATCACAAATATGGCGATTTCAAACCCTATTTGCTCAAAAGCATGGATAAAGGAAGTACCTGGAAATCGTTTACTAACGGATTGCCAGAACGTACATTAGTATGGCGCATAGTCCAAGACCACGTTAAGTCGAGCCTTATGTTCTTAGCAACGGAGTTTGGTATATACACCACTTTTGACGGCGGAAATAATTGGATAAAAATGACCAGCGGACTACCAACAATCGCCTTCAGAGATATTACCATACAGCGGCGAGAAAATGATGTGGTCGCAGCGTCGTTTGGTCGAAGTTTTTACGTACTTGATGATTATAGTCCTCTTCGCGAAATTTCAGCTGAAGGCCTGCAAAAAGAAGGACATATTTACGACATTAAAACGGCAGACTTGTTTGTGCCCCGCAATGTTATTCAAGGCGTCGGCCATGACAAATATAGAGCAGATAATCCGGCTTTTGGAGCTGTGATCTCTTATCATATCGGTGCTGATTATCCCTCCATAAAAACAGAAAGGATTAAAAAAGAAAAAGACTTAAATAAGAATAATAAAGACATTCCGTTCCCAGGCTGGGATGCGCTTGAGACTGAAAAAATCGAAGAAGGGGTTCAGATATACCTTCAAATAACTGACCTTAGTGGTAATATAATTAGTGTGCTAAATGCCTCATCATCAAAAGGACTCCACCGCGTCGCATGGAATCTTCGCCATTCCTCCCAAAACCCTATTCAACTATCTGAGCGGTCTCAAGGAAATTGGGACGGAAGAGGTCATTTGGTCACTCCAGGAAGCTATAATGTTGCTTTGCTCAAAGTGCATCAAGGAGTCATCACCCCTCTAACCGAACCTAGAAAATTTGAAGTAAAACGCTTGTATGACCGCCCAGCTTTGCCGCCTAAATCGACGGAGGTAATTGTTAAGTATCAATCTGACCTCGATGAATTGCGCAATGCGGTAGGAGCATTGAACTATACCTTTCAAAACAGTCAAAATAAGCTGAATGCACTAGAGCGAGCGCTAAAAGTAAGTAGAAAACAATCACCTTCTTTGGTCAAGCAAATTTTTGATGCAAATCAAGAAACAGAGCAACTTAACTTGCGCATGAATGGATACTCAACGAAAGAAGAGATCGGAGAACGAAACGCCCCAAATCTGAATGATAGAATGGGAGTGGCTAGCCGAGGAAACGGTACATACGGTCCTACCGAAATGCATTTACAATCTTTGAAGATAGCTCGTGACGAATATAAAGAAATCAAACCTTTAGTCGATCGCCTAGCCAACAATGTCATCCCTGCCATAGAAAAGGCAGCAGCGGCTCTTGGGGTGCCGTATATTTATGGACAAGCGCTACCAGATATAGAGGATTAGTGATTACTTCTGGCATCCATTTAAGTTGAAGAGTTAAATGGCCAATAAGAAGTTTTGCCTGACTTTTTAGTGGTCAAATTAAATCAAGGTGTAGGGTATGAAGTCGGACATTTTTAAGCTATATGCTCTAAGTAATGCTGATGAGCGAAGGATTATAGGGTTGATGAGTGGTACTTCGCTTGATGGATTGGATGTTGCATTGTGTACGATTAAAGGGCATGGTGGCACTACCCGGGTGAGTGTAGAGCGTTTTAGCACCATTGCCTACACGGCGGAATTTAAGCGGGAGGTAAGAAAGATCTTTTCAGTAGCGCAAGGGGACATAGAACTCGTAACCTTGTTACACAGCCATATTGGTCGATATCATGCATCGTTAATTCTACAATGTCTGCAAGAATGGCATATTTCTCCTAGCGATGTAGATCTCATTGCGAGTCACGGACAGACCATTTACCATGCGCCCACTCATTTGCATAGGCGGCCAGGATATGGCCATGCCACCTTGCAGATCGGTGATAGTGATCATATCGCGGTTGGCACAGGTATTATCACGCTTGGTGATTTTAGGCTAAAGCACATTGCTGGCGGCGGCGAAGGAGCTCCTTTAGCCGTCTATGGTGATCGTTTACTCTTTACAGATGCTTCTGAAAACCGCATTTTACTCAATATCGGCGGAATTGCTAATTACACTTGGCTACCTTCTGAGAGACTATTGGATATTTTACCCCCTTTTTCTAGCGATGTTGGACCAGGCAATACAATGATGGATGCCTTTGTACAACGTCATTACACAGATATGGATTTTGATCAAAATGCCGAATTGGCGTCGCAGGGTACTGTCGCTTTGTCCTTGTTATCGCAGCTCTTAGACCATTCCTTCTTTCAATTGCCCTTGCCAAAGACTATTGGCCCTGAGTTATTTAATCTAGACTACCTGGATCTTGCACTTAGCAATTTTGCGGGCACACTTCAAAACAAGGATATTCTTGCCACCCTTAATTTTTTTGCTGCTAAGGCCATCGCCAATTCAATATCGAACGTTTTACAGACAACAGAAGCCACGATCTACGTAAGCGGTGGTGGTGCGCACAATCCGCTTTTATTGCGGCATTTGAGTGATTTGATGCCCTATTGTATTGTCAAAATGTTAGATGTCCTCGGCGTCCATCCCGATGCTAAAGAAGCCGTGCTTTTTGCCGTGCTAGCTAATGAATGCATCTGTGGCGCTCAAGATATACGATCCAAAAATATACATGGAGTGCCCGCTATAAGCCTAGGCAAGATCAGTCTGCCCAATTAAGGACACCACCTATGATCTCTATGTGCACAGCTAATTCCAATTAATTGTATATTAGTCTGCGAAATTTAGCACTCATGCAATTCAAAGATGTTAAGTATTTACTAGCTTATTTGACACCATTATTTGGTTGGATTTCTATAATGGGTGATGGTTGGGTTTGTTATTCTATTCTCATATTTACGTTTGTTATAGTTCCGATTGCTGATCAATTATTGCCGCAATCATTGTTCAATTTTAGTGCGGATCAAGAGCCAGAAAGAGAAAAAACCCGCATTTTCGACTGGTTGCTCTACCTTAATTTGCCCATGATGTATACCTTGCTTGGGTTGTATTTTTATCGCCTCAACTACGATATCTTATCCACTGCAGAGTTAGTGGGGATTAGCTTATCTATGGGAATTGCCCTTGGCACAATGGGTATCAATGTAGGTCATGAAATCGGCCATAGACCGGGACTTTGGGATCAATGGGTTTCTAGATTGTTGTTGTTGCCCAGTTTATACATGCATTTTAACATCGAGCATAATCGTGGTCATCATAAGTGGGTAGCCACCCCTTTTGATCCAGCGACGGCTAAACGTGGTCAGCATTTCTATAGTTTTTTTCTCCAAAGTACGATTGGCGGCTATATCGATGCATGGAAGATTCAACGCCAAGATTTGCGCTTGATGGAGGAGAGCTTTTGGAGTTTTAAAAACAAGATGTTGATTTTTCAAGTCATACAAGGTTTGTATTTAGCGGTGGTCTTTTATTTAGGTGGCTTTTTTTTAGTGCTGATGGCCATCATTGCGGCTATAGGCGGCTTTGGGTTATTAGAATTAGTCAATTATATCGAACACTACGGCCTAGAACGGCACAAAGTTGACAACGGTCGCTATGAGCCCGTGGAGGTGCATCATAGCTGGAACTCTAATCACGAATTCGGACGGATTTTGCTATATGAATTGACGCGCCACTCCGATCACCATTACAAGGCAACTCGAAAATATCAGGTCTTGCGACATTTCGATGAGAGTCCGCAACTCAGTTTTGGGTATCCAGGTTCAATTTTGTTGGCCCTAGCCCCACCTTTGTGGTTTGCCCATATGAATAGACTGCTTGAGGTACACCATAAACGATATGCGACTTAAGTCTACTTATCGCATCAATATCAGCCTTCCCCATTGCTCAGGCATATGAATGTTTTTTTCACTCATAGGAGACCATGTGTAGTACAATTGACCTGTTTCAGATTGCATCACTCGTGACAAGTTGAAGGCAATTGGAAGATTAGGATCAGGAAGAATAGCCTGTGGATAATATTTTTGAAGGCTACTCCAAGGAAAAGCTAACTCTAACATCCATGCTTTATCCAGATCAGTGACATCATTGATTGTTCCAGATAGCTGAATATGTGACTCCAGTCCTGCCAATTCGTCGGGATCTTTAGCCACGCCGCCTTCCCTATAGGCCTTGTCTAGACTTAATTCCCATCGAATATTGCCTGCATTAACCTGTAACTCATAGTATTGCAGACCATCTGCACCAAGATCCAAAAAGACCTCTGCACAATTGTCGAGCTGAAATATTCGTTCGTGATTTTTTTCAGCTACGCTGGTGATATTCACCTCCATAAAATGAATCAATAAATAGAGATGTGTACTGTCCCAAGCGGCTTTAAAATAGCTCGGCATGGGCACCTCTTCATAAGAGACTAATGCTGTCCATTCGCTTGTTGAGTCTATATTAGCCCAATCATCGATTGCGCCATCTACTACTATGTGGGTATGGTACTCGACTATGTATTCCGCCTTTTCTTGAGCAGATAGACTAAAGGCGCAGATTGATAACCCACAAAATAGGATCAAATTTATTCTCATCAGTTCGATCCTATTTTGTTCAGTTTGTCAGAGACCTGCTTCACTTTTGCTTGTTGCTCCTCTATTTCTTTCTTTTTGGCTTCTTGCTCGTTATTGTTTTCTACGATCTCGCGCTCTGCCTTTTTGATTGCGTCTTTAGCTTTTTCGATGTCTCTGTGTAGGTTTTCATTTTGCTTTGATAACCGATCTAGCTCTTTCTCCAGTTTATTCAGGTTTTTTTCCTCCTCATTTAACTCTTCGCCAACGTATACTTTTTCGACCAAATAGCTGTAATCCGTCAAAAATACTTTTGCCCCTGCTATTTTGTTCGGATTGATTTGCTCTGTCAAGAAAACGTCACCTTCCTTTATCCAGACCTTCACACGTGTCATGTTGCTAAATTCGTCAAATTTAGCGACCAAAGTTATTGGGCTGCTAGACTCTATGGCTGGCAAGAGGGCATTGGGGAGTGTATATTCTTTGGCCTTTTTATCCCAATTGAGCTTGCCCAAATTTTTAGTGTAATCTTTCCAGACTTTTTCGGCTTTTCGGCTTTCACCTTTGACTTCAAATTCGAGGCCTGGCTGTACTCCTTCGCTCATGGTGGCGTCTGTCTGCGTGAACTGAGCAATAAGCGCATTGGACAAAAGGGTAATAGCGAAAAGATGTAGTAGTTGCTTTTTCATCGTTAATAGTATTCGTTGTGAGTAATATGATAGTAAATGTATAGAGATGTAATCTTCTTCGTATAGCTATGACGTATGAAAAGTGCCTAAAGTGCCAAATTTTTTGTTAAAGTTTTAATCATTTATTTGGGATATTTCGTCGAATAGATGGCGTGTTCTCAGGTAAAAATGCTTTATTTCGCCATTGGTAAAATTTTCAGGATCGATGAATATACTCTCATTTCAACAGGTAGTAAAAGAATACGGGTCGTATCGTGCGGTCAATGATGTAACTTTTGATGTCCCTAAAGCTAGCATATTTGGCATGCTAGGCCCTAATGGAGCAGGAAAGACTTCGCTAATCCGCATTATTACGGGGATAACAGCGGCAGACTCTGGAACAATTCTGTTAGATGGACAAAAAATCAATGCAAATCTACCTCTGCGCATCGGATATATGCCCGAAGAGCGTGGCCTATACAAGAAAATGAAGGTCGGAGAGCAACTCATGTATCTAGCCCAGTTAAAAGGATTAGACGAAAAAACGGCTAAAGCGAAGTTGCGCGCTTGGATTGACAAATTTGACGTTGGAAGTTGGTGGAACAAGAAAATAGAAGAGCTCTCTAAAGGTATGCAGCAAAAGGTGCAATTTATTGCCACCGTGGTGCATGACCCCACCCTATTGATCTTAGACGAACCTTTTTCAGGGCTTGATCCTATCAACGCAAATTTAATCAAAGACGAAATCTATGAGCTAAATAAAAAAGGCACTAGCATTATTTTTTCAACGCACAGAATGGAGCAAGTGGAAGAGATTTGTAATGAAATTGCCTTAATCAATAAAGGCAAATTGATCCTGAACGGACGCGTCGATGAAATAAAAAATCAGTTCAAGGAGAATCGCTTCAACATAGGATTCAAGGGCAACTTCCCTACTGATCTGGTGCAGGATAACTTCAAGGTGATCGAAGACAAAGAAGACAAGGTGGTAATTGAGATCAGCGAAGGTCACAACTCAAATGAACTATTGAAAGCCCTAATTGATAAGAATATTCAGATCACGTCGTATCACGAAATATTACCAACATTAAATGAGATTTTCATTAAAAAAGTAGGTCAAAGCAATGAATAAAAATATCTGGTTAATCGCAAAAAGAGAATATCTCACACGGGTCAAGAGTAAGACTTTCCTTTTGACCACTTTCCTGACACCCCTTGGCATTATCTTGTTTTTTGCTGTTGTGGCCTTTATCTTTTCGCAGGGATCAGACGACATTAAAAAAATTGCCATCCAAGATTCTTCTGACTTACTCAGAAACGAACTGAAGTTGCGCGATAATTTTGATTATTCATTCAGCACCCTCTCCATCGAACAACTCAAAGAGCAATATCTCAATGGTGACATAGATGGCTTTTTAACGTTGAATGCCCTCGAAGATCCAACATCCAAACAATATGCTTTTAGTTATTATAGTGATGATCGATTAGCCTTAGATGAAATCGAATCCATAAAAGATGCTGTCGAAAAGCGCATTCGCGAATATAAGGTGTCGGCTTTGGACCTCGACGAAGAAAAGATAGCGCTGCTCAAAACAGAAGTCACACTTGAACAAAATAACATCAAGGATACAGCCAAAAAAGTGAGTACAACGGGCACCATAGTAGGTTCTGTCCTAGGAGGCGTAATAGCCTATGCTATGTTTTTCATCATCCTGCTTTACGGTAGCCAAGTGATGCGCAGCGTCATGGAAGAGAAGATAAACCGAATTGTAGAAGTGTTGATCTCTTCTGTCAAACCTTTTGAATTGATGATGGGCAAAATCTTAGGGGTGGGCAGTGTTGGCCTCACGCAGATTTTAATATGGCTCATCTTATTCGTAGTGATATCTATCGTGGCTCAACCTTTCTTGGGGTCAATGATGAATCCGGGAGACATTGCCCAAATTCCTAATGCAGAAGGAGTTATTCAAGCAGCCGAGCAGGTGAACAAAAATAAATTTGTAGAAGTATTAGGGGAGGTAATGAACATGAATTGGTGGACGATTATTCCTTTATTGCTCTTTTATTTTTTCATGGGATACTTTGCTTACGCGGCTCTTTTTGCGGCCATAGGCTCAGCCGTTGGTGAGGATATCAATGAAGCGCAAACGCTTACTTTGCCTGTTATGATGCCGTTAATGCTTGCGATCTATATCGGTATTGCGGCCATTAACGCTCCTAATAGCACTATAGCAACTTGGGGATCTATTATACCATTTACCTCGTCTATCGTTATGCCGGTTCGTTTGCCAATGGATCCGCCAACATGGCAAATCCTGTTATCTGTCGTCCTGCTCGTGGTGACGGTCTTCCTATTGGTTTGGTTAGCTGCTCGCATCTATCGTGTAGGAATTTTGATGTATGGCAAAAAAGCAAGCTTCAAAGAATTGGCAAAATGGATGATGTATAAGGGCTAGTCATTTTATTTCTCAACTAGCGCTTAAAGATATTAGTCTTATTGTACTATCCCGAAGTGGGGTCTAAAAGCTAAACGTAGAGCTTTATTTGCTTGCCAATCTATTTGTCATCACTTGTCGTATCTTCACGTCTCGGAGTTTTGCAAATGAGCCAAATGGCTTTTTGCTCATGACGCCTGACCGTAGGTATGTTAGCTTTCTGCGTCAATCTTAATCTCGCATAATTGCCTTTTCTCCTCAAGAAAAAGAAATCAAATGGATATCGCCGACATCGATAAAATAGAACTCGAGTATTTAAAAATAGAGGATTACTTCTCCATGAGAGATGCTATGATCGTCTCCTACACTACCATGCCGGGATCATACTGGAAAGAGCATCAAATCCAGACGCTACTCGAAAAATTTCCGGAAGGTCAAGTCGTCATCAAAGTCAATGATAAAATAGCCGGATGTGCACTGTCGATTATCATAAATTACAGTGATTTTGAACACGATCATACCTATCGCAACATTACCGCAAACTACTCTTTTCAATCACATACTCGACATGGAGATGTTCTCTATGGCATTGATATCTTCATCAAACCCGAGTTTAGAGGCATGCGTTTGGGCCGACGTTTATATGATTACAGAAAAGAACTATGCGAAACACTCAACTTGAGAGGTATTGCCTTTGGTGGTAGAATTCCGAACTATCACCAATACGCGGCGGAGATAAGTCCTAAAGAATATATCGAAAAAGTAAAACGCAAGGAAATACATGATATGGTCTTAGATTTTCAAATCTCTAATGACTTCCACCCTACAAAAATTTTAAGGGGCTATCTAGAAGGTGATGAGGCATCGAATGAATTTGGAGTCCTATTGGAGTGGAATAATATTTACTATCAAAAATCTGTCAATAAGGCCTCTAAGAAAAAGACTATCGTTAGGCTAGGTTTAATCCAGTGGCAAATGCGTCCCTACAAGGATGTTGAGGCCCTACTTCAGCAGGCCGAATACTTTATTGACGCCGTATCCGGGTATCGGTCAGACTTTGCCTTATTTCCAGAGTTTTTTAATGCGCCGTTAATGGCGCACAATAATCACTTGGCCGAGCCCGACGCCATTCGAGAATTGGCTAAGCATACACAGGAAATCGTCCAAGCCTTCTCTAACTTCTCCATAGCCTACAACATAAATATTATTTCTGGTAGTATGCCAGAAATGCGCGGCGACAAACTCTTTAATGTCGGGTATCTATGTAAGCGAGACGGCACCATCGAACGATACGAAAAAATTCATGTTACCCCTGATGAAGCCAAAGTATGGGGAATGCAAGGCGGTAATGACTTAAATGTTTTTGATACCGATTGCGGCAAGATTGGCATTTTGATTTGTTATGATTCTGAATTTCCTGAATTGAGCCGATTGTTGGCCGATGAGGGAATGGACATTCTATTCATCCCTTTTTTGACTGATACGCAGAATGGGTATTCGAGTGTACGAAATTGTGCTCAGGCTAGAGCCATCGAAAATGAATGTTATGTTGCGATTGCTGGTAGTGTTGGTAATCTGCCTAATGTGCACAATATGGACATTCAGTTTGCTCAATCTATAGTCTTTACCCCTTGCGATTTCTCATTCCCCTCCAATGGTATCAAGGCTGAAGCGACCCCCAACACGGAAATGATTTTGATAGCTGATGTCGATTTGGATTTACTTAGAGAATTACATGAATTTGGAAGTGTCCGAAACTTAAAGGATAGGCGAAAAGATATCTTTGAGATCATCAAAAAGAATAAACGTAATTCATAACTATTGATCAAGACCGCAATTATTCGCCAAATAGAGTCTTTATAAAACATTTTATTAGTCTAATTTTGGATTTGTCAAATAGATATTTGCCCAAATAGATTATAAACAATCAAGATGTCTGCTACTCTTATTAGAAATGGACGTGTCTACGATGGCACCCTTGCCCCTTCCAAGGTGGCCAATATTCTCGTACAAGACGGAAAGATTGCTCAAATTAATTCGGGTCATATCTCTGTGCCAGATGACACAATCATCATTGATGCTACTGACAAATGGGTGATGCCTGGATTTATAGATAATCATACGCATTATGATGGCGAAGTATTAGTAGACCCTGGTTTGAGCGAATCAGTTCGCCATGGAGTAACATCCGTTATATTAGGCGGTTGTTCATTGTCTTTTGTTTATGCAGATGTAGAAGATTGCTGTGACATGTTTACCAGAGTCGAAGCCTTTCCGCGCGAAGTTCTATATCCTATATTGAAACATGAAAAGACTTGGGAGACCGCTGGACAGTGGATTGATCATATCGAGCGTCTTCCTCTCGGACCCAATGTCGCTTCTTTTATAGGTCATTCTGATATTCGGACGAAGGTTATGGGCATTGATAGAGCCGTAAATAAGGAGGTGAAACCCTCAAAAAAGGAATTACAAACCATGGAGGCCCATCTTGAAGAAGCGTTAGATGCTGGCTTTCTTGGCATCTCAATGCAACATAACCCATGGGATAAGATGGATGGCCGCCATTGGTCAAAATTACTCCCTGCCGCATATGCCAAAGCTGAAGAGAGAAGAACGCTGACACGAATTGCCCGAAAGAGAGGTGCTCATCTTCAGGGAGTTCCAAACCTCGTAAACAGAGTATCTGCCCTATGGTATATGGCTCAAAGTTCTTCCTTCTTTTATCGCAAACCTCTCAAAACATCCATGGTGGCCATGATGAACTTGAAAGGGGATCCCTATATCAGGAGTGTCATTAGTGGGCTTGCAGGTTTTTTTAATAAAGTCTGGGGGGCTAATTTTCGAATGCAGGCATTTCCTGTGCCCTTTAGAGTCTTAGCACAGGGAATGGAGCTCGTTATCTTTGAAGAGTTTCCGACAGGAGAATTAGCACGTCATCTTTCTAAAGATTTGGCTCGTCGCAATATGACGCTTAGTGACCCTGCGTACAGAAGGCTTTTTAAAAAACATTACAACAATAAATGGGCGCCCAAAGTGTGGCAAAAAGATTTCGGCGACGCCTACGTCTTGCGATCCCCAGATGAAAGCATGGTGGGTAAATCCTTCCTACAAATCGCAGAAGAACGTGATCAGCATCCGGTAGACACCTTTTTAGATTTGGTGATTGAAATGGACAAAGAAATACTATGGGAGACTACCGTTGGCAATCAAGATCCGTCGGAATACTATGCCCTATACAATGATGAAAATGGAATTATTGGATTTGCCGATTCGGGAGCGCATATTAACAATATGGCTTTTTACAATAATCCCCTGCGCGTACTCCGCTATGTGCAAGCCTCGCATGAACAAGGACGTCCCTTGATGTCTTTTGAAAAGACCATATGGAGACTGACGAAAGAAAATGCCGACTTTTTTAACTTGGATGCTGGGTATTTGGCTGAAGGCAAACGGGCAGATATCATAATCATTGACCCTAAACAGCTAAGCGACAAAGTACATGGGTATCATACTGCGCCCTTTTTAAATGGAGTCGATCGACTTGTAAATCGCAATGAAGGAATTGTAAATTTGGTAATGATCAATGGTCATATTGCCTGCGAAAATGATAAATTTTCACCCTCTTTCGGTAAAATGCGCTTTGGTCAATTTCTTACAGCAATTCATCAATACTCGTCTCCCGAAACAAGACATCATAATGAAACGGTCGCGACAGCGATACAGTGAGGACATAAAATGTAATGACTATAGCATTATAAAACTGCAGATCAACGTAGTCCTTTCAGGCAGTAGCGCAGTTAATTTGATAAACGGAAACCTGTATATATGTCCAAAACAAAATATGGTGAGATCGAACAATCGGCGGATCAAACATCTGTACTATTACAGCAGATTCTCATAGCCTTACGCGCGCTGATTTATGAACTTGATGCCAACACTTGTGAAATCATTCGACCCGTAGAAAGATTTGCAACATAAGGTGTGGGGCCACAAAAGATGAAGAACGGGTACGGTCATCTGATGCCAAATAGTCAATGGATCGACTTAGATTCCTATTTCGGTAAAGTATTAATTGATCTACAAAAATTAATTGAAAGAACAGGAGAGTTTGCGACATAATAAAATTCGCGACATGCAATGTCTTAGAAAAATAGCTGTGAAAGACCTAATCCAGAAAGCGATTAACAAACGAAAACAAACTAGTACCTATAGCTTAATCAGATCGATCTATTATTTTTTCCATTTGTTAGTACAATAAATGCTTCGGTTTCGTGACTTGAATGAGAGTGCGCATGTTTAAATATGTGCGTATAAACTTACTTTTCCAGAATATAGCCTTAATACAGTGCTATGAACATATTTGTGCGAAAGTATTTTTTCCTACATTTATCTATCAACGCCGATATACATAATGGCAATACACAAAAACAACACAATGATGAGATGGACTTTTATACCCCTCCTGTTTTTATTAGTTTACTATGCGGCCGCGCAAAAAAAGATGTTGGATCATTCAGATTTGGAGCTCTGGCATGTCATAAAGGATGAAGCCATATCCAACAATGGTCAATATGTTTGCTACGCGTTAGAAAGAGGCGAAAAAGATCATTATCTCAAATTATCGGATGATCGCGGCAATATCATGTTTCGTTATGATCGCGGGCAACAGGGCAAGTTTAGTGATGATTCAAAATATTTAGTCTTTACCATCAAATCTTGGCAAGACAGTATTACTGCCTTTAAACAGCGGAAGATGGACAAGGATGACTACCCTAAAGATACCTTGGGTATTTATGATATTGCGAAAGGAAGCTTAGTCAAAATAGCTAATGTTAAGTCATTTAAAATGCCCGAGAAGTGGGGCGGATATCTGGCCTTTCAACTTGAAGAAATAAAGGAATCAAAAAAGCCCGAAGCCGCATCCAGCGAGAACCTTCATGAGTCAACGAACACAGAAAAAAAAGAAGATCCTGGTAAGTCTCCTAAATTAAAAAAAGTAGGCAAAGACAATGGATATCATCTTGTCCTCTATGATCTGAACACACATAGACAAGATACATTTTCTTTTGTACAGCAATATGTGTTTGCCAAAGAGGCAGCTCGGCTAGGAGTTATTTCATCAGGAGAGAGTTTTGATTCGGGTAGCCATGTTCTTATTCACAACATTACTTCACGTATTACTTTACCTATTTATGCTGCCCCTAAGGCAGTATATCATGAAATGGCCATCAGTGATTCGGGCCAAAAATTGGCCTTTGTTGTAGATAGTGACACTACGCAAAGCGTACTTCGCCCTAATGAAATTTGGTGTTGGCAGGAGGGTCATAGCGCAGCACAGCGCATGCTTAGCCCGACCGATACCCCGTCTGGCTATCATGTGTCGAAGCATGGAAAAATATCCTTCTCACAAGATGAATCCAAGCTGTACTTCGGATTGGCCACGTCGCCTGTTTATCGTGATGAGAAATTGACGGATGACGAAATCGTGAATGTCGAAGTTTGGACCTATGACGAACCAGTTTTATACACAGTGCAAGAAATACAATTGAAGTCAGACACCACTAGATCATTGCTCAGTGTAATCCATCTCGACAAGGCAAATAGTTTTCAGCAACTTTCGCGTCCCGATTTCCCACACATACAATTGGGCAACGAAGGGAATGCATCCTTCGCATTGCTGCATACCACGACCCCCTATGATCTGCAAAGCCAATGGACTGGAAGACAACTAAAGAATTATTCACTAGTCAACACGACAGACGGCTCCTTAACCCCTTTACTCAGTGGCAAAGAAGAGGCTCGACTAAGCCCCCAAGGACGATTTGTCTATGGGTATGATCCTTCAGATAGTACATGGTTTGCCTATAACATTGCCCAGCAAAGCATAAAAACATCATCAAAGGATCAATGGTTTTATGATGAAGAAAATGACTCACCTGACTTTCCAAATGATTACGGCATGGCTGGCTGGACAGACGGGGACAGTGCACTCATCTTGTACGATCGTTATGATCTATGGTGTTTTGATCCGACGAGTGGTGAGTCGCGGCGACTTACCTCAGGGCGTGAATCTAACACGCGCTATCGCTATTTGAAACTGGATCACGAGGCACGTACAATTTCTATGAGCCAAACATGGCTGTTATCTACATTTAATGACAAAACTAAAGATGGAGGCTACGTACGTTTTATGCCGAATGATTTGAAAGTGGAGGTCTTGATGAGTGGTCCCTTTAGCTTTTCTGCTCCTATAAAAGCACAAAAAGCAGAAAAGGTACTTTACACTAGGCAGTCCTTTAAAGAATTCCCAGACTTGCAGCTTGCTGATATGGGTTTTAATGCTTCCGTAAGTCTCTCTAATGCAAATCCGCAACAAGGCAGCTATAACTGGGGCACTATCGAGTTAGTGAAATGGACTTCTTTAGACGGCCAAGAGCTCAGTGGCTTACTGATAAAGCCAGAAAATTTCGACCCTAAAAGGAAGTATCCCTTACTTGTCAATTTTTATGAGCGCAGCGCGGACGATTTACATAGACACCGTGTGCCCAAAGCGGAGCGCTCTTCGATCAATTATAGTTTTTATACAAGCAGAGAATATATTATTTTTAATCCTGACATACATTATCGCTTGGGCTACCCTGGCGAAAGTGCCTATGACTGCGTCATTCCAGGGGTGACTTCTTTAATTGAGAAAGGATACATCGACAAGAATAATATCGGAGTACAAGGCCATAGCTGGGGAGGATATCAAATTGCCTATCTCGTGACAAAAACGGATATTTTTAAAGCTGCTGAATCTGGTGCACCTGTTGTAAATATGTTTAGTGCCTATAGCGGTATACGTTGGTGGACAGGATTGAGTAGACAGTTTCAATATGAGCATCAACAATCAAGAATTGGCGGTAGTCCATGGGAATATCCAATACGATACATTGAAAACTCTCCTATCTTCAGCCTAGATAAGATAAATACCCCATTGCTTTTGATGCATAATGATGCCGATGGGCACGTGCCTTGGTATCAGGGCATAGAATTCTTTTTGGGATTGAGAAGATTGGGCAAGCCAGCTTGGATGTTAAACTATAATGGCGAACCTCATTGGCCAGTGAAACATCAAAACCGAAAGGACTTTAACATACGTATGGCCCAATTCTTTGACCATTATCTTAAAAATCAACCCATGCCCGAATGGATGCAAAAGGGAGTACCTGCTATGATGAAAGGTATCGACCAAGGGTATGACCTCGTCTCACCCTTGGATGACTCAAAGGAATAGCTCGTAAGAAAGTCCTATAAATCAATGAATAAGGGCAATTTGTGATGGTAGATTTTTGAAACATATAGAAGATATTTGTGTCATGCATATATGCATGTGTTATATAATATATGAAGCCAAAGAATAAACCGTAGATCATAAAGAAGTTTAATTTGAAAGTATTAAATGTCCATAAAAGAACGGTCAATCAGCCAAAAAGTAAAATAGAGGAGTTGCTTAAACTTTGGCAACTTCAAATAATAGACTATGGCCAACCGGAAAAGTGGCCTGAAATGAGGTTCGCGAATGGAATCCGAATTGGAGCTAAAGGCGGACATGGGGCTATTAAATATTCAGTTGAGCAGTATAATCCTGAATGGATAATTCAATTTCATTTTTTGAAACCTCACAGGTTTAATGGATTTCATAAATCCGAGAATGAACAACTCTCCCAGAATCAGACTCAAATCAAACCATACGATTGATATGAATACTTCAGGCAAACGGACTTTCATGTAGGCTTTAGGAGTCCGTTCTTTGCAAGATGCGCTTATTGAAGATGGGTTTGATAAACTCGAAAATAATTTTCTATGCCAAAAGAAAAAGACTGAAAGGAATTCTTGGGTAAGGTTTCTAAGAAAACACATCTCAAAAAGAACAAAATGATAATAAACGAAAAAAACGCAACGCTATATATGAAATCATAGCATCCTATCGGCAGGCTAGGCGTCATATAATGTCATTATTCGGCTATATGCTTTTGAAATGAAAATTCAGACACTTTTTTGTAATAAAAAGCTCATTTTCGAGAAGATAGCAGCGCGCTTGTTGAAAAAATGGCCGCATTATGACGTAAAAATGGCCATTTTCATCCAAAAATGATCATAGCTTTATATTTACGAGTTTGAAAAGGGAAATTATGAGGAATTTGGGGTGCTATGAATTTTTTGGTGTAGAACTGTTGCGTTGGCATAAGGATGTCGAGCGAGGAATGCCTTGGAAAAGCACAAAGGATCCCTATCGCATTTGGCTATCCGAGATCATACTACAGCAAACGAGAGTTGCCCAAGGAAAAGATTACTATGAGCGTTTTGTAAGCACCTTCCCTACAATTCAAGATTTGGCTGAGGCTCAAGAAGATGAAGTTTTGGCGTTGTGGAAGGGCTTGGGCTATTATACACGAGCGAGGAACTTGCACAAAGCGGCACAAGTGGTTATGACCATGCACGAGGGGATTTTCCCTAATCGACACAAAGATATTCTCGCCTTGCCGGGAGTGGGGCCTTACACCGCGGCGGCGATAGCAAGTTTTGCTTTTGGCCAATCACATGCCGTTGTAGATGGCAATGTATACAGAGTGTTGAGTCGATACTTTGGGGAAACGACCCCTATCGATATCACAATAGCTGCGAAGATTTATAACACTCTTGCAGTGGCGGCCTTAGCCAAACATGATCCAGCGCTTTATAATCAGGCCATCATGGATTTTGGCGCTATTCAATGCACTCCGTTGCGACCAAATTGTGAACAGTGCCCTTTACAATCTCAATGTATTGCATTTAACAAGAAACTTGTCGCTACTTTACCCACAAGGGTGAAAACAAAAACTATTAAGGATCGATTCTTTTCCTATTTTCTTATAGAATACAAACACTCCATAGCAATACAAAAACGCTCAGCAAAGGATATCTGGAAGGGACTATACGAACTACCTTTGATAGAACATAATGTAGCCATATCAGATACTAAAGAATTGTCTTCTCTTTTCACGCAAAACTTCGGCGCATCGGTTCAACTAGCATTCCTTTGCTCATCCAACCAATTGCTGAGCCACCAACGTATTCACGCCTCTTTTTATCAGGTCAAAGGGGCAATACCTCAAGAGTTTACTTTTTATACACAACAGGAAATAGCACAAAAGGGTTTCCCTAAAACAGTAGATGATTTTTTGAATAATTACATCGTGTATAGACCTTAAATATTTTAAACGAACAACAACTGCCCAGCCCAGCTCTCCCTGCTGCCCCTTGGCAGATAAGACAATTGTCGAAAGCACGCTGTCTAGCAATGAAATATCAATAAAGTTGTTAATGTGTCTACACAGGGTCTCGTGAAGGGCAATGATTAATTAAAGAATTATAGGTCATAATTGTAAAAGATAATCTTGAATATCAACGCTGCTTTCGAGGCTCATTTTTTTTCGTAGCCGATAACGCGCCTTTTTTACACCATCCAAAGTTATGCGCAGGATGTTAGAAATATCTTTTGACGATAGATTCATTTTTAACAGGGCAATGAGACGGAATTCATTTTTTGAAAATTCGCCATGTTTATCTACTAATCGAGCAAGAAAATCATCATGAATACTACTAAACTCATGACTGAAATGATCCCATTCCTCATCGTTTTCATTGTCAAATTGGATAAGGTGTACTATTCTATTAGAAATTTTGCGTACGCTTAAATCAACAGAGGATTTAAGTTGTTCTACTTCTGACTCCAAGGTCTGTAAAAATTCATTTTTGCCGGCTAGTTGTAATACTCTCGCTGCCAACTCCTTTTGCTTAAACTCCAATTCTTGTTCCGCTGATTTTCTTCTTTCAATTTCCAAATTTTTCTCAGTTTGAGCGATCAATGCAGCACGGCGTTTCTTGTCTATCAGTATGACAATAACAAAAAGCGAGGCGAGTAACAAAAGGATTACCAGATAAATCAGATTCCGTTTGCGGAGGGTGTCTAATTTTTTTTGTTCCTTTAGTAGTAATATTTGGGCATCCTTTCTCTCTGTCTCATAAATGATGTTGAGTTCAGCAAATTTGTTGTCCCTGTCTCGGGTAAATAAACTGTCCTGTAGTTCAAAGCCTAGCTTGGTGAATGACAATGCTTTAATGGGCAGATTTTGCCTTTCATATAATTCTGCCATTTCAAAATATACTTCCGCTTCTTCAATTGGTTCACGATAATTGTCCAAGAACCCTTCGGCTTGTCTCGTAAATTTATTGATATCACTCAAATTACTCTGGCCTATGGCAATTATAGTTTTGAGGCGCGCTATCGTTCCTAAGCTGAACTTTTCATCTAACTGAAGAGCTAAGTTTTCTGCCCTTTTTAGCGCTTTTAAAGCAGATGTATAGTCCTCTTTCTTAATAAAAATTCTAGCTTTCCCTATGTGGGCAAACATTCCTACGTTCAATAGGTTCGTTTCCTCACTCGTTTCGATAGATTCTGAGAAAACCGTCAGAGCCTCTTCGTCCCTGTTTAATGCGGCATATTGAATGCCCAGGTTCGTCAGACAACGGGTAACCTGTCGATGATTGCCTCTTTCTTTGAAGAGTTGAAGTGCCGTTTCCGTTTGTTTGGCAGATTCATCAGACTGCTTCATATAGGCGTATGTAATCGCCATGTTCATATGAAAATAGGGGATTTTATCGTAGACCTTTAGCGCCTCTGCTGTTCGCAGTCCATTAAAAAAAGCTTCAATTGCTAATACATAATATCCTTTCCAAGTATAAACTAATCCTTGCGAAAGATAGCTGTCCATTAAAATAATTGAATCAGGGTGAATGGCCAAAACGTCCAGACATTTTTGAAGATAATACAAACTGCTGTCTGGCTCCTTTCTGCTCTCTCCAATCTTTGAAAGATTTCGATATGCCGCCGCTACTTGATCGTACATTTTATGTTTCTCGCAATAAGTTATATAGCTATATTGTATATCCCTAAATTCATCTAATAATCTATTATTGTAAAGAGCATATCCAAGTCTTCGATAGCTTCGCGCATGTATCTCAACATCATCTATCGCTACGGATAATTCAAATGCCTCGCGTGCATGTTCAAGCGCTTCTGCAGGGCGAACGTTTACTAAAATCGAAGATATCGTTTGCAGTGTTTCAATACGCTCCTTTTGTGACAATTCCGCATTTTGTAATATTATTTTTAAACTATCCAGCTCGCCTTCTTGAGCCCATATGCAAGGAACGGTAACACTCATTAATAGACTTACAATAGCTATTTTTATAAGCGATGTAGTATTATGCATAATTAACAAATTCCTTATGAATTACTAAAAATACTTGTTACTCAATGAAGCAAAGAATTTAAACCAAACAAAACGCATTTTTTAGAGAATCTACACATGCCATTATGCCTATTTTTCCTCTACGTCATTAGTCAATATTTTTCTGAATTTTAATTCAAAATCATTTACGATATCACGTATTTCAATATTAAATTCATTTAATGTGCTATTTATTTGTTGTTGCTGTTGTCTCATTTTTGAGACGTACAGCATGTGGCTTTTCAGGTTCATCTCTGCGCTTTTCTGAGAATCCTTCATGTATTCAGACTTGATTAGTCATTAGCACAATTTTCAATAGACGCTTCGAGTATTCCTCCATGGTTGACGGTGAAGCCTGCCAACAGGCCTATTTCTTCCTCCGCCTTGTAGCCAACATTAGTGCCATTTATAATTGATCCATTTGAATTAATACTAATAGCACGATAAATGCTCTGGCTAATCGCGTTTTGGTTCTCATTATTATTGGATATCATAACAGGACTACAGCCAGGATCGTAAATATAATCTCCAACGAGAAACACCCATGAATATACATCTCGTTGGTTTCCATGTAAGTCTTTAATACCCATAATCTGTATACGATAGGCCGCTGGGCCACGGCTTTCTAAAACTAATGAGGGTGTTACAACCGCAGTATTGTCAAAACAGCTCAATTGTACATCGAACACTTCATTTGTCTCTAAATCGATCAATGAAGCTGTGGCTGCGGCACAATTTAGCTTTTCATCAAAAGAAACACTAATTACATCATTCATTGCCTGATCATAAATATCGTCAATTGGTGAGGGAATACCAAAGACAACCGGTGCTGAGCGATCTATTGTGCCCGAGACTCGAGGAGTGAAAATTGTTGATGACACACACGCAATTCTTAGCCGTAGTTCATATTCGCCGTCAGGAACATGGGCAATATCCCATTCTACAAAGCTGCCTGCCGTACTATTGGGATTAAGAGCAGAAGATGGAACGGACAAGGCGATCTGCCAAGCATTATCGCCCTTCTTAGAATACTGAACTATCACCTCCGTCAATGCCGCCACATCATAGTTGCTAAGGTGGACTATTTGAACATTGTCATCGTCGCTATTATTAAGCCACCCATCAGCTGGCGAAGCCATGGTAATGCTCGGACAAGTGGAGCTAAAATAGGCAGAAACGGATACTTTGTCTGTCACCTCTTCTGAAAAATCGGCACAAGTTTTTGGATAGGCTATAAAGCTTACTCCTTCAAATGCAAATAAAGATGGATCAAACCCGCGGGATACACCAATCTGAACTTCTTTTGAATTTCCATATCCAAGATTATTGACTTCGATTGGAAACGTACCCAAGCCATCGGTAGTAATAAGGGCGCCTTGGCTGGATATAAGATCGATAAGATAAGAACGAGTTTTTTGATCTGGACTGGCATTTGTAAGCCGAAGGGTAAAAACGGCAGCCGATGCCGGATTGACATTGCTCAAGATAGAACTTCCTACAATATTCAATTGTGGGCCATCAATGGCAGAGGTTCCAGGCATATATGGGCAACTAGTGATGGCCGATACATCTTCAAATATTGGCGTTCCGTAGACAGGACATTCTTTGACAATCGTGTTAAATCGATCTAAGTTATCATTGTCCTGAAGTACAAAACCTACTCTTCTGCTTTGGGTGGTGCTAGTTGTAGCGCTTCCTCCTAATTCTAGACGAGTGTTAATAATCACTCCTCCCGAACGTCCTACCCCTCCCACTTCAAATCCAAGTTCTGCCGCAATTGTTCGATCAATTTCTACCCCAAATTCTAAAAATAGCCGCGATGACGACCTCGCTTCTGAGAAATATTCCTGTTGTGCACCACCACCACTCCACGAAATGTTGGATGGAAAACTCGAGTGTCGTTGAGCAATTTCCTTTAGACGGTGATTCTCGCTGATCGTTTGATTCCACAGATTTATTTGGTTTTGATAATAGTCCCTTTCTGCATCATCTGTTTGAAGATCTCTCAAATCTTCAAGACTCGGAATTATTGAATTGACTAAAGAATATTCGGAGTAAACAAATTGTGTTTCTAAATCTGCATTACCCATTATCAATTCTATGTCTATTTCTGGTGCACATTGGGTCTCATCAAAGTTTAGCACATCAGCTTTGGCATAAATGAGGTTCATCGCAGCTCCAACATAGAGATCGCCGAGTGATCCTATAGCACTTAGTTCCTCCAATGTCGATGTGCCAAATCTACTGCCCGTCGTAAAACTCAATAGCGTCTCTGTCAAGGATGTATTCGTGGCGGTCACAGAAGTTTCGCCTTCTATCTCTCCCCAAAAGTGTGATTCTGTTGAAAATCCCAAAAAGCCGGCTTCGAACTTAGCGCCTACTTTTGCTTTATTCCAAACACTGATGCTTCCTCCGGATTTAATAAAAAACTCTGCGGCCATTTCAGTAGTAGTGGCCTCCTGTATATAGGCGTAACTCTGATCTCCCGGAGGATCTCTAAGAATAATAAAGGGAAGTTCTGGAGATACTGTTGTAAAGGTGGATTCTCGCTGCTTAAACCCCTCTATTATGATATCGATAGATCTTGTCGAGCGTATTTCAGGACGATCAAGATGCCGTGCTTCTACAGTCAAATTTTTAGTAAATGGCGGAAAGAAGTTAGGGTCGCCAGGCATGATTTTATATCGCACTACCCCTTGGCTAATGGGCAACTCCATTATCTCTCTCTCACTCACTTCGTCTACAATAACCAATATACCTGTATCCATCGGGCAGCCATCTGTATTGGTTTCCGTAACAAAAAAGCTCAACAACTTGGACTCACCTTGTTCGAGTACGATAGCACCACAGCTGCTAGCATCAAGGCCGACAACTTCAATGGCCGGTTCTTGTCGATAAAAGAAATCTATAAATACATCCTGGTGGCTGGCATCGACAATAATGGCTTGGTTAAAATATAACAACAAGTTTTCAAGACGATAGCCATTTTCTTCCTCTAATGTCCCTAAATCCGCGTCTAGCACAGATACACGGTATTCTCTAGCGGGTACTTCTTTAGAAAAATTGCCGCTGGCATCCATGTCAACGACAAACTTAAAGCACCCTGGATCATCTTCAAACAATAAACGCAGACCCCCAAAACGATAATTCCCACAAGAATATAAGGCACCAGAAATAGTGTGTCGTTGCAGATCCTCAAAGAAGATATTGTTCACATCCGAAACTACATTAGTAAAGTTTGCCTCCACAGGAGAAAATAAATGGGACAGAGAATCTGGATGCAACTTCAGCTCAGGTCGCAGGGCATAATTACCAACACTAAGCAGAGGCACACCAAATAAGCCATTTTCATCCGTTATTTCAGTCTGAAATAATTCAGGCCCAGAATCCTTTTTTAAATAAAAATTTACTCCTTCCATTGGACAGCTGGTGTTGGCTATCGAACTAATATCTGCCTGAATGATCGAACCATTCAAAAATATGACGGTTGTATCTTCAATGATCTGATTAGTAAATGACCTGGTGCTAGATTTCATTTTACCAGGCAGATAGAGCGTATCGGGTTTAAATTTGTGATCCTGAAAGACTGCATAGAGTTTGTACTGTGTGTTAGCTGAATCTACGCCATAATAAATATCCGATATGTCAAATTGCCCATTGGCGTTTGTTGTGGATTTATAGAAATGTGACAAGCAATCACCATGCACTGGTGGATCAGACACGGCAAACACATCGACACCCGGCACAACACCAATTCCATCTCGACCCTGAACCGTTCCTTGAATTCTTCCATTTGCGGCACTTAACGGAACAACTTGGATCTTAACAATATTTGAAAATCGTTCAATGCCAACGGTAGTAATTCGTCTGCGAAACTCGGTATTCTGTGTAAAGTTAGCAATGTTATTTGCAGTAAGATTCTCTTCGTTGGCGCCAGCGATAACGGTCCATTCGGTTCCACCCTCAGGACGTTGTTGCCATGAATAAGTGTAAGGTACGGGACTAGAGGCCGGTACACTGTTGATTATTTCTTTGGTAAGATTACAGCCCTGTTTGACCCAAGGCTCCGGGTGAAAAATTTCACCAGCAGAGAGTTCTGCCCCGGCAGAATACAAACCTAATACAAACTTGCCTGCCGCTGTAGAATTTTCACCTTCGACAATCACATAATAGGTGCCCGGATCTAACAGTTGTTGGATAGAAGACTTGACATTGGAAGAAGAGAGATCGCTGTTAGAGCTAAGCAGCTCCCATTCGGTTGGGCTCGTTTGTTTTGCGATGTGCAGACGTGTATCAAAATTGGTTTGGGAATAATTAGTAGTCGCTGTGACAAAACGCGTTTCCGATAGTTCGAATTTATATGTCACATCGGGCGCGTCTGAGAATGCCGCGTTTTGACCTGTAGTCCAAGCGTTAAGATAACCCAGATGCGAAGGGGCTCCGCTTGCATTTCTTCTGTTATAATTCGTATGAGTACGCCATTCATTATTGGGAAGTGAACCAAAAGTTAAGGGCTTTCCAAAACTGTCGCCATTGTGAAATCTCCAAGCATGTCGAAGGCGTATCCTGGCATTATTTACATCACCAATCCAGCGGTAGTATAATTGGCCAACCTCATTTTCATATCTAGTGTTCCACCAATAGTAGTAATTAAGCCTTCCGACATCATTGCCTCCAAGACACAAAAAGCCGCAACATTCATCAAACACCAAACGATTGCCACAGTTATTTTGGAAGGCCATAAAACTTATATCATAGTGTTGTGATGATGTATTTTGTTGGTCTAAAAGCGCTCTGTAAAATTTGCCATCTTCTCGGGTTTCAGGGGTGTCATAATCCCATTGAACTGAGTGTGAATACCCTGCGCCAGTTGTCGTATTGTGCAACCAAGTAGCCTTATTGTCTGTATCAACAGCAGCATCGGCAAGAAACGTGATATAGTTTGTTCCATTTTGATCATCTAAGGCATAGCTCGTTCCCACCCATTCGACAAATAAATTGAATCTATTGTCATTGGTGACTTGAGCATTGAGCTTTGCCAACGACAGTATTAGGCAAAGCGCGAATAGTAGGGTGTTTAATTGGTTATTTCTCATGATATCTGAGTTGAAGAATGATTTAACAATTGACATTCAAATCCTTTGCGGATCATCTGAGCGACATTTTTGGCCTTCAATTTTTCGCGCAAGGCTTTGCGATGATCATTAACTGTATGACTGCTGACAAAAAGAACAGAAGCAATTTCATGTGAGGAATGACCAAAAGACAAGAGCTCTAACACTTCTCTTTCACGATGTGACAACAAACGTGCATTAGGATGGTGATGGACGGCTGTAAGCATGATCTACATTTTTTTAAGAATCAATGCAAGCTTAAAGTCCTTTTGAGTAATGTCCAAAAATGGTGGGTGGACAACAGGTGGACAGTTTATAAAACGTTATTTATCAGTATATTAGATTCAGTGTTTTTTAGAGTGGCCTTAGCTAGATAAATGACGCCGGTTCTAGTCGGTTGCAAAATGAACATATTTCGGGTATGGCGTCAGCAGATTTGATGAATAATTCTTGAGCCAGCTGTGTGCACCAAATCAGATTACTATAAAAAACCCTTCACCTCCTTGGCGCTGATATAAGGGCATGAGAATATAACCGTCTAGAGGGGCGTAAATGGGACCCTTGCGATCATGTGCGACCAGTTGACCCTTCTTTATCGGTTGAAAATTGATGAAGCCTGGTAGCATGACAAATTGATCACCAGGGGTTATGCTATGCTTGTAGGCTAGGCTTGTTTCAAGTGGAAGCCCTTTGGCATGGGTGATAAGTAATTGGTCATGAATATTCTCAACAGCATGTGCATCGACCATACCACTTGCTCGCAGCACATTGATTAATGCGGCAACGCACCTATTAACCGATAATGGATCTTCATGTTGCCCCCCTTCAAAGCTAACAGCCGTAGTAGGTATCCCTTCAAAACTTCCGTCAAAAAAATGAAGTAAGGTACCAGTAACTCCCCTTAACATACCCTTAATGACGGGAGCATGTAATTGCCTTGCCATAGATTTGCTGTCAGTTCGATCTGTTGGTACTGCAAATATACCAGCGCCTGATGAGGTGGTATGAAGGTCTAGAATTACCATAAAATTCGGGCGATGACGTTTAATTACACGACGAATTGTTGCCAAAATATCAAGAGCTTCGATAGCCTCGTGAAAGGGGGGGGTATTTTTGTTTGCTTGCCATAATGCAAGTGTATTGGCTTTCCATACGCGATTTAAGTCCTTGTCGATATACCTCGATTTTTCGATGGCCGCTCGACGATTGCCTATGAGCCCTAAGAATCTTCCCTGAAAAGTAAAAGTGGGGTTGGTGATGTGTTCTACTTCCAACATTTTTGCCAACAATTGTATTGCTCTAACCCCAGCAGGTTCGTTGCCATGAATACCCCCAATGGCAATGAACAGAGGTCCAGGAACCCCCAAATCATACTGGCCAAGAATTCTTTTTGTCCCCCTTTTATATGGCATGATTTTAGCCTTGAGTTAAGTGTTATAAACCAATTTATGAGCATCATTGTATTCCTCCTAAGCTTACTTAGCTTTGATAATACCCTTATTCAGCAAGACTACATTGCCGCATATAAAGATATAGCTGTTATCGAAATGCAACGAACTGGTGTCCCAGCAAGCATAAAGCTAGCGCAAGCACTGTTAGAATCCAACAGCGGATTATCCTCTTTTGCTCAAAATTCTAAAAATCATTTTGGAATAAAATGTAAAACGTACTGGCGCGGAAAGACTTTTTATCACCAAGATGACGACCGCGATAAACAGGGCAAATTACTCGAATCCTGTTTTCGTGCATATGAGCGGGTTATCGATTCGTACGTAGATCATTCCAATTTTTTAAAATATTCCTCGCACTATCAACACCTTTTTTCGTTGGCCAAAACAGATTATATTTCTTGGGCTAAAGGTCTCAAACAATCGGGCTATGCTACCGATCCATTGTATGATGAAAAATTGATCAAATTGATTGAAAAACATCAATTGTATACTTATGATTTGAACTCTACGGAGTAAATTATATGCATTTATCTTTGTACGCCAAGCCGCCATTCAGTGATAAAAAATCTGACCAACGTTATATTTTTGGTCAATTTAACCTTTCTATAAAAGAAGAATCTGCTTAACTATTGACTTCATATAGTTATTTTTATATATTTGAATTACCAAGGGAAGCAATACCGGACCTTAATAAACCAATCTCTGAGAAAAGATAGTAGCTTCGCAACCTAGTTGTTAGAAATCCTACTCAAGGTTTAGTGTTGTTCACCTTGGTTTTTTATTTCTACGCATTTATCTTATTCAAGTTCCCACTTTCCTCTCTAGTATTTTGAACGTATATGCGTACTGATGGTGCTCGTCGACACTGTGGTGCTCTTCAAAGATGATATGGTATTGATTTTCATCAATATCAGGGAAATACGTATCTCCAAGGGGGGCAGCATGCACCTCGGTTAAATAGAGCCTTTCCCAGATGTCTTTGGTTTGATCATAAATCTTACCGCCCCCTAAAATAAATACTTCTGTTTCTCTTTGCGACGCAGCAAAGCTAAGTGCTTCGGCGATGCTCTTTACCACAACAACCCCGGAGTGATACCATTCAGAATCCCTTGTGATAACAATATTGGTTCGATTAGGAAGAGGTTTTGGTATAGATTCAAAAGAACGTCTGCCCATGATCACGTGTCTGCCTTTTGTTTTATTCATGAACCATTTTAAGTCTTTAGGCAAATGCCAAGGCAAATCATTAGAGATACCAATGACTCTATTTTCGGCTCTAGCAACAATCGAAGAAATTATCATAATAGCGTAATCTACTTAAGGCGTACTGATTAAATTCATATCCGTTAAGGATTGTTTTTGGAGGAGGCGAGCCGCCGTAAGTGTATCGTTCAAGTATTTTTCGATCATTAGGCCAGCTATTGGTGCGGCCAAAGCACCACCTCCTCCTGCGTTTTCCACAAAAACAGCGATGGCAATTTTAGGATTGACCTTTGAACCAAAAGCAAAAAATACAGAATGATCAACTCCGTGAGGATTTTGAGAGGTGCCTGTTTTGCCACCTATTTCATAACCCATTACAGCTCCTCTGCGCCCAGTTCCCGAATCAATAACGCGCATCATCCCCTCAATTATAGGCTGAAAATATGCCTCGTCTACCCCTACGATATTTTTTACTCTAAATCTTTCTGGCTTTTGTTGTTTATCGCCGATGCCCCTAACTAAGTGAGGGGTAAAGTAATAGCCTCTATTTGCAATGATCGCAGCAAGATTGGCCATCTGTAGCGTAGTGAGTTGAAGCTCCCCTTGTCCTATACCAATGGATAATACCGCCGTAGATCTCCAGCTAGATACATTTGTATTGTATAATTTATCATAGTATTTACCGTCAGGTACAAAACCCCCTAATTCTGAAACCAAATCGATCTCTAAAGGTCGACCAAGCCCAAATCTCAATAAATAGTTATGCAGCTTATCCACCCCTATTTGAGGTGTAGTGTATCCAAAATGATCAATGAAATCCCTCAACAATTGGAAGAAATAACTATTGCAAGAAAATTGAAGAGCCGAAATCAAATTGACCGGGGAAGGATGTGTCCAACAACCTTGTATAAAGCGACTATTAATCACATATTCACCTCCACAGCTCACCGTTTTAGATGGCTGAATAATACCTTCTTGCAATGCGATAAGCGCCAAAATTGGTTTGAAGATTGACCCTGGGGGATATTGAGCTTGGATATTGCGATCTAATAAGGGTCTGTTGGCTGTATCACTAAGCAGTAGTGTGTAGGTTTCATTACGATTTCTGCCCAATATTAGATCATTGGGGTTATAAGAAGGGCTACTAACCATGCATAGTACCTCTCCTGTAGAAGGCTCAATCGCTACAATACTACCGCGTTTATTTGATAAAAGCTCCTCGCCTAAAGACTGTAACTCTATGTCCAATGAAGAGATGATCATCTCTCCACTAATTGCCGAAGAGTCAAGTGCGCCATCTGCGTAATTACCTACTTCGCGGCCAAGGTTATCCTTGAGCACATATTTAATGCCCTTTTTGCCTCTCAAATAATTATCATACACCCGCTCCACGCCACTCGAGCCCTTGATGTCGCCCATACTATAGGTTTCAGGTTGTAGGGCAATGTCATTTGGACTTACCTCACTGACATAACCCAATACGTGCGCGCCATTAGGATAGGGATAGTTTCGTTGATGTCTGAGGATTGGATAAAATCCTGGAAATCGAAATAAATGTTCTTGAAAAGCAGCGTATTCTTTGGGGGATAATTTCGATAAAAAGGTAAAAGGAAGGTTTCGTCTGAAATATGGATAGGATTGAATCTTATCAAATAATAGATTAAAATCATCTTTTGAAATATTCAACAATTCACAAAAGGCTAAAGTATCCATGTCGGGAACCATCTCCTTTACCACTACCTCTAAATCGTAAGAGGGTTCGTTGACCACGATTAGTCTTCCGGTTCGGTCGGTGATCACACCTCTAGGGGGAGTAATGACACGGGCACTTAAAGAGCGGTTTTCGGCTTGACGCTTAGCCTCAACATCTAGTACTTGTAAATAGAGAAGTTCGCCAAACAATAGTACTGCACCACTAATAAAGACCCATAAAATAATGACAAAGCGACTTTTCTCCTCCATTTCCTATTGATTCGTCAAAAATTGGATCAGCAAAATGCAGACATATGAAAATACAAAACTGATGATAGAGTTCACCAGAATTTTACCCAAATAGATGATAGAAAAGGCATCAAGACCAAAATATATGAGCAAATGCATAAATAGCATAATGGCTAAGTAACCCATAGACCATGAAAGAGTATAATTTCTTGCGGAGGGAGTATTGCCAATACGATATCCCCCACGAGGTTCAATGATTTTTAGCACATAGCTGCGAGCAAATGCTGTAAACACAAAAGCAGCAGAATGGACGCCAGGACTATCATAAAACATGTCTACCATTAGGCCTATGACAAAGGCAAGCAAAAGCATCAAGTATCTAGAAAAACCCAATGGCAATAACAATAGGATGATGGGATAAATCAAAATCACTACACTAAAGCGATCAAATATGGGTACTTGAACATTTTTGAGAAGCAATAATTGGATTGCTAACACAAAAATGGCAATGATCGCTTGATTGGTTAATCCCCTTGTCATAATTGTAAAGAATCTAACTCTGTCCCAAATTCGTGCTTGATGACATAGGCATATTGTATGGCGCCAAGATTGACAGCGGGTTTAAATCCTATATCAAAAAATGCACCGTCATAACCTATTTTAATGTTTTCTATTGTGCCTAGGTCTATACCATGAGGAAACAAGGTGCTATATCCATTCGTTATCACCTGATCGCCTACCTTTACGGGAGCATGAGTGGGGATGCCGGTTAGTTGTAGCTGGTCATATCTATATCCATTCCACGATACAGAACCAAAATAATCCAGGCCTTCTATAGAGGCACTTATGCGCATATCTACATTAAGCAAGCTCATAACCGAAGAAAAGTGCTGAGTAGATCTATTGAGAATTCCTATGACCCCCTCATTACATATCACGCCATATGTTCCATTTATCCCGTCAATCATCCCTTTGTCAAGCGTAATATAATTGCGTACTGATGCCAGAGAATTGCTGATCACCCTACTAGGTATCACTTCATATTTTATGCGAGAGGTATCGACTTCTGCCACATAAGACTTCGGTGGATTATTGATCAAATCAGTCACCAATCGCGCATTTTCACTCAATAGCTCCTGATTATTTGATTGCAACGAGGCTAAATCTTTTAATTGCGATGTCCGTTTTAGAAGACTTCCACTGACTAAAGATGCTGAATGAATAAATATCTCATTTTGTCGCTGGTTAAAACTGACGATGATGATGAAACAGATGATTTCTATAAAGATGAAAAGCAATATAGGAGCATAACGATCGACAGAACTCAGGGGGGATCGCATGGATTACATACTTCTTCGATCCATCAAAAAAGTATATTGCTTAGTATTTTTTAAGGCCTTTCCTGTACCCCTCACCACAGCTCTCAGGGGATCGTCGGCAACATATACTTTCAACTTAGTTTTTTCTGCTATACGTTTATCTAGTCCGCGAAGAAGGGCGCCACCTCCTGTTAAGAAAATGCCCGTTTTAAATATATCCGAGGCAAGTTCTGGGGGTGTTTCTTCTAAGGCGCGGATGACCGCATCCTCTATCTTAGTAATGCTCTTGTCTAAAGCCTCAGCAATTTCTTCATGGCCCACATAGATTTGCTTGGGGATACCTGTTAAAAGGTCTCGACCATTGACAGCCACCTTTTCGGGTGGATTTTCTAATTCAATTATAGCCGAGCCTACTTCTTTTTTAATTCGCTCTGCGGTACGTTCTCCAATCAACAGGTTGTGCACTCGTTTGATATATTCGACGATATCTTCATTTAACTCATCACCCGCCGTCCGTATAGATTGATCCGTCACAATACCCGCCAAAGCGATGACAGCAATCTCTGTAGTTCCCCCACCTATATCGATGATCATATTGCCCATTGGCTCCATGACATTGATGCCGATGCCTAGGGCTGCCGCCATCGGTTCATGGATGAGGTATGTCTCCTTAGAATCTACGTGATCTGCCGAATCAAATACCGCTCGTTTTTCTACCTCAGTTATACCACTAGGAATACAAATAACCATCTTGAGGTGCGTGAAAAATTTCCTCCGCCCCTCCACCATATTGATCATGCCTTGAATCATATTCTCCGCAGCCTGAAAATCAGCTATGACGCCATCTTTGAGTGGTCGGATAGTCGTGATATTATTGTGCGTTTTTTCGTGCATGTGCATCGCCTTTGTCCCGACAGCCAGTAGTTCACGCGTATTACGATCCATAGCTACGATAGACGGCTCATCCACCACCACCTTATCTTGATAGACAATCAAGGTGTTTGCTGTACCTAGATCTATTGCTAATTCTTGTTTAAAAAAACTTAAAAACCCCATCTTATTATTTCATCTATGAAATTAGATTCTTTTACTCGCTAATTTAACCACCGTATTGTTAAAAAGTGAAGAACTATTTTTTCGGTTCTCCTACGATAACTTCCCAGAAATTTTCGCGGTTCAAATACGTTTGCGCAAGTGCTTGAATGTCCTTTTGATTGAAGGAAATTGAAGCCTCTATTAGTAACTGCAGATCGTCCAAGGAATTGTGGCTCAAAACTAATGATTTTATTGCCCTAATGCTATTGAATGGCCCATCAAATAAATTGATAAATAAGCCCAATAGATAATTATTGACTTGTAATATTTCCTTTTGACTCGTTTTTTTACTTTTAAGCAAATCCATTTCCTTATAGATCTCACGAAGACACAGATCTACTTGATCATTCGCGACCTCTGTACTTATTACCAATAGACCATCATGAAGTTGCGCATCTAAAGACGCAGAAATACCGTAAGTCAGTCCTTTGTCCTCGCGAAGATTGCTCGTTAACCTAGATCCAAAATATCCACCCAACAAGGTGGTAAGATAGAGCATGCCTAAATATTCTTCACTGTCTCTTCGACATGCAAAAGCCCCCAAACGTATACTGCACTGATTTTTTGCCCCAGAGATAATCCTTTTTTGCTCAAGTATGGGTTTTCGATCCAACTTTGAAGCATCCAACACTGATGGTGATCCTGTGGGAATATGATCACTCAAATATTGAACATCCATATAATGCGCATCCTTCACATCGCCAGAGATAAAAATATAGCAATTGCCAGAATGAAGGTGGCCATAGTAAAAGTTCTTTAGATCGTCTACTTGTAATGCAGAGTACAACTCTTCAGTGCTGTTATAACCATATGCATGATCGGCTCCAAACATGCCTTCTGTCAATTCACGATAACAGATAATATCGTTTTTCACCAAATCCACCTTCATTTTATCAATGCGTCTTGCCACATAGCTTTCTAGCTCCTTGGGCGAAAACCATGGCTGAGACAAAGCATATGAAACGATTCTGACCACAGAGGATAAATGTTTGCTTAGGCAAACAATCTTTAAAGTGACCGCATCCATTCCCGCATTGACTGAAAAAGTTGCACCGTAATAATCAATTTGCTCATTAAAGGTCTCACCATCTAAAGGTCCAGCTCCTTCTCTCAACAGAGGCGCTGTTGTGCTCGATACCAATTTTTTACCCTCCACAGGTCGTCCCGCCACAAACACAATTTCCAACATAACAATGTTGCAGCCTGCCTTGCGAATTTCATAAATGGGTATGCCCGAAGTAGTAGACGATACAATTACATCTGGCAGTACGACAGATTTAATCGGGTGAACGACAGGAGGAACGGAAAGAAGGTTCAAACCAATAAAGCTTTAAAAGAGAACAAATGTAGCTAGCTAATTTGATGATATCACAATTATCTTAGACATTAGCTATTTTTGCGCGACCAAAGAACGGTAAAACGGACTAGCTTTATCGGATATATGCCAAATATTGCTTAAATCGGGCAAAATTTGCAAGAAAAAGGTCTAAAGTGACGATTTTGGTACGATGTAGGTAAATGTTACCTGACGCAAACCCACTTGTCCGATGATGCGAAACAATAGCAGGCATATGAAGAACCAAGCCTGAAACATAAAGAATTATAAAAAATGAAATTTAAAGTATCTTCCTCAGAATTTTTAAAACGCCTAAATATGGCGTCAGGTGTATTAGGCACTAAGAATGTTCTCGCCATCTTAGAGGACTTTCTCTTCGTATTAAATGGTGATAAGCTCACGATTTATTCCTCTAATCTTGAGACGACAGTTATCTCTTCGATAGATGTACAAGGCGAAGAAGACGGAGAAATTGCTGTCCCTGCTAAGATATTGTCGGATACGCTAAAGGCACTTCCTGATCAACCCGTGTCTCTAGAAACGGACGAAAAAGACAAATTGATCACCGTTACATCGTCATACGGCAAATACAAATTGTCCCTTGACAATGCCGATGATTATCCCACCTTGCCTGCAAAGGAAGATGTTACCACCTTCCGCCTTTCTTCTCGCCTGATTGTAAAAATGCTTGAGCGTACTCTATTCGCCACAAGTAATGATGAATTAAGACTTCAGATGCAAGGGGTTTTTATGCAAATCGAAGAAAAGAAAATCATATTCGCTGCGACAGACGCACATAAATTGGTCAAATATTCCTTTAAACATCAAGGCGGTGTAGAAGGAGATTCTATTATTATACCCAAAAGAGGCTTGAATCAACTCAAGAATATTTTATCGGATAATATGGAGGTAGAAGTGTCATACAATCTCAAAAATGTTTTCTTTACCCTTCCAGAAACTCAAGTAATCATTCGCCTTATTGATCAAAAATTCCCAGACTACAATGGCGTGATCCCTACAAATAATACAAATATCCTAGCTATGGATCGGCAGGAATTTCTTAGTTCTTTAAAAAGAATTGCTATCTACTCTAATAAATCTACAAATCAAGTAGTGCTCAATATTTCTGATGGCAGCCTTACAGTGTCGGCGCAAGATTTGGATTTTTCTAATGAAGCAACAGAGCAGCTCAATTGCGAGTACAACAGCGACCCAATGAATATTGGATTTAACGCAAAGTTTTTGATCGAAATGTTATCGGTCTTAGATTACGAAAAAGTCAATTTAAAACTTTCAACTCCTAGCAAGGCTGGCATACTCGTTCCTGGAGATCCAGAGGACGGCGAAGAATTGCTGATGTTAGTAATGCCTGTGATGTTAGGCAATTAAACGCCTATGCTCATGAAAATTGGTCTTTTTTTTGGCTCGTATAACCCCGTTCATGTGGGACATATGATTATCGCTAAACACATGGCCGAGCATACTAACTTGGATCAAATATGGATGATTGTCAGCCCTCAAAATCCTTTTAAATCCAAGGCATCTTTAGCGCCTGACTATGATCGTCTTCATTTATTAGACCTAGCAATCGGCAATCAAGTCGCTATAAGGTCTAGCAATATCGAGTTCAGCCTTCCCCAACCTTCTTACACCATAGACACGTTGGCTTATTTATTTGAAAAATACCCGCATCATAATTTTAGTCTAATCATGGGTGGGGACAATCTTGAGAATTTTCATAAATGGAAAAATGCAGAGATCATTATCTCTAAGCACGATATATATGTCTACCAGCGCCCTGGTGCTATCGCTCCCGAACCATACAGAGCACATCCGAGGATACACTTTGTTCAAGCGCCTTTGCTAGACATTAGCGCCAGCTATATCAGAGAACAACGTAGACAAGGTAAGTCTGTGCAATACCTAGTGCCTGATACCGTTTTTGAATACCTAGAGACAAGTAATTTATATCGTACTTAATGCGTTCGAATCGCTATTTCTACGTGATAGTTGGAATGTACATTTCGCATGTCATTACGGCTCAAAATGAATTGGCCATTGGCCAATGGCAAAGCCATTTGCCCTATCAGCAAGGAGTGCAAGTAAGCCAAAGTCCCACCAAGATTATTTATGCTACCCCATGGAGTATTGTTAGTATTGATAAAAACGATCAATCTATTAAGACGCTTAGTACAGTAGAAGGTCTATCAGATACTGGCATAGAGCGTATCGCATATGACGGATTTAACGACCAGCTTGTAGTAGCCTACGACAACGGCAATCTAGACTTTGTCAAAGGCGCAGAAATCATCAATATTCCAACGATAGCGCGAAATACTAGCTTTACGGGATCAAAGAGAATTAACCATATAAATCCTGCTCGATCAGATTTGCTCATTTTATCCATGGACTTTGGGCTAGTCGAGCTAGACGCAGAAACATATTTATTTAAGAATACCATCATCAGTCCGACAAAAATAAATGCCACCTCACTCATTGGCTCGACCCTATATGCCGCAACAGAGGAAGGACTTTATTTTATAACATTAAATCCTTCAATTAATTCGGCAGATTTTAATCAATGGTTGGAGCTTAGTGATGTGGCAGGGTTAACTATTATCGATATCATTAATTGGAATGGTCAACTCTTTTTTGCCACGATAAATGCCGTGTATACTCTAGATAATCAAAATGAAGTAACGCTTGTATACCAAGCTGAAGAAAGTGTTCAAATCACCTATATAGACGTCGCTCAAGATTTGTTAGCTACTGGCGTGCAAAGACGCGGGCAATTTTCTGGAGAGGTCGTTTATCTAGATATACAAGGTGTTCAAGGTCGGTCTAGCGCAAATTGTGTGGGCATACCCCAAGGATTAGCAATGGCGCCAAGTGGACAAGTGTGGTATGCAGATCTAGGAGGTGGATTAAGATATTCAGAGGGGCCTTTTTCTGCTTGTCAAGAACTTCGTGTTTTATCTCCATATGCTCATACTGCTAGTGATATTGTTGTGCGAGATGCGGTGGTAGCCGTCGCAAGTGGTGGTGTCTCTGATAATTTTCAGTACCTGTTTGGACGTGATGGCTTTTATCTGCGGAGCGATCGTCAATGGTTTAATTTTAATGAAAACACAAACTCTGCGATAAGAGAGCTTGATATCCTTAGTCCATACAGAGTAAGTTTTCATCCCACACGATCACAACTCTATATCGGAAGTTATTGGGCTGGATTGCTAGCATATGATTGGTCAATACAAGAATACATATTATATAATAAGGAAAATAGCACTTTAAGGGGAGCAATTGGTGATGAAGCCAGAGAAAGGGTAACAGGCATGCAGTTTGATAAAGACAACAATCTTTGGGTATCTACATATGGTGCAATACGTGCGTTACACGTAAAAACGGAAGATGGGCAATGGTTCGATTTTACTACTAGCGGCGCCACAACAGTGACTAAACTCATGATTGACCCTTTAGGATTTAAATGGATGTTGCAAGCGGGATCTACGCCAGGAGTGCTCGTTTACGACAACGGAGAAAATATACAGAATCAATCCGATGACCGCCAAAGGATCATAAATCGATCAAATAGCATCCTCGAAGCCGATCAAATGCTAAGTATGGCTGTCGATCGCCAAGGAGCAGTATGGATCGGGACGAATAATGGGCCTTATATTTTTGATTGTGGTGAACAAGTGTTTTCGGAGGAATGCACCGGAGTGCAGCGTATTGTTGTCCAAGATGGAATTCCTGCAAGGCTATTAGCTGACCAAGAAATTCGTGCAATCGCCATTGATGGCGCTGACCGCAAATGGTTTGGCACCAAAACCGGAGTTTATGTCCAATCCCCGTCAGGTGAAGAACAAATAGTCCACTTTACTAACACCAACAGCCCGCTCCATGATAACGAAATCAGCGCCCTCGCCTATGATCAGGTATCAGGTATTATGTGGATAGGCACGAACAAGGGCTTGATGAGCTACAATACAGGTGCTACCAAAGGGGAGTCTGTTCATAAAAAGGATGTAGTCTACGCCTATCCTAATCCTGTGCCACCCAATTATACTGGAGATATAGGAATTATAGGTTTAGTGGAAGACGCCATCGTCAAGATAACTGATATTGACGGACTGCTCGTAACAGAATTACAGGCATTGGGTGGCCAAGCCGTATGGGACGGTAGAGATGCCAAGGGGCGCAGAATTTCTTCTGGAGTCTATCTAGTCTTTTCTTCTGGTGGCAATATTTTTGATGGCCCAGATAGTTTTGTAACCAAAATCATGGTTTTAAGATAGTACTAAGCTTCTTTAAGAGGCGTTTATACAAAGATTTATGTACAATAAGGTTCCCATCATACTCTTGTTGCTTGTAACAAATGCAATATATAGCCAACGTGGTTTTGAGCTCGGTGGTTGGATCGGCGTAAGTGAATATTTTGGTGATCTACAAACAGAGCTAAAACTTACCGATATATCCCCCGCTATGGGTATAGCCTTAAGATATAACTTTGACGACCGAATTGCCGTCAAGTCGTCAATTAATCGCTTTAGCTTGCGAGCAAACGACAATGACTCTCCTAATTCTTTTGAACGCAATAGAAACCTCCAATTTACTAGCATAAACTACGACTGGACAAATCAACTGGAGTTCAATTTTTTGTCGTTCAAACATGGGAGCAAGGATTATTTTTTCACCCCCTACCTTCTAGGAGGCTTTTCAATTTTTTCATACAATCCACAGACAACATTAGAAGGTAATAGAGTCAATTTGCGTGATTTTGGCACAGAAGGTCAGGCGCTAGGCGCAGAATATGGTCGTTTTAACTGGGCATACACGTATGGTATCGGCTTAAAATGGGCACTCAATTACGACTGGTCAATAAATGTTGAGCTAGGCATCAGAAATGCAAACACCGATTATTTAGATGATGTGAGTACGGTCTATCCCGACCCAATGGAGCTTAGTGCCGTTCGGGGGCTGAGCGCATTGAGGCTCAGCAACCCCGCAATAGTTCCAGGTATTGGCGATGCAGGCCGTCAACGAGGCAACAGCAAGAATAATGATACCTACGTTTTATTCGAAATAGGGTTGATGCGATATTTTGGCCAATTGGATTGCCCTAAGTTTTTGAAAAGAAGAAACTAAACTTCTACTTTTATCGAGGGCTTAGCTAATTTATGGGCTTGCTTATTAAACAGATGTAGGCAAATAGTATTTTAAGTCCTTAAGAGATTAAAAAACTTCCAAAAAGTAGATGCCCTTTGATGACAGGGTTAAATTTTATTCACCAATTGGTGATATTCGTGAATAAATTCTAAATATAGTATAATTTTGTTAAAAATATTGTATTATAAAATCTTAGTCGGCTATATTTGTATTGTCTTTTAATGGAAAGATTACATAACAATATTGTGAGGTGATGAAAAAGGTAGCCATGCCCTCTTGTCTCGGGGGTAAGGGAAAACGATAAACACAGGATAGGGGTTGACCACAATCATTCTGCTTCGGCAGAATACTTTGTCCTGAGGCTAAGTTCCTTGTGGAGGTTCGAATCCTTCTCTCACAGCTTATTATGAAAAAGGGCTCCAAACAAAATGCACTATTATTAAGGCAAGATGTTTGGAGTTTTTTTTTGTCTTTAATGTTTCATTATCACCAATAATTGCCCTGGTTCATCATTCTAAGGAAGCGGGGCATAAGCTTGCCTACTTTTTGCAATATATCATATATCTTTTCAATGTCGGTGTTGGTCAGTGTACTAGACCAAAAGAATGAGGGAAATTCGCTCACAGACCATTCTTTATGACCGTGCAAGGTTTTTAACGTCTGCATCGAAGGGGTAAACAAATAGCTCGGATGTAGGGACGTATTATCGACTCCTATAGAGGATAAGATTTTTTTTGCCTCATCAAATGGCGAAACATACAATGCTTCATAAAAGATAGGTGACCTAGCCATGGATTCAAGTTGATGAAGGGCAATACATTGCGAAAGAGCCCAAAACCAACAAATGGTGCTTAGCGGATCCCCAATACTCGCTATTGCTGACTCTTTTAGCTCAATAGGGACATGGCTTGAGTGAAAAACGCGATCTTTGATCATCTGCTCATGCGCTTTCCAACCATACTCCTCCCAAAATCGTGTTCTGCGCCGTTGTGAAGCTAAGACCGCCAAAGGATGTCTGATAATATAGAGCAGATCGGCATCAAGAAACTTGACTTGGTTTTCTAATAAGTGATTCCAACGGATCGTTTTATAGCCCGCGATGGTGCAATTGGCCCAGAGGCTATCAATAAACGATGGTTCAAAACTGAGCGGATCATGTCCTAAGTGATTGCGCAAGAGCCATGGATTTTGATGTTTTCCCATTAACACTGAAGCTATAAATTCTCTGAAGCGGAGAGATTCGTTGGCACTCAATTCCTCGCGATAGCTCCATTCTAGCGATCTCTCAGCAATAGAAGGGTGACAAGGCTCGAATAAGATCAATCCCCCTAGCGACTTAGAAATAATATCTGAAAGCCAGGTAGTCCCCGAACGCCCGAACCCCGCAATAATAATTGGCTTTTGCCTCACGGGTTTAGATGCCAGCTTTTGCAGAGATCTCTAACATTCGATCAATACAAGCGACCCCCTTTTCAATAACCCAATCTTCCATAATGATTTCAGGCAGCTCATACTCCATGCAGAGGTAAAGTTTTTCCATGGTATTACGTTTCATATGCGGACAGTCATTGCAGGCGCAAGTATTGTTGGGTGGCGCGGGAATAAATGTCTTCTTGGGAGATTTTAGTTCCATCTGATGGATGATACCCGATTCAGTCGCTACGATAAACGATTGTGAGTTGTCCGTCTGTGTAAACTTAAGCAATTGGCTCGTACTGCCTATAAAATCGGCCAACGCAAGCACAGGCTCTTCGCATTCGGGGTGGGCAATGAGCTTTGCCTCCGGGTGACGTGACATTAGCTTTGTGATCTTTTCATGCGAAAAAATCTCGTGCACCATACACGCGCCATTCCACAAAACCAAATCGCGGCCTGTCATTTTTTGTAGATATGCCCCTAAATTTTTGTCTGGGGCAAATATGATTCCTTGCTCTGCAGGAACACTATTAATCACCGCCACGGCATTTGACGAGGTACAACAAATATCTGTCATCGTTTTGAGCTCCGCTGTACAATTGATATAGCTGACGACAATATGGTCAGGGTATTTTTCTTTAAACTTTTTAAAGAGCGCTGGCGGACAAGAATCCGCTAATGAGCAACCAGCCTTAAGGTCGGGCAACAATACCTTTTTGTGCGGATTAAGCATCTTGGCTGTTTCCGCCATAAAATGCACACCAGCAAAAACGATGATATCAGCTGGCGTCTTCGAGGCTTGTTGAGCTAGGCCTAAACTATCACCAATATAATCGGCTACATCTTGTATCTCAGATTCCTGATAATAATGCGCCAATATGATCGCATTTTTTTCGCGTTTCAAGCGAAGTATTTCTTCAACCAAATCAATTGTTGGATCCAGATCTATAGACAGAAATCCTCTTCTTCGTAAAGTTTGTTGTGCTTGAGCTAATTCGTTTGTTGTGATCATTTGATTTTTATCAGTATTGTATTATTGAGAACTTCAACGAGTATACATCGAATAAAGTTTGTTATCCTTGGTCATCAAAAATAGGTTATTTGTTGATCATACCATACCTCATTGCTCTGAAGAAGGTCATATAGCCAATATATTAACACCAGTGTAGTCTGATTATTCGGAGGAATATTTTCTATTCAAAAAACAAAAAACTAGTCTTTTGAATAGCGAATATCAATCAATTGGGTTAATTGATCGTTAATGGGTTGTATTTTTCATTAGAGTGTTTTAATTTAACCCTTCTTCTGAGGAAAACTATGAGGGCATCTTTAATTTTTAATTTTATTATGATCGCTTTGGCTATGCATATGAATGGGCAGGAGCGACTTATTTCTTTGACAAATCCGTCATTTGAGGATATTCCTCACAAAGGCGGAAGTGGCAATTTAGATATAGGTGTGGCGGGTTGGTACGACTGCGGACGACTTATGTTTCCGGGGGAGACGCCTCCAGATATTCACCCTGTAGATTATTGGGAAGTGCGCAATCCAGCATCTGATGGTCAAACATATCTGGGTATGGTGATACGCGATAACGATACTTGGGAATCAGTCTCACAACGATTGAAGACGACCGTAGAAAATGGTAAGTGCTACGAATTTAGTATTGATCTTGCTCGATCTCGGTATTATATCAGCGGATCAAAAGTGACCATGAAAACCGAAAATTATAATCGACCTGCCGTATTGCGCATATGGGGCGGTACGGGTGTTTGTGGTCAACAGGAACTTCTGGCCGAATCATCTACAGTAACTAATAATGACTGGCAGCTCTATACATTTAAATTTGAGCCAGCAAAGAATTTGAGCTATTTAACCCTAGAGGCCTTTTATGAAGTGCCCGTTTTGTTTCCATACAATGGTCATGTGCTTTTGGATAATGCTAGTGCAATCAAAGAAATTGCTTGCAATGAAGAGGATCAGTTGGCCGTAATTGCACCTTCACCTGCTATTAGAAAAGACACCCCTACGCCTCGCATAAATGCAGTGCCAGCGCAAAAGCAGCGAACAGAAGAACCTAATGTAGAGGTAGCCGCTAATACTAGCCCTGTAAAAAGAGAAAAACTACTAAAAGAATTGAGCGAGCCTCTCCGTGAAGGACAAATCATTAGGGTACATAGTATTTATTTTCAGGCGGATTCCTCTGTCATAAAAGATGAGTCCATGCAGGCGTTGGATGAAATCTATGAGTTTTTAAAATCAAACAAGGATGTCATTATAGAGATAGGTGGTCATACAAGCACAGTGCCCAAGGCAAGCTATTGCGACAACTTGTCTAGCGAAAGGGCAAAGGCAGTGGCCTTTACCCTCATTCGCAAAGGCATATCTCCTAATCGTGTACAATTTAAGGGGTATGGCAAACGACTTCCAATCATTTGGAATGATCGGTTTGATCTTCAGGCAAGACAAAAAAATCAACGGGTCGAAATAAAAATACTATCATTAAGTTAGCTAGAGGATACTATGTGATCCAGATTATGTCCGTCACCATTCATCGGATTTTCATTGCAATGTTAAAGCTAAGCTTCCTCGGTTTCTATTTGATAGTGTATCAAAATCAGAAGCTCCAAGCCCAGTTTTCTGCGCAGCAAATCGATCATGTCAATAAGCAAATAGTTTTTATTAACGAATCCTTGCACGGCATGTTGGTGGCACATCGCATCTATGAGGGCTATAATCAAAGTGTCAATAAGTATATTGATTTGCCTAGCTATAATCTCAGTGGCTTTAATAATGCTGATCTTCCGATGGATATTTTTGAGGATAAAGAAAAATGGTTCTACCCACAATCCCCGAATGTCCTCTATAGAGAAATCATGAAGGAGGAAATCAAAACAAGTATGCCCCCGTCAATGTATAAGATTATCGAGGACTTAAACAAAACCAACACCTTTATAAATCAAGATCGAAATAGTATTGATGATATCATTCGTACCAATCAAATCGACCAACTAGGAGGAGTACAGACGGTTTACAAAGAGCTCGAAACCGCGATCGATTATTATGAAAAAGCGCACACCAATGTCGATCAATTTGAAAAGGATTTGATGCCCTTTTATCATGCTATAGAAATGAAGGAAGATCGTAAATCTGCTTATACGGCATTGGTAGAGTTGCACTATGATGTTAAGGCCGCCATACGACATATTCGCAAAAACAACCAAAGTGGTGTCCTTCGCGTATTACCTAAAGTTCAAAAAGAATCCAATTGGCTAAAGGTTTGTATAGATAATTTATCAGATGAAAGGGATCGAGCTCCAATGCTAAGTGCCTATCAGAGGATTATGGAGATAGAAAAGAGTTTGCGCGATTATTTAGAAAATAAAAATGTACCCCAAGAATACGCTGTCTTAGGCAAGGGATATTATTATCACAATGTTGTTTTGCTTACCAAGATCAATCGATATGGCACAGGCTACGTCCATCTAATCAATGATATGATGAGTAAAAATGGATGGAATACACTTTTTTTAGTAGAGGAGCCTCACTACTTAAAGGTAATCTACCCAGAACGTATTCCACTCGAAACATTGAAAAACCCTAACATCGACAGGGAGCTTTCTGTACAACAGATCATTAATGCCCCCAAACCTATACTCTCTCAAAAGGCCACCTCACCGACCACCTCGCCGGTTGCAATTGAGCCTAGCCTCGTTCCAGTAGTCCCTTCAACAGGCGCGTCTAAAAGTACCGTAAACATACCTGAAGAAGACTTGATCCTTTATGCTAGCCCCATTCGTGAATCACCGCGAGTGATAAAGCGTTCGCAGAGTATCACCGCGGATTCGAGCTATGTTGAAATTGAAATTTATGATCATCTCATTATAGACGGTGATCGCGTGTCCATTAATGTGAACGGAGAGTGGGTGTTTACTAATTTATGTTTAGAAAAACAAACTAAAAGAATCGCCTTAACCCTAGAGTTGGGCAAAGAAAATTTTATCCTAATTCATGCCGATAATACGGGTGGTCGTCCACCAAATACTGTAGGAGTGCGTTATGCCAGCAAAGGTAAAGTCCAACACTTTTTCCTCACTACAGATCTGTCTACTAGCGAGCTCATCGAAATAAAATATGAGCCAAGAAATTAATAGTAGGCCGCAGTCAAAGCTTAGCCCTTATTTTACATAGGTATTTTGTTAGCTATTCAGTGGGCATCATTTTCTTGCTCAAAACAAAATTATTGAGTCCTTCGCCATTTGTGATATCTATAAGCTCAGCATTGATTAACTCGAGCAAACTCAAAAATGTTATTATGGCATGTATCCGATTCTTTAATTCGGCGAATAACTGAGTAAAGCTCGTCGTCGTCCTTTCACTCAGACTGTTTAGGATATAATCCTTTTGCTCTTCTATGGTATAGACATATTTGTAGATGACGTGTCTTGGACGTTTATTTCTTACTTCCATGGAGCGCAAGACATTTTCAAAGGCGCGCATCAATTTAAATAAGGTCAAGGACTCCAGTTCTATATCAATGAGCGCTTTGGTGGCAATATTCTTTAGTTCTTTGGTCGAATTACCTCGCTGGGCAACCATATGCCGTTCTTGTTGGAGTCGCTCTAGCTCTGGCAAGAGCTCTTTAAATTGCTTGTATTCTAAGAGCTTATGCGCTAATTCTTGTCTCGGATCTATTTCATTGCCTTCTTCATCAAGCGATGGTCTAGGAATAAGCATCCGCGTTTTAATGCGCATTAAGGATGCCGCAACCAATATAAATTCGCTCGCTACATCCAGATTCAGTTGCTCCAATTCTTTGATATAGGCTAAGAAGTCTTCAGTGATTTTAGAGATGGGAATATCCATGATATCTATCTCATCTCTTTCAATAAAAAACAATAACAAATCAAAGGGTCCTTCGAACTGCTTTATCTTGATCGTATAATTGTCTTGAGTTTCTTTCATCTTTGAGACATCAAAGATAGCATTGCCCATTATTATGTCGACACTTTATTTGATACCTTCCTTACTCTCAGATGATGGTCTTGATTATATGCCGCCCAATATCAAGCAAGTTATCTCTACAACAATGTATTATGTTGTAGAGAGAGAGCGAACAGCGCGTCGTTTTATTAAAGCCATTGATCGAACATTTGATCTAACCGATATTCAGATGATTGAGATGGACAAACACAACCAATATTTACCACAACAAGACTTACTACATTGGCTAGAGAAAGGTGTGGATATTGGCTTGATATCTGAGGCTGGCTGTCCATGCATTGCAGATCCGGGAGCCGAATATGTTGACAAGGCTAGAGAATTCGGCTATGCGATAAAACCTCTAAGTGGGCCAAGTTCTATCTTAATGGCGCTGATGGCCTCAGGCCTCAATGGTCAGCAATTTTGCTTTCATGGATATCTGCCCATTGATCCTGCGGCCCTCAAAGGAAAGTTAGATCAATTAGCTAACGACATAGTTCGATCTGGATATACGCATATTTTTATCGAAACTCCCTATCGCAATGCCGCTACCTTATCGCGCCTTAAAACAACATTGCCTGCAAAAATCAGGTTGTGTATTGCTCAAGATCTTTGTGGAAAATCAGAGAATATCAAGACACTCTATATTAAGGATTGGCAAGAAGATTGTTTTCAAGAAAAAGTGCCAGCTATCTTTTTAATTGGTAAATAGCATAGCACGAATATGTCTTCTACTCTCAATTACTTGATAAGGGCATATCTCAAAAAATGGGACAGTGAACTTCGTCATTTCATGTATCACGCGGAGGTCGCCCAAGAAGCAGAATTAAAAAAAATAATTTCATCTCCATATTTTCAATATTTTCATCCATCATCTAAAGGGCAATCAGCTCAAAAATTCCTCCATCAAGTAGGTCTAAGTTATTATAACGACTATTCAGAAGGGGTAAATACTATGATGCGCCATGAGGGGCCAAAGTGCGAGTATTATGCTCAATCTTCAGGTACCGGTGTCGGGGTGCGCAAATTGATACCGACTCCAGAGCTCTTCGTCAAAATGAACCATCTCAGAGGATCGTGGTATACTTTACATTCGCTATATGCCCATAATCCATCAATGAATGTCTTTGGCATGAAAAACTTACTGATCGGGGGGTCAATTTATTCGAAGAACAAAAATTTTATAATCGGGGATGTCTCGGGAATCATGTTATATCGGATTCCATCCTATATGAGAGGCAATTACCTGCCAGATATAGACACTGCAGTATTGCCGGAGTGGGAAGAGAAGATCGAGCGAACGGCCATAGCCGCCGCTCAGTGTTCGCGGATATCTCTTATCGGTGGAGTGCCAACTTGGGTATTGGCGGTGTTGCGTCGAGTTTTAGAGCAAACTGACCAATCAAAACTCTCTGAGATTTGGCCTCATGTGCAATGCTATATTCATGGGGGGGTAAGTTTCCACCCTTACAGAGAACAATTTGAACAACAATTGCCGCAAAAAAACTTCAGATTTTTAGAGATCTATAATGCCACTGAAGGTTTTTTTGCTTTTCAAGATAGACCAGATCAAGAGGGCTTATTATTAATGTTGTCAAGCGGCATTTATTTCGAATTTATTCCTTTATCCAACTTTCAGACGTCCCAACAAACCATACTGCCTATTCAAGCAACAGAGCTTGGGGTGGATTACGTGTTGATTCTGACTACTTTCTCAGGATTAGCAAGGTATGTCATTGGAGATGTCGTACGTTTTATCACTTTGCAGCCTTACCGTATACATGTGATCGGGCGTCTAGGAGAATATATTAATGCCTTTGGAGAAGATTTGACAAAGGAACAGGCTGAAAAAGCTCTACTAACCGTAGCCAAGGAGCATGGGGCGACAATACACGAATATACTGTGGGCCCGAGATACAGCCATATTGAGCGATCTGGGAGACATGAATGGTGGATTGAGTTTAGAACCCCTCCACAAAATTTAGCCTCGTTCACACAAGATTTAGATATTACTATTCAGCTGAATAATTCAAATTATGCTCAAAAACGGCTCCATAGTTTAGGTATAGAGCCCTTGCGGATTTTCCCCTTGGGAAAAGGAACATTTGATCGATATTTTAAAAGCTTGGGGCGGCAAGGGGGACAAAACAAAATTCAACGCCTGAGAAATGATCGCCAATTGATAGAAGTCCTAGAACAAATGACTACAATGGAATGAGCAAATTGTCAAGCCGAACATTGGTTTCGATTAACTCAATGGCCCGCGATATCTTGTAAGGATTGTGTCGGTTAATTTTTACCTCAATTCGGCTGATTTTTAGCATCGCGCCAAAAGTGTCAAACTTGGTTCTAATGAATGGTACCTTATTTTCATCTAAGTAATTCTTAGCAATCTCAGTCAGTTTGCCATCTCCTGTCAGAATTACCCCAGATAAAGGGCAGTCCTTAACATTTCGAAGAGCAGCGAAGGCCATCACTTTCTTTATTGCCCGATCAATAGTTCGATTACTGGCAATAAGTAAGAGATTTTGGAAGGTTTTTAGTTCTTTTAGATCTACCATAGAGCCCGCCATCATGTGTTCTACACGATTGTCAAGAGAATCTTCATTCATCTCCACTTGTCCTTTTATTGAATCTACAACACTGGTCATCAGCGGATAGGCTAAGGTTTGGTCATAAGGGATAAGCCCTAAAAGGGGTATTTGTTGACGTTCTAGCCAAGTGCCAACATATTGCCTCACTTGATCTACTTTGTCGGCCATCACTTTATTGATGATCACTCCGATAATTGGGACGTCCTGCTCTCTAAATAGAGCTGTACACATATTGAACATATCAATGGTGCTGCCAATACCTCCTTCGATAATCATAATAACCCCGGCATTGAGGATTTTAGCCACGCGCGCATTAGAAATGCCCGCCACACTGCCAACCCCTGGATGCCCAGTTCCTTCAAATATGGTCACATCATGTTTCCGGTTTAGTTCGTACCGCGCAGCTAAAATTTGTGCGCACAGTTCGTCAGACTGCGGTTTTTCTATATAGTCCCGAACCACATTCCCAGGAAGAACTATGGGGCTATGATGAGCAGGTTCGATATCAAAATTGATCAGATCCGAGAATAAGATGGTGTCCTTGTCAACGAAGAGGTTTTTGAAGTCCAAAAATTTTTGACCTACTGGCTTACAATATCCTACATTGATACCATTTTTCATTAGGCACGAAACCAAGCCAAGGGTACAGGTAGTTTTGCCCACATGTTGGCTACTTGCAGCGACATAAATGTTCTTATATTTCACAAGTTGATCCTTAGTTGAATGTAAGGTACAGACAAAATAGCGGAATATGGCTCAACTTTTTAGGGAAAAAGGAATGAAGTGTATTCAGCCTCAGATTCTTTATCTTTATCAAATGGATCAACAAATAATGTCACTAACCTGGCTCAGAACTATGGGCCCCCTTTGGCAAAAGACTGATTTTACGCCTATTTCATTGAGTGCTTCATCTCTAGTGACGGCAGGAGTAGTAGATGATCAATCTCTCGAAAAGTATATACAACAGACAATTCTGCGAGGCAATGCCTATTTTGCTTTTGGGGGCTATTTAGAAAAGCGAGAATTATACAGTTCCTCGTTATTTCACCAAGAAGAAGAACCCCGCAATATCCATCTTGGCGTTGATATTTGGGCTCCTTCGCACACCCCGATCTTTGCACCCCGGCAAGGGGTAATCCATAGTTTTGCTTATAATGCAACGGAGCTAGATTATGGGTACACGCTCATTCTGCACCACGTCTTGGGGGCGTTGGAAGTTTATAGTCTGTATGGGCATTTAAGTAGTTCGCATATGCATCGTTGGAAGATTGGAGCTACGATCGAGGCAGGCGAATTAATTGGACATCTAGGCCCACCTGACGAAAATGGCGGATGGCTGCCTCACGTACATCTGCAGCTTATATATGATTTGCAAGGCATGGTGGGTGATTATCCCGGCGTATGCAGCCATAGGAAATTGGTCTATTATCAGAAGAATTGCCCAAATCCTCTGTTCTTCTAATAGGCATGAAAGCTATATCATCAGCCTAAGTCAAACAATGGTGTGAAGAATATGCCCTAGAGCTTTTAATAGCTCAAATTAATTGCGTCTTTCAATTATCTTTGCCTATCAAATACAGCCTTATTATGCTTAATAAAGTGACTTTAATCGGGAATGTCGGCAAAGATCCGGAGGTGAGAAGTTTTGAAGGGGGGTCAAAAGTTTGTAGGTTTCCCTTAGCAACCAATGAAAGCTATCGCGATAAGAATAACGATTGGCAGACCAATACGGAATGGCACGAAGTGGTTTGTTGGGCAGCCTTAGCCGACAGAGCCGAAAAAACTATCAAGAAAGGCATGTTAGTATATGTAGAGGGAAAAATAGAAAAACGAAAGTGGCAGGACAAAGAGGGAAATGATCGTTATAGCACGGATATAAGATGTATTTCACTAAAAACACTCGAGAAAAAAGAATCTGGCTCAAGTGGGGGCTACGGAGATGATTTCCCTTCGGTAGATGATCAATTTGGATATAAATCTAATGATGCACCTACTTCAGCGTCCACTGACGACTTACCATTTTAAATCATGTGCCATTATTAACTTAATTCTGCGACTTTGGATCCCGAACCCTGCTTGTTTGTCCTAGAATCTTTTCATTTAATGTTATTTCTTCAATTCGCTCCATTACCTATTGGTGTCGTCTTGATCATTCTGTTATCTCTGAGTGCCTTGATTTCTGCCGCAGAAGTAGCTTTTTTTTCATTATCACCAACGGATAGTGAGAACCTTAAAAAAGAAGACAGCCCTACAAGTCGTTTGATTTTACAGTTAAAAGAAACACCGCGTAAACTTTTAGCCACCATCTTGATCAGCAATAATTTCATCAATATCGCTATTGTCATATTAAGTGAAATTTTCTTGCGAGCGATCGTCTCTGAAGATACCTTTACGCACTGGGCCCTGTCTATTCAAAATTGGGGAATACTCAATTATCTTACTACAGCGGCATTGGCTAGTGCATTAAGTTTCGGCATAACAGTGGTTGGGGTGACTTTTTTGCTCGTTCTATTTGGGGAGGTAGCACCTAAGATTTACGCCAACCTCAACAATGTTCGTCATGCACGGCTCATGGCTACGCCGCTCAATATTTTTTTAAAGCTTTTTAGCCCCTTCAGCTATCTCTTGGTAAAATGGTCAAAGCGGCTAGAAGAAAAAACCTATCAAAGAAGGTTAATGACCAATGTGTCAAAAGACAAGAGCGAATTTGACAAGGCAATAGAATTGACGGTTCAAGATGATCAAAATAAGGAAGAGGTAGACATTCTGAAAGGCATTATCAAATTTGGAGATGTAAGTGCCAAGCAGATCATGAAAGCCAGGGTAGATATCGTCGCCTTAGATCTTAATGACGGTTATAAAGAAGTATTGGCTACGGTAAGAGAATCAGGCTTTTCGAGAATTCCAGTCTTTGAGGATGATTTTGACAAAATACGTGGGGTACTTTACTCGAAGGATTTGCTAGAGTCTACGAAGGAAGGTGATGATTTTTATTGGCAACAATTTATGCGTAAGCAAACCTTATTTGTGCCCGAGACAAAAAAGATTATTGACTTACTCAAGGAGTTTCAAGCCAAGAAAACCCATATGGCAATTGTGGTGGATGAATATGGGGGAAGTTCGGGCCTAGTCACATTAGAAGATATCATGGAAGAGGTAGTTGGGGATATCCGCGACGAATTTGATACAGAAGAAGAAGTAGATTATATCAAAATTGACGAGAACAATTTCATTTTTGATGGCAAGACGCTGCTCAATGATGTAGCGAGAATTATAGGTGTCAACCAAAGTCTTTTTGAAGAAGGAAAAGGTTCGGCGGAATCATTAGCAGGCCTTATATTGGAAATAGAAGGAACCCTACCCAAAAAGGAAAAAATAGTTGAGTATAAACATCTAAAGTTCACCGTAGTCTCTGTTAATGAACGACGCATTGAAAAAGTCAACGTTACCAAGTGATGAGATTACGACTTTTTGTGTTGGCTCTTATATTAGGTATGGTAGCATGTCAAATATCAAATGACCCGCAACCGCGCCCCAGATTATATCCTCGTATCCAATTTCCAGAACGCCTTTATGTTGATTGGTCTGCTGATATGTGCCCATTTAGCTTTGAACTGCCTAGCTATGCCAAATTTGTACTTAAGACTCCAGCGTTAGAAGGTCAGGATCATCCTTGTTGGTTTAACATTATCATTCCTGGTCTTGGAGCTACAATTTTTTGCAGTTATTTTGATGTGCTCAATCAAGCGCAGTATGATGACCTTATCAATGACGCCTACACTATGGTCAGCAAACACAATGTGAAGGCGAGTTTTAGAGAAGATATCCCTGTTCAAAACACGCGCGGGTATAAGGGTCAATTGTTTAGAATAGAGGGGGAGGTGGCTAGCCCTTATCAGTTTTATATTACAGATGAGACACAACACTTTTTGCGCGGGTCGCTATATTTTGAAGACAAGGTAATGTTTGATAGTCTTCAGCCAATCATACAATTTGTTCAAAAAGATATTGAACATCTATTGGCCACTATTGAGTGGAAATGATTAGCGCGATCCTCTTTCGGCACTTGATTGTACAGGTTGAAGTGCTAAGACTTCAATAGAATCTGGCTGTAAATAGGAACCGACAACAGTAAGAAAAAGATTTGTTAGAAGACCTAGAAGCATAGGATCTACGACAGATTCAAATAGGACCGCACCCGCCCATATAATGCCTCCGCCGATCATCCCCAAATAAACTCCACGAAGAGAGGTCTTGGGCCAATACAGCCCTAAAACAAATGGCACCACCAAGAAGACCAAATATGGCATAATCGAATCCACAACTAATTCATGAATACTGTGATTGAATAAAGCAGTAATAGTGGCCACAAAAGCCACCACCACCACACACGAGCGAGTAATGAGTAATAGTTTCTTTTCTGAAAGATTAGGATAAAGTGGTTTTATAAGGTTTTCACTCATCACAGTGGCTGGGGCAAGCAAGGCTCCACTACTAGTGCTGAGAATAGCTGATATAAGAGCCCCATAGAATAACACCTGAACAAAAGGGTTGGTATACTTCTCCACAAGAAGGGGAATTAGGTTTTGGCCATTTTCGTTTGCAAGTAATTCGGGATAAAGATGTCCAGACATTAATGCAATAATGAGAGGAATACCCCCTATGGTAAACAACATCAATGCACCAAAAAAACTACCCCGCTTTCCCGCGTCGGCAGATTGTGCTGACAATACCCTTTGATAGACTTCTTGAGCAGGAATAGCTCCTATGCCAAAGTACATCCAGCTTGA
>CAZTSI010000008.1:0-101796 GCA_964616755.1 uncultured Saprospiraceae bacterium | reverse complement strand
TGATCGGTCTGGGATTCGAACCCAGGACCCATACATTAAAAGTGTATTGCTCTACCGGCTGAGCTAACCGATCTTATTTCGGGCTGCAAAGATATTTTTAAAAGGATCAAAAAACCAAATAAATTACTGTCATTGACAAAAATATTTTCTTCTATGCCTGTTTTTGTTGCCATTATAGGGGTAAACACCGAAAATCCTGTCCTAATAAAAGCTCCCCCCTCTCATTTGATATTCAGAAATCATTAATATGTAAGTTATTGGTTGTCAAATTGAATATTTTTTCATTCGACTGATAGTCAATATTATTCCTCATTTGTATCTTTGCACTGTGAAACTGAGATTGAGACTTCTATTGGTGATAACGTTGTATTCTGGTGTACTTCTGAATGCGCAAATCTTTCCTGACAAGTCGGGGGATGAACTTTATATTAGCCTTGTAGATGAGTTCAAACCTAATTATGTGGAGCTATATAGCAACGCGCGCTTGAGGATGTATAAAGAAATTTATAATATTCAAGACACCGTTCATACTTTGTATAGTGGTCATAAACTATATCTCCCCCCAAACGAACCCTTACCCATCCAATATTTAGCGCAAGAAGCGACTAAAGACGGAATCAATACAGAGCATATTTATCCTCGTTCCAAAGGTGCATTAGAAGAAAATGGCAATGCCTTTTCTGATCTCCACAATTTAGCACCTGTGCGATGGGAAGTAAATGAATCACGTGCCAACTTTCCATTTGGTGAGATTGACGATGATCAAACGCAATGCTGGTTCAGGAGAAACGATAAAGTAACTGATTTGCTGGAAATATCAAGTGAAGAGATAGATGAATACTCTGAGATGTATTCTGAACGCGAGGTATTTAGAGGAGTATTTGAACCCAGGGAAGCTGTCAAAGGTGATGTAGCAAGATCAGTCTTCTATTTTTACACAATGTATAGAAAGGAAGCCATCGAGGCCGATCCAAATTATTTCGAGACAATGCGAAAGACTCTTTGTGAGTGGCACAACACAGATGTCATCGACGAAATAGAAGCTGAAAGGAATCTCATCAAGGCAAAATATCAGGACGGTCAAGCAAATCCATTTATCTTAGACTGTACGCTAGCCAACCGTATGTACTGCGAAGATTTCAAAGAAATGTCATGTGATCAATTGACTACCGCAATAGCAGAATTGCAAATAGGACAGCGAAAAGCAGGTCGTTTAGAGCCGGTGATAAAAGTGCTGCCGAATCCTAATACAGGCATCTTTACCCTCGATATTACAAGTTTGACACCAGGCGACTATAGAATGGAAGTTTTCTACGCGAGTGGCCAATTGCTTTATTCAATCGAAGAACGATTCGATTTATTCAATTCAATCAACATGTGGAATGCCAAAAACGGCATGCACTACATTCATCTCACAGATCTTAATACGGGCCGGAGATTTTCAGGTACCTTTGTCGTAGTTCGTTGAATTGAAATATTACTTTTTAGGGATTAATTTACAACTAGTTTATAAACTCTTGTCAACAGTACATTTTAAGTGAAGTTTTGCTGTTGAATTCGATCCTTTCGTTATATAATTCCGTTTTGGCCAAAATTGCACAGAGTAACTACTTTTTATTATCTTTGGATAAAAGCAAACATATTAATATGGGATTGATAGGATGGTTGATCATTGGTTTAATCGCTGGATCTATCGCTAAGACAATTACACCACAGAAAGAACCTGACAGTTGGTTTTTTTCGTTAGTCGTAGGTTGCCTTGGCTCAATATTAGGCGGTTTTATGGCAGGATTGCTAGGTTTAAGTTCTAACAATATGATAGGCTCTTTGATCATTGCTACCGTAGGTGCCGTCCTCGTGTTATATTTATATCATCGATATTATGTTAAAGATAAAGGAGAAAATATTTAAGTTATTCTTTATTATTTGATGCCTATTTCTTTTACTTTGCTAAATATAAACGCATATTTATGAGCGCACTATCACCATTTCATGTGGCCGTACCAGTACACGATGTATCTTTAGCTAGAGCATTTTATCGAGACGTCCTGCAATGTAAAGAAGGACGTTCAGCAGAGAAATGGGTTGATTTTGACCTATATGGTCATCAATTTGTGATTCACTACAAGCCCAAAACAAAAGAAACAAGCCAACACACCAATGCCGTTGACGGTCATGACGTTCCTGTACCTCACTATGGTGTAGTTTTAGCATGGGAAGACTGGGAAATTTTAGAGAAGCGTTTGCGAGCAGCGAAAATTTCTTTCGTTATCGAGCCTTATATACGATTTAAAGGCCTACCTGGTGAGCAAGCAACGATGTTTTTTTTGGATCCTTGCGGTAATGCTTTAGAATTCAAGGCTTTCCGCGATCTTAACCAAATGTTTGCATCGTAATTATTTATGCCTTCTGACCGATGTATTATTCCTTATGAAATTAATTGAATTCCTGCCTCCTATTGTACACAATGCGGCTAAGTCTTTTATGGCGCAAAGGAAACATAGGCTTTATCCAGATTACGCAAGCGCCTTAACAGATTGCACACAAGATGCTTATGAAGACGAGCTCTTATGCCAAATGATTGCGGATAAAACAAAAATACACTTTGCTCAATTACCCTCTAGCTCTATACATTTGACCCAGACGAATTGCTTTGCAATCGCCGCATTACAACACTGTATAGTGCAAAATGCTGTCAGCACATTGAAGGTCTTAGATTTTGGCGGTGCATGTGGCGCCCATTATTTTGAGCTCAAAAAATTACTTCCAACCTCTTTAAAACTGGAATGGCTTGTTGTAGAAACACCTGCCATGGTAAAAGCTGCTAAAAAAAACAACCTAGGTAATGATGAGCTAAGTTTCTATAAAGATCTTAACTCTTTGCCTCATTCCGACATTGACTTTATCTTTAGCTCAGGCACCTTACAATCGGTTCCTTCACCCTTCTTATTTCTTGATAACTTGATCAAAATAGGCTCACCATATATATTCGTAAATAGGATGATGTTCACTAGTAACCAAGAACAATACGTCACAGTGCAGACATCTAAGTTATCTGAAAACGGCCCCGGTGGATTACCCGATGGCTATATGGATAAACTAGTGCGCTATCCACATACTACGATTCCATTATCTAAGTTTAAAGAAGTAATGCGTCAAGCGGGTTATGGCCTAGTTTGGTCATTTAAAGAGGATTCAGGCAAGTTTGAACTGCTCTCTTTACCGATTATTGGACTGGGCATGCTTTTTATTAAGAAAGATGCATGATTTGTTCATATTCATATAGTTAGATTATGACGATAGGAACTATCTGACAATTTTAAAGGTCGTTCGTCGATTAAGTTGATGCTCATCTTCTGAACATCTTTCGCAAACACAATCTACTTCGGGCTGAGACTCGCCATAACCCTTTGATTGCAGCCTCTCCGTAAATAATGCATTTCTACCGATCAAATAACCGACAGCACTCGCCGCTCGCGCCTCAGATAAGTCAAGATTATATTGCTCCTCCCCCCTACAATCAGTATGTGCCGATAGTTCTAGCCTTATGCCAGGATTGTTTTCTAATATTTCTACAAGTTTGTCTAAAGCGGGCTTGGCATCTTCGCGTATGGCTGCTTCATTAAATTCATAATAGATATCATCAAGAACGATATCTATGCCTTCATAAATTTTATCTAGGGTCAGATCGTATTCGTATACAAAGCCATCAGGAAAATCATCGCTCCTCGTATCAATTGTAATCTCATGTTTTTGATTCAAGTACCCCGTTTTGCCCACAACAAAGCTCGCGCGGTATTCTTCGCTAATAGGCAATAGAAAAAGTCCTTGTTTATCAGTGGCGCGCATTTCTTGCCCCCCATCTTTCTTAATTTGAACAAATGCGTTATCGACAGCCTTCGTACCAACAACATAGCTGTTCGGATTATCAGGATTCGCGTATAAATGTTCTTTTACGCGCAATAGTAAGAAATATTTTTTTTCAGCGATTATCGGAACATCATTCACCACTGTATCTAATGCAACTATAGGTGATCGGATGACACCCTCTGGGAAATATTCGACAAAAGAGTAGATATCATCGCCCCCATAAATGCCTCGAGAAGATGTAAAAAACCCAGCTTTGTGCACTGTGATTGGCAAAAGAGAGTCGGGCAAAAAAATCAATCCATAGTCGTCTTCGCTGGAATTGAAGGGAAATGACATATTTTCGGGCCTTGTCCAACTTCCATCCTCGCGCAACTTAGTCCGGTAGATATCTAATCCCCCCAAACCCGCAAAATGATCACTTGAGTAATACATGTATCCGTCATGCCAAGTTGGAAAGCGTTCATTGCCCGATGTATTAAGATATGAGGGCATAAGCTCAGGGTCTGACCATTGACCATTACTTTCGATAACAGAATAATATAAATCATGCCCACCTATACCAGTTGGATCATCTGTAATAAAAATGAGTACCTCATCCTTTTCAATAAGCACAGGATCCCCATAATTAACCTTAGGCTTATGCTTAAATACTAATTCGGGTTCTGTCCAACCCTTTTCCGTTAAGGTTCGTCTGACGATTCGACAATAACTATCACCAGTCTCCGAATGACAAAACGTGTAAAACATCTCTGTGCCGTCTCGATTAAAACAGGCGGTTCCCTCATTATGAATACTATTAATGTCCTTATCAAAGAGTTCAACATTTGTTCCATCGAGGCCGGCTTTATACAAATCAGAAAACTTATTTCCTGTCCAGAGATACGTCAATGCCCCAGTAGACTGCTCTCTATCAGAAGTAAACACTATGTACTTATCCTGATAGATTTGAGGGCTATAATCTAACGCTTCAGAATTCAAAGGCATAGGCACAACGCTAATCTGCGTTGTATCACCCAAGCGATGCATTTTAATGGCTAGACGACATTTCTCAATTTCTTGCGCTATGAGATCTTCCCGATTTGTCATGTTGCGCAATCGCTGAAAACTAAGGATAGCGTCTTCATAGCGCTCCTTTTTCTTCAACATATAGGCCATCTCCCAAAAGGCGTCAATGCCATAGTCGTTTTTGGCACTTTCGATAAACCATTTTAGCGCATTATCTGAATCACTCAAATTTTTATAGGCTATTCCTAGCATATAAGACTTTTGGCCGTACTCTAGGCCTTCTGTTTGACCTATTACTTCATCAAGAAGCATATCGACGGCTAATGCGTATTGTTTTTGTTGAAAAGCTGTAGCGCCGTCCTTGATACGCTGAGTAGTTCTACATGACAGTAGACTTAGGATTAAGAGCAGGCAGAACGAAAAATAGCTTCTAAAAATCATCCAAGAACTTGTAGAGTCCTAAGGTAACAATTCAGAAGCTATTTTTGATTATAAATCTGAGAGCAATATTATTTTAATGCGCGAGAAAAGTGCTTTACCTCTTCAACTTTCTTTGTCGATAGGTCTTTAGTAAAATCTCTAAGAATAGGTGTTGCCACAAATATAGAAGAATAAGTACCAACACCTATACCTACCAATAATGCAAAAGCGAATCCTTTTATACTACCGCCACCAAAAATAAGTAAGACTACGACCACAAATAATGTTGTCGTAGAAGTGATTAATGTACGGCTCAAGGTGCTATTTATGGCCAAATTCAATACTTCATCTGTTGTTTTATTGCTATATATACCCATGTACTCCCGAATTCGGTCAAAAATGATTACCGTATCATTGATAGAATATCCGATTACCGTCAAAATCGCACCAATAAAGATTTGGTCAATTTCTAATCGTATAGGTAAAACTCCCCAAAGAATAGAGAAAACACCTAAAGTGATCAAAGTATCATGAAATAAAGCCGCCACCGCACCAAGTGAGAATTGCCACTTACTGAAGCGCAACATGATATATAGGAATATCGCCAAAAGAGCAAAAATACCAGCCTTGTACGAACTAGCCTTGATATCATCCGCTATTGTTGGTAGCACCTTACTGCTAGAAGTGACGTGTGTCTGACCAAGATCATCAGTGGCTTTAAATTTCTCAAAGTCCAAGCGACCGCCTTGAAGTGCATTAATGCCTTCATACAACTTCGCTATTACTTCATCTACTGCCCCTTCGCTTGGATCATCGATTTTATAAGATGTAACTATCTGATAGGTATTAGATATATCAACCGCCTTTACCACGGGTTCACTACCAAATGATTGTGATAATTGTGCTCTAATCTGCTGAACGTCCACAGCCTCATCCATTTGAACGGTGTATGAATACCCACCTTTGAAATCCACCCCAAGGTCAAAACCCTTAGTAAAAATAGAAATCAACCCCAGAATGATGATCGTAGCCGATATGCCATAGCCAATTTTACGCTTGCCGATCCAATCAATATTGAGATCTGATAACATATTTTTTGACCAACCTGACCAAACGGAAAGATTCTTTCCTTTATCCTTTGTCCAGTAATCTATCATCAGCTTACCTAATAGGACGGCGGTTAACATGGTACATAACACACCTACGATTAATACAACTGCGAACCCTTTGATAGGACCTAAACCAAAATATGCCAAAATAATTGCTACACCTATGGTGGTAACATTGGCATCTATGATGGCAGAATATGAATTTTTAAATCCATCTGTTATCGATTGTAATAATGTCTTGCCTGTTCGAAATTCTTCTCGTATTCTTTCGAATATGATAACATTCGCATCGACCGCCATACCGATGGTCAATACGATACCCGCCAAACCAGGCACTGTTAGTACTGTACCAAAAGATGCTAGTGCGGCAAAAATGAAGAATAAGTTAGCAATGAGGGCTAAAATGGAGACAAAACCTGCACCACCATAATATAGCACCATAAATAGGAGCACTAGGCCTAAACCTATCGCTAATGAACTGATACTCTTATTGATATTTGATTTACCAAGTGAAGGCCCTACATTGCTCTCTTGTACAATAGATACCTTTGCAGGAAGCTTTCCTACTTCTAATATACTCGCCAAATCAGTTGCTTCTGCAATGGTAAAATTCCCACTAATTGAGGATATTCCACCGGTAATGGCATTTTGAACATCCGGAGCGGAGACGACTTCATCATCTAGAACAATGGCGATAGGTCTATTTGCATCTTGGGCAGCACGTGTAGTCATTTCAGCCCACTTCTTAGCTCCTTGACTATTCATTGTTAAAGTAACTTTGATGGTCGCATCCATTGGATCAGGGAACTGAGACGCAGAGACGACTACATCACCTTCTAAAGGAGCTTGTTCGGTGCCTAATTGTTTACGAATCATGTATAATTCGTAATTATTTGTAGTGATACCATTTTGATCCATAAGAGGTTTTGCTCCCCAAATAAACTTGGCCTCCGACGGAAATAATCTCTTTACTTCTTCTCGCTCCAAAAGTTGCATCACGCCTTCTCTTTTATTGCGATCAGCAGTTCCGACGACGGATAAAGAAGAACCTAAAGAACCATTATTAAGCGTCAAAAGGCTTAGAAGTGGCCCTTGATTGACAGCTATATTGTCATTTCTCTCAAGAATTTGATCAATCTCTGCTGTGGTGTTACCTAATTCGTCTACTTTATATATAGTGTCAAAGACCATTGAAGAAGAATCTTTGATGCTTGTTTGTGTGGCAAGTTTTAAAAAGTCATCTGCCGCTGTGAAATAGCCCATGATACCTGGATCCGTCACACGATAAACATCCCAAAACTCTAATTGCGCGCTGGCTTGAAGAAAATTTCGAGCACGCTCGGGATTATCGATACCTGGCAATTCGACCAAAATCATATCGCGTGCATCATCCAAAGAAATATTTGGTTGTGTAACACCGAGTTTATCGATACGCTGCTTCAATCGATTAAAGGTAAGACGCACGACATCTTTAGACATGTCTCTAATGGCTCTTATGACATCACCATTAGAACTTTGGGACGTTAATTTCTCGCGAAGAACTTCATTCGTCAAGAATATATTGCTCAACTTTTTCCCATTTGCAATTTTTTCAAACTCACTTCCAAACAAAGAGACATAATCTGATTGGGAGTTTATGAGCGCGACTTGTGCATTTTCCAAAGCCTCTAATAGCGTTGGATCTTTGCTTCGATTCGATAATTCATGCACCAAATCACGCATGTTCACTTGCAGCAATACGGATTGACCTCCCTTTAAGTCAAGACCCAAATTTAAGTTTTGCCTTTTGAGTTCATCATACGTGAATTGCTTAAATAGAGGAATACTAAAGACTGTCTCGCTTGACATACTGTCCAAGTAAGCAGAAACATAGTTCCGCTGCATAGATAGTTTTTCTCTCCCGTCAGGCATCCCTGATGTTAATCTGTTAGCATATGCCTCCGCGTTCTTTTCGACTTTACGAGTTGGCAATATATATGCGAACTGTAATAAGCTTACGAATGTCAATAAGACTAAAACGAGCTTAATAAAACCTTTACCTTGCATCAACTAGGATTTATATTTAATTTAAAGAGGCGCAAATATAAGTCTTTTGCACTTCAATAAAACCAAATATTACATATCCTAATTATTAATCATATTAAGGCGATCTATGCTCGGCCATATTTAAGGCGAAATATTGGCCTCTTACGCGTTTATAGGGTTGGTACCGGTTAGTTTTTTTTTGAAGCAGAGTGTTTATTTCCCGTTAAGAGACCAATCATACTCCATAAAGCTAATCTTGGCTTTGGTATCAAGCTTTACAGCACTGTATCTGTTAATGAATGAAACGATATTGCCAAAATCACCGCCATACCACTCAAAAAGTTTGGATACAATTGCGCTATTTTCGCTAATCTTGTTTTTGTCGCTGGCAAGAAACTCCTTGGTCAACCGGGTCATTTGTGCGTCAATATTCGAGGCAGTGAAGACACCATTATTTAGTTTCGGACATGATTTTGCAGCACAAACGAGCACAAAATGAATCCGAGGTTCCTTCCAGCGCTTTCGAATGATATCGTGCTCAATATTGTTTAAAGTAAAAGATTTGGTGCCGAGCTGAATCCATTTTAGATCCCAAGGTTTGCCATTTTCTATTTGTGTTATAGTCTTGACTGGAAGATTCTTGAGAATAAGTTTTATGGTCGCCGCATTGTAAAGATTAATCCAGTACGCTAGAGCTTCCTCTGACGTATCTAAGTCCGCAGGCATATTTTTACCTAATTCTTGCAAGTATGCGTCTAGCGTCTGCTCAGATTGCTTAAATCCGCCATAATCTACCCATCCTTCTTTGGAGACATATTTTTGCAAGAGTTTGTCAAAGACCTCATGCGTCAAGGCAGTGCCCAGATCATATGATTTCGGTTCTCGCTCTGCTACATTGGGATGATCGGACTCAATAATTACTATTGGGTTTATCGCTAAGCTTAAGTCATTATCTGCCTCTCTTTTTACGTTCTCTTCAATTATTTTGACCTTAGCATCGATCTTATGATCTGATCCAAGTTTAGAATCTGGGGAAAGAGCTACTTTATCATCAAGAGCATTCGTCGATTTTTGAGCAGTGGTGGAATTCTGGGGCGTGAAGGTTGTGCTCGCAGAGCTCAGTTCACTGGTTGGTTCACTGGTTGGTTCACTTGAGTTAGTTTGATCTCGGTTGGTTTCTATTGGAGCTAAATAATCGATTGGCTTTTCGGGTTCTTGAGTTACGAACTCTGTTTCGATCGCAACCGAATTTTTCTCAGATTGTTGTCCCCCTAAAACGCATGAGAACTCTACACATAATATGAAGCAAGATATCCAGAACATAGGTACACTATTAAAAATCATCGAAATGAGGTATTAAATCTATATAACGATAAAAGCAAAACAAAGTGCATTTTATGCGTAGGAATCTAATTGCCGAAGCTTACATAGTGCATATGTCAAAGGGTAAAATCAAGTCGGAGGGCAAAATTTCTTGGCGGTTCAATAATGCCCGGCCTAAGCGTATATTCAGCATTCAACAAGTTCTTGAAGTGAATGGATAGTTTGGCAAAATCGTAGGTATAGCCTATTCTTGCATCTACGACTCTGAATCCTTTATTGTTCAATTGTCTATAAGCTCTCAGATCGGGAATAAAGGTTTCTAGAATTCCGTCAACTGCCAACATATGACTCGCACCTAAGATAGACGCCCCACACATAAAAGCCCCCATATCTGATTGAACATCCATCGTAAAGCTATGTCTTGTGCGATACTTTAAAACATTTGCGTCAACGGACGAAGATTCTTGGATCGTTTGATCGAAATTGCGGTAAGTAGGATTAATATAACTATACCCACCATAGATGTTGATTGGAACGCCAAATACTTTTGCATTAGAAGCAATCCCCATTTCAACGCCTCGAATATCGGTATCGCCAATATTTAAGGATTTAAATCCTATCAGTGGATCACTGACAAAGACAAACTCCATCATATTGTCATACTGTTGAACAAAGGTGGCCAAATCTAAGTATCCTTCAAAGGAGCCAATCTTGAAGCCTTGTTTCATGCCAATTTCAAAAGTAAAACCTGTTTCTGATTGCAAGGCAGGATTTGGTAATACAGTAAATCCCCCAAAAGCTGTGCTCAGAAAGCGTTCAATCAAAATCGGAAATCTGTATCCTTGACCGTATGACATTCTAAAAAAAGTACCTTCTGCTGCCTGATAATTCATCCCTAACCTTCCAACTAATTTGCCTTCTGAAGCCTCACCCGCTGGAAGCGTAAGCGTGGTATGATTAATTTGCGAATTTGTCTGATGGTGATATTCATATCTTAGTCCTCCTGACACTTGCATGCGCTCGCCAAAGCCTTTATCCAGTTGAACATAAGTGGCCGCATTGGTATGCCCCAAATCACCGTTAGCAAATAAGTCAGAATTACTATCGGTATGACTTGCTAAGAATCCTGATGTCAATACTAGATTAAAAGTGCTAATCCTGCGCTGAAACTGGTATTCGCCATACGTAAACAGAGACTGATTGGATTGATCTAAGTTATTGTCATTATTGTTATAAAAAATACGCCCTTGAAATCGATGTTTGTTATCGTGTTTGTCATAATAATTGATAAATGGATCTACAATATACCGTTGATTTACAGATCTCGTAACTGTGCCATCAAAAGGCCTCAATGCACCAGTTGAGCCATTTCGCCATAAAAAATAGCTGCTATTTTTGCCAAAGTTTAAGATCGTGTTAATCCCTACGACCAGTCTATCTGTTATTCGATACCGCAGGTTGGTAGAGGCTCTGAATTTTTCATTGAAGTCTAGCTCTCTGTACGTTTGTGAGCTATCCTGCTTCAAATAATAAATCCCTGCAACAATATCAAGTTTTCCCTCCTTGCGTTTATGTGTCGCGGTGAATCCAGTGCTTTGTGGTGTATGATCAAACCAGTTTTTGCGGTTGTCGCCATAACGATCAAAGCGCGTATGAAATATACTCACTTGAGTTTCAGGGGTGGCCGTCGGATACATTGTGCGAATATTAATAACCCCATTCATGGCCGCTGAACCATACAAGGCACTCCCCGCCCCTTTGATTACCTCCAGTTGAGAAATATTTTCTACTGGCATATCGGCCCAAAGAGCTCTACCGGCATCGGGTTGCAGCGCTGGGATGTCATCTAAAAGTACCATCACTCGATTTCCAGAATTATATGCCCAGCCGCTTCCGCCCCGTATATTCGGTTGCCCATCGATGATCTGGACTCCTGGTATCTTACTAAAAATTTGATCGACAGATGTAGTATTGGTATTTTGCAGCAATTTCGGACGTATCACATCTATGCTCACCACTGACTCAGCCAATCGTTGTTCGTATTTGCTACCCGTAACAACGGCAGCGTTAAGAAGACTAGCGGATGTTTCGAGCTGAAAATCCATTGAATTATCACCTGCTGCAATTTGAATTTCCTTTTCAATCGTAGTAAATCCGATATAACTGACACGAATCCTTATGCTACCTTTAGGCACATCAATAGTATAATAGCCTTCGAAATTAGAAGTGGTTCCTGATTCCCCAATAAGGATGGTAGCACCCACTAAAAGTTCTTTAGTCTTCGCGTCAGAGACCACTCCGGACAGAGTTTGTCCATGGACAAGACAACCAAACAGAAACGAAAAAAAAATGATAGTCAACTTTTTCATCGGCTGTAAGGTATGCAATTATTCTTCTTCATCCATCAAAATTACTGCATCAATCATTGGCAGATGAATCAATTGTTTCTCGGCATAACTTATGCTGCCAAAGCCCAGAAAACCACCCGAAGCCTTTGCCACGTGTTGCGCAAAACTGAGATAACTCTTATAGATTTTATAGGCAATCTCATTCTCTAACCTCGGTAAGATGTAATTGATTTTTGACAACTCTTTAGAAATCACTTTTTCGCGCTCAGCCAGGTCTGTAGGTAATTCGTTAAGAAGTGTTTCTACTTGCCGGGTAAATTTGGCATGCACCCGACCATAGAAGTCATTCAATGCCTTAGGTTTCGCATAACTACGTATGTTTGTTAGCTTTTCGGCCCAATTAAATTCCTTAGCATCTATTTCGCCATCAGCACCAGCGATTAAAATCATTATGAGCGCTAATGCATCTTCGAGCGTTTCTAATTGTGCAGTTGAAATCCTTGAAAAAATACCTGTAGTAGACATAATTAAATTATTTTTCAACGGCAAAAATAGTTAAATTGAGCTCTCAACAAATAGAATTCCAAAAGAGTGAAACTTAAATGGTTTACATCAATAGAGCTGACGCAAGCTTTCAGCCGTTTTCCAGTCGCCTCTTTGCTTGCCGTAGCTTCGACAGGATTTGCTCTTATCTTGGTAGAAAATGATAATGATACATGGTTGAGAAACATGGTCTTTATCAGTTATATCACAGCCATAACGGCCATATTTTCAAGGCTATTAGCTGATTTCATCGATAAAAATAACCTTAAATGGCCTATTGAAATAGGTCTACCCTTAGCCGTGGGTGTAACATGGTATGTCTATTTGATGCAAGAAGATCGGCTCTTTCATTGGATGGACGCATATGAGTTGCCTTATGTGATGTTTGCTTGGGTAGTTATTACTCATTTGTTTATTTCGTTCATCCCCTATTTTGGTCGCACACAGAATCAGGACTTCTGGGAATATAATCGGCGCTTATTTACATTAAGTTTGCTTTCGGCAGGCTTTAGCTTGGTCATATTTTTAGGTTTAGCGGCAGCCATGCTTGCTCTAGAGCAATTATTTGGACTGGATATTTCATCCAAAGCCTATCTGCGGTTGTTTATTATTTTAGCTGGAATATTTAATACATTTTTCCTCTTGAGTCAATATCCGCCTATAGAGCAAGATGACAAAGTGGAAGCCCCAAGTAAAGCCATGAGCATTTTTACCTTATATATATTGGTGCCAATAGCTTGTCTTTATTTGTTGATATTAACGGCTTATGGCGCTAAAATTCTTTTGGAGCAAGAATTACCCAATGGCTGGATGGCGAGGTTAGCTATATGTTTTTCTGTTATTACCATCTTAGCATGGCTACTGAATTACTTTCTACCTTTGTTTACACAAAATCGACTGAGTGCTTGGTTTAAGAAATTTGCTTTTATTGGTCTTATCGTCCCCGTGACTCTCCTCATTGTCTCCGTATCAACCCGAGTCGCTGAATATGGGATTACAGAGCCTCGATATATTTTGATAGCTTTGATATCTTGGCTCATTTTAATGATTTTGCTTTATGGGTTTCGACCTTCCAATGCGCTAAAATGGATTCCTGTTAGCTTAGCGGCAACTATTTTTATATCTATTTTCCCTAGTCCATTCAATATTTTTAATGCCAGTATATCGAGTCAAGGAAAAAGACTTCAAGAACTCCTTTCGGCTAAAAAGGAAAATGCATACGAAATAAGACAAGTCATTGAAGCATTAGATCAAAGAGAGCAACCCATTAAAGTTAAAAAATGGCTATCGAGCTATGAGCTTAAAACCGATCATTGGTCTTCTTTTGAAATGTCGTATGAAAGGGTAAATGATATCCTAGACCAAATAGGAGTCGATAAAGATGCACCTAGAGGGACTTCAACCAACGACCCATTTGTAGAAAATTTATATCTATACACTCAAACGCCTAACACCTCAAGTTCTGTGATGGGCTTTGATAGCATCATGCCAATTGAAGCATATGATGGTGTTGAATACTTTTCGTCAATAAATATAACAATGATGGGAACCAAACTACTACTCCAATTGAATGATCAATCATACGAGCAGGATATTAATGACCTTATCAAGGAGCATCAATACGTTAGGGAGGCTTTACCAGTAGGGAAGCTAAATGTCAGCTTTACGGATATTGAAGGCATAGAGGTCGCAAGACTGATTTGTCATTCAATAAACGGAGAAAACGTGAAAGAAAGTTGGCAAATAAAGGGGGTACAAGGTATATTGGTATTTGGGCGAGCCCAATCTCAGCGCTAAGATTCTGAGCGAATTGCTGTCGCTAACGTAAGACGAGTTCTAGCAGTGAAGCTTACCACCAACCAAATGAAACACATAAAAGCCACGAAGCCAAAAGCAATACGCAATGAGGTCAAATTAGCGATAAAGCCAATAAAGGCTGGTCCGCCTAGAAAACTAAACATTGCAAAACTATTTAATGTAGCTAGTCCTACGCCCTTCCCATACCCCTTTAATCTCGCTGATGAAGAATATAAAATGGGAGCACCTAAGGACACACCTGCCCCTACAATCGCCATACCTACAATCGCCAACGGTGGTGATGTCGCAATTATGACAAGAGATATGCCCAGCAGGCCGAGTAGTGCACAATAACTCAACAAATGTATGCTACCAAACTTATCTTGAAGATAATCACCAAAAAATCTACCCGTTGCCATAAATAAAGCATAGGCGCTAAATCCTATTCCCCCAATATCAGCCGCCGAACCTAGTACAGTGATCAAATAAATAGACGACCAGTCGGCCATGGTGCCTTCGAGTAAATACACACTAAGAGTAATTATGATCAACAACCATAAAGTCTGATCTGGCCACTTTAGTTTAGGCTTGCCTTTAGATGAACTCGAATCCTCCAAGACAATTTCATTTAGCCTTTTAGATGTGGCTACAGCTACAATGATTTGCAGCGTAATAACAAGCATAAAGTGTTGAGCAGGTCCTAAACCAACACTAATGGCTGTACTAGCAAAAGCAGACCCCAACATTGCCCCTAAACTCCAAAAGCCATGACAACTCGACAGAATATACCGTGCGCTCATATTCTCGATAGCTACAGACGCTGTATTGATTGCCATATTTAAAGCACTATAAATTAAGCCCGTCAAAAACAACGTAAGACAAGTCAACCAGAGAAATGGAGATGAAAATACTCCTAAAAACCCAATCCCACTACCAACCAAACAAGTCAGGATCATCCGCTTCTCACCTACATAATGCAATAAAGGGATAGAAATGGGGTTCATCATTACGGCACCTAGCGGCAGACACAATAGCATTAAACCCATTTGCGCCTCGTCTAGTAAAAACCTCTCCTTAAGAAATGGAATAAAAGCTGCCCATGAACCAAAGATGACGCCCATAGTTAAGAATATCAACATAATGTTCCTTACTTGAGCGTTCTGCAAAGCAAAGAGGAGGGGCTGAAACATCTTTATTTGACTTAATGCGCCAAATATAATTTAATTCACTAAGTCGTTTATATGGATAATTTTTAGAGAATTAGTAGTAACGCCCAATGATCGGATGATCTACAATTGCGCGCTTCAGCTGATGAAAATCGATATCGCCTTGATGACTCCATACAACATTACCGCCCGGCTCTATCAGCAAGGTGTAAGGCAACGCACCATTCCAATTGCTATCTAAAGCGGCAATGAAAAGATAAATATCATCTTGATCGAATCGATAGTTTGTTAGCGCCGATGATTTAGATTGTAAAAAAAGCAAAGCCTTGTCATGAGAAGAGGCTTTGTCGACTGAAACAGAGATAAACTCAAAATCTCGTGCACCATACATACGTTGTATGGTTACAAACTCGGGATATTCTCGGACGCAAGGTCCACACCATGTCGCCCAGACATTAATGAGCCTTAGTTTTTTACTTTCATTTCGTCGCAATTCCTTTACACCAGACTCATCAATAGTACTTAAATTGACAGGATTTAGACTCCATTCGTTTTCTGCTCGATCTTTGTATTCCTTTTTCCAACTCCATTTTGTTGAGCAGCCAAATGTTGGTGTTTGTGGTAATGTGACCGTCTGAGAGGCTAGGACTTCATCTATAGCTCGCCGAAGATCTTCGCCATGTCCGAGCCCAGGTTTTTCGTAGGAGTCTATTCTGCCTACATATTTTAGTTTACGCTCCATATCAAAGACAAAAGCTTGCGGTGTAGCCGAAGGTCCATAGGCAAGCGAAACGGCTTGGTTATCGCCATCATAGAGATAAGGAAACACGAAGGATTTATCCTTGGCTCTTTGTATCATGTCTTCAAAACGATCATCAAGATCAGAATAGCCCAATTCTTCTGGTAAGACTGCGATAGGACTATTAGGGGAAATAGCTATCAACTGAACGCTGCTTTGACCATAGTCCGATGAAATTTGCTTGATCCTGTCCTCATAAGCTTGAGCTGTCGGGCAATGATTGCAGGTAAAAATTATGACTAAAACTTGACTCTGATCAAAATCGTCTAGGCTATAATATTTGCCATCAACACCTGGCAAGCTAAAATCAGGGGCTAATTCGTCAAGACCTAAGGTGACGACCGATTGCTCCACTCCAACCATAGGAGCAGGTACAAAGGAACTTAATTCCGGCAACTTTTCTGACCCAGAGCGACAATACACGAGTAAGATGATCAATGGCAGAAAAAGGAATAGTCGTTTCATGGTATGTACATTCTTGGGTAAAATATAGAAATAACTTAAAAGAACTTCCAAACTTGATAAAACTAATTTACATTTGCCGCCACTTTAGTAGTCCCTTGTGTCTTGATTTAATTTGGAGGAATGGCAGAGCGGTTGAATGCACCGGTCTTGAAAACCGGCATACCGAAGGGTATCGGGGGTTCGAATCCCTCTTCCTCCGCCAAAAGCAGCCTAAGTGCTGCTTTTTTTTTAATTTATACTAAGACAAACCTTGCCCTTTAGCCAACACATTTCTTTCTATTGCGCTGGTGATTTCTACCTTGCGGAGGTTTTTGACGAAGCAAAGCTGCCTTTTCCCTGACGTATGAATTACCTTTAAAGTATCAATTCATACACGAGAACGACCTATGCCAAAAAAAAACCTAACTCCCCAAGAAGAACTCGACCTAAGAAAAAAATGGCTTCTTGACCAGTATCGACCTAAAGCCACTTTAAACCGCCATAACAAGGGCAAGAAGATGATCCGCGAACTAATAGAAATCATCGTCTCGGGTGCAGAAATATCGGAATACGGAGGATTGATCATTGCCGCTCAACGCGGAAGGAGATCTTTAGATGATTTAATAAAAAACACGCCAGCCGATGGTCTAGTATGTCTTCAAACATCAGTGAGTTATGAGTTAGATCAAGATATGAATAAACGATATCCAATCGCCATTCTAGGCTATGATTATACAGTGTTGGCAGGAACTCAAGGTGCAATGAATCATAAAAAGACAGATAGGATGTTGTCCCTTGTAAAGAGGAAAAGAATTCCTGTGATATTCTTCTTAGAAGGTGGTGGCGGACGTCCAGGTGATGTGGATTTTTACCCAATATCAGTAGGAGGATTAGATTTATCGACCTTCGTCCATTATGCGGCACTTGACGGTGTTGTTCCGAGAATTGGTATAGTTACGGGCTATTGTTTTGCAGGCAATGCTGCTTTAGCCGGTTGTTCAGATATTCTCATTGCCACTGCTGACAGCTCAATCGGTATGGGCGGCCCAGCCATGATCGAAGGCGGTGGATTAGGTGCAGTACATGCTGATGACATAGGGCCTGCACAAATTATGTGCTCAAATGGTACAATCCATATTTTAGTAAATGATGATATAAGTGCCAGTCAAATGGCTAAAAAATGTCTTGGTTATTTGTTACCCACCCATTTCGAATGGTCATGCCAAGATCAAAACTTGCTTAATTCTTGCCTCCCTGAAGACAGGCGTTACGCGTATGACATAAAAAAGGTCATCGATATCCTATGCGATATTGAAAGCGTACTGTACTTAAAGTCAGACTATGGTAAGACGATCATTACCGCCTTTGTCCGCATTGAAGGCAAGACCTTTGGTCTGGTAGCAAATAATTGCAAATTCCTAGGAGGTGCCATTGACGCAACTGGAGCCCAAAAGATGGCACAATTTCTCGACCTCTGCCAAAAGTTCGAGTTACCCGTTATAAGCCTATGTGACACCCCAGGATTTATGGTCGGTACTGATGCTGAGAGTTCTGGTATGGTCAGCTCAGCATCACGTCTTTTTACTTCTGGAGCCAAATTGACTGTTCCACACGTTTGCATAATATTGAGGAAAGCTTATGGCTTGGGTGCAATGGCGATGGCTGGAGGTTCAATGCATAGCCCCTTGGCTACCCTCGCCTGGCCTACAGGTGAATTTGGAGCCATGGGCTTAGAAGGTGCGGTAAAATTATCACATAAAAAAGAGCTAGACGCTTGTGACAAGCCAGAAGATCGAGAGGCACTATATCAAGAATTACTCACCCAACTTTATGATCAGGGAAAGGCACTAAATGCGGCTTCAGTACTCGAGATTGATGACGTTGTTTTGCCATCAGCAACACGGCAATGGATTTGCGAAGTCATGAGAAGTCGTCATTAACGCAGAGTCATAACAGTTCAAAAGGACAACGAATAATGTTTGGTTGTGCAAGTAAATGTTGATAAATCAATTAACATCATTTCTATATATATAAAGTTGACTGGCAAAAGGAAGGAGTCTTCCTGCACCAATAATAGTGGCTTACGGATATTTTTATATTGATATATCAATATAAGTAATTCTTTCCCAATGAGGCATTTAACTATCGCGCAGGATTCCAAGAAGCTTTCGTTCACTTCAATTTTAATTCCAAAAGAAATCTTACACAAAATGAATACTACCTTTGCGCATCAGATGAAAAGTGGCAGTAAATAAATTTAATTTCTGACCTATGGCTTCTTACAACTGATTATTTAAAAACAATTATATTATTATGCGCGTCCTTTTTGCCCTACTTTTATTAAACAGCATCTTGTCTTGTACTTCAGGCGGAAACAAATCAAAAAGCGTCTTAGAAGAGGTGATGAAAACAGAAAGCCCTTTCATCCTTAAGGGGAGGTGGTATTCTCCTGGTAATCAGTATTATTCAGCAACTTGGTTTGAATTTTTGCAAGACGAATACTACACTTGGCCAGGAGATGCCCCAAAACCAGCCGAAACACAAGGGGTCTATACCATTGATAAGTTCAGACTAAAATTAGAACTTAATGTTAATGCCGAAGTTCAGTATTACAGAATCGACTTAGTGTCAAATGACCAAATCCAAATGACGCAATTTGGGGGAAATGGCTTAGGTCTGATCTATCAGAGGCAAGAATAGCCTCTTAGTTTTTGGGTATTCTGCTCTCAGCAAGTCCTAAATACTACTGTGCTTCAGACTTCTGTCAGTTGGCACATCAATGAACTTTGGTCCAAGATGATCGTTACCATTAAAGTGAATTTAATTTGCTTAGTCAAATTCTTATATTTTAAAATATTGAATTATTTATTTAAGTATTGTGTCATATATAATTGATTATCTGTTGTTTATAAATATCATTTGGAGTATTCGAAAAAAATCCGTAGTTTTGTAGAATTAAGCGATAAGCTAGGTAATATAGAATAAAGCGGCCTATCGTATTTTCAACATAGTTAATAGAACCAAAACAAATAACAGATTATGCGTAGAAAAAACTTTGAAATGGGAACTGGGAAATATTACTTTAACGTGAGTTCAGGTCCTCAGACCATTACCATTCACCGCACAGAGAAAGAAAGTGCTGTTCGATCTTTTCAGAATTATATTAAATTAGGAAAGAATGCAGAGTGGTTAGGAAAATGGGATGGAAAGAATTTTTCAGAGACTTCTGTTCCTCTTGAGCATGCATAGATAGAAGATCAAATAGATATATTTAGAGCGCCGAACAATTATGTTCGGCGCTTTTTTTTCGCTAAAGAGCTAATCTTTGCATGTGATTCTACAAGAACCCTTATACTTAAATAACGAAACGCAATATGCACTCAATCAATTAGAGAAGGCGCACCACCCTATTTTCGTCTCCGGCAAGGCGGGCACGGGAAAATCTACTCTTCTACAGTTATTTAGAAACACTTCTCAACTCAGAATGGCTATTGTCGCCCCTACAGGCGTAGCGGCTTTGAATGTAAAAGGCCAAACTATACACTCTTTCTTTCGCTTGGCACCTCGTATCCTCACTGAGTCAGACATTTCTAAAGTTCCTAATAACCGGATATACAAAAATCTCGAACTGCTCATTATTGATGAAATCTCTATGGTAAGAGCTGATCTGCTTGATGCGATGGATATATTTCTTCGTAAAAACAGGGGGAGCCCACAGGCTTTTGGTGGTGTAAGGCTTGTAATATTTGGCGACCTATTTCAGTTACCCCCTGTATTGAGCGGCCAATTTGAGAAGGCATACATTCAGCAACATTATGACACGCCTTATTTTTTTTCTAGTCATGCCTTTTCAAGAATTGCACGAGATCTCGAATACATTGAGCTAAAGACAGTCCACCGCCAAAAAGAAGCGTTCTTCATTTCGATACTCGACCAAGTGAGACACAATTGCTTGAGCGAAGAAGGCTTATCAGCACTAAATGAACGAGTCGTGCCGCACATTGATGGATTAGAAGGTGTTATTACCCTTACTACACGAAATGATATTGTTGATCGCATGAATGCACAAAAACTAGCAAGTCTTAATTCGCCTAGCCAAGGTTATACTGCTGTAGTAAACGGAACTTTTGACCCTCGTGCCTACCCCACGGATACTTTATTGTCGCTGAAGGTTGGGGCACAAATCATGACCCTAAAAAACGATATCGAAAAGCGCTATGTCAATGGCAGTATTGGTAGAGTAATGGCATTGCATAAGGATGCTGTTGATATTATGATTTATCGCCACCATGAAGAGCCCGTAACACTGACCGTACACAAAGAATCTTGGGAGATGATAAAGTATCAGTGGGATGCTGAAAAGAGCCTTTTAAGTGCGGATGTAATCGGCTCGTTCGAACAAATACCTGTCAAGCTGGCATGGGCAGCTACCATTCATAAAAGTCAGGGCAAAACCTTCGATCAGGTATATGTCGACATGGGAGGTGGGGCTTTCGAATATGGCCAAACCTATGTCGCTCTTTCCCGGTGCACTCATTTAGAAGGTATTTATCTTAAGCGACCTTTGCGACAAAATGATATACTCTTAGACCCACGTGTAACAGAATTCTATGACTCAATTTGAGATGAGGCCAGAGAGAGCTCAGAAAATGTAACCTCTACTATTGCTCTACTACCACTTCATCAAATAATGTATTGAGCGCTTTTAATACTTGCAATTTGTATCTCGTCTCCACTAACAGAGATATATTGTACTTACTTCCACCCATTGACACCATCCGCACCGGTACATCAATGAGCGCATGAAATAAAGTGTCTAAATGCACACCATTCTCGTAAAGCTCATTTCCCACCACGCAAACTATCGAATATCCCGTCTCTACAGTAACCTCCCCAAATTGCGACAAATATCGCTCAATGGCCTGCAAATGGCGGTCATTGTCTATAGTAAGTGACACTGCAACCTCTGAAGTGGTAATCATATCGACAGGAGTCTCGTAATCCTCAAAAACTTGAAACACTCGACGCAAAAAACCATAAGCCATGAGCATTCGATGACTGTAAATCTTGATCGCAGTTATACCATCTTTTGCGGCCACTGCTGTAATAGCTCGACCACTTCCTTTTTGTGATATCAAAGTGCCAGGGGCTTCAGGACTCATGGTGTATTTTAATCGCAATGGAACTCCTGCCCTTTCTGCTGGCAACACACAAGTCGGATGCAAAATTTTAGCCCCAAAATAAGAAAGTTCAGCTGCTTCTCTATAAGACATTGCTCGTATTGGGTAGGTATTCTCGACCAATCGAGGGTCATTATTACGAACACCGTCAATATCTGTCCATATTTGAATTTCCTCCGCCACAACAAGACCACCAATAATCGTTGCTGAATAATCGCTTCCTCCACGACGGAGATTATCAATTCCACCAAGATGATTGCGACAGATATACCCTTGAGTGATGATCATTCTCGCCCCGCGATATTGGTGTAGTAAAGGTAATAATCGCTCGGCCGTTTCTTCAAGATCTGGCTCCGCCTTTACGTCTAATCGAACAAAATCTAAAGCAGATAAAAGCACCGCGTCAAGCCCTTCTGAACGACATAATTGGTAAAACAGGTAGGTGCTTAAAACCTCCCCTTGTGCGACAATCTCCAATAACTCTGCCTCTCCAATCGATTCCCTTCGTAATAACTCATCAATGCGAGTAAAGCACACATTAAGATAATCGTTCGTGTCTACCAACACGGGTTGCCCCGTAAAAAGCTGCAAAGCAATTTGTTCATATTCGCTTCGCAACTGTCGCAGAGCATAGAAAGCCTTCTCCAATGTTTGCTCTTGCGCTTGTTGTACAATGGAATGTAATCGATCCGTTGTGCCAGACATGGCAGAAAGAACCACAATTGGATTGTCTGTTTCAAGTAAAATAATGTCTAACACTTGTCTCATTCTGGCAACATTGCCAACCGACGTGCCACCAAATTTCAAAACCTTCATATTTATTTCCTGATATCGATAATGGTACAAAGCTATGCTTCCAACTTATGTTTTCCTTATAATTACATTTTTTTACATCATATAATTACACCTTGGTGTATTACTGCCAAAGCTAAGCAGTGGGGCGCCTTTTATCAAAAGCAAACCGCTCAGCGACCAAAATATTTTAGCATAACATCAACTTGGGCACTTCAAGAGTATACATACCGTTCCTAAAAGGCTCATTTGTTCTGCTCTCGATAATATTGAGTCTAAATCTACCTTTCATCAGATCTCGCTGCTCATCGCTATGTACACTTTTGATCTAGTATTAAGGAATTAGTCCTTGCATTCAAATCTGTCTATAGAGCGGGCTAGTACATTAATTGGCTTGCTGTAAGCTAACGAGTGATATTATGCAATTCTTCAATTACATCAAGGATATTAATATAAATTGGGCGCAGTTTTTCCAAGGCCTTTTTGTCCGTTACATCCACCCATTTTGCTTCTTCTATGTCTTCTTCGATTTGAACATTTACTTCTTCTGTACTCGAGGTCATCAAATACCAATGACTGGGCTTTAAAACACGTTTACCACTCAATCCTCGAAATATATGATGCGTAACTGAGAGCTTTTGTATTAATTTGAGTTTAGTCAATCCCGTTTCCTCTTCGACCTCTCTCAAAGCTGTTTCGCGCTTACTTTCACTCAACTCCATTTTCCCTTTTGGTAAATCCCAATAACCGCGTCGATAAATGAATAAAACCTTACCATCTGCATTTAGCACAACACCTCCTGCGGCAGGTACTACTCTAAAAAGGCTAAAAAAATCTTTCTTTAATTGCTTGGGAAAGGGATAAAGGATAATGAGTCTTTTTAGATCGGGACTATTCTCTACTTTATCCACATAATTCAGCAGAAATTTAGTCTTTCCTGGATACGTGACGACAAGATTCTCAGCAGTATCCTTACCAAACCAACCTCTCATTGACTCATGAGCAAGTAAGATTTGTTTGTCATTAAAGTATATTTTGTACATTCGCAGCCCTCTAAAAATGTTGCATAGATAATGCTAAATGAACAAGAAGTAGCCAGAATTTTATTAAAAATCGCAGCAATAAAATTGCAGCCAAAATCGCCATTTACTTGGGCTTCTGGCTTAAAAAGTCCGATTTACTGTGACAACCGCTTGCTCTTGGGTTTTCCTACCGAGCGAAAAGCTATTATCGATACCATGAGCCAAGCATCAAAACAATGGGGCAATATAGATATTATTGCTGGCGTGGCAACTGCAGGCATAGCTCATGGCGTTCTGATTGCTGATCGACTGGATCTACCATTCGCCTACATACGTTCTTCCCCAAAGTCGCATGGGCGACAGAACTTAATCGAAGGCCACATTGAAGCAAAGCAGCGCGTTGTCATCATTGAAGATCTCATCTCTACAGGTGGTAGCAGCATTAAGGCCGTTGAAGCGGCTCGTGAAGCAGGTGCAGTGGTTTTAGGTGTTTTAGCCATATTTAGTTATGAATTTGAAGATGCTGCCAAAAATTTTGAGCAAATAAATTGCCCATTTAGTACCTTGTCAAATTATACTGCTTTGCTAAATGCTGTTAAAAATTCGGGTAATTTTACCCCTAATCAATTAAACTCCTTATCAGAATGGAGAATGGACCCAAAATCTTGGTCAGTTAAAAACAGTTAGGATATGACAATTTGGAATAAGAAGAGTGAACAGTTCATTTTTAACTATCTCAATAATGTAGCCCCGACAGGTTTTGAGACGTCAGGTCAGAAAATTTGGCTAGAGTATATTACTCCATATGTAGACGAAACTAATGTCGATGCTTATGGCACGGCTTATGGCACGATAAATCCAGGACAACCGTTTAGTGTCGTCATTGAGGCTCATGCGGATGAAATAAGCTGGTTTGTCAACTATATATCTGATGACGGCTTTATCAATGTGATTCGCAATGGAGGCTCAGATCATATGATCGCGCCTAGCATGCGCGTGCTAATTCATACAGCGAAAGGAGCCATAAGGGGCGTCTTTGGATGGCCCGCTATTCATCTACGCAATGGCGAAGATGCCAAGATCGTACCTAAAATAGAAAACATTTTTATTGACGTAGCAGCTAAAAACAAGGCCGAAGTATTGGAAATGGGTATTCATGTTGGCTGTGTGGTCACCTTCGATGAACAACTTGAGATACTGGGCGATTATTATCTGGGCCGCGCACTGGATAATCGCATGGGTGGTGTAGCTATTGCACAAGTTGCTAGCTTGTTGAAACAACAAAAAGTTAAACTACCTTACACCCTTCATGTGGTAAATGCCGTGCAAGAAGAAGTTGGTCTGAGAGGTGCGGGGATGATCGCGCATAGACTAAAACCGAACATTGCCATTGTCACTGACGTAACACACGATACGTGCACGCCAATGATTAAAACCAAAGAAGAGGGTGAGATTAAATGCGGCAAAGGTCCTGTACTGACTTATGCACCCGCCATTCACCATAATGTACTTAAGGAAGTAATAAGTGCGGCGGAGGAATATAAGATTCCATTTCAACGTTCAGCTTCTTCTCGTGTTACAGGTACAGATACAGATGCATTTGCTTATAGCCGCGATGGCATACCTTCAGTGTTGATATCCTTACCCTTGAGGTATATGCATACGACAGTGGAAATGGCTCACAAGGAAGACGTAGAGCACTTGGTACAGTTGATTTTTGAAACGCTTAAGAGATTTCATCCGGGTATTTCGCTGACGTACTTTTAGACCTCCAATGGGCAGGTCACTTTGGTATATTTACTTGTATGGCAATGTTCATATTTCTGTATGCGCGGCACTATTCTCATCAGGTGCCTTTACACTATTTCATCAGGAGATCAACTTCATCTATGTAGGTTTTGTGGGCATATCCACATTATTTGGATACAATTTACATCGTCTTTGTGGTATAGAATTCTCTATATATGAAGGAACCCCTAGACACGATGTCTTTCGTAAGTATTATTCTTCAGGCTTTATAGCGACCGCAGCGGCTGGGATTGGCAGCTTAGTGTTATGGCTTTTTTTGGATAATCCGTATAAAATAGGTACGTCTCTATTAGGATCCATCACTCTACTTTATATAGTTCCTTTTAAGGAATTTCGTTTGCGAAACGTGGCTTTTTTAAAAATAGGGCTGGTCGGTTTTTGCTGGATGGGTATATTTCTATTGCCATGTATGATAGACAGTTCACTTTCTGCTAGGAGCTTAGTCTGTCTTGGCATTGAAAAGATAAGCTTCATTATAGCCTTGACTATACCCTTTGATTGGCGCGACAAAGAACTAGATAAACTTCTTAAAGTGCAAACACTTGGTACCATTTCCGAGGCCAAAGCGAGACTTTTGATGACCATGCTTATCATCATTGCTATACTATCTTTGATGATGCTCGCTTACTACCAAGTGTATTCATTAATCATTGTCGTTCTGTTAACAATGGTCTATATCGTACAATTTTTGATAACTAAAAGCTTTAAGTTGCAAAAGGAGCGCTTTTACTTATTGTTCTTGGATGGGTTTATCGGGCTTCATGGCATCATTTATTTGGCCGGATGGTGCGTTTAGGCCATATTATGGAAGACATTTTGTACATCTTCTTCTTCTTCCATTTTAGCGAGCATTTTTAAGACCTTTTCTTCTTCTTCTCCTTCAAGGCTAACCATATTTAGTGGTATCCACTCAAACTGTGAACTTTTAATATCGAGCCCTTTCCCTTCTAAGGCGGCTTGCATATTGCCAAACTCTGAAAAAGGTACTCTAATTATTAGTACGTCTTCGCCATCTTCATTTTTACCTTCGCCCATTTCTTCTAGACCAAAATCGATGAGCTCTAACTCGAGTTCTTCGGCATCATGCACACCTATTTCTAGCATAAAAACTCCCATTTTTTTAAATTGAAAGCTAACGCTGTTATTTGTGCTAAGGCTTCCATCAAATTTGTTAAAGACAGCTCTGACCTTGGCCACGGTTCGGATCGGATTATCTGTGGCGGTCTCTACAATTATCGCTACGCCATGTGGTGCATATCCTTCATAAGTTAATTCTTCATAGTCTGATGTGTCTCGACCTTGTGCTCTTTTAATGGCGCTTTCCACTTTGTCTTTAGGCATATTGACTGCCTTGGCATTTTGGAGGGCTCTACGCAATGCAGGGTTATTATCCCCATCAGGGCCGCCAGCTTTTACGGCAATTGTTATTTCTTTAGCCACACGACTAAACTGTTTGGCCATACGATCATAGCGTGCGAACATGCTACTTTTCCTTACCTCAAATATTCTACCCATATGTATTTGGTCTTAATGGATTGCAAATAAAGCAGATTTGTTTGAATAATGTTCGTCACAACTTAACTAGATAGGTAGGCTATTGCCTCGATTTCCACTAGACATCCAAAATGTAGACTTGGCACAGGTACTATGGATCGCGCAGGTTTGTGCTCACCAAAAAAGTCTTTATATGCTCTGTTAGCGGCCCCCCATCCTTCTTCGTCAGTAATGTAGCACGTAGTTTTGACAATAGCATTGCGATCCATGCCATGCTCCATTAATAATTTTTCCGCTTTAGATAGGGCCAATAGAGTCTGTTCATATGTGCCTTCTGGCATTTCTAAACTTTCTCGATTGATAATTGGTAATTGTCCACTGATATACCAAGTTTCACCGGCACGGTATATGGGGGAATAATGAGGCCCTGAATCTGACATAGCATATAGTTTTTAAGGTTTTTATAATCGTCCAAATTTTTGTTTAATAGATTTTTCGACATTGTGAATAAAATAGATAATCGCTCCTAACATAATCACAAGAAAAATTCCTATCGATACTTCAGGGCTGGCATTTAAAACGACGCCAATGGGTGAAAATACAACAAAGAAGATCCCCAATTGCTTCATCTTCTGATTCGAATAACCTTGAGCGAAATCCCAATGTTCTTTTGATTTCATTGACGACCGCGTTCGATAACCATACATCTGATTAATACCTTTAGGGGGAAATTTAATGGTTATCAATGCCGCCAAATAAAATGTAAGACCCACAAGAATACAACTCAAAGTAAATGGATTGAACCAAGTCATAGTGTAAGACTTTCTAAAGGGATAGATGAACGAAAACATTTATCAACCTTAAAGATAAACAGCTCCATTTAGATTAAGCAATATCGTCTAAACAATGCGTTAAACTGTTCACAAAATTGCCTTGAGTATGAATTTGAGCTTTAGTTAGCTTAGTTTTGGAATGTAAATCTTCGTTTATCATCTTCAATTCGCTTGTCTATGTGTATACGTGTGTATGGCTTTATTATCTTGTTAATTCTTAGCAATCAACTTTTATCGCAGCAGACCATTATAGCCAATTCAGATATTATGTCTGGGCTAAATGGTGATTTAATCTATGGAACTAGCCAATTCAAAGGACATCCTTATCTAGATTTAGAATGGCAAAAAGTCCAAATTGAAGACCTTTCGGGCAATAAGAAGGAATTAGATAAAGCCAAATTTGATATTTGTTCGCAAAAGCTCCTGGTGGTGATTGACCAGAAAGAACTTTGGATCAATGATCATCAGATTAAATCCTTTGTATTATTTCAAGCTGATGGCGGACAACAACGATTCATCAAAAGTGTGGAGAATGAAGAGTTTGTTTATTATGAAGTATTATTCGCAGGGGACCTATCTATCTTCAGATCTTATAAAAAACAGTTTGTCAAGCCGCGCCCAACGGACAATTTTACCTATGGTTCGGATGGAAATTTGCAACCATATTTTAAGGATACCGAAACAAATTTTGTTGCACGGTATGGAACTGGGGAATTCGTTAATATCAAATCCAATGGTAAAGATTTGGACAAAGTATTTGACGCGTCCCTTCGAAGAAAAGCAGAAAGTTTTATGAAAAAAAACAAACCAAACAATAAATCAATTGCAGAATTATTAGATTATGTCCAACTGCTATCTGATCATATGGCAGGACATAATTAAGCTGTCCAATATCGTTAAAGTACTGCGATGTAGCTTTTTTTAAGGGCTTAAATAAGCTTAATATTTTACCTAGTAATCAAGACGACTTAAACGTTAAAGGTAAGCTATGGACGCTCAGATTGGTGTTAATACAAAATTCTGTCATGACTAGTGGTGGTCATTAATTGAATACCCCAGATAGTCGCAATATTTACTCGTGCTTATTTCAATTAATCTCATGTGCTAAAAGAAAAAGTACTAACGTATGGCCTTTTCCCAATGCATCGTTCTACGCACTGCCTCTTGCCAAGCTTGATAAAGCTTATCTCTTTTTTTCTTAGTGAAGGTGGTTTTGAATCGAGTATCTAGCTGCCATTTATTGGCCAAATCGTTCTTGTTCCAAAAACCGACGGCTAATCCTGCTAAAAAAGCTGCCCCTAAGGCTGTTGTCTCAATAATACGCGGTCGATCAACCGGCACACCTAAAATATCTGCTTGAAACTGCATCAGTAAATTGTTGGCTGAAGCACCGCCGTCCACTTTTAGGGCTTTGAGTGTAATGCCGCTGTCTTCGTTCATAGCATCTAACACGTCTTTTGTTTGATAAGCTAAAGACTCTAGGGTTGCGCGAACTAAGTGATTGAGCGTTGTTCCTCGCGTCAAGCCAAAGATAGCGCCACGTGCATATGAGTCCCAGTAAGGAGCGCCAAGACCTACAAAAGCAGGGACCACTACCACCCCTTCTGTACTATGAACCACAGAGGCCAAAGCTTCACTTTCTGATGAACTCTTCATAAGTTTAAGGCCGTCCCTCAACCACTGCACGGCTGCACCAGCCACAAATATGGAACCTTCTAAAGCATAGTGCACTTTTCCGTCAATACCCCACGCTATTGTAGTCAACAGTCCTTTCTTTGATTGAACACGATTTTCACCAGTATTCATTAGCATAAAACAACCTGTGCCGTAGGTATTTTTGGCGTGACCTGGCTGATGACATAATTGCCCAAATAAGGCCGCCTGCTGATCCCCTGCAATTCCTGCAATTGGAATCTCCGCCCCAAACAAACTCTTGTCCGTATAACCATATATTTCACTACTCGACTTCACCGTAGGAAGTAGACTGTTGGGAATATTGAGCTCTTTTAGCATCTTATTGTCCCATTTTAACTGGGCAATATTATACAGCATGGTTCTAGATGCATTGCTATAGTCTGTGATATGAACTTTGCCGTTGGTTAATTTATATACCAACCAACTATCAATTGTACCAAAGGCTAGATTGCCTTTTTCAGCACGTTTTCTTACACCTTTGGTATGCTCAAGAATCCAATGTACCTTCGTGCCAGAAAAATAGGCATCTACGACCAAGCCCGTATTTTTCTTAACATAGGATTCTAGGCCTTTTCTTTTCTTCATTTCATCGCAGATACCTGCCGTACGTCTATCTTGCCAGACTATAGCATTGGCTACGGGTTGATGCGTATGTCGATCCCATAGCACGGTGGTTTCTCTTTGGTTAGTGATGCCAATTGCAGCAATATCTATTGGATTTATTTTTTTCTTCTTGAGTAGCTTTTTGGCGACACTCAGTTGAGAGTCCCATATTTGATTGGCATTGTGTTCTACCCAACCTGGCTTTGGAAATATCTGATCAAATTCCATCTGCTCCACCCCAATAACATTAGAATCATGGTCAAACAGTATAGCGCGGCTGCTAGTTGTACCCTGATCTAGGGCTAAAATATATTTGTTCATATAATAATTCTGTTCGGACTAAGGTACGTTCATATAACTAAATAATCGAATGGCAACTCTTAGAATTTATATTGAAGACAGTTTAGCTTTTATTTGACACTAACTCTTGGTCATAATAGTGCTGAGCGTCATATAATTTTTCCGCTAATTCATGTGTTTCTGCTAAAAGACGCTCTTGAGTCCAAGAAAGCTCAGCTGCCATGAACTGAAGTACATATTCTCTGTTAGCTATAACGCTATCGATATCAAAAAACAACCTACCAGTACGGCGAATAAAAAAGTCAGTGACCTTTTGGATGGCTTCATTCTGCATACAAAACACCAATTCTGCTCTAATTAGCCCTTGTTGAGCATCTGAAATATCTGAGGTGCTAAATTGTAGTAATATTAATTCTGCCTGCCGGCCATATGTAGTCACTAGATACCAACCATCTTGGTCAGTTAATCCGAGGGTGCGACAGCGTTTGGATATTTCTAGGATATAGTTTTGTACTTCTTTATTGCTTGTCAGTGGCTCTGGTGTCAAAGGAATCATATGAGTGAAGCTCGATTTTCGAACTTGCTTGTCAGTGGCTACAAAATCATCCTCGACTGTTTTTTCGATGAGTCGTTCTGCCATTTTTCTATATCCTGTTAATTTCCCTCCTGCTATCGAAATTAAACCATCAGCCGCCACAAATATTTCATCTTTCCGACTTAAGTCTGAGGGTGATTTACCATCTTCATGAATGAGAGGTCGCAGTCCAGCCCAATTAGATTTTACATCATTAGCCGTAAGTTTCATATGTGGAAATGTTGCATTTACTGCGGCCAGTAGATATTCGAGATCAGCTTTGGTGGCCACAACTCGATTTTTATCACCTTTGTATTCGGTATCTGTCGTTCCTACATAAGTAGATTTACCTCTAGGAATAGCAAATATCATACGACCATCTGGCACGTCAAAGTAAACACTTTGCTGAATCGGCAAGCGCTCTCGATCAAAAACAATATGCACCCCTTTCGTCAGATGCAATCTCTTTCCAGCTAGTGATCCATTTTTTTGGCGTAATTCATCGACCCAAGGACCAGCGGCAGAGATGACTTTTTTCGCCTTGGCTTGAAATACCTCGCCATTTAATTCGTCACGAAAATACACACCATTGATATTAGCCTTTTGAAGGCTAAAATTTTCTACTCGACAATAATTCAGCATTACTGCACCATATTCATGTGCCATTTTTGCTAGTTCTATGGTAAGTCTTGCGTCATCAGTTCGGTATTCGGCATAGTAGCCGGCACCGACAAGTTTTTCGGGATTTAGAAGTGGTTCCTTTTTTAGCGTTTCTTGCCTACTGAGTATTTTCCTTTTGTCTTCACCCTCCACATCGGCTAAAAAATCGTAGAGCCACAAGCCAAACGATGCGGCAAATTTTCCGTAAGTGCCATCTTCTACCAAGGGCAACAACATTTTTTCTGGCAGACATAGATGAGGAGCCAACTTATTGACGACGGCTCTTTCTAATCCGGATTCTCTTACCAACCAAAAATCCAATTGTTTAAGATATCGCAATCCGCCATGAATGAGTTTGGTAGATTTGGAGGATGTCCCTGAGGCAAAATCTTCTTTTTCGAGGAGCAATACTTCTAATCCTCTACTCGCTGCATCCAGCGCAATGCCTGAACCCGTAACGCCACCACCGATGATAATAATATCAAAGACATGATTTTGTGTGTAAGCGATCGATTCATCCCGTTGAAAAGAATTTAAGCTCATATTGGTAAGTTAAGTTGCTAAAGTACAGCTGCTTCGATCAATAATATGAAGATCAAGGTTAAGTTCTCATGAATTAATAAAAAAATCAGTCAAGAAAAATTGAAAGCCTTTATATCCTTAAAGATGATCATCTCTTCTTATATTTCGATTTTATTAAAGTAAATTATGGGAAATACAAAAAGCAAGTCGTACGATGTTGTCATTGTTGGCTCAGGTGCCGGGGGTGGTATGACAGCAAACATATTAGCAAATGCAGGGCTAAGCATAGCCATTGTGGAGGCAGGACCGTTTTTCGATCCAGCTGACCCGACGACTAAGACCCAACATCTTTGGCCTTGGGAGTCACCACGCAGAGGTGCCAGTACAGACGATCGCTCATTTGGAGATTTTGATATGGCTCTAGGTGGCTGGAATTTAGAAGGGCAGCCCTACACAACTAAGAATAATACAGAGTTCATGTGGTTTAGATCACAAATGCTCGGTGGCCGAACCAATCATTGGGGGCGCATTTCATTGCGCTTCGGGCCAAAAGATTTTAAAAGAAAAAATGATGACGGTTTAGGGGATAATTGGCCTATAACTTATGATGAAGTCAAGCCGTATTATGACAAACTCGATAAATTAATAGGGGTTTTTGGCTCGAATGAAGGATTGCCTAATGATCCTGACGGCTTTTTTTTACCGCCACCAAAGCCAAGACTTCACGAACTATATTATATAAAGGGAGCTAAAAAGTCGGGGGTTCCTGTTATCCCTTCAAGATTATCGATCTTGACAAAGCGGATCAATAAGGATCGTGGAGTATGTTATTATTGCAATCAGTGTTATCGATCTTGTAGCGTGTATGCGGACTTTAGCTCTGGTAGTTGTCTGATCTTTCCTGCCCAAAAATCGGGAGGACAGATTGACCTATATACCAACTGTATGGTGCGACAGGTCAACACAGATAATGAGGGAAAAGCTACTGGAGTTTCGTACATAAGTAAGGACGACCTGAAAGAATACAGCCTCAATGCAAAGGTGATCGTTTTATCTGCAAGTGCATGTAGTTCAGCGAGAATCTTGCTGAACAGCAAAAGTGCACAGCATCCTAACGGTCTTGGTAATAGTTCGAATGTCGTGGGTAAGTATCTGCATGACAGCACAGGAGCCGGTCGAAGTGGCTTTATACCCGAGCTTATGAATCGAAAAATCTATAATGAAGACGGCGTTGGTGGTATGCATGTCTATTCTCCATGGTGGGGTGATAACAAAAAACTGGATTTCGCGAGAGGCTATCATATTGAAGTATGGGGAGGAATGAGCATGCCGTCATACGGCTTTGCTTGGGATGTGGATGAAATGAATCAATATACCCAAGGCACAGTCGGTGGATATGGAACTAAGCTCAAGGAAGATGCCATGCGTTTTTATGGCGCATATGTAGGCTTTGGAGGTAGAGGTGAATGTATTGCCAGAGAGGACAATTATTGCGAACTTGATCCTAGTGTGGTCGATAAGTTTGGTATTCCTGTGCTAAGATTTCATTATACCTGGTCAGATCAAGAACGAATGCAAGCTAAGCATATGCAGGACACCTTTGAAGAAATCATTATTAATATGGGGGGCACACCGTTAGGCTCTAAACCAGATGCTTCTCAAGATTATGGATTAGCCAAACCAGGCCAAATTATTCATGAAGTAGGTACTACCAGAATGGGCGATGATCCGAAGAAATCAGTGACAAATAAGTGGCATCAACTTCATGATTGTAAAAATGTATTTATTAATGATGCAGGGCCTTTTGTATCACAGGCTGATAAAAATTGTACGTGGACCATCATGGCGTTGGCATGGAGATCCTCTGACTACATCGTTGATCAACTAAAGAAAATGAACTTATAAAAAAGGTGCAACTTAAGTTAAACCTTAAAAAAGCAAGATTATGAAAAGAAGGGACTCTATCAAATCCATACTTGTAGGCGCTGCTGGGGGCTCTGCCTTGATTGCATCGTGCAAATTGCCCGAACAAGAACAATTACAAGAGTTTTCTCTGGCCACTGAGTCTTATATGACGAGTCGCACACCTGCTGAACGAAAGAAACTCGAGGATGTTATGAAACAAGAATATCTTACAGCTGATGAGAGAAATACGATTACTGCCCTATGCGATCTTATTCTTCCTGAAGATCAATATGGCCCTGCCGCTTCTGAGGTTGGTGTAGTAGACTTTATTGATTTTATTATTAAGGATATACCTAGGTTTCAGCTTCCCATTAGAGGTGGACTTATGTGGTTTGAGCAGTATTGTAAGACGACAAGTGTGAGTAGTTTTGTAGCGTTAACGGAAGAGAATAAACGAAAGGTGTTGGACACTCTAGCATACCCAATAGCTAAAGAACAAGGTTTGGGCTATGGCCACAGCTTTTTCAAATTGATAAAAAATTTAAGTCTGACAGGCTATTATACTACTAGAGAAGGTTACAAATCTCTAGGTTACCAAGGTAACGTACCCAATGTTTGGGATGGTATACCAGAAGAAGTCTTAGCCGATCACGATGTAGCCTACGATCCCGCATGGCTCGCCAAATGCGTAGATCAATCAAAACGAGACATAGCTGCTGAATGGGACGATACCGGAAAATTGATTAGCTAAGTTGTATAAGCATCATAATCATTCATAAAAGAACACCTCATCAACAAATAACCATGCAGGTGTTCCCTTTCCTTCGTGCCATGGCGGCAGCCTTCGGAGATTCATGGCAATGAGCTTGTAATATTTATGCGGTTCACTCGATGTCAACAATAATTCTAAGGCATCAGTTGTCACAAGACTAGCTTTATCCTCATTGACAGCAGGTATATCTTTCTTCGACACCAGCACCATTTTGTCTTTAGCATTACCAGCCCATACTTCCACTTTAACAGGTGGAAAAATATAGGACGGTACATGAGTACCATAACTCAAGACGATTTTCTTTATCGGCTTGTCATTTTCGAAACTAAAAAGGGCTTCTAATTCATTTTCCTTATATCCTAACCATTCTTTTCCAAAATTGGTAATTAAGGCTTTTTCTCCATTTATCAATGTGGCGGAACCGCTACCTAAGTACTTAGGGTTCGCAGAGGTAATGAGATCAGCTGTACGAGGACGCAGGCCGCTTGAAACGAGCTTATAAGTAGCTACTGCACTATCTGACCATCCCTTCTTTCTCGCAATCACTCTGAGATCCATATACTCACTAAATGAAATGGGCTCCTTATAAATGATACCCTTTGTACTATCGGGGTCTGAGCCATCGACTGTAAAGAGTAACTCGACATCTTTTATCACATGCGATAATTCAACCCTCTCACCTTCTTTTAGGATACTGCGTTCATTGACCATAGTTGGGGGAGATAAACTAACTACGACATCTTCTGCATCGGGTGAACTTACAAATTGAATATTCGGAAACTTTTCTGCCAGAGAAACTAGCTGAGCTGAACTAACTGCACTATGGGCAAGAAAAATCTTTTCTACAGCCTTAAAATCTCCTAAAAAAGATTCAATGGCGGCTGATACATTAGTACCTGTAAGAGATAACACTTTCAAATTAGGCAATGCTGTCAATAATTTTACACCCTCGTCGGTAACCCTAGTTTCGTTCAGGATCAATTTCTCAAGTCTTTGCAAAGGCAAAAGCTCCTTAAGGTGAACATCCTCCAAAGGCATACGCGAAAGGTTTAATCGGACTATTTGGTCAGATATTTTGGTAATTCCTTTAAGAGAATTTGGATCGAAAGCGCTTGACACAAAAAAGTTGACTGACAACGCTGGGCTATTTTGTGACAAGGCGGTAATATCAATATAATCCGAGGCAAGAGCACGAATATCCGACGCCGAAGCTGAAGCAAACGTGTAATTCTCCACATCTTCACTTGACGCATCGATCAATCTTAAACAATACATTTTCAAACTATCACTATCAGGCAACTCTACTAGTTTAGTTTGAAAGCTAGCACCAGCGCTAATCCACCATTTTATGGCGTTCCTTTCCTCCTTTGTCAATTGTATTTTGCCTTCGGGTGGCATATGTTCCTTATGATCTAGAGGTAATTCCAATACTTGCCAAAGTTTACTTTCTTGTACATTGACCCCATTCCATAAATTGCCCGACTCACCACCCTTCTTCACACTCAGGGTATCCGTTAGAATTAATTCGCCCTTTGATTTACTTGATTTATGACAACTGATACATTTGGCATCAAAAAGGGTTTGTATCGCTACTTCGTATGTACTCGATTCTGTAGTAAATATCTCTTTAACTCTCATTTCTGTAGAAGGTAGAAGGAAATCGTCTCCATGAGTCAAGGTGCCCCCTTCATGTCCAGCCCAGGCAAGTAGCACTCCAGCACCGATCATACTGACTTGACTTGCTCGCGTCCATTGTGTTTGAAACAATAAAGACCACAAATAGCACAATGCAGAAAAACCAACCCCCGTATGTTTATGATTAGAAACCCCTTCTGGATCATAGCCAGATTCTTGGGCTAGAATGATCCCTAATATAGCGGCCAATAGGGCAGTTGAGGAGTTGAAATGTAAGAATAAGGCAACCATTTCTTTATCCGTTCTTCCCTTTAGCCAATATAATAAAACGCTTCCTGCAAAGAGACCTATAGGCAAATGAAGTAGCATCAGATGAAAACGACCTGCAATCTGAATACCATGAGGTATAGAGAGATAAGGTTCGAAGAAATAACAAATACCCAAAAAAGCGGCCAAACCTATATTAATAAACGAAATAGCTATCTTCATTCGTGACTTAGGCTATGATTTGATGGACAACTGATCCAGAAACATCGGTAAGTCTATATCGACGTCCCAAATGCTTGTAAGTCAATTTTTCATGATCCAAGCCCATCAAATGAAGTACCGTAGCATGGAAGTCGTTGATATGTACAGGGTCATGAGTAATATTATACCCAAAGTCGTCAGTCTCCCCATAAACCATACCTGGCTTGACACCGCCTCCTGCCATCCAAATAGAGTAAGCTCGAGGATGATGATCACGACCATACACTCTATCCGTTAATGTTCCCTGACAATAATTCGTCCGACCAAACTCCCCGCCCCAGATTACAAGGGTCTCGTCTAAAAGACCCCGTTGCTTAAGATCCTTGATAAGTGCTGCTGTAGGCCTATCCACATCTTTGGCTTGTCCGGACATTTCATTAACCAGATTGCCATGTTGATCCCAACCTTGATGATACAATTGAACAAAACGAACACCAGATTCAGATAATTTGCGTGCTAGAAGACAATTACTAGCATATGTGCCTGGAATCAGACATTCTGCGCCGTACATCTTAATTATAGCATCTGGTTCATTCTTCGTATCCGTTACCTCTGGCACAGCTGTTTGCATTCGATAAGCCAGTTCATATTGTTCGATTTTCGTTTTAATCTCTGGATCCCCGACGTCTTCATAATTAATGTGATTCAGCTCATTTAGATTATCGAGCATCAGACGTCTATCTTTTTTACTCATGCCATCTTGGTCATTGAGATAGAGCACTCGTTCGTCACTATTGCTAAATTGGACACCTTGATACTTACTATCTAAAAAACCATTCGTCCACAATTTAGAATATACACCTTGCCCGTTGCCTTTACCTTTGGATAGTAAAACACTGTAGGATGGAAGATTCTCATTTTCGGATCCTAATCCGTAACTCAGCCATGCGCCCATACTTGGTCGATTGCCCTGCTGAGCCCCTGTCTGCATGAAGGTGAGCGCAGGGTCATGATTTATCGCCTCTGTGTGCATAGATTTTACGATACAAATATCATCGACAATGCTGGCTATATGTGGGAATATTTCACTTACCCATGCACCTGATTGACCATATTGCTTAAACTTGTAGTACGAGCCGACCAAGGGAAATTTATCTTGATTGGCTGTCATTCCTGTGAGTCGTTGTTCACCTCTAATAGAGTCAGGTAAATCCATACCTTGCATTTTGTTTAACAAGGGCTTATAATCGAATGACTCAAGTTGAGAAGGAGCACCATTTTGAAATAAATAGATAACCCGTTTTGCTTTAGGGGCGAAATGGGGCAATTGGCTTAAGATGGTGGAAGAAGAATCCGTTTTGAATAAATCTTTGATAAGAAGAGAGCCAAGAGCCATACTGCCTAAGCCCACGGCAGTACGTCCTAGAAAATACCTTCGGTTGACATTCAACCTACTTTGGATAAATGGATCTTTATTATTGCTCATCGCATCGTACTTTCTTCGAGATTATAAATCATTTGGATCGTTTGCATTAAGGCGGCTGTCTCCATAACTGGAACATCAGCTAATGCTGATTCACCAACTTTTAATAGACTTTCAGCTTGAACATTCTTCATTTCTGATAAAACAAGGTCATGATATTTTGAAAGTGTGCTTAGTTCTTTTCTTTGTGGCTTTCGACAGACGATTGTCTGAAATGCCCGAGCAATTTTATCTTTTGATGCGGTCGTTTCGGCAATAAGACGCTCAGCAAAATATCTCGAAGCTTCCAATACATGAGGATCATTTAATAAGACTAGCGCCTGCAACGGGGTGTTTGTATCCAAACGCTTCACCTCGCATTGGTCACGATTACTGGCATCAAATATGAGCATAGAGGGTGGCGGTACCGTACGTTTTATAAAATGATATAATCCTCTGCGATATAAAGCATCACCGGTGTCTTGCACATATTCTGCCAACTGGCCCCTTCCAGAAGTTGCAGCTTCCCATAGACCTGCGGGTTGATACGGTTTTACACTCGGGCCACCCACCTCTAAATTAATCAGACCACTAGTGAAAAGAACATGATCCTTCACCAGCTCTGCAGAGAGTCGTACTCTAGGCCCTCGAGACAAATACATATTATCAGGATCCTTAGCATATTTATCCACAGGTATTTCTTGTGATTGTCGATAAGTCGAGGACATGACGATTTGTTTTACTAAGCGTTTGACATCCCATCCGTTGGATCGAAAATCATACGCTAACCAATCCAACAATTCTGGGTGCGACGGAAGATCACCCTGTAAACCAAAATCTCCTGAAGTACCCACGATTCCGTGTCCAAAAAATTCTTGCCACATCAGATTTACAAAAACCCTTGCCGTCAATGGGTTATCATTAGCAAAAAGCCACTGCGCTAGGCCCAATCGATTAGAAGCGTATTTAGCTGGATCAAACTTCAATATAGAAGCGGGCGCAGTCATTGTAACTTCTGTGGTCGGTTGGTCATAAACACCACGATTTAAGACATATGTGGGTCGTAACACGGATGAATCCTGCATAATCATCACACGAACGTCTGAAGTGTCTAGTCGACTGACGAAGTTTAGAATTGATTTTTTGTCCTCCTCCGTAATTGTCATATAGGGGGGGTCGGCAAGAGAAAAAACAGATATGTCGCCGAAAAACCCCTTTTCTGGTACTTGATTAAAAAAGGCAAATGTACTGTAGTAATCTTCTTGCGAAATGGGATCATATTTATGATCATGGCACTTAGCGCATTCCATCGTCATCGCTAGTAGGCCTTTGCTAAAGGTGTTAGTCCGGTCACTCACATATTCGATTCTGTATTCTTCATCGATAACCCCACCTTCTTGGGTAATCTTATGATTTCTATTAAATCCTGTGGCTAAAAGTGTTTCTTTGGTGCTTTCAGGTAGTAAGTCACCGGCTAGTTGCCATGTTATAAACTTGTCGTAACTATAATTTTCATTAAAGGCATGTATAACCCAGTCGCGCCAAGGCCACATCGTTCGTAAGCCATCATCTTGGTATCCATGACTATCAGCATACCGAGCAATATCCATCCATAGAATGGCCATTTTTTCACCATAATGTTTACTAGCCAAGGCTTGATCGACCAATTGTTCATAATGTTTATTGAGGTCTCGTGATGACGCAAAAGATTCTTGTTGTTCAATCGTTGGCGGCAATCCTGTGATGTCGTGCAACATTCGACGAATAAGGCGATATGGATCTTGTTCGTCGTTTGGTGAAAGTCCTTTAGATTCTAATTTTTGAAAAATAAAGTTGTCAATTGGGTTTGTCGCCCACTTTTGTCCGTTAGAGGGCACCGCGGAATTGTTGATTGGTAAAAATGCCCAATGTTCTTGATACTCAGCACCTTGGTTTATCCATCTTTTGATAATATCAATCTCATCCAGCGTCAAGCTTAAATTGGATTCAGGCGGTGGCATCATATAATCAGGATCAAGAGAAGTAATTCGCAAAAAAACTTCAGAAGACTCCGCGTTTCCTGCGACAATGCCAGCATGGTCAGAATTCTTCAACGCTTTATAAGCACCCTCTGGGGTATCTAACCGAAAGTCGGCCATGCGTTGATTGGCGTCTGGCCCATGACACTTAAAACATTTATCAGAAATGATCGGTCTAATATGACTGTTATAACTTATAGCAGAATCGCTATTTTTACCATTGACACAACTCGCTGTGATCAGAATTAAGACCACAAAACTTAAGGGAATTAGCGATTTTATAAAGAACATATATTCTGACTCATTAAGTTGATATCTGTAAACTAAGATATAGAATTATATCGTATTTATTGGACCTTACGACAGGAATACTTTGATGCCCAACATCGACTAAGGAACAAATCCTAGACTCTATAAAACAGACGTATAAAAAAGCAGCAGAGGTCTGAAAGATCCTTCTGCTGCCAAATCGTTTAAGGTGTCCGAAAGCTATAGTTTTCGAATCCAGATATTTCTGAAACTCACAGGATTGCTATGATCTTGCAACTGTATGGGAGCATCGCCATGAGCGATATTCTTTGGATAACCAATGTATTCTGATGTACCCAGGATTTCCACATGATTTTGGATCAAGATACCGTTGTGTATAACGGTAACATATCCAGAGCTTATTTTAAGTCCATCCGCATTAAACCTTGGAGCTTTGAATATAATGTCATAAGACTGCCATTCGCCCGTGGGCCGCATTGCATTGACCAAAGGAATACTCTGCTTATATATAGACCCCGCCTGTCCATTGCTGTAGGTGCGATTATTGTAGCTGTCGAGCACCTGCACTTCATATCGATTTTGCAAGAATACCCCACTATTGCCTCTTCCTTGTCCTTCCCCTTCAATAACTAGAGGAGAGCGCCATTCGACATGTAACTGGCAATCGCCAAAATTTTCTCTTGTAAATATCGCACCAGTACCCTTTTTGACTGTGAGGACACCATCGTCAAAAGTCCACTTAACATCACTACCATCGGCATGCGCCCATGCACCGAGACGACCCGGACCTAGAAGGACTATCGCATCTGACGGGGGCGAACCAGCATTTCCAGGCATTACCGCACGAGGTTCTGGTTCCCAAACTTCAGTCATTTCTGGTATAATTTTTTGCTGACCGACTATTACAAACCAGCTAAAACACAAGAATAAAACAATCAAATTTTTCATAACTTTTGCTCTTTTATTTTAAAATTAAGGAAAAACTCCAAGCGCCATATAATCACTGGCCACTTTGTCTATTGCATTTACAAATGCGGCAGATCTAAGATCTTTTATTTTGCTTCTACTTTGTTTGACTTCCCAAATGTTATTGTAAGCATTAACCATTGTTTCTTCAAGTCCTGATCTAACAAGATCTATTTCGTCTGCCCCTTTAGTGATCTGGCGCTTGACACGCTCATCAATGCTATGATTGGTGATTTTTTCTACTGTCTCAATAATATTCAAATAGGTATTCTGGTTAAAACGCTTCTCCATACGGCCAAAACGCATATGTGATAAGTTCTTTAACCATTCAAAATATGAAACCGTAACCCCGCCCGCGTTCAAATACATGTCAGGAATAACCAATATTCCTGCTTTGGTCAGAAAATCATCTGCCTCTGCCGTAATAGGGCCGTTGGCGGCTTCAGCGATGATTTTGGCTTTTATCTTGTGCACATTATCTTTATGAATTTGATTTTCAAGTGCAGCAGGCACTAAAATGTCGCAATCGAGTCCAATCCAATCATTTTTATCTAACAAGGCTGATGTACCTGGTAAGCCGATAATTGAGCCAGTCTTTTTGCGATGCTCTACCAATTGTTCTATGTCAATACCTTTAGGGTTATAAATCGTACCGTCATATTCAGCCACCCCTACTATAACGGCATCACCTTCTTGTTGAGATATTAAGCCTGAATACGTCCCTACATTACCAAAACCCTGAATAACCATTCGTTTACCAGCTATTCCAGGCGATAATCCTAAAGCAGCCATATCTTGTTTGATTGATACTGCTTCACGAATTCCATAATATACACCACGACCTGTCGCCTCAGTACGTCCGCGGATACCATTTTGATTGACGGGTTTGCCTGTAACACAGCCAGCTGCATCTATTTCTCCGCGTGCAAATGCCGAGTAGGTATCCAATATCCACGCCATTTCTCGCTCCCCTGTTCCATAGTCCGGTGCAGGGACATCGACGCTTGGGCCAATAAATCCCTTTTTAACGAGTTCGACAGTATATCTTCTCGTGATGCGTTGTAAGGCGTCTTCATCATACTTTCGAGGGTTAATTTTTACTCCCCCTTTTGCTCCGCCGAAGGGTACGTCGACTATAGCGCACTTAAATGTCATTAGTGATGCTAAAGCCATAACCTCTTCTTGATCCACCATTTCACTGTATCTAATCCCGCCTTTTGTTGGCAATCTATGATGACTATGTTGGACGCGATACGCCTCAATCACTTCGTAGTCATCCCCAATTTTAACGGGAAATCGCATTTGATAAACCGAATTGCATGCCTTAATCTGAGCCAATAGGCCCTTAGGATGATCGGTTAGTTGTGCTGCGTTATCGAAATTTTGCAGCACTGTAGCATAAAAGCTACTTCCATTGTGTGCCATATGTTAGTTTAGTTTATCCTCCATTTTTTTGATCTTTCGCTCTAACACGAACAAGATCACCACAAACCCAATGATGACCAGCGCCACCACTAAAACCACTGACCCCATCTTACCCGATCGGTCATAATGATCACCAGCCGCTGACAATGGGCTCGCTAAAGCCAATGCCATGATAATTAAGTTAGTTATTATGTTCAGATTCATTTGCTATTTAAAATTGAATGTACAACGTTGATATCTATTCGACGCAATCTATAAAACAAACTTGCCATCCAAATACCTAACAAGGTATAACCTAATATGGTTGGATAAAAGACGATTCGTAGGGTGTCATCCAAATCTTCTCCGCCCAAAGCTGGATTACCCCCATTTCCCGGATGAAGACTGCTCGTTAATCTTGGAATAATGAAAATTAATGGGATCATAGCGATAAAGGCAAATACATTATATGCTGCCGCAATTTTAGCTCTTTGCTCCTCATCTGTTATTGAACTCCGCAATATTAAATAACCCGCAAAAATAATCATCGAAACTGCGGAAAGGTTAAGCTTTGGATCATCCGTCCAATAAGCGCCCCAAGTGTTCTTTGCCCATACCATCCCCGTCACCATGCCTATACCGCCAAAAAGTACTGCTACAAGCGTAAATGATTGACTAACTGCATCATAATACATGGATGGAGATCGTAAATATTTGATACTATAAATTAACGCAACAATCAAAAGTATAAACATTGCCATCCAAATAGCAACGTGATAAAATGTATTACGGATCGTTTCATATAGTATCGACCTAAAGGGAAAACTGAACCTCCAATTGTTGTCATAGTCTGGTATTTGAGCTTGCCAATATTCTCCCCCCCCCTTTACCGTAGCACCAATGGCTAAAGCTGACGGCAAAACCATAAAACCATTCTGGACATCATGAAGAATAAGTGTTGGATAAACAGAGGCTTCGTCTACAGGAATAGCTGAGGGCAATTCAAATCTTGCTTTTAATGAAGAGTGATCAATCAACCCACTTACTTGGCCTTCTAACACATAGATAGAGTCTAGCTTTAGAAACACGCGCGGCAATTGTTCCTCTGAAAAATGCGCATTATACGCGTATATTTTAATGTCGAGCTGGTCGCCTAAGTTACATTCGCCGTGTTGGATTGATATAATACCTGGACGAAGTGGAATTAAAAGTCCAACACTAAACGTGTATAATAAGAGAAGTAAGGTTAAAATCTTCCACCACTTCTGTCGTAAGAGTCCATCTTTCATTGACGCCAAATATACGGATACAATAATATTGTTGACGCAATACTCAAAAGACTTAAACCAAGTAATGAAATTATTTTCGAAGTATCATAGCCTGCCCCCATCATATGCTGGATAGATAGTTGACTCAAAAGAATAATAGCAGGAAGTAAAAGTGGAAGACTTAAAATGCTTAAAAGGATATTTTGGCTTGATGTCCGGATAGAAATAGCGGAAACAAATGAAAGGCATGCACTAATCACCACACTCAGTAAGAGTATTAAAGCCAAGAAGTCAAAATCGAATTTAATGGCGGGATAAAAGAACAGCAACAAGCAAACATAAAACCCTATACTACTTAGCAATAAGTATAAAATTGTAAAAACGATTCGAGCGGCCAAAAACTGAATAGGCGAAGACAAGGTATAAAGTTGTAATGCCTCTTGTCGCGAAAAGTGATTTTCAGCTCGCATCGCGATATTGATAGAAATTAATACCACGAACATCCAAAATACCAAGGCAAATTCCGTTACATCCAAATTTCCCTTAATTCGATAGGCCACATGAGCAATCAACCAAGAAAAAACAAAGATCCCGACGAGCTGATGCCAACTACGATACTCTTGAATAATAGAGAAATGAAGATATGTCAAAAAACCTTTCATTAAAACATATTATATTTTTTTATAAATTGTATATATTTGCTATTCAAAGAGTTACTATGAATAATTTGCTATTTGTTTTACCCTTAATGTTACTGACATGGTCTGTATCTGCTGAGATTGACATTCCCGCCAATATCGAAGTACATACAGTTATTGCCAAAAAAGGTGACGGAGTTAGCATTCTTCTTCAAAGGTATGAACTAAATACACAGCCAGCTAATATTGATGCTTTCTATGCGCTTAACAATCTAGAACCAAATGACCCACTTCACTACGACAAAAAATATAAGCTTCCTGTACTTCTCTACAAGTACAATGGTCGTAGCATTCGAAGTTCTCTGAATATGAATAACTGGCAAGCGGCTGTCAGAATTCAAGAATATAATGAACTGCTGCTTTCAAAGGATATTCGATCGACTCATTTCAGGGACAGTAAGATCTTATGGGTGCCCTATCACGAGTATTTGGCTCTTTTCACAGAATCAGATTCATCCAATATATCTATGGACAAGGTCGAAAAAAAAGGATCAGAAGGCATAGCTATTGAGGCAAAAAAGGATGCGAAGACAAAAGCAACCAAAGTTGAAGGGAATATGACAATGACATACGACTATTTGGGTGCCTCGCACAAACAAGTGTCTGTAAAAAGCAAAAAGCTCAACAATCGCGTATTTTACGTAGTATCTGGTCATGGCGGACCAGACCCCGGTGCTATTTGTACCGAGTGTGAACAACAATTGTGTGAAGATGAGTATGCGTACGATGTAGCTGCCAGAGTGGCTAAAAAGCTTATCGAAGATGGTGCAATCGTTGAAATGGTCATTCAAGACAAAAAGGATGGTATTAAGGATGCAAGCTATATCAGCTGCGACCGAGATGAGCGATTAGCCGATGGCTCAAAGATTCCAGTTGGGCATATGGAGAGACTTGAACAAAGGACTAACTATATCAATAAAAAATACGCCCATTATAAAAGAAGAGGTATCACCGATCAAAGAATGATCTCCATTCATATCGATTCGAATAGCGAATCTCATAATCAGGATGTTTTCTTTTGTTATTATAGAAACAGCGAGAATTCTAAAGAATTGGCAAAGCGCGTGCACAAGGTTTTTGAATCAAAATATGCTGAGCATCAGAAATCAAGAGGCTATACTGGAAAAATGCAAGAAAAAGGGTTTTATGTAATTCGAAAAACTTCTCCGCCCGCCATTTTAATAGAGCTAGGTAATATTCGCAACGCAAAAGATCATAAACGCATTTTGAGCTCAGACAATAGAGATGCTTTGGCAAAATGGATAGTGGAAGGAATCTCTTATTAAACTACAAGTAATTGCAGCCTCTCAGATCTGAATTATCTAATCGCCCAAGAATCTCAATACAACCATCTTCCCTTTCGACTCCTAAATCGTCTGTAGCAATAAATCCACAACTGTGTACATTACCTAAATCAATAATATTTATACGTCCTTTTGTCCCCTTCGGGCAAGCATCAAATGGCAATCCAGTTTCGGTTATGACTATCTTCATCCACGGGTTTGGTTTGAATAAGCCATTGGCTTGGCTATACAGTTGAGAAGTGCATTCAGCCATACCATATTCTGAAGCGATCACGGCGTTTCCAAAAGTAGCTTGCAATTGACTATGCAACTCCGCTCTTGTCAATTCTCGATGATATTTCTTCATGCCGCCTGTCTCGATAATCATCGTATTATCTAAACGGGTATGCTGAAAATTTTGCCCATAATCGATAAGCGCGAAGCTCACACCAAATAAAACTGTAGGAATACCCAGTGACCTATTTTCTTCTATTTTTTCGTAAAGATCAAGTTTATCTTGTAGATAATACCTCTCTATCCCAGTACTAGATTGGAACATAAAATGTGACACCATAGAAAGTAAGGAGGAGTGTGGATTGTCTGAATAATGTGGCAAAAGGCCCAAAAACTCATAATTACTTAAAGGCCCAAAGTAATATTGCCAAATACTATCACAAATCGCATGATACCAGTCGAGGTCTCTAATGAGATGTTTACTACGCAAAACAGATCCAGTGCCAGAACTCATAAAGTAAGTCACGGGCTGCCATGCTCCAGACTGAATAGCTCTATACTTAAACAATGAGATAGGCATGAAACGATTTAGCCGTGATTTAGATGCAGAAGTCATAGAGACCCATTGACTATATATAGGATTAGTGCTACATTGGTATTCGAAGAGAGCATCGGCCTTTGCATCAAAGGAAATATCCTGTGATAAAAGCGTTCTAATAATATGCTCTAAATTTTTCAATGAGAGATATTGCTTATATTTTTTTTAGTGTCATGTTGTTGGTCAAGTTTTGGTCATGTGGCGATAATGACGCAACCGACCCAGTGCCAAAAATAAGCTTTGTAGAGTTCAATAAAGGCTTCATGGTGCAAAACTCGCTAAATACGGATTCGATTTTGATTCGTTTAGCCTTTGAAGATCAAGATGGTGATATTGGCGGTATGAATTCTCAAAATATTACGGTTATCGACAATCGCACAAAAGAAATATACGATTCCTTTTCGTTCCCTTCATTGCCATTAAATGGTAAGCCCGCAATAGGTGAGGTCAACATAAGGCTTTTTACTACCTGTTGTATTTTTCCTGATCGCATACCGCCTTGCGAAACTCCTGAGCAATTTCCTATCAATGAACTCAGCTTAGATATTTTTATAACCGATGAAGCAGGAAATAAAAGTAATACCATCACAACACCTCTTATTAGTCTGCTTTGTCGTTAAGCCAATCAACACCCTTAATAAGGAGTTGGCTAGTTTCTTTAGCTCTGAGGTTTGGAGGTGAAAGGTTGTAATGCCATTGAGCTATCGGCGGTAGTGACATCAAAATGGATTCAATACGGCCATTTGTTTGAAGGCCGAACTTTGTTCCGCGATCATAGACTAAATTAAACTCAACATATCTACCTCGCCTTACAGACTGCCAAAGGATATCTTCGTCAAAAAAATCTTTCTCAAAATTATTTTTGAATAAAGGTTCGTAACATTTTAAGAAGGTGTCACCTATGGCTTTGACAAAAGACCATATATCTTGTTTTGAATGTCCAGAGGATTCGTTCAATTGGTCAAAGAAAATCCCGCCGATCCCTCTTGTTTCATTTCGGTGTTGATTATAAAAGTAGTCATCTGCCCATTTCTTATATTTTTGATAAGCCTCTCCATCAAAATCGTCACATACGTCTCGTAATGTCTCGTGAAAAACACGCGATTCATTTCGGATGATATAATGAGGCGTAACATCTATCCCTCCACCAAACCACCACTGACCCGTATTTGTCTCAAAATAGCGTACATTCATATGAATGATAGGCACCCAAGGATTGTGTGCATGCAAAACGATAGATACACCCGTAGCTAAAAAATCATTTGGCGCCAATTGCAAGGCCTTTTGAATGCTCTCCGGCATACTGCCATGTACGGCACTAAAGTTGACTCCACCCTTTTGAATGTGTTGTCCTTGTATGATTCGGGTTCTACCCCCACCTCCTTCAGGTCGATCCCAAGAGTCTTGTTCAAATTTCGCTGAACTGTCTAAGGCTTCCAGCCCCTGACAAATGCGGTCTTGTAACATTTGAAACTCATCAATAATGGTATCACTGCCTGGTGAAATCATAGGTTCACATGTTTAAGCATTGCAGCTACGACGTTGTCCGCATTACCAATAAAACAGGCTTTATCATCAATAACTATGGGTCTCTTCAAAAAGGTATAATCCGTCAAAATCAAGTCTTCCCATTCACTATCAGTTTGAGGGCGATCCTGAACTGGGATAGCTTGGTATTTTCGAGAACGCTTATTAAATAGATCTTCATAGCTTCCAACCCGCGTCCGAATTTGATCTAATAATGTCTTAGAGATCATTTCCTTTTTGATATCTATAAGCTCGAAAGAGGCTATATCGCGAATTTGCCCTATTATCCGCTGACAAGTATTGCACGTTGAAAGGTAATATATCTTACGCAAGTCCTTTCTTATGATCAGCTAAGAATTGTTCCAATCCAGAATCCGTTAACGGGTGTTTGAGTAGTCCTACTATTGCGCTCAGCGGACAGGTCACCACATCAGCACCAGCTTGAGCAGACTGAACTATATGTCGGCTATTGCGGATCGAGGCGGCTAGTATCTCTGTATCATATCCTTGAATAGCATAAATTTCGGCGATTTCTCTTATAAGAGCTATTCCGTCCCAATTGATATCATCAACTCGACCGATAAATGGGGATAAATAGGTGGCACCAGCCTTAGCCGCCAAAATCGCTTGTCCAGCAGAGAAGACTAGCGTACAATTGGTCTTAATATCATGGTCTGAAAACCAGCGAATAGCTTTGATACCCTCTTTAATCATCGGTACTTTAACTACTATATTAGGCGCAATAGCTACTAACTCCTTTCCTTCTCTGATAATTCCTTCCATTTCAGTAGAAATTACCTCAGCACTAACATCGCCGTCTACCAGATCGCAAATAGCTGCGTAATGTTTCATGACATTAGAATGACCTACGATACCCTCTTTGAACATTAAGGAGGGATTTGTGGTGACACCGTCGAGGATACCTAATTCTTTAGCTTCTTGTATCTGTGATAAGGAGGCTGTATCAATAAAAAACTTCATAAATTATATCGCTTGAAATTGAAATAAAAAAAGTGAGGAATCATACCAAACCGCTACAACTTCATACCCTTGCTGCGTTTCCACCCTGGGGGATTTTGAAGGAGCTGGCTGTACGACCCTCACCGGCCGCAAAGGTAATCTTTATTAGCCATTTATCAAGGGTATTCTTTATGTCATAAATACGCCAAACCAAGCAATTCTCCTTTGCCATTGCCAAATATCAACCCGCTCAAGACTCTTTTGAAAAAGATTGACTCTAAAAGTCTGAACCATCATCGAGGCAGTAGGCCTTGACTACAGGAATAAACTCTCGCCATACCTCGACGCGCTCAGGAAGGCAATAATGAAATTGAGGTTCTTTTGTCACTGGGTGAATAAATGAAACACTCATACTATGCAGAGCAATTGATCTGTCTTGAATGGCTTGAATATCTCCGTATTTAGTATCCCCGAATAATGGACAACCCATCCACGACATTTGAGCTCTAATTTGATGTGGTCTTCCAGTGACGGGTTGGACGATGAAAAGGTATTTTGCCGCTTGAATATTCAATAGCTTGTACTTTGTATGAGCTGCCTTCCCTTGCGGATGGCTGGACTTAACACGCTTAACTTGGTTGTTTCCTTCGTCTTTGAGGATGTGATCAAAAAGTTCGCCAACTTCGGTCGCTGGTCTGTCCCGCGAAATAGCAGCATACGTCTTTATAATCTGGCGGTTTTTAAATATTTCATTCATACGCGCGGTCGCTTTACTCGTGCGAGCAAAGATTGAAAGACCGCTCACACCTCTATCGATGCGATGCACAGGTTGAAGAAAAACATCTCCTGGTTTTCCATATTTTTCTTTAATATACAGCTTTGCTAAATCCAGAAGGCTGACATCGCCTGTCTTGTCGCCTTGTACAAGCCATCCCGAAGGTTTATTAACAATAAGTAAATGATTGTCCTCAAAAATAATTTTGTCAGAGATTGTCATAAGGGTCAGATATATAAGTGCTTATACATGCGCAAAAATATATGTTAGTAATGATTGTAAATTAATTAATTACATATTAAATATATTCATAATATGTAATATCTTCGTTATGTGTAAGTTTTGGTTATTTATTGTAAAATTCGTTTTGCTCGAGATAGAAATATCTCGGGCATTTTTTATTTTATACTTGGCACATTATTTGCATATGTATTTATGAGTTTTGGTTATTAAATGAGTAATGTCCATATGTATGAAGATAGATATGGACATTTTTCATTTTAGGAGGCAGAATAGGCTATTGCCCACTAAAATACCTTCTTGACTATCAAATGCAAAATAATTGAATATATATTGCGATAAAATCGGAATTATCGTAATTTAAGCCCATTAAACCAAAATTCTGAGTCATGTATATAACATTCAATGAATTACGCCAATTGAAGCATCGTCTTCCTACAGGAAGCATTAGTAAGATTGCTCAACAACTACAACTTGAAGAGCAAACGGTGCGAAATTATTTTGGGGCGAAAAAATTTGTAGATGGTAGTATTGTTGCCTTTCATCAAGAACAAGGCCCTGATGGAGGCATAGTCTTGCTAGATGATGACACTATCTATCAAGCAGCAATGAATATTTTGAATTCTAGCTCAGCTAACTAGCTGAAGTTTAAGGGAATCCATATCCTTTATCAAAATTCTATTGCGCATAAAGGATATGGATTTTTCGTCTTTTAGTTCGTTTAGCACAGTTACTACGGTCTGCCTTGACGTAGCTGTATAATCTGCAATATCTTGTTGAGTAAAATTATGCTTAAACAAGAGTTCGTGCATTCCTATCTTTACACCGTAAGTCGTCGCATAGCTTGTAATAAAATGCACAATACGACTTTTGGCATCGTCTCTCATTAATCTATCTATTCGCTCGCTTCGTTGTGCTGACTGATTGGCAAAAAAGTCGATCAAATAAGACGCGACATGATGATTCTGCTTAGACAGTGTCTTCAGGCAATTTAAATCAATTGCAAGAATTTTTACGGGTCCGGCTAAGGCTATAGCTATACTGTCATGCATAGCCATTGATCTCGTTACATTTTCACAGATGATATCTACCGGATAATAAATCTGTCGGATGATGACTCGCTTTGACGCTCGGATATATTCCTTGACAATACCTTCGTGTATGATGTATAGAAATTGTCGCTTATCGTTTTCCTTAAACAATAAATCATGTTTGCGTAAACTTATCTCTTGTGAATGCTTCTTTACGAATAACCTTTCAATATCCGAAAGGCCTTCTAAGAGTTTATGTTCAAGTAGTTTTGCTGAAGCATCGGGGCGCACTACAATTGTGGAGTCATTCATAAGTTTTGGTTTATAGATAGAATGACAACCAGTTGACATTTTACCCCTACGCGTAGCAAGCCGAAGATGAGATGTAGTACGAGTATATCTAAATATTTATGACAATATTTCGACGAGAAAGGCCGCCAAAGACCCCATTGCCGTTTTCGACGTTTGAATAGCCCTTCACTGGAAAGCTGTATCCGCTGCGGGTACTGGTCAAGAGACGATTGATGTACTCGTTGTACCAAAATAGTTCAGGAGTGATTGTGCGTAATTCTATCGAAACTTTTTTTAGAATTTCCCTGAAGCTTTGTAAAGATTGATCAGTGACTATAGTAAAAACCATTCTTTCATTGCTCAACTTCGATTCATCGATAAATACACCCGGCGATTGGATGAATGAATGAATGGCATTTTTATTATTGTCGATAGTCTTTACGTTCAAGCGGTGCAATGCTTTATAATCCGTCAGGAGGGTATCGTTGTTGGATGTCACACGATATTCTGTTAATATCCTATTGAAATCGAGCATATAAAACGCTGGACGACGTGTAGGTTCTTGCAGTTCGATAGCCAGTTGGATTTCGAAATGATTCCTAATTGGATCTACTGCTATTTTGCGGCTCGAAATAACTTCGATACGACTAAAATTAGTGGGCTTTGGAATAACGGTGCTTGATCGTATCGTATCAAACCCTTCCGTCACCGCAGTTACCACATACCGTTGATCTTCATTAAGTCGAAAACCATCTAAGGGGAATTTGTATGAGTTTGTCTTACTATCAAATCCAAGCAGAGCTCTTCCACCGGGTATCCTCGTCCCTTCTAACCACACTGAGGCCTTATTCATGGGCTCAGCATTGACATCCTGACCGAGTGCTTGACTTTTTAATATTCTTATCTCTACGGGTAAGTCAGAAGATATTTCGCTATTGAGGTTAATTTGAGGAATGTATTGCTCTTCTACATCATAGATATATGCCTCTCTACAGCCTATAACTAGGCAGATTAGCACTATACACAAATGCATACGTTTCATCCTATAATAACTTTCAACCTTGACGATATGCAAAAGTACAACATTGTAATCGCATGTCATAAACGACTTAATATTATAATTCATCTTTAACTAAAGCAATATAACAGGTGCAACTTAATGATCTCCTAGCTCAATTGCCTGCGATAATGGTGTTATGCTTAAAAACTGATGCTGTAACTGATGTATGGTAAAAGAGGCATGAGGCTCACCTGCTCGAGATTAAAGCGAAGATTATTATCTGGATCTTTGACTAAATCAATGTAAAAAGGATTACGTCGGTTGTAGACATTATATACACCTAAAGAAAATTTTTGTCGTGCCCATGTATATTGATTATGCACATTCAAACCCATACTAAGATTGTGATACGCCGGAAGTCGCGCATTGTTAATGCGGCCATAAATCGGAACAATCTCTACTGTATTCGAAACAACGATCGATTGAATTGCAATTGGCAGCGTCACAGGACTGCCCGTATTATAAGTATAGCCAATCGAGAAGTCGAGGTTATTGTTAATCTTAGTTTGTAAGTTGATCGCTGACTGATGTCGTCTATCGTTGTTTGCATAAAACTCTATCCCATCATTGATTTCTTCAAACTGTCTAGTAGATTTACTGTAGGTGTAACTCACAAAACCACGAATTATGCCCAACTTTTTCTCTAGCTCTACTTCAACACCCCTACTCCGTCCGTTACCGCTAAACAATTGTTCTTCCCAATTCTCATTGGCTTGGATCGCGAAGATACCCCCCTCACGGAAACCGTATATATTGCGTAACTCTTTGGTGTAGGCTGACAAGCTCCAAGAATAACCAGATTTAAAGTTAAAATCAAAGCTAACTGACCAATCCCTAGCTCGTTGAGGAGTAATATTGGCCGTGCTTGGAATCCAAATATCATTAGGCAACCCCAAGCCAAAAGTGGAGATAACATGCATGAACTGATCCATTTCTGTAAATGCCAATCGCAAAAAATGATCATGTCCAAAACGATAGCTTAGCGCTAGTCGCGGTTCGAAAAAGGTATATTTAGAATTATCAGCTTGTAATCTTGCCACATGAAGGCCAGCTTGTAACGTCAGGCGATCAGCCATACGAATCTCATTTTCGATATAGGCACGAGTTTCTTGTCCATACAACTCCGGGAAAATACTATTATCCCGCACGACAGAAGCAGATAGCCGCAAGTTTTCATCCAAAAGACTCACATCTGAAGCATTAAAGTCTGCGCCAGGAATTACCGTATGACGAATAAACTCTCCGCCAAATCTAATCTTCCAGTTGGCATTAAAGAAAACATCTAGGTCAATACTAATACCCCTATCTTCTATTTCGGACTGATAGAGCTGAGAATTAAAGCCAAGAGTCTGCCCAGCCCCAGGATTGATTATAGTACGATCAAATTCAAAGTTTTGAAATCTAAAACGACTTACAAAACCTTTCGATGTCAAAAAAGCCTTTGATCCAAAAAAATGATTCCACTTTACGCTAGCTAAACGGTTTCCCCAACTATAATCTGATACATCTAACTGTCTGATTTTCTGTACTGTAGATATATCAACATCACCTTCCACTTCATTCAGATAGCTGTCTTGACCTTGATAGTAACTCAAAAATAATTGATCGTTTTTGCCAAGCTCGGTATTGAACTTAGCATTAAAGTCAAAGAAATAAAAGTTAATAAAACCATCCTCATTATTTCGCTCAAACTGATATTTTGAAAGGGGCCTCAAGAACGGGTCGATAATTGTGCGCCTACCTGCTAGCAGCAAAGAACTCTTACCCTTATTTATGGGCAACTCCAGAGATCCTCTTATTAGAAGAGGAGATACAGAAAATTCGCCTGCCACCTTGTTCTTATTGCCATCCTTAAGGGCTACATCTAAAATTGCTGACAATCTCCCACCATATCGGGCAGGCACACCTGCCTTTAATAAGCGGGTACTCTTAACGATCGTAGGATGAAACACACTAAACAATCCCAGCATATGACCTGTATTGTATATTGGGACACCGTCCATTAGAGATAATGTATGGTCGCTTTGACCGCCTCTTACTTGTATTCCACCAAAGCCATCCGTAAACGAAGCCACGCCCGCCCTCATCTGGAGCATGCGAAAAACATCAGGTTCGCCACCGATATTGGCCATATTAATTAAGAGATCTACTGGAACGGTGACCGATTGCTCCGCTTCGGTAGATTTGCGCTGAATGGTTTCGCGGATGATTATCTCATTCATTAATTGTTCAGGACTTAGATATACATCAATTATGGTATCGGACTGGAGATCAAAACTGACCTGTTGCTTGGTATAACCAAGAAAGGAGAAGTTCAACGTATATCGATCCTGGGGAATAGAAATACTATAAAAACCATATTCGTTAGATATATTTCCATATTGATGTGCCCCATCTGTAAATATGTTGGCATAAACCAAACGCTCTTTAGAAAGTGAGTCAAAGACTATGCCGCTGATATTATAGTTTTTCTTAAGCTCATTAGACATAAAAGCCTTAATAATTAGCTGATTCCCTAATATTTGATACTTCAAGTCTGTGCCTTCAAAAATATTGTCGAGCGCTAGGCCTAACTTAATATTTTGGACGAAAAGAGTGACTAGTTTATTAGGGATAATAGAAGGGTCGTAGCTTATGGCTACTTGACTATTGTTGCTTAAAACAAACAAGGCGCTATCAATGGACACATTAACCAAGGTAGCACTAACCGTCTGTTCATCAGGGTATGATTGACCCAAGATGGTAGTAAAAGGCAACAAAAAAACAAGGAATAAAAGCCCCTTAATCATTTGATATCGTATCCATTCACATGACTTTGTAGTCACGTCAAAGATACTTTATAATGCGACTTTTGAAGGCAAAGCTATGTTAACATCCTCCTGAATTCACTCGATAAATATTCTCACCTATTTTGTCGATGGTGATAGATGGGTGGATTACCTGCAAAGCTTCAAAGAGCTCTTGAAGGCTCATGTTGTCAGTTGACAAACTTGTAATTTTGCAGGCACTCAGTTTTTGTTTCTCGTAGCGCAAGGTTACCGCAAAACGAATTTCTACTTCTTCCAAAATCTTCTCGACCGTGACATTACGATACATATTAGAGCCAATCGTCTGAAGTGGTCTGATAGCATCATCAACTTTGATTTGAATATTGCGATTTAAATGATCTACAATAGCGTACTCGCCTTCGGAAATAATTTTGAAGTTCTTTGGATTGGATTTAGAGTAAAGCTTCACTTTGCCTGATCGCACTTCTAATTTAGACTGACCTTTTTGTCGAGCATCTATTTTAAATACTGTACCTACGACTTCGACGGCCATATCCGAAAAAGTAACTCGAAATGGTTTAGCATTATTGGGAAATACTTTAAAAACACCCTGTCCTTGCAGCTCGACTAATCGTCCAGCTTCTTGATCTAGGTCTACAACCACTTGAGAGCCCCCCCCTAGCCAAATCTCCGATTTGTCGTTGAGTACTGCATATTCTATTGTTTCTTTGGCTGTTATGGTCGTATTATCTGAGTTGTCCAGGTACTTCCATGACATATAGATAAGAACGAGTAGCGACAAAAGGGTTATGGCAATGATCCAATTTTTCTTGCTGGAAGATTTCGACAAGGTAGTTGAGGTGGGAGACTCCATGGACATTGAAGGAGGGGGTACTTCTTCGAGTTTGGACATGAAACTTGCTTTTGCTTGCTCCATGTTCCACTCTCTTTGTGGAAAGTAGTCTTCGGAAGCTACCCAAATTGACTTGTACGATTCGAATTGCTCATTGAAGTCAACGTCGTTTCTTAGCTTGAGGATTAAATCCTGATCTAATTCGGACGTTTCTCTGGTGAGCATTCTACTAATTAATATAGAATGATCTCTTTTCATCACAAAATGGTTACATCATTATGACATAATTGTTGATCATTACCCCTACTTCTCATAAAAATTATTTATTCCAAATATTGAGCCAACTCGGTTCTCATGATTCTTAAAGCTTTAGAAATTTGATTTTCGACTGTTTTTATACTGATATCCAGCGTGTTAGCAATTTCCTGATACGATAGCTCCTCGAATCGACTAAGGCTAAAAACTATTTTGCATTTTGGTGGCAACTTATCGATTGCCTCCTGAATTCGGACTTCGAGCTCAGATCTCTCCATTTCTTGTTGTCCGCTTACCCCTTTGTCTGGCATCTCTAACAACATCTCGTCATCATTATCTAAGGCTATTTTTGTCTTGCGAATGAAATTTAAAGATCGATTAATGGCCGCACGACGCAAATAGGCTCTGAGAGAAGTTTGTATATTAATGGCCTCTTGCTTTTTCCAAAGATCCAAAAATATGTCTTGCACTATGTCTCTTGAGTTTTCATAATCACCAAGCACTCTGTAAACCACCCCACACAGATAGTCAAAAAACTGATCAAAGATGATGCTGATCGCTCTTTGATCTCCTTTAGCTAATAACCCAATTATTTCCTCGTCTGAATGGTGCAAGATGACAAAACTTAATTTAACCGCTAAATTACCACTAATCTATCAAGTTCCATCCTCATTAAAGGTTAAAGAAAAAGTGAGCAATCGTCACTACAAAAAATTTGAAAGTATCGTTAACTATACCTTTATTTGCATTTCGTTTTAAAACGGTGGTTGTAGCTCAGCTGGTTAGAGCACTGGATTGTGGTTCCAGGGGTCGTGGGTTCAAGTCCCATCATCCACCCATAAAAAGGGGCGATCATGGTCGCTCCTTTTTTTTATGGCTTTCATTTTATGTTTTTGAGCTTCTCATATCTACGATGGCTATTGTCCGCCAAAACGCCGCATGAATTAGACTCACCATTTTTATTTCAGCTAATTAGTCAATGGCGTCTTCAATCCTTTTGTAGCTCAGAAGATGAATTTTCCTATATCCACCAACTAATTCATTCAATTGAGCCTCAGAGCTATTTGCACTATCTGGACATAAGAGATTTTGATGAAAGCTCTTTGAAACGGGACGGTACTGAAACCTTATTGATAGAAGGATATTATGTCGGCGACATTCGAGAATCCAAGGATGCTTATTCTCGATGGTGTAAGCTAGTTCAGGGTAAGCATGAGTATAACGTCTGCTTAGATGTCTTTTCTGCCGGATTAATCCTTCACCATTCTGGAATAAAGGGAAAAATCGCTGCCTCAATATCTACCAAACGTCACTCTTGTAAACTTGGGCTTTGGAGATAAGCTTTTGACTAAAAGGCCTTTTGTTGTGCTTCGATACGTGAAAAATGAGCCTTCTTATTCTGTTCATCCACTGTATATGTCATTTTATTCAGATGAGATTTCGACAATCTTGATTTGGGCATCCATACTTGTAGTAGATCCTTGTTGAGTACGGTGAAATGGCCAGTTTCATTAGACCATTTAAAATGATCATAGAGCGATTTGCCTTGATAACTAGCAAGGCAAATGGTATTCTGAGTAACCACAACATAAAATGTGTCTAGCTGCAAGGCGTGGAGCACTACTTCTTCATTGACAAGGCTGCAATAAATTATGTCCCCGGAGCGAACATTCAACTGAATACACGATTCGTTTACTTGAATCGCGAGTAGATTAGGCATGGCTTCTACCAACAGCGCCGGTAAGCGCAATTGGACTAACCCATTATGACCGTCTCCTTTGCTTTGAAATTGAACGTAACTGTGATACGAAAATGAACTCAAATAATCGATATTTAAAAGCCCCTCAGTCGTCTCTTTTTGGCGCATCAATCCACCTTCCCCTTTCAGCAAATATGATGGGTTGACATCATACTTTTCGCTGACGGATACAATCATATCGAGGGTGACCTCTCGCCTGCCTTTTAATAGTTCATTTAAGGTCTGAGGATAAGTGCCTAACTCAAGAGCATATTGGCGAGCGGACTTTACAGCACCCGTTTGGCGCAGATGATTAAAAACGTCTATAAATCTCTGTGTCAATATATGCATAGTGCTGCCGTTTCTTGCGCACAAACATATATATTATTTATTTAATATAATAAAATATTAATATGTTTTTACTTGATAATCAGTTCTTTTCTCTAGGAACTACCTGAGTCTCTTCTCCAAAATATTGAGCAAACCGTCCCAAATCATTGGCTAATCGATCATCATTCGTTGCTCTATGGTAGGTTTCTGCGAGACCTTTAAGCGTATAATAAACTAGTCTATTCATCTCTCCCACTTCAAGCTCTTTCGTCCATAGATCAATCCTTAAGGTTTCCAACGACTCCTTTTCAAATATTGACAATAGAAATGCTTTGGATTCACCTATTTTCTCTTTAGGATCATCGCTACTATCCCACTTTATTTCGATAGGTATTTGATCTTCATCCAGTTGTACGTCTAGTGTAATTTTAGCTTTCTTCATTTGTATGAATTAATTTTCACTTTGCAATAATAATCGATCTTGCCCAAAAAGACTTACATAGCTTTTATTTCAAATCCTCTTTGCTTTAAGAATCTCAATACGCCATACTTGCCTGACAGATGACCCGCGCCAAAACAAAAGAAGGCTTCGTTCTGATCATGTTGTAGGATTATACGTTTGGCCAATAACTGATTTCGCTGAATGATCATGAGTTTACGATTCTTTCCTAAGCTTTCACGGGTCATTCTATAAATTGTCTGCACCTGCTCTTGTTCATACATACTTAACATGTCGACCAGCTTCTTTCGTGATTTAGATATATGGGTAGATATCTTGAAAAGTTCGTGATATTCGTCTTCTAAGGGCATATGGTCTAGGTATCTAGATTGTTCTTCAGCCGTTTCTATACCACTGCATATCATTTCGAATGAAGCTGCTTTCTGCCATAATAATTCATCGATCGATTTATCCTTAACCCTTTCACTAAGCAACGTTCGTTGAATTAGAGCGATGATGAATAAAGGTCTTAATGCTGATACATTACACCAATCTAACTTTATGTATTTTTTCAATGCACTTTGAATGCGTGCCTGCTGCGACTTAGTTAGGTGGGTTTGAACCTCTTTAGAATCGACCAATGGCATACGTAGCTCCTTTATTAAATCGAGATTAGACTCTGCAAAAAAGTATTTGAACCTACGCATATTCTCCGTAGCCTTAACGACTATGGGTTCGAACTCATCAATATACAAATGAATTGTCCCAAAAACTAAAGAATAGTGTTCAGGGCTTTCTGGTCTAGAAATTTTCCAAAATACCGAATCCGTCAATTGCTAGATTAAGATAATTAAGTGCTAGAATAAACTTCAAGCAGTCATGTTCTATTTATTGGTAGTCGAAAGGTAGAATTTTCGATTTTTTCACTTTTGATAATGTCATAAGTGTTTTTAAGCGCTCTACTTCTTCTATCTGTGATAGTTTCTTAAACAACAATTGCTCATAAGCAGTCATATCAGCACAGATAATTCTCAAGAGCGCATCACCATCTCCTGTAATTATATAACATTCAGTCACTTCGTCAATATTCTGAATCTTATTGATGAAATTTTCTAGTGCATTATCCTTTTGCCATGCTAGCGAAACTAATACAAATGTGCTCACGGTCAACCCAAGTTTGCGTCCATCAACTTTGGCATGATAACTTTGGATGACCCCACTTTGTTCTAATTTTTTGACTCTCTCTAAAGTCGGCGCTGGCGACAAACCTATTCGCTTGCTCAAATCTAAATTGGTTATTTTACTATTTTCTTGCAAGAGTCGTAAGATCTTAAGGTCTATATTGTCTAACTTGATATCTAATGGATTCATGAGAAGGCTTGGATTTATGTTTGCTTTGGATAATTTATTTGTTCTATTCTATATTTACAATGACGGCAATCTTCAAATCTCACCGATTTCTACATAAAATTGGGAAGTTATAAAATAAAATTTGTCAAATGTATAGATTTATCAAATTATCGTAACTAAAATGCATCATTTTTAATACAAAAAAACTAAAAATTTGTCAAGCTCACAAATCAAATCCAAGCTATTCGTTGGCTAAACAGTTTGTCTTAGAAGATTTTATCTCGATTCAGTATATTTTTGGGGTCTAAAAGACCTTTTATCTGTCGCATAAGGTTGATTTCTTCCTTTGTTCTCGAAATCGGAAGGTACTTTTTTTTGTGTAGCCCAATACCGTGTTCCGCAGAGATAGAGCCACCAATATCCGCTAGAGGTGAATAAACAACATCGTTGATCCAGCTTGTCAATTCTGGATTGTTTTTCCTTTTTCCTGCGATTACGTGAATATTGCCATCAGCCACATGACCGAAGACATACACCTTATCAATATCATCATGGCCGAGCAAGCGTTCGGTAATGGTTGCCAGCACATTACCTATATGAGGAAGGGGGAGACTTATATCAAAATGTTGACTGTAGGTATGTTGTGATACAAATATGCCAACATCTTCACGAATCGTCCAAAACCAGTGTAAATCAGCCTGATTCGTTGCCAAAGCAGCATCGGCTATCCAATCATTTTCCATCGCCTCTTCTAATAAGGTCTCCATTCTCTGCACATCGCCATCTTGATCACTGCCTAAGCAATCAATCAAGACGTAAAACGGATAATCGATCGCCAAGGGTGGTTTCATCATGGCTGGAGGCGAGGTCATCGCAATATAACAGTCTTGCCAGATAAGTTCGAATCCCGTCAAAGTTCCAGCCAACCCCTTATCCATAAATTTTAATAAACGAACCACAGAAGTATATTCATACAAACCAACGAATGCACTCACACGACTGACCGGAGCTTCAGATAATTTCAAAACAGCCTTGGTTACCACCCCCAAAGTGCCCTCTGCCCCGATAAAAATGTTTTTCAAATCATAACCTGAATTGTCCTTTATGATCTTCTTTAGCGAATTGATGATCGTACCATCAGCCATGACCACTTCAAGACCTAATATTAGATTGCGCGTCATACCATACCTTAACACCCTCAAGCCCCCCGCATTCGTTGCAATAATCCCACCTATCTGTGCACTACCTTTTGCGCCAAAACTCAACGGGAATAATAAATTTTCATTTTCTGCGGCTACATGTATTTGTTCTAAAATCACGCCTGCTTCAACTGTCATTGTGCGACTCTGCGAGTCAATTTCTATGATTTTGTTCATGCGTTCAAGAGAAATAGCTATCTCCTCAGGCGACGTAACCGTGGCACCAGTAAGATTGGTCAAGCCGCCATGTATTACCACTGCTTGATTATGTTGATGGCAAAGGGCCATGATTTCTGAAAGTTCCTTTGTGGTGTTGGGCAATACCATTGCGAATGCTCTCAACGGCGTATCCATGCTCCAAATATGCTCGTATCGTTCCGCTAACGCATCACCTTGTAAGACTCGCTCAGCATCTACAACTTGTTTAATGGCTTCAATAATCATCATTTATTGATTTCTTCTTATTTATGTTTACCTACTTGCCAGTGATTATCGGCTAGATATTTTTTAGCATCATTTTCTGCGGGAGTTTCTAAGTGAGTTCCCATGCTGTCATTCCAACGGTTTAGATAACCAAAAAGAGAAATAACTCCCATGATCTCCACTATTTCACCATCATCCCAATATTTCCTCAGCTCATTCGCTACTTCTTCATTGACGGCGTTTGGTATTGATGATGCTGCCACAGCTAACTCAAATGCCGCTCTTTCTGCTGGGCTAAACGCCGGATATGTCTTATATTCCCATATATGATAGAGCTTATCCTCTTCTGAACCATACCTCGCAGCTGCTCTAATAGCGTGCGCTTCGCAATAACGACAGCCCGCTGTCATACTCGATAGATATGCAATAAGTCGTTTTAGACCACTTGTCACACGTCCATTGTTTTCCATCACTGCTTGGTTCATTTCCAAAAAAGCGTGGGCAATTCTTGGCCTATGCATCATGGTAAAGAGGCTATTTGGCGTAAACCCTAATGTTTCTTCATAAAATGCAGCCATATTCGCAGCTTCTTTGTTCATGTCGCGATTTATAGGATTGACTAGAGGGTTTGCCATACTTATTTCTTTTTGAGGGTAAGACATACTGTACTTACATTGATCCTAAAAGTAAGATCAACTTTATAGCCCAAATGTACTATCTCAAGTCTACATTATTTTCATACTTCGGGCCTAAAAGCTTGTGAACTTAAGCTCTTTATTTCGGTTATACGTATTCATTGCCGCTAAGGCATCAAGATTCATCTGCATAGAGATCCATTATGAAAACCTACCAATTGAAGCGGAAACAATTTGTTCCTATAAGTTTATCGATGGCATGGGATTTCTTCTCAAAACCCGCCAACTTACAAAAGATTACTCCTAAAGAGCTAGGTTTTGAAGTGTTAACTCCTTCTGATGAACTCGAAACTATGTATGCCGGTCAAATCATAAATTATAAAGTAAGGCCATTGTTGGGTATACCATTAAAATGGACAACTGAAATTACTCATATAGATGCCCCCCATTATTTTGTCGATGAGCAGCGGTACGGGCCATACAGTTTTTGGCACCATAAACATTTCTTTGATGAAGTAGAGGATGGTGTATTGATGACAGATTTAGTTCATTATTTACCACCGATGGGCATTTTGGGGCATTTGGCACACCCTATTTTGGTCAGACCTAACCTTGAAAAAATCTTCAATTACCGCATTGAGGCAGTTGAAAAAATGTTTGGCAAGAAATCTTAAAAAGCGTTACAGATCGCTGCAAATTCATCTACCACCAGACTAGCCCCACCGACTAAGCCACCATCAATATCTTTTTGAGCAAAAAGCTCTACCGCATTATTAGCCTTAACAGAACCACCATATAAAATCGGAGTACTTTGGGCAAAAACACTCGAAAATCGTATTTTGAGCCATGTTCTGATAGCTTCATGCATTTCTTGTGCTTGCTCAGGACTCGCCGTCTCGCCCGTACCGATCGCCCAAATGGGTTCGTAAGCTATAACAAGATTACTTAGTGCTGCCTCGTCAAAATCCTTTAATGACTCTTGCAATTGTGCTATGACATATGCTTCATGCTTCTTGGACTTGCGCACATCAAGACTCTCACCACAACAAAATATAGGCACTAAATCGTGCTCTATAGCATGTCTCAGCTTTGCGGCTAAAAATTCATTCGTCTCTTGAAAATATTCTCGTCGCTCACTATGTCCAATAATCACGTGCGTGGCTCCTACATCCTTTAGCATTGCCCCTGAAATCTCCCCTGTGTACGCACCACTATCTTTTGTATAAATATCTTGTGCCCCAAGTCGAATTTGATCTAATCCAAGAGAATAAAGGGCATAAAGATGTGTAAATGGCGCACATATCACGATTTCTGTCTTACTGTCCAACTTTCTCTGAGCAAAGGCTGTAAGCCATTGCTTGGCCTCAGAGCTTAAGGTGTTCATTTTCCAATTACCTGCAGCTATTTTTCTTCTTGACATTAGCGTGTTATTTCTGTTTAAATCTTAAAAACTAATTCTCGGTATATGTCTAAAAACCCTTCGGACCACCGCCCATTTTTTGCATTTGCTCCATCATACGCTGCATATTATTGCCTTGGCTCATCATGTGCATCATTTTACGCATCTGCTCGAATTGCTTCAAGAACATGTTGATTTCGTGCAAATTTTGACCACAACCAGCGGCGATACGCTTCTTTCGACTCATATTGAGCAATTCAGGGTTCGAGCGCTCGTTTGGTGTCATTGAATGAATAATAGCCTCCACTTTTTTGAAAGCATTATTATCAATATCAACGTTTTTTGTCACTTTATTCATGCCAGGGATCATATTCATAACCCCTTTAAGGTCACCCATTCGCTTAATTTGCTCAACTTGTTTTAGAAAATCATTAAAATCGAATTTGTTCTTTTTGATTTTCTTTTCAAGCTGCTTTGCTTCTTCTTGATCAAATTGGTCTTGAGCTCTTTCGACAAAGGAAATAATATCGCCCATACCTAAGATGCGCTGCGCCATTCTATCTGGATAGAACATGTCAAGGGCATCCATCTTTTCGCCTGTGCTAATAAATTTAATGGGTTTCCCGACGGTATATCTAACAGAAAGGGCTGCACCACCACGCGTATCCCCATCTAACTTCGTCAATACTACCCCATCGAAGTCAATTCGATCGTTGAACGCCTTAGCTGTGTTAACTGCATCTTGTCCAGTCATAGAGTCTACCACAAAAAGGGTCTCATTTGGTTGAATCCCCTCTTTGATAGCGGCAATCTCGTTCATCATTGCTTCATCTACGGCGAGTCGACCAGCGGTATCGACGACAACGGTATCAAACTTATTTTGTGTGGCATAGACCACCGCGTTTTGGGCGATTTGAACAGGATTTTTATTATCTTCTTCTTTATATACTTGTACACCCACCTGACCGGCCAAAACGCCTAACTGATCGATGGCTGCGGGTCTATATACGTCGGCTGCTACAAGTAAGACGTTTTTCTTTTTTTTCTCTTTAAGCCATTTGGCCAGTTTACCGGTAAAAGTAGTTTTTCCCGAACCTTGTAGACCAGAAATTAAGATTACTGTTGGTTTGCCACTGAGGTCTACTCCGACTGCCTCACCGCCCATTAGAGCCGTCATTTCGTCTAGAACGATTTTGACCATAAGCTCACCAGGCTTAACCGATTTGAGTACGTTACGTGAGCCTAAAGCTTCATCCTTTACTTTGTCAGTAAATTCTTTGGCTATCTTATAATTCACATCGGCCCCTACCAGTGCACGACGAATTTCCTTCACCGATTGAGCGATATTCAGCTCTGTTAACTTACCATCACCTTTGATGCTTTTTAAAGCGTCTTCGAGTTTGTCGCTAAGATTTTCAAACATTCTTGAATCCTTGTTTTATTGAAGCCTGCAAATATAGGTAGATTGTCTATACATGCGAAGTTCTTGCTGAAAAGACAATTTATTATGTTTTTATATGCTGTTCAAGATAGCTTTTGTAATTATATTGAGCATCAATTAAAGATATAACAATGGCAAATTTTAATATTGATGCACAAAAAAATCTGACATACGATGCTATTGTCATAGGCTCGGGCATCAGCGGAGGATGGGCTGCCAAAGAATTGTGTGAGGCGGGGCTAAAAACCTTGGTGTTAGAACGCGGGCGAATGGTAGAGCACATCAAGGACTACCCCACTATGAATAATGATCCTTGGGATCTTGAGCTCAGAGGTGGGATAGGCCCTCAAGATAAAGCCAAGCACTATAAAGCAGGGCGGGCTGGATTTATAGGCGAAAACAATAAACACTTTTATGCCAATGATGCAGAAAATCCTTACACCGAAGTCAAGCCATTCTTGTGGGTCCGTGCACATCAGATGGGAGGTCGGTCTCTGATATGGGGCAAACAATGCTATCGCTGGAGTGACCTAGATTTTGAAGCAAATGCGAAAGATGGGCATGGTATAGATTGGCCTATACGTTATAAAGATATAGAGCCTTGGTATACCTACGTTGAAAAATTTGCGGGCATCAGCGGCGAGGCGCTTGGACTGCCTCATCTTCCAGATAGCCACTTTTTGCCACCTATGGAATTAAATTGCGTGGAAAAGGACATTAAAACCCGTTTAGAAAAAACATTCAAAGGCAGACATTTAATCATTGGGCGCGCTGCTCACTTGACCGAACCACTTAACGGGCGCGGGACATGTCAATCCAGAAATAGATGCGATCGTGGATGTCCGTACGGCGCCTATTTTAGCAGCAATGCAGTGACTTTACCGGCAGCCAATAAAACTGGCAATATGACGATACGACCTTTCTCTATTGTCAATTCGATAATTTATGATGACAAGAAAGGTAAAGCAACAGGAGTTCGCATCGTCGATGCCGAGACCAACGAGTTTATTGATTATTCGGCTAAGATAATTTTTTGTAACGCTTCTGCCCTTTCCTCTACGCAAATTTTGCTCAACTCAACTTCTGATCGATTTCCAAATGGCTTTGGTAACGACAGCGGCGAATTAGGACATAACCTCATGGATCATACCTATCGCATCGGGGCATCGGGTATATTTGATGGTCACCAAGATAAATTTTATAAGGGCAGGCGGCCAAATGGCATTTACATCCCAAGGTATTGGAACATCAACAAAGAGACACAATCTGATAAATTTGTCCGCGGCTTTGGCTATCAAGGCGGGGCAAATAGACTAGGTTGGAGTCAAGGAGTTAATCAAGAAGGATTTGGTGGAGACTTTAAAGATGGATTAATTAGCGATCCTGGCCCATGGGAGTTTTTCATCACCGGTTTTGCAGAATGCCTTCCCTATCATGATAATAAAGTATATCTGGATAAGGAAAATGTCGATAAATGGGGCCAAGCTTCTTTGGCTATTGACTGCGAATATAAGGAAAATGAAAAAGCCCTCAATCAGCAGATTCAAGTAGATGCGCAAGAAATGCTGGAGAAATGCGGCTTGAAAGAGATCGTTAGTTTTAATAACCAGCATGAACCTGGCTACGGCATACATGAAATGGGTACTGCTAGAATGGGTCGCGATCCAAAAACTTCTGTTTTAAACGCCACCAACCAAGTCCACGCTGCCAAAAATGTTTTTGTCACAGATGGGGCATGTATGACTTCTAATTCTTGTGTTAATCCGTCGTTGACATATATGGCCATTACTGCTCGTGCAGCCAACCACGCCATTGTAGAACTAAAAAAGCAAAATTTGTAAGCAATGAACCGTAGAGAAGCTATCAAGAAATCAGCACTCGTCGCCGCTACTAGTACCCTTTCGGCATCATTGATAACAATGTTTCAATCTTGTCGAGAAAAGGCGCGAATCGATTGGATACCACGTATTCTGACAATGGATGAAGCAGTACTAGTGTCTTCACTAGTCGATATGATTCTACCAACAACATCAACCCCCGGAGGACTTGATATGAAAGTGGATTTGTTTATTGATCTCGTCATAGATCAATTGTATGATGAAAAAGGCAAGGACAACTTTCGTTCAAGCATCGCAGAATTTGATAAAAAATGTGTCCAGAATTACGGTGATCGTTTTGTAGCGTTATCAACGATTCAAAGAGAACATGTCTTAAAAGAAGAAGAAGCAAATGCACCTAAGTTTAACCGAAAAGTTTGGGGCACTGAGGTAGGCCCTGTTGTAGACGTAGGTTTCTATCGTTCGTTTAAATCTATGGCGTTATGGGGGTATTTTTCATCCCAAAGAATTGGCACAGAAGTATTAATGTATGACCCAATCCCAGGGCCGTATCAAGGATGTATACCATTAAGCGATGTAGGAAAGAATTATAGTCTCTAACGATTTATCGGTTAGAACACATACTTAAAAACCTTCATTTGTTACTTGGTCATTACTAGGGGGTTTCCCTATAAATCTATTTTCTAGAGTACTTTCTCTTTGTCGTCAACTTTACTTTTATCTTTGCGCACCTAACCCAACAAAGATTTGAAGACATGATAAAGAACCTTCCGCTATTTGTTCTGATGCTTTGTATGACCACTATTACCGCCCAAGATTGGGTATTCAGTGATGTTGGATCTGGCATTAAGCCCAACATTGAAATAGCGCCGGACGGTCGCATTTATATAGCATCCATGCGCGAAAGTACAACCGATGGATATGTAAAATTGATATCCGTCAATAATGGTGTGGGCATGGAAGAATTGGTCAGTGAAGGTTATTTCTATGGACCTCTCGATTTGGCCGTAAACAACAGCGGCGTGCCCATCATCGCTTATCATGATCATCTGACGAATGGTGGTGATTTGGCTGTAGCTCGCAAGATGAACAATGCTTGGCTGATCGAATTTGTAGAAAGCACAGGCCATGATGGCTGGGATGGCACGATGGCTTTAGATGCCTCAGGAAATATTCATACTGTCTCGACAGATGGATCTGGTGGAGTGGAATATGCATTTTATGATGGACAATCATGGACAGTTAGCACCATAACTGATGTAAATGCGATGTATCAATTTGGCACCGATATCGGTATCGATCAAAATGGTGAAGTGCATGTCAGTTACTTCGTTGATGAGCAGTCTACCCTCTATTACGCCCATAGAACTAATAATGAATGGGTCATTGATACATTAGGAACGAATGCTATTTTCCCCAGTTTGGAGCTGATAGACGGCGAGGTTTTCATCGCTTATTACCAAGGAAGCCGGACTGGCAGTGTGTGGGAGCAATTTGGACAAATTCGTGTGGCTCATAAGAGAAACGGAACTTGGACACACACGACCTTAGATAATGTTGATCAGCTCAATACGGGCTCAATGACAGGCGCAAGGGCGATAGTAGATTTGAAGAAAGATCGCAACAACCGACTTCATATCGCCTATTCTAATCGAAAACTGGTAAAATACGGTCAACGAGTGAATGCCAATTGGCAAATCGACACGGTGCTTAACTTAAGTTTGCAAAATCAAAACCTAGGTCAACAAACCTCGCTTGCGATAGATTCTACTGGTCTTGCTCATATTGCAGTATATCGACGTCTGGCGAACCCAAGCAATGGCACCATCATGTATGCTAAAAGTCCAGGCTTTATAATTGACACTACACAGGAGCCATCTTTAATCTTGACTTGCCCCGCGGATACGAGCTTCTTTTGTGATGTAATTCCTACACCAGAGTTAGCTGGAATGCCTATGGTGGACTCTACAGTCACCCTTTCATTTAGTGATTTGACCTCTCCTGGTTGCCATGGCATGTTTGTAATTGTTCGACAATGGATCGCTGTCCGAGGCGAACTAACTGATACCTGCGTGCAACAAATAAGCCTGCAGCCCAATAGTTTTGATGCGTTGTCAATCAGAGATACAGTTGTTGTCGAATTGCCTTGCGACTTTGGCCTCAATGATATTCCACAAGACAGTTTTCCAGTTGCATGTGGCTTGAGCTTAGATAGTGTTTCTTATGGAGCTATTGCTTTTGGCTGCGATATTTCACAAGTCATTAGGAGTTTTCACCTTAGCTCGGCTTGTGAAGACAGTAATTTACGTATAGATCAGGTCGTGTCGATCACTCACCCTCAAGATTTCAATGTTGACGATTTTACCATTACCGCTGATAATGGAACTGGCAATGGTTCTATTCAACTGGAAATAGAATCTTGTACAGGAGATTTTTCCATAAGCTGGTCAAACGGAGATTCGACATTGACAGCAAACAATTTGGTAGCCGGCGAATATAACGTTGTTGTAACTAGTCCTCGAGGATGTTCTGACTCTATTAATTTCGTGATCCAGTTAGTCAGAGATGATTTTGGTTTGATATGTCCACCCGATACAACAATCAACTGTAATGTCTTGATATCGCCCAATTTTACTGGATTACCTATAGTAAGAGGCTACAATCTGGTTACTTTTGTCGACTCTTTTCTTCAAGAATGTCCGGCGGATATTATAATACAAAGAACATGGATTGCTAGTTCTGATAGTTTGTCCGTGCCAGCTGACACATGCGTGCAGTTGATTACTGTCGAAGTAGATTTGTTTGAAGATTTTATGACGATCGACACCTTAGAGTTTGATGGCATTTGCTTGACTTCGTTAAATGATCCCATTTTAGAAGGACTAAATCTGCCTTGTAATATTGGAATAGATAGCATCACTTTTGAATTTATCGAAAATACTTGTGCTCGAAAAGTGTGGGAGGCATCGTGGACATTTGGCGACCAATGTCGTGACACCTCGATTATGATACGATCCATACTCATTTCTAATAACCCAGCAGTAGTCGATTTTGCCTCAGTTATTATTGAGCCTGACACGGGTAGTGCCTCAGGTCGAATCATCTTAGATCCTGCATGCGTAGATGGTCAATTGAACTATCTCTGGTCGAATGGAGGCATGGATACCGCCATCGTAGGCTTGACGGCAGGTATTTATAACCTGGTGGTTACAAATGATCTCTTATGCACGGATACCTTTAGTTTTGAGGTAAGTGGAATGATGGATACGATGCAGTTGTCCATCATCTGTGCGCCTAATAGCACCGTGGGATGTGATATAGATGTTGCCAATTTACCATTTCAAAGTCCTATTCTCATCGGATATGATAGCCTGAGTTTTGAAGATACGGTTCTTCAAGATTGTCCGACAGACCAATTATTCCGCCGGACATACATCGCCTATCGCGATGGCCAAGCGCGGGACTCTTGTACACAAACCATTACACGCAAAGCCCCAGATATAACTGCAGCCATTCTCACCGACTTCCCGGACACCTTAAGAATAGCAACGGTTGGTTGTGTTGAAGACATACGCGCTATTGCGCAAACGGAGTTGACATTAGGATGTGGCTTTACAATGATCTCTGATTCTATAAGTTTTGATAGTATTACCTGTTCAGCTGTCATTGGCACACGAACGGTTAGCGTATCAAGCCAGTGTTTGGATACAATCCTTACCATAAGCCAAACCATCCTAGCAACGGATCTGATTATAGCTAAACTTGACAGCACAAGAATCGTTGGTGATACTGGATCAAATACGGGTAGCATTGAAGTCTTTTTGACAGGCTGTATAGCTTCAGATAGTTTAAGTTTTGTATGGTCAAATGACCAATTAGGCAGCCGAATTGACAGTCTAGCCAGTGGCGAATATGTCGTCACGGTTCGTGCAGCCTCTGGTTGTGAGACGATTTATTCATTTTTCGTTCCACAAATTGATACCACGTTTAGGAGTCTAGATTGTCCAATTGACGTTACTTTAATGTGTGGCACAGAGATATCACTCGAATTGACCGGCGAAGCAAATATTGTAGGGTATGATAGTTTACGATATGAGGACATAGTCGTATCAGCCTGCCCAGCAAATGAGGTGACACGACGCATCTGGTTTGCGTACCTCGGAGGCAATAAAGCAGATAGTTGCGAACAAATCATTACCATATTAGGAGCTGATATTGCGGCCATTCAGGTACGCGCTTTAGTGACTCTTTCTAATGTATGTGTAGAAGACATCCCAAGCATTCCTGTGGATAATATACCCCTCAATTGTGACATTACTCTTGATTCTATCTACTTTGCCAATGATACGATCAATTGTAATCAGACCGAACTTAGACGTATTTACCAATTTAGCAGCGCCTGTCGTGATACAAGTTTTACTAGGGAACAAACGATACAATTAAACAATATTCGCGTAAGCAGATTTGTTGCCGCCACGATCCTGCCTGATGACGGCACGCGCACAGGCTCTATTTCCGTATCATTAACGAGTTGTTCAGATAGCCTCAGTTATGTGTGGTCAAACGGCGATGTAGGAATAATGGCTGATAGTTTAAGAGCTGGTAGATATACCGTCACAGTTAGAAATCAAACAGGATGTTCTGATAGCTATGATTTTACAGTTCCCCTTGATCCAGATGCGATTTTAGATACAATGCTCCGAATGACTGTCGTCGGGAGAGATTCAGCGACGTTGAGGATTGATTCGGTTTATTTAGTGATGAATGATAATTCCACCATGCCTATAAGCTTTTCTCAGACGGATTCTGTCATCAACTTAATGTCAAATATTAAGGTTAGCGATGTCAATGAGGTTTGTGTGATTCGAAATGAATCACCAGTGATCGACCTAACAGTATCAGATATCGTAAGAGGGCAACTAACAATCCTTGGATTGGCGCGATCTTGTGCAGAAGATCTTTTGGCAGGAGATGTAAATCTCTCAGGAAACATCAGCGGAGCAGACTTAGTATTGATGAGAAATGTGTTATTAGGCAATCGACAGAGCTATCCAAGCAATATTTCCTGGGCGTTTGTGAATAGGGATGTATTTCCGGTAAGACCACAAGTCAGTGCCGCTGTGTGCGCACCATTAACAGTCGAAAACAAACTCAGTGCTCTAGTTCATTTGCAAGGTATCAAGTTGGGCGATTATCGATGTACAGAGTAATCAGCCTTTTATAAAGGCTTTTGTACCAAATACGTGCTATCGAGGCTCCCAAAAGAGCCCCAGCTAACACATCTAACGGAAAATGAACACCTACATGTACTTGGCCCAGGCAAGTTAGAAATAGCCAAAGGCCTAATAAAGCCCTGATCGCAAACCTATAGCTTCCCCAACAGATCATCATCAGAAAAAAAGAAAGGGCACCATGATTTACAGCATGAGAAGAGGGGAACGAATACGCAACCCCACATGATGCACGCAACGTGATCGAATCTTGAAGCTCTAAAGTATTACATGGTCTTTCTCTTGCAATAATCGTCTTTAGAATGCGACTGTTCAAACTATCTGAGAAAATAATCATCGCCACCGTTACTAAAACAATCCATAAGCCCTTGGACAATGGACGAAAATAATTTAGTAGACTGGCGATAATAAATATGTAGAATGGATACCAAGTAAACATATTTCTTGCCAGAACAAGAACTTTTGAAAGAGTATTGTTTGATGAAATTTGATTGATCAACTCGAAAAGTTGATGATCCCAATCTAAAATTGTTTCCAAAGCAACTATTTATAGTCCTCAAACATACGCCTTTCTTACCTTTGCTCTCTAAACAACAAAAACAGATGACCCTTATTAAGTCAATTTCAGGTATGCGTGGGACAATAGGAGGGCAGGTCGCCAAAAATTTAACCCCAATAGATATCGTAGAAATGACCGCCGCCTATGGCATGTTGTTATTAGATAAAGAAGATCGACCAAAGATGGTGGTGGGCAGAGACGGCAGAATATCAGGCCCATTGGTGCAAGCGCTTGTAATCAATACGCTGCTTATGCAAGGAATTGATGTTTTATCTTTAGAACTTTCAACTACCCCAACAGTAGAAATGGAAGTTGTGCACCAAAAAGCGCATGGAGGCATCATCATTACTGCTAGCCATAATCCAGAGCAATGGAACGCCCTTAAATTTCTAAATGCCGCTGGCGAATGTATCAATAGCCGCGTCGGTGATCAGCTTTTGAATATTGCCGACAATAAGAAATTCGCGTTTGCCGAAGTCCATAAGTTAGGAAAGTTAACGTTTGTTGAAGGAGCGTTAGAACGTCACGTCGAGGCTATCTTCAAAGCTCCTCATGTCAAACCTTCCTTGATAAAATCGCGTAAGTTTAGAGTGATTGTAGATGCCATCAATTCTTCGGGAGGCCAAGCGATGAAACAACTACTCTTGCCTTTAGATTGCGAAGTGATCGTCATCAATGAAAAACCGCTCGGTGCATTTAGCCATAATCCAGAACCCCTCGAACATCACTTACAAGACTTGATTCAAGCAGTGATTGCGCAAAAGGCAGATGTAGGAATTGCCGTGGACCCAGATGTAGATCGTTTAGCTTTTGTTGATAATAATGGACGGTATTGTGGCGAAGAATATACTCTCGTAATGGTTGCCGATTGGATTTTAAGTTTAAGTGGTGGAAACACTGTGTCAAACCTTTCATCTACTTTAATGCTACGCAAGGTCACTGAACAACGAGGTGGTAGTTACAGGGCTTCAGCAGTAGGCGAAGTTAATGTCGTTGCCGCAATGAAACAAACCAATGCCGTTATTGGTGGAGAAGGAAATGGTGGAGTTATCTACCCTGCCCTTCACTACGGCCGCGATGCATTAGCGGGTGTGGCATTATTGCTAAGTGCATTGGCACATCACAATATTGATTTGTCCACCTACAGAGATAAATTTGAAAATTACTATATCATTAAAGACAAAATTGAGCTGACAGATGATACAGATATTGAGCAATTATTAAGCACTTTGGCGCAGAAGTTTTCAACTAACGAAATTGACACCACAGACGGAGTCAAAATATACTTTGAAGGAGGCTGGGCTCATCTTAGAAGATCCAATACAGAGCCTATTATTCGCGTGTACGCAGAGTCGCACACGATTGAAAGCGCAGAGAAAATTGCTTCGTTAATTCATGCCCAACTATAATACTAATCATACCACATTCACCTAATGAAAGTTTACTTTGATAATGCCGCGACGACCCCTATAGAACCTATCGTCCTTGAAGAAATTACCAATGTAATGTCCGCGCACTACGGAAATCCTTCATCGATTCATTCAGAAGGGCGCAAAGCCAAAACTATTTTGGAGGATGCCCGAAAACGTGTTGCTAAACATTTAAGAGCCTCTACTGGCGAAATATTCTTTACTTCAAGCGCTACTGAGTCCAACAATACCGCCCTTTTTTGCGCTGTAAGAGACTTAGAAGTAAAACGCATCATCAGCTCGCCTACAGAGCATCCTTGCGTCCTAAATAGCCTGAAATATATAGAGCAACATTTCGGCATTCCGATCATCTACCTTTCTTTGGACAACAGAGGTAATATTTGTCAAGAAGAATTAGAGTCATTGTTGAGTGATTCTTCGCTAAAGACTATGGTTGCATTGATGCATGGGAATAATGAAATAGGCACAATGATCGACCTTCCATGCATTAGCGAAATTTGTATAAAACATAAAGCACTTTTCCATTGTGATGCCGTGCAGACAATTGGTAAGTTTCCTATTGATCTAAGCCAAGTGAAGCTCAGCTTTTTGACCGCATCTGGTCATAAAATATATGGTCCCAAAGGAGTAGGATTGCTTTATATTAATGGAGAAAACGCTGTACAGCCATATATCAGAGGCGGCGGACAAGAGAGAAATGTCAGAAGCGGTACAGAAAACATTTATGGAATAGCTGGATTTGCTAAAGCCATGGATTTTCTTAGAAATCAAGAAAACTATCTTGCTCAAATCGAAGACTTACGAGTGTATTTTAAAGAGGCCTTAATAGCTGCTAATATTGATGTACAGTTTAATGGAAATCAAGATCAGATGTACCTCCCTCATATCTTAAGCATCAATATCCCTAGAACAGAGATGACCGATTTAATCATGTTCAACTTAGATTTGGCGGGCATTTGTGCTTCGGCTGGAAGTGCCTGCAGTTCAGGCGCCGAACAAGATTCTCATGTACTGACGGCCATTCGTCTACCGAGAGATCGCAAGACAATTCGTTTCTCTATATCGCATCATAACACCAGAGAAGAGATAGACTATACGGTCAGTAAGTTAGCAGAAATACTCCAATCGTAATTATTGTGACATTACAATCTATTGATGATTTGTTTATGCGTCGTGCCATAGAGCTATCAGATCGCGCAACCCGCGCTGTGGCTATGAATCCTAAAGTGGGTTGCGTCATTGAGTATAAAGGAAGGATCATTGGTGAAGGGTATCATCACAAAGCAGGGGAGCATCACGCCGAAAGGATGGCATTGGCGCAGGTCAATCTCAAGGAAAAGGCTTTACTCGCGAGCTCGACTATGTATATCACCCTTGAACCCTGCAATCATCATGGCAAAACGCCACCTTGCGTTGATGCTATTATACAAAGTCAAATAAAAAAAGTCGTCGTCGCCAGTGAAGATCCCAATCCTTTGATGCGGGGCAAAAGCCTTCATTTATTGCGTTCTATGGGTATCGAAGTAATAACGCCTTTCTTTGAAAAAGAGGCGAAATTCGTAAATCGCGTTTTCTTGACAAACCAAAAAAGAAATCGCCCGCATGTCGTTTTGAAATGGGCTCAGTCAGCCAATGGACTTATTGGACATACAGAAAAACAAGTTTGGATATCTGCCAATTTAAGTAGGATTTTTGCCCATCGTCTTCGTTCAGAGGTAGATGCCATTCTAATTGGCGCCGGTACAGCACTTGTAGACAATCCTAGTTTGACCAATCGCTTATATTCAGGTAATTCACCTTTGAGAGTCCTACTTGATACGAATGGGCATACCCCCATTTCTTCGCAGATTTTATCCGACGAATACCCAAGCTTGATTTATTCAATGGAGTCGGCAAGATCTCTGGCAGCACATAAATCATGGGTACAGTTAGCTCCTCATGAATATAACTTGTCTTTTATTCTGGCTGATTTGCTATCAAGAGGATTCTACAATGTACTTGTGGAAGGGGGGGCAAAAATCCTAACAAGCTTTATTGCCCAGGATTTATGGGATGAAGCGTTCATAATCCATAGCAGCAATAAAATTGACGGAAATGTAAAAGCCCCATTAATAAAAGGACAGATTCAGACAACATTTCAGCTAGATCACGACAAAGTGTACCAAATTCTAGCTCCATAAGGGCCGAATAGGTTAAAAAATGTTTAAAGGAATCCTAAACTTCTCAGTTTTCTTGCATATAAGCCCTTCGAAGCCCTAATTTCGGCTCAGTTTCACGGGCTTGATATGATTCGACTTGTTATAGTAATACTTTCCCTGCATGTATGTTCGCATGTAACTGGGCAATTTACTGTTCAATGGCTGACATGGTCTGAAGTAAGTGCCATGACTTCACAAGAGAAGGCTGGCAAAAAATATCTTATCGACCTATACACAGAATGGTGTGGATGGTGTAAGCGTATGGACAAAAACACCTTTAGTAATCCAGTTATCGCTGAGTATATCAACAAGAATTACATACCAGTTAGATTTGATGCTGAATTTAAAGGGGACATTCATTTTTTAGGCAAAACGTACAAGTATCAGCGTATGTCCCTTCGTGGGTATCATGAATTAGCTATGGCATTTGTGGATGAAATGAAATTCCCTACCATTGTGTTTCTTGATGACAAGGCGAATCTGATTCAAGCAATCCCCGGCTATCAAGATGTAGAATCGTTGTATCAAATCATGTACTATTTCAATGAGGATTATCACAAATCAATACCGTGGCCAGCTTACGTGCGCAATTTTCAACAGATAATTGACAATAGTAAATTGATCGACCAAAACCCAAATTCAAATATCCAGATGGTTGGTCAAAAAAAGAACTAACACGTTTACTCTAAATAAGAAGTTCCAAATATTCTCTAAAACCAGCTCTTTCTAGTCGCCGTTCTTCGTTTTGTCGTTGTTTTGACACCTAGCACCCCTAGCAAACCTCTTGTTAATTCTCTTGCAACGGTTCGGCCTATCTGACGAGTAGTGGTGTGATTAAGTGCCTTTTCTAAAGTGCTTTTTTCGGCTCCTCTTCTGCTCGATGGAGCTTGCTGTAGGTCTTCATGACGTGCATCCTCTAATTTAGCAGACAATATCTCATAAGCGCTTTCACGATCAATACGTTCATCATACTTTTCGATCAAGACGGATCGATTAATAATATCATTGATTTCCTTATCTGTCAAAACATCCATTCTTGATTGTGGTGCACGCAAGTAAACATGTGCTAATGGGGTAGGTCTACCCTTCTCGTCCAATGCTGTGAGAAATGCTTCACCAATGCCCAATTCCGTAAGCAATTGTTCGACATTGTAAAAATCTGTTAATGGATAATTCTGAGCAGCTAATTTGATGGCCTTTCTATCTTTAGCGGTAAAGGCTCTAAGCGCATGCTGCACCTTTAATCCTAACTGTCCTAATACGTCATCTGGAACATCCGCTGGGTTTTGGGTAACAAAAAAGATACCCACCCCTTTTGACCTAATTAACTTTATGATAGTCTCAATTTGATTAAGCAAAACCTTAGACGCCTCATTGAACACAAGATGAGCCTCATCGATGAAAAGCACCAACTTGGGCTTCTCCAAATCGCCTTCTTCAGGGAATGTAGCATATATCTCTGCCAACAATTGTAACATAAAGGTGCTAAATAATAAAGGACGATCTTGAAGATCGGTAAGGCGCAAAATAGAAATCACCCCTTTCCCTGATCGATCCACTCGAACTAAATCAAGGGGATCAAAAGAACGCTCACCAAAAAAAGTAGATGCCCCTTGCTGCTCAAGCGCTACAATTTGTCGAATAATCGTGCCTACAGAGCTGGTGGTGATCCGCCCATATTCTTTCTCTATTTCTTCTTTCCCTTCATTGGAAACGTAGTTAAGTACTTTTTTTAAATCCTCTAAATCAAGAAGCGGCAAGTCTTGATCATCGCAATACTTAAAAATAACACCTAAGATACCAGATTGTGTGTCATTCAGACCTAAAATTTTAGCCAATAAAACAGATCCGAATTCCGAAACTGTAGCCCTTAGGCGCAAACCCTTTTCCTCACTTAGGCTCAAAAATTCCACTGGGGAACTGTCAGATAGAAAGGGAATACCTATTTTTTGGTGTCTTTCGTCGATCTTCACATTGGAGTTTCCAGGCACAGCTACCCCACTCAGATCACCTTTAATATCCATAACCAAAGAAGGCACACCATTAGCGGATAATTGCTCGGCTATGATTTGCAAAGTCTTGGTTTTGCCGGTGCCTGTGGCTCCTGCAATCAAACCATGTCTATTCAACATCTTTAGTGGTAATCTTATGAAAGACTCAGTATTTACTTTACCATCTAACATCGATGCTCCCAATACTATGGTTGGGCCTTTAAACTGGTATCCAGTGGATATTTCTTCTAAAAATTTTTGCTCGTTTAACATTCTTAAAGCCTTTAAAGATTATAGGGTTTATTGTTTATTCCAATGCGTGATTCTTAGTTCTCGCTTTCGTTCATTGAGTGGCCAAAGTGTCAAATCAATAAGCGATTCAACATGTGTTTCTTCTTCTATTGATAATATTCCGGTAAAAAGATCCAAGCCCAAAATACTCTCAAGGCTATCCACGGTCATCGCAAATTGGCCAACGCTTGCTTCACTCATTTCGTTGGGCATCACAAATGCGATGGAAGCCAAGGGGTCAGTGGTTGCATTCAACATTGCCTTGTAATAATATTTTGGCACCCCTACTTTATTCTTTTTACCTATAAATCTGTCGACCGATGATAGTATCGGTCCTGTAACAATATATAATTCTTCTCGCTTAAACGCCCAATCTCTTGTTAGTTCTTCTAATTCTCGCCAGATACCACCATTAAAACTTCGTTTTTGAGGACTCATATTACTCATGAAGAACGAAGCACTCATTGCTGATTCACTAAATGCCATGTCACCTGCTGGCGCCCAATGTCCTCTACTATACCCACTCCCACTATAATCATAATAATCTGCACTACCTGTTTTAACTAATGGATCTATTTCAAATCTATCAGATCGTTCAACATTGGGGGCTAGCAAATCACTTTTTCGCAATAGATACGATACCCATGCAGCTTGTTCGTTTTTCTCATCATATCCCAGTGTGTAATAACTGTGCTCCACCACCTCATAGGTATTATTGCCAGGTACTAAGACCGAAGAAGGCCCTGTATCCAAAGCACTAGCTATCGGCGAATCGACAGGCAGCTCGTTGCGCGTATTAATCCAATACAAAGCAAACACAGCGACAATGAACATAAACATCAAGGTGACTCTAATGGACATAGTCAAAAAAGCTCGTTTTTCTCTCGTATGATTTTGGCGTAATTGCGGCAAATGTTGTAGTGCTTAATCATCACAAATATATGTCATATGTTTGTCAAGTAATTGAACGAGTTTATACATTAGAGCCTGAGGCGCTATTGTTATTGTGCACCTCGATCGCGAGCTTGTTCGAAAATGTTATGATGAACTATTTATTATTTTTTTTGCTTTTCATTCTTAGTGTGGTATCTAGTCATGGCCAGTCAACGTTTTCATTTCGGACAGCAGGACAAATGGCTACCCATTCTCATACTTCCTTACAAAATGGCTATGTGGGATTAATTAGTAATCCTGCTTCAATAATTTCTAAAAACCTATCTGTCGGTGTATCAAGTGAACAACGCTTTGGCACTGATATTTTTGGTGCACTCATAGCTGCGAGCATGCCTATGTTTAATAATCAATCAGTTGGTTTGATGGTAGGTAGTTACGGAGTCGAAGGCTTTCGCGAAAACCAGCTAGCTTTAGCCTATTCGCGACCATTATCAAACAAAGTGGACATTGGCCTCCAATTTAATCTGCATGAACGGCGCATCATCTTACTTCCTCAACAATGGTCTGCTACGGCTAATCTTGGATTACTCTATGAACATGATGATTTGACTCGAATAAGTTTTGGTGTCAATTCTATATTTGCCAACCAACAACGGATGACTGATGCCTACTTAGCTGTTATGCATAAAGTGCAGCCACGCTTTGATGTAATCACTGAGCTAAATTATGATCGTATCAACAGTCTAGATGTGAGCATTGCCGGCAGGTATCAATTATCTGCGGTATTCTCTGCTATAATGAGTATTCACACGGGCAATGAGCGATTTGGTTATGGGATGGAGTTTCATTTGTTAGAACATATCGTTTTTACCTTGGGGGGAGTGCATCATCCCATATTAGGTGAATCCTTTGGCCTATCGGCTCATTATAACGTAAAATCACCAAAATGATGCTTCCACTCCAAAGCCCGCTGTACCATCTTGTTGTAACTAGCTAATCCGTCTTGTACACCATGCGATTTTAGATAGGTATCATAAAAGAGGTCCCTAAGTTTAGGCAATATATCAGGATATCGCTCGGCATATGCAATAATGGCCTTATAATCCTTGGCTATCGAATCTGGCACATTTCTGGCCGTTTGGTCAAAGAGGGTTCTATGCTGAAATAGGGCAGCTCGAATATATCTCCAGTAGGAAAAGTAGCTTGAATATCTCACGAATGGATCGGCATGGTTTAGTCCGCTGATCAATGCCCAAAAGTTGCACATATCTTCATCCGTTTGTCCATAAGCATGTGCTAACTCGTGAATGGCGGTGAATGGAACCACTATAGGATGTAAACCTGCATCAACATGCCCCTCACTTACCCAAGGCAAATAAACGCCAGCCGTAGAAATATGCAGCAAAACGCCTCTAGGATATATCATACGCACATTAGGGCGACCATATACGCGAATACCCATCGCCTCAAAATCGCCCTTGAGCTCAGCACTTAGATTGGCGAGTAATTTCCTATCAGGATATCTTGATACATCATCTTCTGTCAATAGGTTGCGTAGAGATATTAAAGAATCAGAGACGCGCAAATATTCATCTCGAATCATCATACTATCAATCTCTACGCGAGGAATTTGGAGACCATCCCAGGCTTTAACACGCTTATAATGAAAGCCCCAACACCAATAAAAGGCTACCAAACTCAGCGAAATAACTTTAATGCCCCACTTAGCTACACTTGCCCAATGTGCTTGATTGTTTATAATTTTTCTCAATTGAAAGAACAGTGAGACCAATACTATGATCAATAAGAGATAAATCAATGGAATAGGAATCCAACCAAAAAGAAAATCCCAAAACATACGAAATATGGGATACACACCATTGGCATATATTCGTTCGATTTTGACAGACTGAGATGGCGAGATATAAAATAAAAGTAAGCTCACGCCAGCCAAACTAACGTACCAATATCTCAAAAAGATAGATGTTATACGATTGTTCAAGATCATGAAAAGGTCATTAGTTTAGCAAAAAAAGGGAATAATATGTTAGCACCGCGACTTTTTATGAACTTGTGCCACTACAGGCAACTTTTTTAGATGACCCAATGTTAAAGCGTTAAATCTTTTTTTAAACAGAAAATTAATACAAATGGCTTTTGAATTTACAGATACTAATTTTAAAGAGCATGCCCTTGATACCAAAGGTGTAGCCGTAGTTGACTTTTGGGCTGAATGGTGTGGTCCTTGTCGATTAGTGGGCCCAGTAATTGATGACTTAGCGAAGGACTATGATGGCAAAGTGTTAATAGGCAAAGTAAATGTCGACCACAATCCTGAAACTTCGCTCAAATATGGTGTGCGCAGTATCCCTACCATCCTGTTCTTCAAGGACGGCCAAATTGCTGACAAACATGTCGGAACGGCTACAAAAGCAACCTTAGCTGCAAAAATAGACGCACTGCTCAATTAAATTGAGTCTTTCAATAAATGGTTAAAGCCTTCGTTCTTACCTTTGAGGACGAAGGCTTTTTTAGTTCTACTAAGGATGTCAGTCTAAATTAGCGAAATAGGGCCTATAAAATTGTTGTGCGGATGAGTTTCTTTGATATTTACGATTTAAAACATATTCAGAATCTAGAACTACTGGCTAAAAAGGTGGTGGAAGGATTCATTATAGGTCAACACAAGAGTCCATTTCATGGATTTTCTGTAGAATTCGCCGAGCATAGACTTTATAACCAAGGTGAGAGCACTCGAAATCTCGATTGGAAAGTGTACGCGCGAACCGACAAACTCTTTGTCAAACGCTATGAAGAAGAAACCAACTTGAGATGCCAGATTGTAATAGATGCTTCTTCATCAATGTACTTCCCTAAGGATATAAAGATCAAAGAACTAAGTCTGAATAAGCTTCAATTCTCAGCGCTTTGTGCAGCATCACTCATTAATTTGCTAAAGCGACAAAGAGATGCTTTTGGTCTTAGTCTTTTTGATAGTATGCTGCGTGTACATACAGATTGCCGATCGAGTACAACTCATAATAAAATCATCATTAATCATTTAGAACAAATCATTCAAGAAGAACAACTAGATAGATCTACCGATACTGTTAACATTCTTCATCAAATAGCCGAGCGCATTCATAAACGTTCTCTTGTTATTATATTTTCTGATTTTTTTGATAAAAGTGATGATTTAGATGGTTTGTTTTCAGCATTACAGCACCTAAATTATAATAAGCATGAAGTCATCATATTCCATGTAATGGATAAAGCCTTGGAACAAGACTTTGCTTTCGACAATCGTCCACATCGTTTTATTGATATGGAGTCAGGTGAAGAAATTCGACTGCAATCCAATGATATAGCCCAAAAATATAGAGACAAAATATCTGAACGTATCGGGGACATTAAAGACAAATGCCTTCAATACCGCATTGATTATGTAGAAGCTGATATACGTCAAGGAGTGAATCCTATCTTGAGAAGCTATTTGGTTAAAAGAAACAAAATGAAATAAATGATTAAACTTAGCCAACTACCCACAACACCGCCAAAAGGGGCAACAAAAGAAGATTATAAACACGCTACAAATAAACTTAGCAAAGCGATCGCTGAAAAACAACATCTCCTGTATGCAGAGGGCAAACAAGCCCTATTGGTCATCTTCCAGGGAATGGATGCCTCAGGTAAAGATGGGGCGACAAGGAAGATATTTAGATACTCTAACCCATCGGGTCTCACGGCCCATGCCTTTAAGAAGCCAACTGATGTAGAATTTGCACATGACTTTTTGTGGCGTGTCCACAAATTAGTCCCTGCACAAGGGCAAGTAGTGATCTTCAATCGATCGCACTACGAAGACATAGTCATCCAACGAGTTCATGGCTGGATTGACGAGCCAAGAGTGGATATGCGCATTGATGCTATTAATGCATTTGAACAATTGTTGGTCCATGACAATCGCACCCGAATATTAAAATTTTACATGCATATTTCTAAAGACAGGCAAGCAGAAAAATTACAAGAACGCATTGATGACCCAACAAAATATTGGAAGCATAATCCTAATGACTGGAACGAAAGAGAGCATTGGGACACATATATGTCGTGTTATGAAGAATGTATTAATCGTTGCAATACCATCCCGTGGATCGTTGCCCCTGTAGATAGTCGTTGGTATAGAGATTATTTCATCGCTACCAAGATACTTGAAACATTGAATGAAATGGAGTTTACCTTAAAAACTGCTAAAACAGACTAGTACATTATGGATAAGGCTCGTCTGGACAAATGGTTATGGTCGGTACGGATATTTAAGTCAAGGACTATGGCCAGCGATGTATGCCGTTCTAATGGTGTTAAAATACGCGACAAGTCGCAAAAACCTTCATTCTTGATCAGTATTGGGGACATAATAGAAGTAAAAAAGAACGGCTTCAACCTCGTGTTTGAAGTTATCAAGCTGATCGATAAACGCGTATCTGCACCGCTAGCGCAAGAATGTTTTCGCGATCTGACGACGGCTGAGGAGCTTAACAAGTTTGATGACTGGTTTGTTGGTAAAGGTAGAATGGAACAACGAGATAGGGGGCTCGGTAGACCTACCAAACGACAACGTAGGGATATTGAAGACTATAAATTAAGACAGTACGACTTGTTTGACTAAAGAGCTGCATAAATGTTCTATCTAAAGGGTCTTCATGCTTTAAGATTTTTTGCCGCCTTGCTCGTGATTTTGTTTCACACTAACGGAGCATTACGACAAATAGATTCTTCTTGGTACAGCGCACATCCAATATTTACCAAAGGGCACGTGGCAGTGGATTTCTTCTTTATAATCTCGGGATTTTTGTTGAGTTTTCTTGCTTGCAGGGAATTTAATGCCGCAGGGGTAGTAAATATTCGTCGATTTTTCATCCGTCGTATTTTGCGTATTTTCCCTTTATACTATATGATCGTTTTCCTTGGTTTTTTGTCTGTGGGGATATTGTATCCTATGATCTATGACCAGAGCTATTATACCTTTCCCCCATGGGAGGGATTCCTATACTATCTGCTTTTTATCCCCAATTGGGTGATTGCTAAATGGGACTTGGTCGGGCCGACATATGCGCTTTGGAGTATTGGCGTTGAAGAGCAGTTTTATCTCTTATTCCCAATCGTATTCATAATTCCTTTGATCAAATCAAGAGTTCACTGGACATTGCCTATTGCCTTTACAGGTTATTTGATTTTTCACATCGCAAATTTTTATGAGCTGTTTGGGTGGTCAGAAACCATTTATTTTTTCATCAATAAAACATTGCGCTTTCACTTTTTACTTTGGGGTTGTTTATTAGGCTATTGGTATCATCAATATCCTACTCAAATCCATCATTTCTTTCGCTATGGAATATTGCAATGGTTGTCTTTATCCGTTTTGGGCTATTTACTTTTCACTCGACATATAGAACAAGATCCACAGCATCTGTTCGTCGGTCTTGCTTTTAGTGTATTAATGATTAGCTTGGTAAGTCCCTCGAGCAAACTTTCGTTAGAATATCGACCTTTAATTTACGGCGGGACGATATCATATGGTATCTATGTGTTTCATCCTTTTATCTCTGTCGCACTTCGATTTTTATTGTTTAAAGTATCCTTCTTGCATCAATTGGTGAACGAACATCTTTGGGTATTTTATGCGGCTCTAATGCTATGCACTTTCGTGGTGGCTCACCTATCATATCACTATTTTGAAAAGTACTTTTTAGACAAAAAGAAATCCTTTCAATAAGGCTGCTCCTTTTTACTAAGGTTTTATCTCCGCCTTTACGGTTGGGTATACTATCCCTAGTTGCTCGAGATAAGAGTTGTACTTAGTTTCATCATAGTAAAATGCTTCTAATTGAGGCCTAAATTCAGTGTCTATTTCCTTATTCAAATAAATCGCTGGTGAATCGCTTTCAGTGACCATTGGCACGTATTGAATTTCCATGCCTTGTTCTTCTCTAAAATATTTCCAAGCATCTTCTACAAGAGTGGGATTTAATAGTATGTCCAACACGGTTGTTGCCACTACCTTCGATCCAGCGACTACTCCTTTATGTGCTATTGGTGTAGCCATAGCTACAGCATTTGACCAATGATGCCCCTGAAGTCCAGGTATGTTAGATGGAAATCGTAAGGTAACTGTTGGCAATTTCCAACTGATATCACCAATATCATCAGACCCACCACTAACAGGATTTTTGACAGGAATGCCGAGCTCATCGATTTCTGTATCTAGACCTTTTATCTCGCCCGCGTTCACTTCCTTTTGCAGTGCTTTCGCTAATCGATGATCATCTTCTGACCATCTAGGCAGGCCGACGACCTTAATGTTTTCGTACATTGCTTCAGCGATTACCTTATTGAAATGTCTAGGCCAAGCACTCCCTAACACTTTACGCGATACGGTGGTATTCGTCATGAGCGCCGCACCATCCGCTACTTTATTTAAACGATCATACAACTCCATAATTTTTGGATAAGTCACATGACGTACATAATACCAAATGGAGGCTTCAGAAGGAACTACATTAGGCTGATCGCCTCCGTTTTTGATCACCGAATGTGATCGTTGTAATGGATCAAGATGTTCACGTTGATATTGCCATCCTATATTCATAAGTTCCACGGCATCAGCCGCACTTCTTCCACGCCATGGAGAGCCTGCTGCGTGAGCCGCCTCTCCTTCAAAGGTATATTCAACCGAGATTAAGCCTGTCCCTCTTGCCTGGCCATAAGAAACACCCATATTATCGCCGACATGGGTGAATATCGAAATATCGATGTCATCAAAATAGCCGTCACGTGTATAAAAAGCTTTGGTACCTACTAACTCTTCGGCTACACCTGGCCAAATAACCAAAGTACCTGAAATGTTCTCTTCACTCATAATTTTTTGCAACTCCAATGCAGCTAGCACATTTAGGGGTGTTCCTGCGTTGTGTCCTTCGCCATGTCCTGGTGCCCCAGCTATGATAGGATCGTGATAGGCGACACCTGGTTTTTGCGAGGCTTTCGGAATACAATCCAAGTCACTTCCTAGCGCGATAACAGGTTTGCCACTACCCCAGCGAGCCATCCATGCTGTAGGAATACCAGATATGTTATGCTCTATAATAAATCCATTTTTTTGCAATATATCCGTAATATACTTAGAGGTCTCGTATTCTTGAAATCCAAGCTCAGCGAAGCTAAAGACCTTATCCACCATTACTTGCGCCTGTTTTGCATTATTATCTATGCGTTCTATTACTCTATTTTTGAGTGTTTCAGCAGCTTTTTGAGCCCTGAGAGAGCCACTGAAAATAAGTAAAATAATGATGACTCGTGTTGAATTCATTTTCATCGTAGTATTATTGTTATGCGATAAGTATATAATTAGAAATGAAAGTAATCATTGATGCTGGTTCTACAAAATCAGATGTTGCTATTTTATCCAATTCGAATGATTCAAAGCAAGTCTTATCCTTTGATGGCATGAATCCCGTTACCGATGTCGACTATTGGGAGAAATTATCGAGGATTTGCACAGCACTAGCGGTCAATATGCCTGCCACACTATATTATTATGGTGCTGGATGTATCAATGAGGAGATCAATTCATCTATCGCAAACTTTTGTCTTGAGCACCTATCTACATTGAAAAAATGCCTCGTCGAAGATGATATTCTAGGCGCGGCGATCGCCACGATGGGTGCAGAAAAGGGTATGATCTGTATACTCGGCACTGGATCGAATACTGCTGTTTTTGATGGAGAGCGTATAATTCGACGCATCCATTCAGGTGGTTATCTCTTAGGAGATGAAGGAAGCGGTTTTCGTTTAGGACAGCTTATATATTTACACTTCACACGAGCTTGGTTGACGAATGCTGACAACGAAATTATAAGGGCATATGTAGGTATTCGACAAGAGGAAGCTACTGCTCATCTATACAAACAAACAAGCCCGCGAAGCTATCTTGCCTCGTTTGCAAAGCTACTTCCACAATTGTCCCCTGAACTTCAAGAAAGAGTTACGAATGAAATCTTTGATCAGTTTATACAAAAAATGGTATTGCCCATTATACCCTCTACGAATACAAAGGTGCATTTTGTCGGATCCATTGGATACCAGTTTCAAGATATACTGCGTTTAAAACTTTCGAAAGAAGGTTTATCTTCGGGACGTTTTTTAAGACAGCCAATTGAAGGATTAATGCGTAATCACCGATGAATAAAAAGATTAGAAGGTTAGCTGTGTTTACATCTGGTGGCGACGCCCCAGGAATGAATGCTGCTGTTAGAGCTGTTGTCCGGACAGGTATATATATGGATCTGCACGTGTACGGCATTTATGGCGGCTACGATGGTATGATCAACGGAACGATCAAGCGTTTAGAGAAAAGTGACGTGGCCAATATCATCCATATGGGTGGGACTATGTTAAAAACTGCCAGAAGTGATATGTTTCGCACCCCAGAGGGACGAGATTTAGCATATGAAACGCTGTCAGCGCACGACATCGATGCATGCGTAGCTATTGGTGGGAATGGTACATATACGGGAGCTAAAATCTTTACCGAGACCTATAACATTCCATTTGTAGGACTTCCTGGTACGATTGATAATGATATTTATGGTACAGATTATACCATCGGATTTGATACGGCAATCAATACAGCTGTGGAGGCCATCGATAAAATAAGAGATACGGCGGATTCGCATAATCGCTTATTTTTTATTGAAGTAATGGGTCGCCATGCTGGTTATATTGCTTTAAATACGGGTATTGGCACGGGGGCTGGCTTTATCTTCCTTCCTGAGACGGATACCCCCATTGAAAAACTGACCGAATACCTTAAGAAAGCCGCCAGAAGGCGTAAGCTCTTTAATATGGTTGTTGTAGCCGAAGGCAATCAAAATGGTAACGCAATGGATTTGGCTAAAATACTGAAAGATGAGCATGACATAGACAGTAAAGTAACTGTTATTGGGCATTTGCAAAGAGGGGGATCGCCGAGTGCTTTTGATCGAGTTTTAGCTAGTCGATTAGGCTATGGCGCTGTTATTAACTTGTTGGAGGGGAAAAGTAATGTGGCCTTAGGCATCTTAAACGATACGATTTCGATCACAAGCTTTGATGATGCCATCAATAAAAGTAAGGAATTAAATCCTGATCTTTTGAAGATGTCCGAGATATTGGCTCTTTAATTTATTAAAATTTTAGTGTTATGCCTGCATCCCAGCGTCTATTGGGGCCTGGTTCGTAGTAGTTGCCACCAGACGCATTAATCCGAATATTGTCAAAATATCGCTGATTTAGCAAATTGCGACAGGCTATATACAATTCCACCGACAAATTCTTTGGCATATTCAAATGGTAAGTTGCATTAATGTCCACCAAGTGGTAGTCATTTACCTTCAAGGCATTGGCATCATTTAGATAAAAGCCTTCAATCCCTTGATAACTCATAGATAATTGAATAGGTGCTGGATTATATATCCATCTGGCTCCCCACTGCTTTTGAGGGATTCCAGGCAAAGTATTACCGTCAAAATTATTCGATCCGACCGTATAATCTGCAAATTCCATTTGGCTAATCGAAGCAGAAACCGACCACGTCCAATGCTCCCCCAATTGGTGGCTTAAACTTGTTTCCCACCCCAGACGCTCTGTTCTTCCAGCATTTCGATAAAATAATCGCCCCGGCATGGACGCTAGTTCATAAGGCAAAAACTCATCCTGAGTCCAAATATGATAAATACTTGATTCGGCTGAAAACTTATTATGATCCCAACGTCCACCCATGTCTATCGAATGTGCAACTTGTGGCTTCAAGGCTAGGTTAAAGCCTCCTTGACCTGACGGGTTATTACCTAATTCTGTCAAGGTAGGTGTTTCAAAACTGCGGTGATAATTGACAAAAAGCTGCCCTTTGGCTAGCGTATACCCAAGGGCCAACGAAGGACTCCACGCTGGCAATTGTATAGTTGCTGAATCGTCGCCATCAGACAGAAAGTTATCTTTAATTCCTATCCAATTGACATCATAGCGAAGGCCAACATCCACTTGCCACAATCCCTTCTTCCAGTTATCGGCTACGAAAAAAGAAAGCACATCAAATCGTTCATGTTGGTCCAGACTCAATGCTTCTTGCTCACCTTGATTATTATTAAATCGCGCTCTATGGTCTCTTTGAAAAGCTAAATCATACCCTACTAATACTTTATTATCCCCTCCAAAAAAGGATTGATATTGAGTAAACTGACTCGATTGCCCACCATATTGACGATCAAACTGATTCCACCCGCCTAATCTAAATGGTAACCGACCCAAGAATGATCGGGCAGAAAAATAAGCTTGACTTTCAAATAGGAAATTGGAAAATACCTTTTTATACTGTGTACTGAGTCGTAGTTGCCGAATCTCTTCGTCAGCATTAAATAGTAAATTTTGCGGCCTGGCTTGGCGTGGATTTTCTTCAGCACTTATCAAGTTGATGGCTCCAGGATCCTGGGCTTGTGGACTATGCGCATAGGAAATCTGCCAACGCAATTCTTCACGGCTATTCTCACCTAAATAATGTAAACCGCGAAAGCTAAATATAGAAGCCTTGCTATCGTTGTGCTGCCTATATCCTGTTGCGTCAAGATGAGAGGCTGTCATCTGAAATTGACCTTTTTTAAGCCTCCAGCCCAAATCAGCAAAAATTTTCGATGTTCCTAACTGATCACCTCGAATGCCAATATGGACGTAGGGAGTGCTAAATTGACTATAAGTGCTGATTTGAACGACGGCACTACTTGCGTTACCAAACTGACTGGCAGAAGGGCTTTTGATCACCGCCATTGAGGCGATGGCCAATGGATCAAGATTGTCTAGTTGCCCTTGTCCATCCGGCGTAGTCTCAGGCACTCCATCAACGATTAGTTTAATACCACGTATGCCAAACGCGGATCTCGCACCAAACCCACGCACAGATATGCGTACATCTTGTGCAAGATTACTTTCGTTGCTAATAAAAACACCCGGAACAGTTTGTAACAATGGAAAAACGGTAGCACCAACTTGTTGTGTTAATCCTTCGAGTTGCACAGTATTGCCCGAGGCTAGAAGCTCGTTGGTAGTTCTACCAAGACGGTCAGCCTTGATGTAAATAGTATCAAGACTCGCCCAAATACTATCTACTTGTGCACTTAGACAGCCAAAACTCAGGCATATGGCACATACTAGCGCCTTACTACTAACATACATGTATAAGTGCGTTATTTGCGCAAGACTTCAATATAATCAGCTACGGCCTCTATCTGATCAACGCTGAGAATATCTTTGTATGGAGTCATCAGACCCTTGCCATTCGTGATTTGTGTTATACGATCTTCCAGACTTAGTTTGCTGGCACTCAGATCCGTTGCATTGCTTACGGCAAGCTTCCCATCAGCTCCATGACAAATCACACAGTACTGTTTGAAGATTAGCTTTCCTTTCTTGTTTTCTTCAACCTCAGGAGCGGCAGATGTTTTAGCGGCAATAGCATTATCAGAAGTGTCCGCAGAAGACGACTTTGACTTTTCACCACCAGTGCAACTGACTAAATGCAGGCTCAATATACATGCGGCTGCGACCATATACTTTTTCATACGAGTTAGATTTTTATTCCTATGCGAAACTAGTATTTATTCAATATTGACAAAGAATTTTATGCGCGAAACCACTTATCATATCTTGTATAGAACGATTCTCATTACTTTTCCGAATAAAAAAACGTAATAATTGAAACTCCATACGCAACGACTTATATTATCAAAGCTTTCGTTTGTCGATGAAGCCTTTATTCTCTGTTTACTCAACGAGCCTGGCTGGATAAAATATATTGGTGATCGAGACATCAAAAATCTGAAAGATGCTAGAAATTACATTACCCAAGGTCCATTGGAGAGTTACGAACGAAATGATTTTGGCTTAATGAGAATAGGGGTACAACCTGACAATCAAGCTATAGGTATTTGCGGCTTGCTACAACGCGATTATCTAGATCACCCCGATATTGGCTACGCGATGCTCAGTGAATTTCAAGGAAAAGGATACGCCATTGAAGCCGCAAAAGCCATTCTCGAAGATGCAAAAACAAGACTTGCTTGTACAAAAGTATATGCCATTGTCCGCCCTAATAATACCAGATCTATTCGAATGATAGAACATCCTGAGATAGGTATGCATTTAGCCGAACGTCAGCATTCCGTGCCACAATTGAAGGATCTTTTACTCTATGAGTTAGTGATAGCCCAAAAGCCTACCTAATTGGTTAAGGCTTCACTTCCTTCAGTGCAGGTTTATTCTTAACATATTTATCTAGCCAGTTATCTTGTTCCCAAAGTAGATGCATGATCGATTCCTTAGCAGCATAGCCATGACTTTCTTTTGGTAGCATGACCAAGCGTACCGTTGCACCTAAGCCTTTAAGAGCATTAAAATATCGCTCACTTTGCATTGGGTAGGTGCCCGAATTATTATCTGCCTCACCATGTACAAGTAGAAGTGGGGTTTTCATTTTATGTGCATTCATGAAAGGGCTCATGGTATTGTAGACGTCTGGTGCCTCCCAATAACTACGCTCTTCTGACTGAAAACCAAATGGCGTCAATGTGCGATTGTAGGCACCACTGCGCGCTATACCGGCGGCAAACAGATCACAATGTGTCAATAAATTAGCCGTCATAAATGCACCGTAGGAGTGCCCCCCTACCGCTACCTTATTTCGGTCGATATATCCTAAATTATCAACTGCATCGATAGCCGCTTTTGCATTAGCCACTAATTGTTCAACAAAGCTATCGTTAGGCTCATCAGTACCCTCACCAACTATAGGGAAAGCCGTACGATCCAACACTACGTAGCCCCGATTAACCCAGTAAATAGGTGAACCCCAAGATGGGAAAGTGAATTCATTTGAGCTGCTTGTATTTTGTGAGGCTGTTGCTTGATCCTTAAATTCTCGAGGATATGCCCACATGATCATCGGCATCTTTTCCATTTTTGACTTGTCGTAGCCTACTGGCAGGTAAAGGGTGGCGGACAAATCGAGTCCATCTTCTCGCTTGTATTGAATGATCTCTTTGTGAACCCCATTGAGGATTTCGAATGGATTCTCAAAAGCAGTTATTGAACTAATTTTACCCGTATTGATATTTCGCGTATAGTAGTTGGGATAGTCAGTTTGTGATTCTATCCTCGTTAACAACTGCCCTTTCGAAATATCTAAAACCCCCAAGAGGTTTTCTAGCTTGTCTTGATCTTTGGCCTGATACAGGCGTACCGTGGCTCCCGTCTTCGGGTCATATCGATCAAAAAATGGAAATTTGCCAGCTTCCGAATAGCCCCCCCCCAACAAATAGAGCTGATCCTGGTAGAACTCTAAAACAGGATATCCATATTCATTCTTCTTTGTAACAAAGGAACCTGGGTTACTATATTCATCTTGGTAATTTCGTTCATTGATCAATGTGGGCTCTTTGGAAGTATTAGATGGATCAAACAATAGCGTACGGGCATTTCTAGTGTTCCACCAGCGCTCATAAACGACGGCCATCTGATCGTTGCCCCAACTTACACCAGCATAACGCTCTTTTGTTTTTACGACTAATTCTCGCTCTCCTGTAAACGGTGCTGCAAGTTGATAAACGGCATCTCTATGATCAACACTTACTTCAGGATCGCCATTATCTAAGGCCTGAACCCACACCAGATTAGCAGGCTTATCTGCACGCCACCGAACAGATCTGGGGTAAACAGTCGTTGCCATAAATCCTTTTGGCATTTCCTCCATTAGTGGGGTACTGAACTGTTTTTTGACCCATTCACCGCCAGACGTGTAAAGGTCATAATCCGTTGGAAAACGATCATAAGGTACAATATAAGAGAAAGGCCTTTTTATGGTGGTGACTAAAACGTACTTGCCATCAGGCGACAAATCTAAGTCGTCATAAATAGCAGCTGGCAAAAAATCTGACACCTGACCATTCAAATCAATTTTAACGATTTTAGAGGTTGCGAGGGTATGAAAATTTTCTTCATCCGTTGGGTTCTTTAACAAATCTTGATACGTACGATTTTGTGCTTTTTGACCTGCATTCTCGCTGATGGTCGGACCAGAGGGTGTAATGGCATTTCTATTAACAATCGAAACTTGCCCCTGGTGCCGCATTTTTACTAAAAGGTGTTGGCTGTCACTCATCCATATCATAGGACGCCCAAGGCCTGCATGCACATTGGCATCAGACAATTTCTTGGCGATTTTGGTTGGTATATGCGCCGCCCATAATTCTACCCCATCTGTCGAGGTGTTGAGAAAAGCTACATAATTCTGGTCAGGGCTCCATAAAAAGCTAGAAAATGAGCCATTCTCAGGCATACCTGCAATGGCGGATTCCTTTTGCGTCTTTGGATCGAGCAAGCTCACTTTGACCGAAAATCGACTACGCTCAGACATCGTTGTTTTGGGATTCATCCTCAGTCCACCTAGCCGAACTTCTTCGATACTCAACTCTTCTATCGTCTTATAACCAGCACTATAGAGTAAAAGAGCGTTTTGAGCCTTATCATCCATTAAGATAGACGGAGCTGGAGTAGCATCGGCCAAAGTCATAATGTCCGCATGTGGTATCTGATAAGAGCTATTTAACTGCCCGCAAACTTCAATAGCCATTAAAAATGAAAGGAACGCGATAAAATATTTCATAATAAAACTTGTATAAAAGTGGTAAAAGAGATTTAGACAAAATATAAAATGCAAAGTTTAGTCTTTTAATTTTAAATATTGACGCATGCACAATATACATAATTAAAAAAAAGCGTCGTCCAAAAGTGATTGAACGACGCCATTAATGTATTCTCTAAGAAACGCTAAACATCTATCTGTTTACCTCGGTTTCAGCAAATATCCCTGGATCAATTGGTGCATTTACATTGGCATTTAGTTCCGTTTGTGATATCACAAATCTTTGAGGATATTTAGTAGCATTAGGATTGTTAAAAGGCGGTAAAACTGCTATATCTGTCTCTTTGGATCCTAATCTTCGTAAATCATCAAAAGGCATTAACTGAGTAAAGCCCGAAACATATCGCTCTTCGATAATCTCACGTAAAAGTGCTCTGTTAGTAGGGATACCAATTACAAATTGTTTTGTACTTAACATTCCCTTTTTTTATTCAGCATAATTCCTTTCTTTACAGCTTATAACTATCACTCATATGTTCTCAAGAAAACTTAGCCTGCTGATATTTACATGCCTTTATTTATCTCTCGTGCCCTCTTGTAGAACAGATGATGCATATCAAATTGAAGCCAATTCCGCCTCAAGCACGTTTGATGAAATGTTGGCCAAAGAACTTCAAGCCGATGACTACGGGATGTCGAGTTATGTGCTGGCCTTCTTGAAAAAGGGACCAAATCGGCCTACAAATCCTCAGGAAGGCGCTGATTTGCAAACGGCTCATTTGGCTAATATTCAGCGATTAACGACAGAAGGGAAGCTCTTACTCGCGGGGCCCTTCCTTGATGAAGGGGAGATCAGAGGCATTTACATCTTTGATGTCGCTACAGTAGAAGAAGCGCGAGAACTTACCTCTACAGATCCCGCCATTATCGCTGGTAGTTTAGTGATGGAGCTTCAACCTTGGTACGGAAGCGCTACATTAAAAAAATTGAACGATCTTCACAAAAAAGTAATGAAAAAGGCATTTTGAGCGCTCATATCTATCTTATAATGGGAGTTTCTGGATCGGGCAAATCTACCCTTGGTCAGATGCTGGCACAAGAATTACATCTGCCGTACATCGAGGCAGACGATCATCATCCGACTAGCAACATAGAAAAAATGCAAAAGGGAATACCTCTGTCAGATGAAGATCGATGGCCTTGGTTAGATTCCTTACATCTGGCCGCCATCGAGGCATTGCAAAAGAAGGGAGCCGTGATCAGTAGCTCTGCCCTTAAAGAAAGCTACCGACTTCGGTTATTACAAGACATTTACGCAACTTCGAAAGTAATTTATCTCAAAGGATCTTATCCATCCATCTATAATAGACTTGAAGCTCGCAATCACTTTATGCCACAGACCTTGCTTCTATCTCAATTTGATATTTTAGAAGAGCCCAAAGACGCGTTAGTCATTGACACTGATCAGGCTACTCCAGAACAGATTCTCCAACAAATACTCCAAACTATTAGTCCAGAAGTACAATGAAAAGAGAAAAGAGGTCAGAAGTACACTCAAATACCTTCTTGGGACTATTTTAGCGAACTTAATTGAATTTATGAAAAAGGATTGGGGAATTATTGGTCTAGGTGTAATGGGTAAAAGTCTGAGCTTAAATTTTGCGGAGAAAGGTTTTTCTCTTGCGCTATATAATCGCCATATTAAAGGACAAGAAGAAAATGTCGCCACAGACTTTATCCTTTCTGATCCTCTACTCCACGCTTCTGTCGGATTTGAAGACTTGACACAATTCGTAAAGAATCTATCCGCTCCGCGTCGCATCCAGCTGATGGTCAATGCCGGGAAAGTTGTAGATGAAGTCATTAGTCAGCTCGTTCCACTTCTCGACAAAGGCGACATCATTATTGATGGAGGCAACTCTCATTATCAAGATACACGTCGACGCACGAAGGCGCTATCTGAAAAGGGTATTCACTTTATGGGTATTGGGATTTCAGGTGGAGAAGAAGGCGCCAGAAAAGGCCCCTCTATTATGCCTGGAGGTGCCTTCGAAGCATATACCAGCGTTGCGCCCATGCTAGAGGCCATAGCCGCACGCGATGTCAATGGCGGCAGTTGCTGCATGTATATTGGTCCTGAAGGTGCCGGTCACTTTGTAAAAATGGTACATAACGGCATCGAATACGCCGAAATGCAACTCATCGCTGAAATATGTCATCTAGCCTTAACAGGTCTAGGCGTTGCTTCAGAGGAGTTAGCCGATCATTGGGAAGCTTGGTCCACTTCCTCTAACCGTTCATATTTGAGCGATATTACCATAGATATTTTGCGCTATCGCGAAAAAGGTCAGCCTATTATTGACACAATTTTAGATCAAGCTGGCAGCAAGGGTACTGGTAGCTGGACCACCATTGCTGCTAGTGAATATGGATTTCCCGCGACGATGATTGCCGCAGCTTTGTTCGCTCGTTATACATCCAGTTTTTTAGACGATCGAAAAAGATATGCCAAATCATATAAAAAAAGCCCAGCGAAGAGTGACGCTAAAATAAAGCTAGAAAAGATATTCAAAGCCTATCACGTCGCACGATGGATAAATCATCATCAGGGCTTTGAACTACTAAGATGTTCTGCTAAGTCGCTCCAATGGACATTAAATCTAAGCGAGATTGCCCGTATATGGACGAATGGCTGCATTATTCGTTCAGGACTAATGTTGGAATGCCAGCAATTACTGAAAGACGACGTGGCACTCATGGATACCTCTATGGCTAAAGCTGAGATCATGACATCACATAAAGCGCTTAAGCAGTTGAACATCTACGCCATCAAGAAGAATATTGCCATACCAGCGCACTCAGCTGCCTTAAATTATTTGCAGAGCATGGCTGAAGATCGGTCATCCGCATATATTATTCAGGCTCAAAGAGATTATTTTGGTGCACATACCTATAAACGAGTTGACGACCCTACGGGCAAAGCGCATCACACGATATGGAACTAAAAATAAAACATAAAACATCTGCTTGGCTTGAGTTAATAAAACAAAGTGGGCCGGGTTGGATACAAGCGGCAGTCACCTTAGGAGGCGGCACCTTAGTGAGCGCACTATATCTTGGGGTAATCGGGGGCTACGATTTTTTATGGTTGCAGCCTTTGGCTATGCTTTGCGGCATTATTATGTTATCTGCCTTAAGTTATGTCAATTTAAGTCTACCTGATCCAGCATTAAGGCCATTTGTTTTGGTCAAAAAATATATCAGTCCAATGTTAGCATGGTCCTGGTTGGGGGCGGCCATGATCGCCAATATTGTGTTTTGCGCCGCCCAGTTTGCTTTAGCCTCAGATGCTGTTCAAGGCAATCTTCGCCTTGAATTACCCTCCCCATATATACTTACTGGCGTACTGGCCATTCTGGCATTAGGTGTTATCTATATTTTCTCTGGCGAAGGAAAAATGGCTAGATATATTGACCTGTTTATCAAGGGTTTAGTGGCTGTTATTATTCTGTCTTTTATGGTGGTGGTTATTGTACTTTTTGCTCAAAAGGCAATTCCCTGGGAGTCATTTTTGAAAGGATGGATTCCTAAGCCTTCATTACTTTTTACACCCAACAGTGCCTATAAAGAATTGATAAACATCTCGGGAGAACAATCCTCCTTTTGGACGAATTATATCATGTCAGAACAACGCAGTATAGTCATTGGAGCATTTGGAACGGCCGTAGGCATAAATATGACCTTTCTACTTCCCTATTCGCAACGCAAGAAAGGGTGGAATAAAAACAACCGTCGTCTATCTGTTATTGACTTACTCTTTGGCTTATTACTGCCTTTTGTTATCGGAGCCTCATCTCTAATTATTGCCACAGCATCCCAATTTCATGCAAAAGAAAACAGCCTTGTCAATGAACAAGCTTACTTCAATGTCTTGGACAAGAGTCTGGCCCAAAGCCATCTTGGGTTTGAATTATTAGCCCCAACGGTTAAAGAACAATTGCGCGAGAATGCACCATTAGAAAGCAAAAAGCTAAGTACTATGCTAGCGCGACGATCTGCCAATGACCTTGCCGAGGCACTTAAGCCCTTTTTGGGTCAATATTCTCAATTGATTTTTGGCGTTGGCATTTTAGCTATGGCATTTAGCACAATGCTGGTGCATATGATGATCAACGGCTATGCGTTAAGCGAAGCATTCGGTCGCCCAGGAATTCGAGGACTCTTCATGCTAGGTGCATTGATTCCAGCGCTAAGTGGTTTTTTCTCGCCTATTGTTTGGGCAGGAAGTGTAAAGGCTGCCGTTATTGTGCCAGCATCGGTCATCGCCACCACCCTCTTGCCGATCGCCTACTTAGTGATATTTCTGTTGATGAATAGTCGAAAGGCACTAGGGAATGAATTAATAAGGCAACGGTATTGGATCAATGGATTAATGTGTATAGCGATAGCTGCCGCTGGGTTTGCATCCGTTTGGGCCCTTCTAGGTTTCTATCACAGCGACAATGACTATCAGCGATATTTTGGTTTTATAGGATTGGCAAGTCTTTTGTTTTTAGGATTGTACGGAACGGTTAGTTTTATTCAAAGAGAACGGAAAGTAAACAGATGAAATTTGCGATAATCGGAAGTGGAATGATTGCCCAATTTCATGCAGCGGCTATTGCAGCCATCCCAGATGCTCACTTGGTGGCTGTCGCTAGTCGCAATGGACATACTAGCCAAGCTCTTGCTTCTATTTATCGATGCGCCTCCTATCTAGATGCAGAGGAAATGTTGCAAAGCGAAGAAATTGACATCATAACGATTGCTACACCTTCAGGCGCACACCTGGAGCCGTGTCTGCTGGCTGCGCGGTATAGAAAGCATGTTATATGCGAAAAACCTTTAGAAATTACTCCTGAGCGAATTCAACGTATGATCAGTGCCTGCCGAGAAGCGGGGGTGGTGTTATCAGGGATTCTAAATCGTCGTTTTAATCCGGCAGTAGAAGCTTTTAAAAAGGCTGTCGATCGAAAGCGTTTTGGCCAACAGGCACTTTGTAGTGCATATGTCAAATGGTTTAGAGATGAACATTACTATAACAGCGCTGCTTGGCGAGGCACAAAATCACTTGATGGTGGAGGCGCACTAATGAATCAAGGCATTCATACGGTCGATGTATTGCTTCATCTAGCAGGGCCTGTGTCAAGAGTAACAGCTTCGACAACCAATGTCCTACATCATCACATTGAAGTTGAAGATACGGCGGTAGCTTTGCTAGAATTTGCAAGTGGAGCACGCGGGGTCATCGAAGCGACAACGGCTGCATGGAGTGAACAAGGACATCCCGCAGAAATCCAAATAGTCGGCAGCAGAGGTTCCGTGCATATGAAAGATGACTATTTTTCTGTTTGGAATTTTGATCGCCCTGACCCTGAAGATGAAAAGATTAAGTCGTCGCTGATGGGTACGCGTCATACTGGACTTGGGGCCAATGACCCCAAAGCGATTAATACAATAGGACACGAGCGCAATTTCATAGATGTAATGCAAGCTATCCATCTGCATCGGCCTCCGAGTATTTCTGCCTACGAAGCATTGCCATCCGTACGATTAATTTGTGCCATTTATGAAAGTGCAGCGTCAGCGGGAAAATGGATCGAGCTTTAAGCGATGAATAGGCCGTACCTTTATCAATCGTTAGATGTAAAATAGATTTATGTTATTAAGTGGATTTACAGACGAAGCAACAACCGATTGGATGGGTCAATTGGAAATAACACAATCTTTAGGTTGGTCATATATATCTGTGCGAACAATCGCAAAAAACAATGTTCACGACCTGCCAAAGCTCGCCTTTGATCGATGTATTCAGCAGCTAGAAAAGTATCCAATTAAAGTAGCAGAGTTTGGCACCTTGATTGGTAATTGGGCAAAATCAATACATAGCCCTTGGTCAGTTACTGAGGATGAGATACGTCGTTGTATTCCGCGTATGCACGCCATGAAATGCACGCGAGCACGAATTATGTCATATGCCCAAGAACCTTGGGGGCAGGATCAGCACCCAAAAGAACGATTCAAACGCTTGCGCGAAATTGTGCGCTTATTCAAAGAAGAAGGTATTATGGCCTTACACGAAAACTGTATGAATTATGGAGGGTTTTCTGCCAAACACACGATACAACTGCTAAATGAGGTGCCTGATATGCGATTAATCTTTGACACGGGGAATCCGGTTTTCCAACCAGACAGGTCAATATCAGGAGAGCTTTGGCAGAATAGTTGGGAATTTTATAAATCCGTTAAACCAGCTATCGTCCATCTCCATATCAAGGATGCTCGGCACTCGTTAACTGGAGTTTGCGAATATACCTTTCCTGGAGAAGGTGAAGGACATGTGGCTGAAATTCTAGCTGACCTAAAAGCTTCTGATTTTAAAGGGTTTCTCGCTATAGAGCCACATATGGGCAAGGTGTTTCATGAATCAAGTGAAGATAACCAGTTGGATGATCAATGTAGGATATATAGTGAATATGCGAAAAAGCTAGAAATACTCATCGAATCAATCCCGTAGAAAAGTTTCATGTCCAAGGCAACAATTAGGTGCAATTGATCATAAAACACTA
>CAZTSI010000007.1:0-103871 GCA_964616755.1 uncultured Saprospiraceae bacterium | reverse complement strand
GAACATGCTATTATTACTGGTGAGGTATTGCGACTCTATGAATACATTAACCCATGTTTAGTCTAGTATCGCCTGTAAGTTAACACCTCATACTAATAATACCAAATTTTTTACATTCTATTTCTTAGCCTTATATACACCCATTTTTAATGTGTTATCTAGGATTTAAACTATTTCTAAAGACGCTAAAGCTTCATTCAATAATCCTTACATTCGTCTAGTCCACGATATTTTTTAATTAAAAATTTACTCACTAAAAATAATTATTTACCTTAAACCCAAATTCTCACCATATGTCGATCCCAGTAGGTATCAAAAGCTCACATTTATCCTTTACCTTATTCATACTATACGTGTCTCTGGTCTGTATCTACGCTTGCGGATCTAAGGCATCCAATACTACTGAAGAACCCGAATCTGAAGTTTCGATGCAGCTATCCACCCAACTCCCTGAGGTGGCCTACACCCCTGCTATTTCTCAACCATTTATGTTACAAGACATCGTAAACGGTAAAATAAATGCCTACAATACCATTACAATCAAACCCGAAGTAGGCGGTTATTTGCAATATTTCCCTTGGCGAAATGGCCATTCAGTCGCAAAAGATCAAGACATTCTGCGCATCGATGACACGCAATGGAGATTAGATTTAGAAAAACTTCAAATTGATCTCAAACAGGCACAGCTAGATCGCGATGAAAGAATTCTCTTAATCGGGGGAGAATTTGGGCAAGATAGTAGCATCAGCACACAGAAACTAAACTATGTCACCATCAAATCAGGACTAGAGCAGATTCAACAACAAATAAAAACTACCAAATGGCAGATAGGACGCGCTGTCGTCAAAGCTCCTTTCGATGGCCAGTTCGCTGATATCAAAATAGCCCCCTTTCAGCTCATTAATGCAGGAGAAGCGATCGCTACCTTAATCGATCCCAACAGTCTAGAGGTAAGTTGTCTTGTCTTAGAGACATTGGCCACTCGGCTGCGAAAAGGTCAAAGCCTCCAGTTCAAACCCGTAAACAGTTCGACCCTTTACCAAGGACAAATCCATGTAATCAACCCGGTAGTAGACAAAAATGGATTAGTTGAGATTAGGGCTCGTATAGCTAATCATCGTTTACTATTTTTTCACGGGATGAATGTCCGCGTTTATATTGAGCAACCGACCGAGCCGCGGATTGTTATACCCAAAGAAGCCTTAGTCCTACGGTCTAATCGAGAGGTTGTATTCACGTATGACACTGCAACAGGTCGGGCCAAGTGGAACTATGTCACCGTAGCGCATGAAAATGAGGAATTACTAGCTATTTCAGAAGGCCTTAAGCCCGGGGATTTGATTATTTACAAAGGCCATCTTAATTTAGATCACGACGCAAGGGTCAAAATAAGTGATGTCAACCCTGATGAAGCCAACAAGTTAAATCAGTTATAATATGCTAAGAGGAATAGTTGACCGTCCTATTGGTATGCTGATGACTGTTCTATCCTTACTAGTCGTGTCCGCCGTATTCATCAGAAATATTCCCATTTCACTTTTGCCTGATGTCCCTATCCCCCGCGTAACACTACAAGTAACCGCTGCACAACTAGATGCTCGCACACTTGAGAATACCGTCGTTTCGCAATTAAGACAACAGATGATTCAATTAAATGATCTCCGTGACCTGCGCACAGAAACACGCAATGGCGCAGGTCTACTAGAGTTGTCCCTAGTTTATGGTGCGAATACGGACCTCATTTCGATAGAAATAAATGAAAAAATTGATCAAATCATGCATCTCTTACCTCGAGATGTCGAACGCCCTCGTATTATCAAAAGCAGCCTATCGGCGATACCCGTTTTTTCGCTAAATGTCTACATCCGCGACAGCAGTCGTTACACCATGCAGATGTTGTCAAGCTATGTCGAGCGAAGTATCAAGAAAAGACTGGAGCAAATGGAAGAGATAGCCTTTGCCGATGTTCATGGATCAGTCACGCCAGAAATAATCATCGCGCCTAAAATAGAAATACTATCCGCTCTAAACATAAATGAAGATATACTCGCCCAAAGCATTGCTGCTGCCAATGTTGATATTGGGAATATTATCATTAAAGACGGTGCTTACGAATACAATGTCCAGCTTGCCGGCCGATTGACAACGCCTGACCAATTAAAAAAAGTAGTCATTTCTGTTCATGGTAATAACTACCAACTACAAGACCTTGCCGAGGTTATTCTTACAGAGCAAAGAAAACGTGGATCATTTTTTCATAATCGACACCCTGCTATCACTATTTCCGTGAGGAAAAAGGCATCCGCTAATATTTTTGAATTGCGCAAAAATGTTGCTCAACTAGTAGACGACTTAAGAGTTTCGGAGCCAGATTTACAATTTGAATTGGCTAATGATCAGTCTGCATTATTAGTTGCCTCTATCCAAAGTTTAAGTAGCTCCCTACTCTATGGGCTTGTGGCGGCCATTTTAATCATGTTTGCCTTTTTTAAAAGCTGGAGGCTGCCTGTACTTATTGGCTTGACCTTACCGATCGGATTAAGCTTGACCTTATTTAGCTTTTTCTTATTGGGAATTTCAATCAATATTATTTCATTGGCGGGCTTAGTACTGGGGATTGGCCTAATGATCGACAATGCCATTATCATAGTCGAAAACATAACACAAGCTATCGAAGCAGGGGATGATGAGGCTGCCATCAATGGCCCAAATGAAGTGATACGACCCCTAATTAGTAGCGCGATGACCACAGGTAGCGTATTTCTACCCCTCGTTCTGTTAAGTGGACTAGCTGGCGCTCTGTTTTACGATCAAGCCTTGTCAGTATGCCTTGCCTTAATTAATTCCTTGTTGGTTAGTTACTTTGTACTACCAGTGTTAGCGAAATTACTATTGTCCAACATAGAAAAAAAAGAAAAAATACTCAAAAAAGATGGTACCATTCACGATAGGATTATCAAGCTATTTTTGAGACATAGGCTTTTGGTTCTTGTTTTCATCTTTCTGTTTACACTAGTGAGTTATTGGCTAGTTTTAAAGATAGACAAAACTGCCATGCCCACCTTGTCGAGAACTGCATTTGAATTTCAAATTGACTGGAATGAAGCGATTGATATTGCAAGTTCAGAAAACCGAATGAGAGAACTTTTCAATATTAAACCAGAAGTCTGCCATACCTCCAATGCATATATCGGCGAACTTCAGTTTTTGCTCAATGAAAACCAACAAAATACAAATGAAATAAAGTGGATATTATTCAGCGATACGCCGCTTCAAATTAGCGATTTCAATTTATTAGAGCATCACATTAAAAAGCAATATCCTTTAGCGGTATGGAGTATAAAACCTTTAGATAATGCAGTGGATCAACTATTCGATCAGTCCAAATATAGTTTAGTCGCGCATGTGCAATCCATGCAATCCCAACGATCCCTCTCCGTAGATCGGATTGATCAACTATGGCAGCAACTTGAACTTCGCGGATATCAACCTCAACGTCCACCAATGGCAAGCTATCTTTCCCTTCGAATTTTGAGAGATAAAGCAGCCGTTTATGGTATAGATTTTAACCAAATTCTGACAAAAATTCGAACCATTTTGCGTTCGAATGTTGCAAGCAAGTTGAGGGATACAGACCGATTTATCGATATCACAATAGCCTCCGAAAATATGGATAGTGATATAATGGATAAATTAGAACAGGCCACCGTTTCAAATAAAGAGCAAGAATCTTATCCCCTTCATGAATTTGTACAAGTTGAAAAGCTAACCGACTTTAAGTACATTCACGCTATCAGAAGTGGTGAGGCTGTTCATCTTAATTTTGTAAAAGGAGATGAAAAAACGATCGAAGACATTCAAAGCCTGATTAGACCTTATACGGACATGGCAGTAAGTTTTAGCGGCACTTTTTTTGAAAACAAGAAAATGATTGATGAACTTTATTTAATCGTTCTAGTCGTTATGGCCTTGTTATATCTAATACTAGCCGCTCAATTTGAATCATTCGTCCAGCCCCTAATTGTGGCCGTTGTATTGCCTATCGGTATGGGCGGAGCCCTATTAACATTGTACGCATGTGGACAATCACTGAATGTTATCTCGATGGTAGGATTGATTATATTGCTGGGCATAGATGTCAATGATTCCATTCTCAAGATTGATATGATTAATCGATTTAGGGCTAAAGGATATCCCAAAGATGAGGCAATACTTCTTGGATCAGACAAGCGATTACGCGCTATTGCTATGACTTCGTTGACGACCATATTAGCTGTAGTGCCTATTCTGTGGAGTACAGGATTAGGAGCCGAAATACAGCTTCCTATGGCGCTTGCCTTGATAGGAGGCTTAACGATAGGAACCTTAGTCAGCATTTTTTTTATACCAGTATTGTATCAATTGTTTGTACGCTAACATACGTAGCATAACTGCATCAGCAAAAAAAATGGCCCATATAGGGTCCTCAAAAATCGCGAAATGAAATAGAACCTTTTGAGCACTGCGCGATATATTAACTTATCTTATTTTTGTATCATGAAATGGTCGATTCTATTTTTGACTTTTTATGTGAGTATACTCTCAGCCATACCCGTGGTCAATCTGATTGAGGATATGACCATAAATTGTTGCAGCGCCACCGAAGACGCAGACGCACCTGCTCAAGATGGATGCCAAGGCAAAAACTGCAATCCATTTCAAGTTTGTGGATCTTGCTTTATACAAACCTTGAAACACCAAGTATTCTCAATATATCATAAATCGAGCTTTCGTACACGTACACTAAGCTCAGAAAAGAATCTCAAAAGCAGCTTTTTTGCCTACGTATGGCATCCCCCTCAATGACTCCTAGTGAGGCCAACCTAGATAGATTTTTCATTGATTCTTTTCATTTTTAATTTTTAATTATGTCAACTCTTGCATATAATACGCTATTCATATTCTTGATATTCTTTCATTCGAACCATATATCCGCACAAACAAATGCAGAACCATCCTCAGCATCAGTAACATTGGATATTTCCTTGAAAGTCAAGGGCATTACCTGCTCAAATGATCTGAAGACGATATCCGACAACGTAGCAAAAATAAAGGGCGTGACGGGGTGTACTCCGGGGAAAAAAGGAGCGACTTCAACTTTCATTGTAACCTACAACCCTGCCCTCGTTTCTGAAAAAGATATCGTCGAAGTCATTGAAGATACCCCAGGATGTAAAAACCCCAAAGATAGACCGTATAAGGTGAAGATATAATCCATATTATTTACCCTATTCCTCCATCTTTTACCTGTTTCAGATGAAATTTATTGTCATTGTCTTTCTAACTATTTTACGCTTATCTCTCCATGCACAAGTTGTTGAAGGAAAAGTAATGAATGCTTATCAGGAAATGCTGCCTGGCGCTACCGTTATGCTGGCAGGAACAGGCTTCGGTGTCATCAGTGATGGGCAAGGAAATTATGCCTTACCACTTGGTCAAACCGATAAGCCGTTTTACATTGTCGCAAGTTTTGTTGGCTATCAATCTGATAGTATATTGTATGATGGTCAGCGCAGCATTGACTTTGTCCTTAAGATGGATGAAGTATTATCTGGCGTGACTATTTCGGCGCGCAAAGAGGGCATCATCATATCGTCCATTAAGCCCATCAAAGTCGAACAAATCACAGAAGCGGAGCTGTCTAAAGCAGCTTGCTGCGACTTGGCAGGATGCTTTAACACACAACTGTCCGTGCACCCACAGACGACGAATATCATTACCAATAGCACAGAATTGCGTCTTTTGGGATTAGGCGGTGTCTATAATCAAATACTGGTCAATGGACTACCCTCCATGCAGGGGCCAGCCTTTACCTATGGCATGAGTAGTATCCCTGGCACATTGATAGACAATATTTTTGTCTCCAAAGGATCCAATAGTGTACTTCAAGGTTTTGAGAGCATCAGCGGTCAATTGAATGTGACCACAAAAGATCCATCAACCGCTGAAAAATGGCTTGTCAATGGTTATATCAATAATTTCTATGAGCGCCATCTGAATGTCTATCATAGTTTTCAAAAAAATAAATGGCATAACATCACAGCCGTACATGCCGTGCAACCGAGTAGGCTTGTTGATCGCGATCAGGACACATTTTTGGACTTACCTTTATTGACGAGATATATGTTTCATACAAATTGGAAATATGGCAACGAATTAGATTGGGGATGGAGTCATTCTCTATCGGCCCGCTATGTTGATGAGAGACGGGTAGGTGGTCAGATTAATTTTGATCCTGCCGTAGACACCAGATCCAATAAAATTTATGGCCAGCTAAGCTCATGGCGACAGCCAGAACTTTCGGTTAAATCTGCTTTCAGATTAAATGATGAGCACCAACTATCTGTTCAAGTTTCCTCGTATGTTCACGATCAGACATCCTACTTTGGCACAACACGCTATGACGCAAATCAACAAAATGTATACGCCAATATTCAGTATGCTTATCAATATAAGGGGAATGATTTAAAAACCGGATTGAGCTATCGACATATGCACATCAATGAAAACGTAGAGTTTGGTTCATCAAGCGATATCCGAAGTTATAATGGGGTCTATAATCGACAAGACAAAATAGCTGGACTATTTGCTGAGAATACCATGCACTTTTTTGAAAGTAAATTGACTTGGATGTCAGGTCTTCGCTACGATCGCCATCAAATATATGGAGGCTTCTTTACTCCTAGAATGTTGGTCAAATATGATATCACCCCCAATACTATTGTTAGAGCTAATATAGGCACAGGTTGGAGGGTCGCCAATATACTCAGTGAGAATATATGGTTAATGGTAAGCTCTAGAGATATACTTTTTGGCGATGATCTACGTCCAGAACAGGCGAGAAATATGGGCATTAACCTAACGCATAAGTTTGAAAATAAAAATGGAACTTCTGGCGGACAGTTGAGTGTAGATATATACAAAACAAGTTTTTCAAATCAGATATTTCCCAATTTAGATAGTGACCCGTCCATCTCATTAGTTGAAAATTTTATGGGGATCAGTAAAAGTAACAATATTCAAATAGAAGCACTATTCAACATATGGTCTACCGTCGAACTAAAAGGTGGCTATACATTTCAAGATGTCTACCGACGCATCGGCGATGTCAAACAACTATTACCCTTTATAGCTAGACATAGATTGCTTAGCACGTTTAATTATAAAACATTAGATAGCAAATTTCAATTTGATATGAATGCTCATTGGTATGGGCCGCAGACCCTACCCAACACTCAGAGCAATCCTGAGCCGCATCGTCGTCCTGATGTTTCTGAATCTTTTGCAGTAGTTAATACTCAGGTAAAATATAATTTTCCCACCTTATCCGTATATGTAGGCTGCGAGAACATATTTGATTTCAGGCAATTGCAACCTATCATTGGTTGGGAAGAACCCTTTGGGGCTCATTTTGATGCTTCCTCGGTTTGGGGCCCAACACGGGGTAGAGAGGTCTACATCGGCATGACTTGGAAAATAGCCAAGGAGCAATAAAGTTAAGCTTGTTGTGCGTATAGGGTTGATTGCGCTTAGCTATTTCTGCGAGGATATTTGAAATATAGAGAATCGACGTGATTAATCAAGTACTATCCGTTAAATACTTTTATATTGTTGATGTAAATCCGTTTAGCGCAACACTGTTTTACCCTCTATGTACCCCACCATATTTGATGAACATTTTCTCTTGAGCACCAAAATGGGCGAACGTCTCTACCATGAATATGCCGAGTCATTGCCGATTATTGATTATCATAATCACCTGTCGCCCCAACAACTCGCTGAAAATCAGTCATTTGCTAATTTGACGCAGCTTTGGTTGGCGGGTGATCATTACAAATGGCGCGCCATGCGTATACTTGGCGTCGATGAAGCATACATTACTGGAGATGCCTCAGATGAACAAAAATTTATCAAATGGAGCGAATGTGTGCCGCGATTAGTTCGCAATCCCTTGTTTCATTGGACGCATTTAGAATTAAAAAATTCCTTTGGCATTCATGAATATTTGACGCCCGAGAATGCACCACGTATCTACGCGCGCTGCCAAGAGATGCTTTGTGGTTCTGGATACGGCGCACGAGATATCGTTAATAAATACAAGGTAGAGTATATCGGCACAACAGATGACCCCATGGATACCTTAGAATATCATAGCCGTTCTGAGGAGGATTCGCTACGCGTAGCGCCTAGTTTTAGGCCAGATAAATTGCTAAATATTGGCGATCCGGTTGCTTTTAGAGCTTACTTAGTCGAGCTGGGGAAAAGTCAAGAAAAAACTATTCAAAGCTTCGATGATCTGATGGAAGTTATTGATCAGAGCCTTGAGTATTTTCATGTACGTGGCTGTAGGATGGCTGATCATGGCCTGAGTTCTATTCCAATTTTTCATGATTGGACTTATACATTAGATGTTGAATTTAAAAAATTTCTTGAAGATAAAAGCGATACCCCCTTCTCCGCTGCTGAAACTTTCAGAGGTCTTGTTTTGTACTTTTTAAGTAAGCGATATAGTGCCTATGAATGGGTTCAACAATATCATGTTGGTGCAATGCGTAATACGAATACAAGATTGTATCGTCGATTAGGCGCTGATGCGGGCGCAGATTCTATTGGTGATGATAGGCATATAGAAAAATTAGCTATACTGCTAGATCATCAAGATGTCAATGAGCATCTACCTAAAACTATTCTATATAATTTGAATCCTGCCGACAACGAAGCCTTGTGTGCGCTATGTGGTAATTTTACAGAAGAAGGAGTTGTCGGAAAAGTGCAATTTGGTGCAGCATGGTGGTACTTGGATCAATTAGACGGAATGAAAAAACAATTAAACTGTCTTTCAAATCTTGGAGTATTGTCTACGTTTATAGGTATGACAACAGATAGTCGCAGTTTGTTGTCATTTTCGCGACATGAGTATTTTAGACGTCTTTTATGTGACATTATAGGGCGCGATGTTGCCAAAGGTCTATTGCCCAATGATGCCAAATGGTTAGGTGAAATAGTTCAAAATATAAGTTATTACAATATTGATAAATATCTAGATCTACCCCGTTTCGCATGAATAAGATATTGTGTATTGGTGAAGCACTTTTGCGATTTGTACCTACATTAACTCGTACCTGGATCACAGAAACATTTATGGAGACTCATATAGGTGGGGCTGAGCTGAATGTAGTAAGAGCACTTGCCTTGTGGGGATTACCCGTCCGATATTTTACGGCGATGCCACCGCATCAATTAAGTGAAGATATTGTTGAGCAGTTGCAATCAGAGGGTATCGATACTTCTCAAATTGTTTATGCTAACGGAAGACTTGGCACATATTATCTCCCTAAAGGAACGGGTATCAAAAAAGGGAATGTCATCTATGATCGCAGCCATTCTTCATTTGCCTCTCTTAAAACTAATGACATTCAATGGGATAAACTCTTTGAAGACGTAGGATGGTTGCACCTTTCCGCCATCACACCTGCTATATCTAGGCCATTAGCCGAGTTGAGTATAGAGGCTACACGACAAGCCAAATTGCGCAGCTTGACCATTTCAATAGATCTCAATTATCGGGAATCTCTGTGGCAAAAGAACTATCGGCCTCGAGATGTTATGCATTCGATAGTACAACATTGCGACGTCGTTATGGGCAATCCATGGGCAATGCATCATCTTCTTGATATTCCGTTAGATCAAGCCTCTTTAGACAACACCGATTACAAAAGTTTAGCCCTGCATTCATTGCACTCCTTCCAACAGCGCCACCCTAATTGTTCTATGATAGCTTTTAGCTTTCGAATAGAAAATGAGCATGAGATGAATTATCAGGCCATGATATCAGATGTACAGCGACAATATTGGTCTGCCAGAACGAAGGTCGATCCGATCATAGACAAAGTTGGGAGTGGTGATGCCTTTATGGCTGCATTGATCTACGGGATAATTCATAATGAAAAACCGCAAGACCTTGTAAGCTTGTGTGCCGCAAGCGCCATCACGAAACTTCAACAAAAGGGGGATCATATCCAGAGCTCTATAAAGGATATTTATACTTTTCATCGTAGCTTTGTAGTGCAATGACCAAAAGTTAACCTTATGTCCTCCCTAAGCAAGAATGAAGTACTAACAAAAATTATCGATAGTCAAATATTGCCCTTGTATTATCATGATGATTATGAGCGGTGTGAGCGAAACATAATGGCCTGCTACGATGCAGGTCTTAAAGTATTTGAATTTACGAATAGAGGTCCCGAAGCTCTGAAAAATTTTAAGCGGCTTAAAAAAGAATTATGTTCAGAATATAAAGATTTGACACTTGGTGTAGGCACGGTCTTTTCTGTAGAATCAGCAATGAATTTTGTGGAGTCCGGTGCCGATTTTATCGTTCAACCGATTTGTGATGGTGACGTAGCGCAATACTGCATGGCGGCTGGTGTTTTATGGATTCCAGGTGTAATGACCCTAAACGAAATTTATCAAGCTTCGCAACTGGGTGCAGAAATAGTCAAACTATTTCCTGCGAAAGTGTTAGGATATGATTTTATCAAAGCTATTCGCGGTCCCATGCCAAGTATTAAAATTATGGTAAGTGGCGGCATTGAGGCAACTGCTCTAGATATTTGGCACTGGCGTTCGTCAGGAGCTGAAGTTTGTGGCTTAGGTTCAAAACTTTTTGCGGGAGACAGTAAGACAATAACTGCAAATATTAGAAATATCATGCACGAGGTTGCGCAATATGAATAATCGAATGATCCACGCAGCATTCCAATTAGCCGAAATACGAACAAATTCTATTGTTCTTCTTGTCCTCCTTGCCTCTTGTCGACCACAAGTAAATGAGCCCGAGAATATAACAAAAATAGCCTTCGGCTCATGCGGCCACGAAACAGAAGAGCTTCCCATTTTCAATTTGGTAGTAGATCATCAACCCGATGTATTCGTTTTTCTTGGAGACAATATTTATGGTGACACCAAGGACATGGAAGAATTAAAAGCCAAGTATCAACAACTGGCAGATAAAGCATCTTTTAGAAATTTGAAATCAAATGTGCCCATTATTGCTACCTGGGACGATCACGATTATGGTTGGAACGACACAGGGCGTCATTTTCCATTCAAAAAAGAAACGAAAGAAATATTCTTAGACTTTTTTGACGAACCTGACAGCTCTCAGCGACGTTCAAGGGAAGGCATTTTTACGTCATACCTCTATCCTTATGGAGATAATATACTACAAATCATTTTGCTTGATAATCGCACCTTCAGAGATGATCTTAAGCCATATGCTGGTGAAGTAGAAGATGATAAAAGATATTTTTACGATTTGGATTACAGCCCTCATACCAATAGTGATTCAACGCTCTTAGGGGAGCAACAGTGGCGCTGGCTAGAACAGGAACTCCAAATACCCGCGGACATACGCATCATCGGTAGTGGGTCACAATTTAGCATTGAGTACAATGGGTACGAGGCTTGGGCCAATTTCCCCCATGAGCAAAAACGCATGATTGATCTAATCAAAAAAGTAAAAGCCGATGGCGTATTTTTTATAACTGGGGATGTACACTATTCTGAGATATCAAAATTGAAAGAGGAAAATATATATCCCATTTACGACTTTACTTCAAGCGGATTGTCTTCAACATGGCATTTTGCTACTCCCAACAAACACAGAATAGAAGGACCCGTGATGGACAATCACTTCGGACTGATCACCATCAACTGGTCAAAAAAACCTATTCAAATTAGCATGGAAACTTGGGATGTCTACGGCAATCAACGATTTGAATATTCTTTTGGGCTCGACGAAATAAGTTTCTGATACATTCCGGCTATTCCTTCCGTATTTTAGTACATTGTGTGGTTAAGGTTAAACGGTTTTTACGATTATGAAATATACTCTCTTATTCCTCTCATTGGCAATAACCATCGTCTTGACACCCACTCAATTAATAGGCCAGACCCTATCTCTTCAAAAATCCCCCACTCTCGCTCCGGGTGCCGCACAAAGCGTAGGTATGTCTGCCGAACGCATAGCACGCATTGATAAGATGTGCCAAGAAGCCATCGACCAAAATAATCTTCCTGCCATTGTTGCCTTGGTCGTCAAAGATGGCATTATTGTACACCACAAAGCCTATGGTTATGCTGATGCGCCTTCTCAAAAAATATTGAAAACCAATGATATATTTAGAATAGCATCACAGACCAAGGCTATAACCTCGACAGCCGTCATGATGCTATGGGAACAAGGCTATTTTCAATTAGACGATCCTATTTCGAAATATATACCTGCATTTGCTAATGCACAAGTACTCGATAGCCTATACGTTGATGGGCATTATACGACTATACCAGCGGATAAAGCCATAACTATTAGACATCTACTCACGCATACCTCAGGCATAGGCTATGGAGTAATCGATGGTGATCCTGATATTAAGAAAATATATGCGGATGCTGGAATTATCGATCTATACACAACTGAGAATATAAGCATAGAAGATAATATTCAAAAATTAGCTCAACTCCCATTGCATCATCATCCTGGCGAAGAATTTACATACAGTGAAGGGCTTGATGTGTTGGGATATTTTATAGAAATCATCTCCGGCGAACCACTAGATGTATATTTCAAAAAGCATATTTTCGAACCATTAGGGATGGATGATACCGCATTTTACTTACCCATCACCAAGGCAAGTAGACTGGTGACACTTCATAAAAAAGAAAACGAGGAATGGGTGGGCTATCCAGTTACTTTTTACGATCCCTCCTATCCTATTAATGGTGCAAAGCGTTTTTTTTCAGGTGGAGCTGGGCTATCGAGTACAGCACTTGATTATGCCAAATTCTTGCAAATGTATTTGAATCAAGGCGAGTTAAACGGTATACGCCTTTTAAGTCGGACAACAGTCGATGTAATCATGAGCAATCAAATAGGCAATCTCTGGAACGATAACGGATCGTACTATGGTCTTGCTTTTGGGGTAACAACACCAAAGGGTCAAGCCCGGGGTGGACGAGGTAGCACGGGCACGTTTGATTGGGGAGGATACTTTAATACGCAATATTTTGCAGACCCAGAAGAAAAACTAATAGGCATTTTGATGAAGCAAACTCAAGGCCCCGTCAATGACCAAACTAGTTGGAAATTTAGACAACTCGTGGGTCAGGCAATTGATGATTGATGAAAGACCTTTAAGAGTGCAGGAAATTGAAGTTCCGCTTCGAATATCTCTCTCTGTACTATTTTTCTTTTGACAATGAACAGGTCGATGACATCATCTAAACTTGTTGTTATATTTCGCAAATACCTACTTTTTAAAATAGTTTTCTCTTAACTTATTCGTTTTTAAAATACTTGAATCTAAGATATCAAATTTTTTCAAGTTTTGTAATTGTCTATAATTTCAACTGACAATCTATAGTTAGTCCCAAATTCGATAAAAATCTATAGACGATTTTCTCTTATAGGACTTCACTAACCAAGCCACTTCTCATAAAGATAGAACGGAACAACATTATTGTGAAAATAAAAAATCTCGGTTCGGCGTGAAAACCCTAATTTAAGATACAAGGCGTTAGCCGCTGCGTTATGCTGATAGCTGTCTAATCGAATATATAAAATCCCCTTTGCCAAACTTACCTCTTCAACATGCCTGCACAAATCATAAGCCAACCCTCTACCTTGCAGCCAAGGATGTACGACCAGTCGGTGGATATAACAAGCTTTCTCCCCTAGTCCACGCCACTGTATTTCAGGATATTTGACGTGGTCAGTCGCTTCAAAACTGATGCTCGCATATGCACCTTCTTCTTCATAGACAAACATGCTTCCCTGAGAAATATCTTTTTCGACATGATGAATTGTTGGGTAATCATAATGCCATTGACCGATACCTGCCGTTAGCATAGCTTTGGTGGCGGTGCGAAACGTTTGCACCAGACCGACAATATCGGCCGCTACAGCTGGTCTGATGCTCGGCGTGCGTGTCATTTGCTGCGCGGAACACGGATTTCTTCAACCATATCTTGCACCACCTTAGGCGGTGGCGCCGTGCATCTACTGACGACTATAGCCGTCACTAAATTGATAAGCATTCCAAGCGTTCCAATTCCTTCTGGACTTATTCCCCACCAATATTGCTCGGGAGTACCACTACCAAATTTGAAATGAAAAATATATCCCGACGTAAATAATATACCTAAAATCATGCCCGATACCGCCCCTTTCATATTCATCCGCTTATCGAAAATACCCAATACAATCGCCGGAAAAAAACTCGCCGCTGCTAGACCAAATGCAAATGCCACAATGGCCGCCACATAGTCTGGAGGATTATAGCCAGCATAGCCAGCAATGACCACCGCCACGGCGATTGCTACACGCGCCGCGCGCAACTCATCGCGCTCACTAATGTTGGGGCGCAACCATTTTTTGAGCAAATCATGCGAGACACTTGTACTAATCACGAGCAGTAATCCCGCCGCCGTTGATAGTGCCGCCGCAAGACCACCCGCCACCACTAAGGCGATCACCCATGCTGGCAAGCCCGCAATCTCAGGATTGGCTAAGACTACAATGTCCCTGTCCATTAGTATTTCATTTCCTTGCCATCCTCGCTTTTCGGCTACGTCATGTACAAAGGTAGAATTGGCATCATTATAAAACTGGATAATGCCATCGCCATTTTTATCTTCAAAAACTAACAACCCCGTTTTCTCCCAACTCTTAAACCATGTGGGCACTTCTTGATAAGGCAGATTGTCTAAAGTGCGCAACAAATTCGTTTTAGCAAAAGCAGCAACCGAAGGAGCCGTGGTATACAATATCGCAATAAACAATAAAGCCCATCCAGCAGACATCCGCGCATCCCTCACCCGAGGCACAGTAAAAAATCGAACAATAACATGCGGCAAGCCTGCTGTGCCCATCATCAATGCCGCCGTCACACAAAACATATCTGTTATTCCGATATCGGCAGAAGTATATTGATCAAAGCCAAGATCCACCGACAATTGATTCAGTTGATCGAGCAGATAAGTGCCATCACCCATTCGACTACCCATCCCAAGTTGTGGTATAGGATGATCAACCATTTGCAGTGAAATAAAAATAGCCGGCACCGTAAAGGCGAATATCAACACACAAAACTGCGCTACCTGCGTGTAGGTTATGCCCTTCATCCCACCTAGAACTGCATAGAAAAATACAATCGCCGTACCGACAATCACGCCCGACTCAAACGACATATGTAAAAAACGCGAAAAAGCCACACCTACGCCCTTCATCTGACCCACCACGTAGGTGAAAGAAATGAAAATAGCACAGAGCAGCGCCACTATTCTAGCCGTCTGCGAATAATACCTCTCCCCTATAAAATCCGGCACCGTAAACTTGCCAAACTTTCGCAGATAAGGTGCCAACATGAGCGCGAGTAATACATATCCCCCTGTCCAACCCATCAGATATTGAGATCCCCCAAACCCCATGAACGCAATCATTCCTGCCATCGACAGAAAAGAGGCCGCGCTCATCCAGTCAGCCGCCGTAGCCATCCCATTAAGCACAGGATGAATACCACCGCCAGCAACATAAAACTCACTCGTACTGCCTGCCCGCGACCACAAGGCCACCCCTACATATAAGGCAAACGTAACACCGACGATGACATATGTCCACACCTCTACATTCATAACATTGATTATCGTTCGTTCACTTCGTATTTGCTATCTAGGCGATTCATGAGATACACATACCCAAAGATGATCAACACAAATACGTAAACCGCACCCTGCTGCGCAAACCAAAACCCCAAGGGAAATCCACCTAGCTTTATAGCATTGAGCCGCTCAGCCCAAAGTATGCCGCAGCCAAAAGATACGACAAACCATATAGATAGTAGTATCCATAAGTATCTGAGATTAACTTGCCAATACTTGGTGGCTGATTTTGCTTTATTTTCGCGATTCATCCGCTAAATTTAAGCTTACATATCACTTCAACCTACTAATCATGATTAAATTCACTTTTTTACTCTTTGCCTTGATTATTACGTCTCAAGTAGGATATTCCCAAGACGAAAAATCACTTCAATATGCCCTGGAAGGCAAGCGCGTCACCGTCCTGATCGAAATGCCTGCGAGCCAAGAAGGCATTAATATTGATCTTGACGAACAGCGCCCCATGGATTTTGGTGAGTACTCGCGCAGAATAAAGCAATACGGTATCGCCATCAAGCCCAATGATCAAGTGCTCATAACGAAGATTACAAAAAAGAAAAAACATATCGAGTTTCAACTCGCAGGTGGTGGTTACGGCACTTTTGGTGATGAATCGGGTCATGTGCCGTCCGTTCAAATACCCGTATCACTAAAAGAAGAAGAGATCAAAAAACAACTTGGCGATACCAAAATATCAAAGGAAAGAAAAACTGAATTGCAATCATCCCTCGACGAACTAAAAAGACAACGCCTGATCCAGCAACAACAAAATGATCAACAAGCCGCATTGCAATCGTCCCTTAACAGAAACGCCATTCAAGAAAAACGGCGAAGTGGAGGGTCTCGATTTAATATCCGCCTCAACCGAAATGTAGAAGACAGAGATCTGACGGTAGAGTTTCTCCGAAATGCACTTAGCGAATACGTTGATTTCAATAATATCAACAACTCCACTACTGTCATGTCGCCTATTTCCGCATCCGGTTTGTCTAAAGGCATATCACTCGACGAAATGGTCAAAATCTTTGGACTGCCCAAAAGCCTAGTTTCTTCCAACGAATGCAATATTGAAATTACCACTTGCTCGTTCGAAAAAGGTGATCAACTGATCAAAGCCATCTTCGCCGAGAAGATATTGGTCAAATATGCTATAGAGTCGAGATAACATTATCAAGAAGGTTATGTAGAAAAAGATCCGCCCCTGCCCGCAGTATTAACTATGGAATAGGTCTGATCATTTTTATGCAAAGGCTTGACGCAACGTTCGGTCACAAATAACGTAGGAATTAAGTTTGATTAAACATATCACCCTTTCAGTGTGATTAATGGGTTTATGTGCTCACGAAGAGGGGGATAACCTGTATGAAATTATATTATCACTCTAGGGCTTAGTTCAACAAATAAAAATGCCAAACAACGTCATAGCTTCAATCAGTCAAATAAAATTAAAGTCCTTTAGGCATCCAATACCATTGTTATAGGGGGCCAACGCCCATCAATCACAATACACTCTACGCACAATCCTAAGTCCTGTAAGGTCGAACCACCTCTTGAACTTAAAAACTCGAAAATACGATCACAAAACCTCTTAAAGAACCAACTCAAATGTAGATCAGAATAATGCCATTGTAAATCGATCAATGCGCATGAACACAAAAACTGCATCACTGTCACAAATAAATGGAAACTTAATGGTCGTCGAAAAATAGCATTCGCCTTTTATACCAGGTAATTTACTACATTTGAATAGTCGCGAAGCAAATATTGATATTTAAAGCTTAGAAAATCACCATCATTCGACCTTTATGAAAAGTGTTTTAGCATTCATCGGCAAGCATCAAAATATCTTTATGGCGATAGCCTACTTTGGGATAATATGGCCGCTATATGTCGTAATTAATCATTTTGAGCTTCACGAGCAGTTTAAAAAGCATATTTTAGAAATACCCTTAGACAACCAAATTCCTTTCGCTCCTATTTGGGTTTTCCCATATGCGAGCATGTATGCCATTGTTATTTTGCCCTTTCTTTACGTGCGCGAACAAACTATTTATAGGCATATGTTTTATTCGTTTTGCCTTACGGGGATCATCGCTTACATTGTCTTTTTGGTGTTCCCCACCTTTGATATAATGCGTCCTATCAGGCAGCCTTTAGATTTTGACAGTTTTATGCTTGCTATGGACAATAAGCACGATTCGCCATATAATTGTTTCCCTTCGTTACACGTAGGTTTTTCCATGACAGCAGGATTATGGTCGTATTATGTTGATCGTAGCAAGGTGGGGTCATTTATTTTGCTGTGGGCTATAATGGTGTCGGTATCAGTATTATTTGTTAAAGAACATTATATCGCAGATTTAATAGGTGGTACTGTTTTGTCAGGAAGTTTGTTTTACCTATTTTCTAGAGGCCTAAAATCGAAACCTCTTTCACCTCGAAAAGAATGGCTGCATTCTCGTCGATGGCTTTTGCTGCCCATTCTATTTTTTGCGGCGGAAGTCCTCTATGTTTTGATTAAATATGGTGAAAGAGCCAAAGAAGCTCTATGGTTCTAGGCATACCATCATTTAAGGATTTGCTCTACCTATTGAGTTTCTGCTTGATGGCATCCTTAGTACATGCTGACACTGGCAAGCCGATATCCTCGCGAGGTATACTAGATCTGCGTGAGTATGACTTTTATGCTACTGGATCTTTGCGCTTAAATGGTGAATGGGTGTTTTATTGGCAATCCCTACATCGACAAACACCGAGCACACCTAGTGAAGGTGAATGGATTAACTTGCCTCGAGAATGGGATGGATATAATTGGAAAGGTCAAGTGTTACCAGCTGATGGTTTTGCCACCTTTCATTTAAAAATAATACTTCCAGAAGGTCAACACTTTTTGAGCCTCGAAATTCCGTATGTCTATTCAGCCTATGTTTTGTATCTCGACTCGATTCAGATAGCCAGCAATGGACGCGTTGGCACGAACACAGAAAGTCATATCTCCGAATTTTTGCCAAAGGTGGTGAATTTTCAGACTGTCCGTGATACGGTGAATCTCGTCATGCAAGTATCGAATTTTGAAGATCGTAGAGGTGGCATATGGGAGACTCCACGGCTTGGGCTCACAGAAGATGTGCTGTTGACCAAATCGACTAATTTGGCGCTCGAGTTTTTTATGATTGGCGCCCTGATGATCATTGGGCTCTATCAAATAGGAGTATATTTTTTGCGAAAACAAGTATTGCCCTCCTTATATTTTGGCATTTTTTGTCTACTGCTAGGCATTCGGACACTGTTTGTCAATAGCATCTACATAAATGTTATTTTGCCTAATGTCTCCTGGTTGTGGCTTGCTCGCTTTGAATACATTATTTTTTATATAATGCCTTTTCTGTTCATCTTTTATCTCGACGCCCAGTTTCCAAATAATATTAAGAAGCGCTATATCCATGCCATGGCCATCATCATCGGTCTAACGTGCATCCTTATCATGATTACCGACAAGAAAACCTTTGGCTATCTGCTAGACTACATCTATATCCAGATAATTCTAAACGCCATCTTGGGTTTTGTGCTTTTAACAAGCGCCATCAAGAAAAATGAACGCGGTAGTATGGTGGCGCTATTTGGCATTGGTATTTTAAGTTTATTCATTATCAATGATACGCTCAATTCTTTGGAAATCATTAGAACGAGCAACTACTTACATTATGGAATGCTCTTTTTTGTTATCCTACAGTCCCTAAATATAGCCTATATTTTTACAAAAGCTTTTGAAGAAGTACAAGATTTATCGAGTTCCCTCACCCAAACGATAAAATCATACTGCCGATTTGTGCCGATGTCCTTTTTAAATTATTTAGGTAAGGATGATATCACAAAAATTAAACTCGGCGACCAAATTAAGGCGGATATGACCATTCTGTTTGTCGATATTCGTTCGTTTACTACCATGTCAGAAGCTATGTCTCCACAAGACAATTTTAATTTTATCAACTCCTATTTAAATCGCATCAGTCCCGTCATCAGAGAGCATGGAGGCTTTGTCGACAAATTTATAGGTGATGCAATTATGGCCTTATTTCCCAATAGTCCTGATAATGCCGTTGATGCGGCCATTGGCATCTTGCACGTATTGGAAACTCACAATCGTTATAGATTAGAAAAAGATCGTCCACCTATTCGAATTGGCGCGGGATTACATTTTGGCGCCGTGATGCTTGGCACTGTCGGCGAAAAAGAAAGAATGGAAACCACTGTAATCTCTGATGCCGTCAACTTAGCATCGCGACTAGAAGGCTTAGCTAAATTGAACGACATTACACTCTTGACGACTTTGGATACGATTGAACGCTTGCACAATAAAGATAAATATACCTATCGTTGGATAAACAAAGGTAAAGTGAAAGGAAGGAGAACCCCTGTAACTTTAGTAGAAATTATCGATCGAAAAACAGACCCCGATTTCGATAAAAAAATGTGTATTAAGGATGATTATCAAATCGCAATGAATCTATATGAAAATGGAAAATATGACAAAGCACTGCAACAATTCAAACGTCTTATTGAAATATTGCCAAATGATCCTGCCACAGAAAATTATATTAAACGATGCCAAGAGTTAATAGATGGACACGGACTTAAAGCATGGGATGGAATCGATTTTCTGGACTTTGTAAAGGCTAAGATTTAAAGAATCATGCTCTATTACATCTTCAAAAAATGTTAAATATAAACGCAAAAAGAGCTTGTTATTTTGTTATTATTAACTCGACTCAGTAGAAATGTAATCGTATTCAATTAGATAAAAATGCGAAGCAATGTCGACCATTTCAGCCCATATTTTTAAGTGCAAAAAAACGTGAATGGTTTGTATTGTATTGGTTTTTACCATTTTTCAGGGTGCGTTCATACCTTGAATGCACATCATCAAACTCCAATTATTTTATCGTTCAAGGCATTGTTAAATATTGAATTCACTGACCTATATTTCAATTAGGAATGTATACTTTTTCACAAAAAAATCTCAACTTATGGCACTTCAAAGGTCTATTTGATAAAAGAAATCAATTTAAAAAAAAGGGCAAGACTTTCTTAGCCTTGCCCTTAAACAGATAGAAAAGTCAATCATCAAAAGACTACATTGACCATTCTTTCAAACTCTTTTCATTCATACGCACATAATCATCATTGCCAGCGGCCTTAGCCAATTCTAAGGACTTCTTAGCAACGGCTATAGCCTCAGCCTTTTTACCCATGTCAGCAAGAATTAACGCTTCTTTGCGCAATTGCCAAAAACGTGCCTCAGCACCTTTCGTTGCCTTTTGTACATACATAAGGGCTTTGTTCAAGTCCTTACCTGTATCATGCATATAGGCACCAGCAGCATAATAATCCCCTTCACTCGGGCCAGCTAACATTCTACTGATCTGTGCCATTACTGCAGGATCTGGATCAGCAGTAATACGAACAGGAACCATCACATTATCCCAAGCTATAATTAAAGTTGCACCATCGTTTCTCAAAGCATCAAAATGCACTGTAAACGATTCGAACGTCAAGCCACTCGTGGCCGAACTCACATTCACTGCCGCTGCAGGTTCTTTCTCTACATATGTCGCCCAATTGGCAGATTCATAAGGGTAGAAATGAACGGCCCATGAAGAAGCCCCTGGCATCGTCAATATACCATAAGAACCTGCCTTCAAATCTTTGCCTTCAACTTTAACATCCCCAGAGAAGGTTATTTTAGAAACAGAATTGGCGCCCGTACGCCAAATTTGACCAAATGGCACGATACCGTCTGCGCCGAATATCGTTCTTCCCTTTTTGCTAGGGCGAGAATACTCAACACTTACATCGATTAATCCAATGTTTTGCTCCGTTTTAGCCAATGGACTTGGGGCAGGGGTTCTCAACTGGGCATTCAGACCAATGGAGATGATGCACACCATGCATGCGAATAAAATAAAATTACGTGTCATTAAACAATACTTTAAGTTAGTAAATAAGTACTGATATAATGTTCAACTCCGCAATTTGTTGTTTAGACATTTAAATTTTTACGCCCCGACGATTTTCTTTTTGAGTATCGCAAACTCTTCTTCAGAAATAACCCCGTCGTTTTTTAGTTGTACTAACTCCTTAAGACGCACAATAGGATCTAAATCCGCCATGTCAGCCTTAATTTTATGATCATCTTGCTCTTTCTGAATGTCTCTTGCTACATCCTTTCCCTTTTCAAATTGCTCGTCGTACATACGCTTTATCCTTGACACGTCAAAATCTAAGAATGTCCCGCCATTATCAAAATGATTTTTGAATACTTGACCTAAGGCATACGTAGAAGCGCCAGACAAAACAGCTAGGGTCACACCTCCTAGAAATGACCCGACGCCTGGAATAAATTTCACTGCCCTTGCCCCCATTCTAGCGATAGAAGCGCCAGAGAGTGATGTTATGATAGCTTTGCCGCTTGTCTCCTTAAAATCTACATCATACAACTTACTCAATTGTCTGATCATATCCAATTGTATTGCCGTTACTGCAAATAGGTCAGCAATAGGTACAGGGATGAATCCGGCACCCATCGACCACACGATATGATTTTTTATAATAGTGTCGGCATGTTTTATTCGCTCGATAGAAGCCATATTGGTTTGATTTAAATGTTGCGTTAATTTAAAAACTAATATACGGTAGAACAGAGATGCGTGTGGATATTATTCGACGAAAGGTAGGACTTTGAAATACGAGCTTCGCTAATATGCATAAAAAAAGTGGTACAATACGCACCACCTTCTTCTGTAGATCCTACTCTATATTTCTTTATGCGTCGGTACTATTTGCCAAGTACTTTTGCCATTGTTTTGCCTAAATGAGCAGGAGATGATACAACATGAATGCCACAAGCTGTCATAATTTTCATTTTTGCTTCAGCGGTATCTTCAGCTCCACCAATAATGGCACCGGCATGACCCATCGTTCTACCTTTAGGGGCTGTTTGGCCAGCGATAAAGCCAACAACTGGTTTAGTGCCATGCTCCTTGATATAATAAGCTGCATCTGCTTCCATATTTCCGCCGATTTCACCGATCATGATAATTCCTTCCGTTTCTGGATCATTCATCAGAAGTTCGACAGCCTCCTTGGTGGTGGTACCGACAATTGGATCACCTCCGATACCTATACATGTTGATTGACCAAGTCCGGCCTTTGTCACTTGATCTACTGCTTCATAGGTCAAAGTTCCAGATCTGGAAACGATTCCGATAGTACCAGGTCGGTGAATAAATCCAGGCATGATGCCTAACTTCGCTTGACCAGGAGTAATAATACCGGGACAATTGGGTCCAATTAGCCGAGCAGATTTGCTGGCCAAGAATGATTTGACCTTGACCATATCTTGTACAGGAATACCTTCTGTTATACACACGATCAATTTGACGCCGGCATCGGCTGATTCCATTATCGCGTCTGCTGCAAAAGCAGGTGGGACAAAAATTATGGCTGTATCTACTCCTTCTTCCCGTACACTATCAGCAACAGTATTAAACACTGGACAATCAAGATGAACTTGACCACCTTTCCCCGGCACGATACCAGCAACAATGTTCGAACCGTAGGCGATCATTTGCTCCGCGTGAAACGTGCCTTCCTTACCCGTAAATCCTTGAACCGCAATTCTATTCGTCTTATCTAAAAGAACACTCATTTTTCTAATTATTCGATAATATAAACGTCTTCGTTGTGTTTGCTCACAAAATACTTTTCTCGAGCATATTTCTCCTTATTACTAACCAACTTTTCGTAGTCCTTTTTCGCAACCTTCAATTTTTCGGCGTATTCTACTTTTGAATCCAACATTTCATTGAGATGACGACGTAGTTTATACTGCTTTACCCAGCTATACTTACCATCCAACAGAGCTATCCACAGGATAAACGCTATTATAGTGAGAGAATATTTATTCAACCAATGAGTAGAAACCTTGGCAAACTTCATAAAAACATATTAGCAATTGTAAAGATATGTAAACTCTACTTAATCAAGTCCTTTCCTGGATAATATGCTATATCTCCTAATTCTTCTTCTATTCTCAGAAGTTGATTGTACTTAGCGACACGGTCACTTCTAGAGGCTGAACCTGTTTTAATTTGCCCTGTCCCCAATGCTACTGCTAGATCTGCAATAGTGACATCTTCTGTTTCGCCCGAGCGGTGGCTCATCACACTAGAGTACTTATTTCGTGTAGCCATAGTTACCGTATCTATGGTTTCGCTTAATGAACCAATCTGATTGACCTTAATCAAAATTGAATTTGCAGCACCTTCTGTTATCCCTCGTGACAATTTCTTAGTATTCGTCACGAATAAATCATCACCTACCAGCTGGATCCTATTGCCGAGGGTTTGATTTAGCGCTACCCATCCATCCCAATCATCCTCATGCAAACCATCTTCTATCGATAAAATAGGATAATTGTCGCACCACTCTTTCCAGTAGCTGATCATTTCACTGCTCGTCAATTCATCCTTGGTTGATTTATGAAAAACATATCGCTTTTTCTCCTCGTTATAAAACTCTGATGCTGCAGCATCCATCGCTATCATGATATCTTCACCTGGGCGATAACCAGCCATCTCAACGGCCGCTAGTACTATTTCTATTGCCTCCTTATTACTCTTAATATTTGGAGCAAAACCGCCTTCATCGCCTACATTAGTAGAGTACCCCTTTTTCTTCAACACATTTTTTAAGTGATGGAATATCTCTACGCCCATTCTCAAACCTTCAGAAAAACTCTCTGCTCCAACAGGCATGATCATAAATTCTTGAAAGTCAATGCTATTATCGGCATGAGAACCACCATTTAGGATGTTCATCATAGGAACTGGTAAAACATGGGCATTCGCCCCTCCAACATAGCGATACAATGGCATTTCTTGCTCAGCTGCTGCGGCATGCGCTACAGCTAAAGACGCCCCTAGGATAGCATTCGCGCCGAGAACGGATTTATTGTGGGTGCCGTCAAGCTGACACATCAACATGTCAATGTATCGCTGATCAAATACTGATAATCCAATCAATTCTTGAGCAATAATGGTATTGACATTTTCTACAGCCTTTAAAACACCCCTGCCCAGATACATCGATTTATCTCCATCTCTTAATTCTACGGCCTCGTACTTACCTGTTGATGCTCCAGAAGGTACGGCAGCTCTACCGATATAATCATTCTCAGTAATTACCTCCACTTCAACAGTAGGATTACCTCGACTATCTAGAATTTGACGTGCAACGACGTCTACTATTTCACTCATATTTTTGTGGTTTTTACTAACTCAATAAAGCTATCAAATAGGTACCTCGAATCATGAGGACCAGGGGAAGACTCAGGGTGATATTGTACGCTAAAGGCAGGTAAAACCTTATGCTTTATTCCTTCTACTGTGCCGTCATTAAGATTAACGTGTGTTATAAGGATGTCTGCACTACGCTTTTTAAGCTCTTCAGGACTAACACCAAATCCGTGATTTTGGGAGGTGATTTCAGAACGTCCTGTCTGAAGATTCTTCACAGGATGATTGATACCTCGATGTCCATGATGCATTTTATATGTAGGTACATCTAGCGCAAGAGACAAAATTTGATGTCCTAGACAAATTCCAAATAAGGGCTTTTGGGCTAACAATACCTTTTTGGTAAAATCGACTGCATAATCCATACTTGATGGATCACCAGGGCCATTACTTATAAAATAGCCATCTGGAGCCCATGCTTTTACTTCTTCATAGCTCGTCTTCGCAGGAAAAACTTTAACAGAACAACCTCTTTCGACAAGACAATTCAAAATATTCTTCTTAGTACCGTAGTCCATAACGGCTATTTTATATCCGCCATGCCCCAATTCGTAAGGTGCGTTTGTGGTTACTTTGGACGCCAATTCTAAGCCATCCATGGAAGGAATTTGATCCAATAATTCCTTTAGTTCCTTAATACTATGTGTTGATTCTGTCGCTATAATCGCGTTCATGGCACCTTTACTGCGAATGTGCCGTACTATGGATCTTGTATCTAAATCGGCAATAACGGGCACATGATTCGTCCTAAAATACTCTTTGATGTCACCCGAGGCCAAGCGACGACTATGTTCAAAGGTGAAATTCTTACAAACCAGCCCATTAATTTGTATCTTATCGGATTCAACTTCATCATCCGAGACACCATAATTGCCAATATGAGCATTAGTGGTGACCATGATTTGTCCAAAGTAAGAAGGATCAGTAAAAATCTCTTGGTATCCTGTCATACCTGTGTTAAAACAAATCTCACCGGCAGAAAGGCCTTCGATACCATATGAACGCCCCTTGAAACAAGTCCCATCAGCAAGTAAAAGTATTGAATCAAAAGAAGATGAAATACTCATAGCTCATTTTGGAGGACAAATATAAAAAAAGGTGACTGCTAACGTAGCAATCACCTTTATCATATTGTCTTTTTTTGAAATATTTGTACTATTCCTCTTCCGAATCTGTTAAAACAGCTCCTGCTACGGCTGTCGTGGCCGCGCCTATCGCTGAATTCCCACCCCCAGAACGTCGTCCACGACGAGTACGTTTAGCGGAAGTACTTGTTTTATTCAACAACAATTCGTTGAAGTCGACTAATTCGATCATGGCCATTTCAGCACCATCACCTTTTCTAAATCCAGTTTTAATAATTCTAGTATACCCACCTGGTCTTTCAGCTACCTTTTCGGACACAGCTGTGAATAGCTCATCTACAACAGTCTTAGATTGAAGATAACTAAATACAACTCTTCTAGAGTGTGTAGTATTTCTCTTAGACTTTGTGATAAGAGGTTCAACATACACGCGCAACGCCTTTGCCTTTGCCAAAGTTGTGTTTATTCGCTTATGTTCTATGAGTGAACCCGCCAAGTTCATCAACAATGCCTCGCGATGACCCTTTTTTCTGCCGAGGTGATTAAATTTCTTTCCGTGTCTCATGAATTATTTCTTAAGAATTACCGACTACTCTTCGTCTAATTTATATTTCGAAAGATCCATACCAAAGGTAAGCCCCTTCTCCGTCAACAACTCCTCAATTTCCACCAATGATTTCTTTCCAAAGTTTCTAAATTTCAAAAGCTCATGTGTATCAAATCGAACCATCTCACCAAGGGAGTTAATCTTTGCCGCCTTAAGACAATTATATGCTCGTACTGACAAATCTAAATCCTCTAATGAAGTCTTAAGCAGCTTACGCATATGTAAAATATGCTCATCTACAATGTTTTCTTCACGCTTCGTACTATCTTCAAAGGTAATATTCTCGTCTGTGATCAACATCAAGTGCTGAATCAATATCTTCGAAGCCTCCTTCACCGCATCTTCTGGATGGATGGTGCCATCCGTTTTGATTTCAAGAGTCAGTTTTTCAAAATCCGTCTTTTGGCCTACCCTTGTATTCTCTACTTTATAGGCTACCTTCTTAATAGGCGTATAAATAGTATCGACAGGTATCACACCGATAGGCGCATCTTTAGGAAGATTGTCAGAAGCTGAAGAATATCCACGCCCCTTAGAAACGATTATTTCCATTTCGAGTGACACAAAAGGCTCCATGTTGCAGATAACGAAATCTGGATTCATCACCTTAAACAAGTTTGTGTGTGTCTCAATGTCGCCAGCCGTAAATTGTTCTTTACCACTAATGGTCAAATAAATTTTCTCTTCTGAACTATCGTCATCCTTGATCAACTTCTTTAATCTAATCTGCTTCAGATTAAGAATCATGTCAACTACATCTTCTACAACACCCTTAATTGTTGAAAATTCGTGATCAACACCTGCTATTCTTATTGAAGAGATCGCGTAACCTTCAAGAGAAGATAACAATACTCTCCTTAAGGAATTACCAATTGTCTGACCAAATCCAGGCTCTAAAGGCTTAAATTCAAAGTGTCCTTCGAAATCATCTGCCTTTTGAAGAAGTATTTTATCGGGTTTCTGAAAATTAAGTATACTCATCTTTGAAGAATACGTCTGATAAAGTGAATTAATAAAGAATTACTTAGAATATAATTCAACAATCAACTGTTCGTTGATTTTTTCTGGGATCTTTTCTCTTTCTGGATAGGCTATAAACCGACCTTCTTTCAAGTCTGGATTCCATTCTAGCCAACCCCACTTTCTAACTTCCTTAGATCCAACGCTATTTATAATAACTTCCATATTCTGCGATTTACCTCTTACTGTGACTACATCACCAGGCGATAAAGAGAATGAAGGGCTATTGGTAACAATACCATTTACGCAAATATGCTTATGACTCACAAGTTGCCTAGCACCTCTTCTTGTAGGAGAAATCCCTAACCTAAACACAGTATTATCTAATCTAGCTTCGAGTAATTGAAGTAATATTTCTCCTGTAACACCCTTTTTGCTAGTTGCCTTTTCAAAGGTATTTCGAAACTGACGCTCTAATACACCATAGGTGTATTTCGCCTTCTGCTTTTCCATTAACTGGATAGCATAGTCAGACTTTTGCTTTCTACGTTTTGAAGGGCCATGTTGCCCAGGAGGATACTTGCGCTTATCGAATGCTCGAGAGGGGCCAAAAATAGGCTCACCTAATGCTCTTGCTTTTTTTACTCTTGGTCCTGTATATCTTGCCATTTGTATTTGCTCTTCTTGAAAATTCCTTTAAACTCTTCTTCTCTTAGGTGGACGACAGCCGTTGTGCGGTACAGGCGTAGTGTCCTTAATTCGCAACACGCGTACCCCAGCACCGTCAATAGCCCTAATAGCTGCTTCTCTTCCTGCGCCAGGTCCATTAACGTTGACCTCTACGTTACGCAATCCCAGATCATATGCGGTCTTGGCGGCGTCGTTCGCTGCAAGTTGAGCTGCGTATGGCGTATTCTTTTTAGATCCCTTAAAACCAGCCTTTCCAGCCGATGCCCAAGTGATCACTTCGCCCTTCTTATTACAAAGAGAAATGATAATATTATTAAAAGATGCTTGAATGTACGCCACGCCATCTGGCTGAACAACAACTTTTCTCTTCTTTACTTTTTTTGCTTTAGCCATTATCTAATTATTTAGTAGCCTTTTTCTTGTTTGCAACAGTTTTCTTACGCCCCTTTCTTGTTCGCGCATTAGTCTTTGTACTCTGGCCTCTTACTGGAAGTCCTTTTCTGTGACGCACCCCTCTATAGCAACCAATATCCATGAGTCGCTTAATATTCATTTGAACTTCAGAGCGCAATTCACCTTCCACCTTATACTCCTCTTGAAGCATCTTGGCGATAATTCGCAAATTCTCATCTGACCATTCGGATACTTTAGTCTCCTCTGATACTTCAGCTCGGCTTAATATTTCTTTAGCTCTGCTTCTTCCAACACCATAGATGTAGGTAAGTCCAATAATTCCTCTCTTGTGTCGAGGTAAATCTACTCCAGCTAAACGGGCCATATCTTAACCTTGTCTTTGTTTAAATTTGGGATTCTTCTTATTGATAATAAAAAGTACACCCTTTCTCTTAATGATTTTACAATCTACTGATCGCTTCTTTATTGATGCTCTAACTTTCATTCGCTTTTATTTATATCTGAATGTTATTCTTCCTCTACTCAAATCGTATGGTGACATTTCTACGGCTACTTTATCCCCAGGCAAAATTTTAATGTAATGCATACGCATTTTTCCAGAAATAGTAGCTGTAATCAAATGATTGTTCTCAAGTCTGACTCGAAACATAGCATTTGACAATGATTCTTCAATGATTCCGTCTTGTTTTATTAAGTCTTTTTTAGCCATCCTAATTTGGGAGCGCAAATATCTGTTTTTTTAATGAAATTTTCTGCAGATTTATATTTTTATCTATCGCTTCTTCAATAATTCTATGATCTGACAAAATATCTGCCTTACCATTATGAACTGCAATGGTATGTTCATAATGAGCAGATACCTTACCATCCTTTGTAATAATGGTATTCCCATCTTTACTTTGCCTTACTTCCTTTCTACCTAAATTAACCATTGGCTCTACCGCTATCACTAGCCCCTCTTCTATTTTCGGCCCCTTACCCTTCTGTCCAAAATTTGGAACTTCGGGCTTTTCATGCAATTTTCGTCCAACACCATGGCCTACTAACTCGCGAACAACACCATAGTTGAATTGTCTTTCACATAAATCCTGTATGGCATGACCGATGTCTCCAATTCTGTTACCTAATTTCGCCTGTTCAATCCCTCTGTACAGCGACTCTTTCGTTACGACACATAATTGCATATGATCTTGGGTTGCTTCACCTATAACAAATGTGTAAGCTGCATCACCATAATAATCTTTATCATACACTCCACAATCAACACTCACCAAATCACCAATTTCAAATGGTCTTTTATTCGGCACACCATGCACCACTGCTTCATTGACAGAAATACACAAAGTGGATGGAAATCCGTACAATCCTTTAAAACCCGGGGCTGCACCATGATCTCTGATAAATGTTTCGGCTAATCTGTCAATGGATTCGCCTGTTTGACCTTCTTTAAGGTTTTCGGCTATTAACGCTAGGGTTTTGCTAACTAATAAGCAATTCCCCCTTATTATTTCAATTTGCTCTTCACTTTTGAGTATAATGCGTCGAATCATTAGGCAGTTTTACATTCCTGCACCTATTGGCTGCATTCCGCTTCTTCCTTTCAATTTTCCTGATTTTACCAATCCATCATACTTTCTCATGAGCAAATGACTCTCTATTTGCTGTAGCGTGTCTAAAACAACTCCTACCAAAATTAAAAGTGACGTTCCGCCAAAAAAATACGCAAACGCATCATTCACACCTGAAGATGCGACGATCGCTGGAAAAATAGAAATCAATCCTAGGAAAATACTTCCTGGCAACGTAACTCTAGTAGTCAATGTATCAATAAAATCCTCTGTACTCTTACCTGGTTTGACACCAGGAATAAACGCATTCTGTCTCTTTAGATACTCAGCGTACTGCTTAGGATTAACCAATAACGCCGTGTACACATATGTAAAAACCACCACTAAAATGAAGAAAATAACATTATATGGGAGTGACTTCCAGCTATTCATGCTAATCAAGAACGAGTTTTGTAAACCACCAGATCCAGCAGCCCATTGAGCCAACATACCGGGTAAAAACATAATTGCCTGAGCAAAGATGATTGGCATTACCCCTGCTGCATTGAGCTTCAGAGGAATATAATCTCTTGTTCCCGCTAAAGGTACTTGACTATCACCACCACGGCCCACCATACGCTTAGCAAACTGAAGCGGAATTTGGCGGACGGCCTGCACTATCATAATAGACGCCATCACCACCAAAAATAAAACAACCAATTCTATGATGAAGAGGAATAAACCACTACTCTGCAACTGTATGGCTATTTCACCAAAAAATGCTGCTGGCAAAGTCGCAATGATACCAATCATGATCAATAATGATACGCCATTTCCTATACCTTCCTCTGTTATTCTCTCGCCTAGCCACATGGCAAACACAGTTCCAGTGGTCAAAATGATAATACTACTGAAATAGAAAATTGCTGGAGATAGCGTAGGAGTAACAGCATTCGGTATACTATTAATATAAGCAAGATAAGTACCCCCTTGAACCAACGTGATTACCACGGTCAGCCATCTTGTAATCTGCGTAATTTTCTTACGACCTGATTCACCTTCTTTTTGCTGCAAACGTTGAAAGTAAGGTACTGCAAACCCCAATAACTGAATTATGATACTTGCGGTTATATATGGCATTATCCCTAATGCAAAAATGGAAGCTCTAAAGAAAGAACCACCTGCAAAAGTGTTGATTAAGCCGAGGATATCATTAGCACCGCGCGTAGATGCAGCTGTCGCCAAGGCAGCTGGATTAACGCCAGGCATTGGTATAAAGGAACCTAGGCGATATATAGCGATAAGTGCTAACGTAAACAAAATCTTGTTTCGCAGCTCTTTGATTCCCCATATATTCTTAATCGTCGTAATGAATTTCTTCATTTTTATAACTTAGAGTTGTTCAATTGATCCACCACAAGCCTTTATCTTTTCAGCTGCAGTATTCGAAAAAGAATGAGCGGTTACTTTCAACGAAGCGGCTATATCTCCATTGCCCAATATCTTTACTTTGTCACTTTTCTTAATTAGACCCATAGCCCTAAAAATTTCAGGACTTACCTCGGTAATGCCACGCAGTTGTGCCAATTCTTCTAGACGACTCACATTGAACGTGACATATTCTATACGATTAGGGCTATTAAAACCTCTCTTTGGCAATCTCATTTGAAGCGGCATCTGACCACCTTCAAAATTTCTCTTGCTTTTATATCCTGACCGAGATTTCGCTCCTTTATGACCTCTAGTAGAAGTTCCACCTCTACCAGAGCCTTGACCTCTTGCAATTCTCTTTCGGCTACCCGTGGATCCGCTTGCAGGTTTTAGTCTATGTAATTCCATAATTATACCTTCTCTACCTTAATTAAGTGGTTTACTTTAACGATCATTCCGATTATCTGAGGAGTCTCTTCCTTGATGACGGTTTGATTCATTTTTCTTAATCCTAACGCTTCGACAGTTGCCTTTTGGCGCTGAGGTTTCTTAATTGCACTCCTTACTAGAGTAATTTTTACTTTTCCCATCGCTATTATCCTTCAAAAATTTTCTTAATTGTTACGCCTCTTTCCTTAGAAATTGTATGAGGTGCTCTTAACTTAGTCAGAGCATCAATTGTCGCTTTGATAACGTTGTGCGGATTAGAAGAACCTTGTGATTTGGCCAATACATTGTGCAAACCGCCAATCTCGAGAACAGCCCTCATAGCGCCACCAGCAATTAGCCCTGTACCATCAGAAGCTGGTTTGATGAGAACCTTGCCTGCGCCAAACTTTCCCTTTTGCTCATGAGGGATTGTCCCATTTAGAATAGGAAACTTTACTAAGTTCTTTTTTGCATCATCCACAGCTTTAGCAATAGATTCCTGCACATCTCTAGCTTTACCAAGTCCATGACCAACTGTACCATTACCATCACCCACTACCACGACGGCAGAAAAACTAAATGTTCTACCCCCTTTCGTCACTTTAGCAACGCGATTGAGGTTAACAAGTTTTTCTTTTAACTCGGCCTCTGTAGCTCTTAGGTTTGTCTCGTTTTTAGCCATTATAATCTTTTTTTATTAAAATTGTAAACCACCTTCTCTAGCACCTTCAGCTAGTGACTTAACTCTTCCATGATATAGGTATCCTCCTCTATCAAATACTACTGAATCAATTTGAGCCGCCTTTGCCTTTTCGGCTATTAGCTTGCCGACAGCATTCGCCACCGCAATATTCAAACCCTTAGATCCTACTTCATGGCTAGAAGCTTGTGCCAATGTATGACCATTGACATCATCTATAAGCTGAGCATAGATCGCCTTATTGCTTCGAAATACACACAATCTAGGCTTCGCAACAGATCCATTAATATTCCTTCTTATTCGAAGGTGTATTTTTTGGCGCGGAGTTAATTTAGCTCTCATTTCTCTTATTTTTTAGATGCAGTCTTACCTGCTTTTCTTCTTATAAATTCGCCGACAAATCTCACACCTTTACCTTTATAAGGTTCTGGTTTTCTGAATGCTTTAATTTTGGCAGCTACTTGACCAATAAGTTGTTTGTCTATACCTGTAAGTATGATACGAGGATTTTGCCCCTTTTCCATTTTAGTCTCGACGCTCAACTCAGATGGCACTACAAAGTAAATCGGGTGAGAATAACCAATCGATAATTCAACTAAGTTACTGGTATTAGAAACGCGATAACCGACCCCAACTAACTCCAATTCCTTCTTAAAACCGTCTGTTACTCCGACAACCATATTGTTTAATAAGGCGCGACTCAATCCGTGAAGCGCCTTGTGTCTTTTCTGATCTGTTGGCCGCGTTACACGGATCTCACCATCCTCTTGAATGATAGATATATCCGGAGAAATCTGTTCAGATAATTGACCCTTAGGCCCCTTTACTGTGACGAAATTGGCCTTGCTGACATCTACGGTTAAACCCGATTTAATTGCTATTGGCGCATTACCTATTCTAGACATTTCAACAAATTTTTAATATACGTAGCAGATAACTTCGCCCCCGACGTTTTCTTTTCGGGCCTGCTTATCTGTCATTAATCCTTTTGACGTCGACACAATAGTTATACCTAAACCGTTGATTGTCTTAGGTATATCAGTCGTGGCAGCATATTTCCTCAATCCAGGCCGACTTATCCTTCCCAACTTTCTGATGATAGGATCCTTTGTAACTGGATGATATTTAATGGCTATGTGAATCGTTCCTTGAGGACCTTCTTCATCAAATTTATACTTCAGAATATACCCATGATCATATAAGATCTCAGTCATTCTCTTTTTCATATTGGACGCCGGTATCTGCACTGTTCTGTGTCCCGCCTTTTGAGCGTTTCTTAATCGTGTCAAATAATCTGCTATTGGATCTGTTATTGCTCCCATGAATATTTATTTTACCAGCTAGATTTTGTAATACCAGGAATCTTTCCTTCCAAAGCCATTTTGCGGAAAGTAACGCGACTAACGCCAAACCTTCTCATATAACCTTTAGGTCTACCTGTTAATTGACAACGGTTATGCAATCTTACAGGTGAGGAATTCCTAGGAATTTTATCTAGTTCCTCATAGTTTCCTTCCGCTTTTAGCCTTTTGCGAAGTTCTGCGAACTTTGCTACCAAGCGTTCTCTCTTTTTTTCTCTAGCTATGATTGACTTCTTAGCCATGTTTTCTAATTATTTCTTTGTTTAAAAGGTAAACCCATTTCTCTCAACAGAGCCATAGCTTCATTATCTGTTCTTGCACTTGTAACGAAAGTGATATCCATCCCTGCAATTTTATTGATCTTGTCAATGTTTATTTCTGGGAAAATGATTTGTTCTTGGATACCCATCGTGAAATTACCTCTTCCATCAAAACCCTTGTCATTTACACCTCTAAAGTCTCTCACTCTTGGAAGGGCAACGGCAAATAAACGATCTAAGAATTCGTACATCCTTATCGAGCGAAGTGTAACTCTCGAACCGATTGGCATTCCCTCTCGTAATTTGAAGTTTGCCACAGAGATTTTAGCTTTCGTTGACACTGCCTTTTGGCCAGCAATATCCGTCATTAGGTTGACGGCTGCGTCTACTAATTTCTTGTCTTGTGTAGCCGAACCAATACCTTGGTTGATGCATACTTTTAGTACCTTAGGAACCATCATGACAGAGCTGTAATTAAACTGCTCCATTAATTTTGGTACTACAACATCGTGATAATGACTTTTAAGTCTTGGTATATACGCCATTACTTAATAATTTCTCCTGATTTTTTAGAATAGCGGACTGTTTTACCATCCACCTTTTTTCTTCCTATTCTCGTTGCCTGACCTGATTTAGGGTCAATCAACATTACCTTACTTGCATGAATGGGTGCATTCATATCCAAGATACCTCCTGCCTGATCATTACTTGGTTTAGTATGCTTCTTTTTAATATTGACACCTTCTACTACCACTTTATACTTATCTGGAATTACTTCCAAAATTTCACCTTCAACACCCTTGTATGCCCCAGAAATAACTTTAACCTTATCTCCCTTTTTGACATGAATTTTAACTGTATGTCTTGTGTTGCTCATTATTGTTTGGTTACAGCACTTCTGGTGCTAGTGAAACAATCCTCATAAAATCCTTTTCGCGAAGCTCTCTCGCTACGGGGCCGAATATGCGCGTACCTCTTGGGTCTCCTGCTTGATTAAGAAGAACCACCGCATTGTCGTCGAAGCGAATATATGTTCCGTCTTTGCGCCGAATTTCTTTCTTGACTCTTACAACTACTGCTTTTGAAACCGTACCTTTCTTGATACCTCCTGGTGAAGCTTCTTTGACCGTCACGACAATGGTGTCGCCAATTGAGGCGTATCTTCTCTTCGTACCGCCTAATACACGTATACACAGTACTTTTTTAGCACCTGAGTTATCTGCAACTTCTAATCTAGACTCCTGCTGAATCATAGGATATTATTTAGCTCTTTCGATAATTTCGACCAACTGCCAACGCTTTAAGCGGCTCAATGGACGAGATTCAATAATTCTAACCGTATCCCCTTCTTTACAGTCATTTTTTTCGTCATGCGCCATAAATTTATTAGACTTCTTAACGAACTTGCCGTAAACTGGGTGTGGTAGCTTTCTTTCTATTTGAACGGTAATGGTTTTATCCATCTTCGTACTAGTAACAAGTCCTACTAACTGTCTTTTATTACTTGCTGCCATATTATCTATTATTTCTGCGACGAGCGCGGATTTTTGTTTTAGTTGAAGCATCAATAGCGCTCACTTCTCGAGACTTAATTTCCGTTGCAATTCGGGCGATATCACGTCGTACTTCACGCAATGTCAAAGGATTTTCTAAACCTCTAATAGCATGGTCAAACTTCATCTTTTGATATTGTGCCTGTGTCTGCGTGAGCTCATTTGTAAGATTTTCAATCGAAAATTCTTTAAGTTCTAATTGCTTTTTTGTTGCCATAATATTATTGTTGGTAGTCTCTTCGTACAATTGTCTTCGTTAAAACTGGTAGCTTCTGTGCAGCCAACCTTAACGCTTCTTCAGCTACTTCGAAGGGGACACCGTCCATTTCGAATAGTATTCTTCCAGGTTGAATTTGTGCCACATAGTGATCCAAAGCTCCTTTACCTTTACCCATCCGCACTTCTTGAGGCTTACGAGTAACTGGCTTATCAGGGAAAATACGAATCCATACTTTACCCTCCCTTTTCATGAATCTGGTCATTGCAATACGGGCAGACTCTATTTGTCGAGAATTGATTCGACCTGTTTCTACACTTTTTAGCGCAAATGATCCAAAGGATATTGTGCTGCCTTTAATGGCAACTCCTCTATTTCTTCCCTTCTGTTGCTTTCTATATTTAGTCCGCTTTGGTTGTAACATGGCTAAACTTCTTTTTTATTAAACTTATCTATCTCTGCGTTGACCGCCGCCTCTTCGATTATTATCACTTCCTCTTCTTTCGTTGGATCGACGTTGATTCGTATCAACACCTACATTTGGCGACAAATCTCTCTTTCCAAGAACTTCACCTTTGCATATCCAAACCTTTATACCGATCTTACCGTAGACTGTTAGAGCCTCGCTAAGGGTATAATCTATGTCTGCTCTAAATGTATGCAATGGAATTCTACCTTCCTTGTATTCTTCAGATCGAGCCATTTCCGCACCATTCAATCGGCCACTTATTCTCACCTTTATTCCCTGAGCACCTGCTCGAATAGTCGATTGAATTGCCATCTTAATTGCCCGTCGATAGTTAATACGCGATTCGATTTGTCTGGCAATTGAGTCACCTACAATGGCGGCATCCAATTCAGGTTTACGTATTTCTAGGATATTTATTTGCACTTCACTTTTACTAAGTTTTTTGAGTTCTTCCCGAAGTCTGTCAACTTCCTGACCACCTTTGCCAATAATTATTCCTGGACGGCTTGTGTGTACTGTCACTGTTACACGCTTTAGTGTACGCTCAATCACTATTCTTGCAATCCCCCCTTTAGGAACTCTAGCTTCTAAATATTGACGAATTTTCTCATCCCCAACAAATTTTTGAGCTAGATCATTGCCACCAAACCAGTTAGAATCCCATCCTCTGATGATCCCTAATCTATTCCCTATTGGATTTGTCTTTTGACCCATTTGTTAAAATTATGCTTCTTGTGCTGAAGCTGATTCTTCAATTGATGTAACATTCGTGACGGCTAGAGTGACATGATTCATTCTTTTTCTAATCCGCGTAGCTCTTCCTTGAGGCGCTGGTCTAAAGCGCTTCAACATACCTCCTTCGTCAACAAATGCCTTCGATACGACAAGATCAGCATCTGCTGCACTAGCTCCGCCTTCTGACTTATTCTCCCAGTTAGAAATAGCCGACAATAAGAGTTTTTCGACCCAAACTGCACCTTCCTTTTTGGTGAATTTCAATATATTCAAAGCATTATCTACTGATTTGCCTCTGATTAAGTCCACCACAAGTCGCATTTTACGCGCCGACATTGGACAATTCTTCAATTTTGCAGTAGCCTCCATATTATTTTCTATTTCCTGAGTGTCCTTTAAACGTTCTTGTAGGGGCAAATTCACCTAACTTATGCCCCACCATCATTTCAGTTACGAATACTGGGATAAATGACTTCCCGTTATGTACAGCTATTGTCTGACCTACCATATCTGGTATGATCATAGAAGATCTAGACCAAGTCTTGATAACTGTCTTCTTATTAGACGCCTGCGCTTTATCCAACTTTTCTAAAAGCTTATGGAAAACGTAAGGACCTTTTTTTAATGATCTTGCCATGAACTTTCCTATTTACGCTTTGATATGATTAATCTGTCGGAAGGTTTATTCCCTCTTGTCTTTTCACCTTTAGCCATTATACCTGTACGAGAGCGTGGGTGTCCACCTGATGCTCTACCCTCACCACCACCCATTGGGTGATCCACTGGGTTCATAGCTACCCCTCTTACTCTACTTCTACGTCCAATCCAGCGCTTAGCACCTGCTTTACCAAATACACGTTGACCGTGGTCTGGATTAGATGTTGTGCCTATAGTAGCCATACATACACTTAATATTCTACGAACCTCACCACTAGGTAACTTGACTGAAACGTATTTGTCATCTTTACCCATTAACGTTGCGAAGGTGCCGGCACTTCTTGCTAGCGCTGCTCCTTTACCAGGGCTCATTTCAATAGCATGAATAGGTGATCCTAAAGGAATATTTTTCAAAGGCATTGCATTCCCTACATTAGGTGCACTTCCTTCGCCCGACACCAAAGTATCACCGACCTTTAGTTTGTCAGGAGCAATAATATAACGCTTCTCACCATCTGTATATTCAAGCAGTGCTATAAAAGCCGATCTATTTGGATCGTACTCAAGGGTCTTGACGATAGCCTCTATACCAGTCTTGTTACGTTTAAAGTCAATGACTCTATATTTTCTCTTATGCCCACCACCTCTATTGCGAACAGTCATCTTTCCATCATGATTTCTGCCGCCAGATTTGCTCAACTTGGCTATCAATGATTTCTCAGGCTTTACCTTAGACAAGCCACTAAAATCTACCGTGACTTTCTCTCGCAGACCAGGTGTTATCGGGTTATACTTCTTAATTGCCATTACTTACTTTTATAGGTCTCCAAAGAAATCGATTACCTCTCCTTCCTTAAGGGTTACGGTGGCCTTTTTTATCGTAGGTTTTGAACCCTTCTGAAGACCTCCTTTAGTATTTTTAACTTTCGTTTTACCAGCTTTGATTGACGTATTTACAGCCTTCACAGTGACATTATACATTTTTTCAACAGCATTACGAATTTCAATTTTATTAGCCTTACGGTTAACGACAAAAGTATATTGAGAGAGCTTTTCGCTCAATCCTTCTGTCTTTTCCGTTATCAATGGCTTGATCAGCACTGTTTTATTCATGATACTAATCTTTATTTAATTGTTCTGCAATAGCCTTAATAGACGACTCTGTAAGGATCAAATTCTTACAATTTAAAATCTCATAGGTGTTAAGACAATCAGCCGTCACTACATTGGTCTTTGCAATATTTCTACCTGATAGATAAACATTGTTATCGTGTTTGCCGATAACGAGCATATTTTTATCAGTTGATACACCTAGATTTTTAAAAATACCCGTCAATGTTGAGGTTTTTGGTGCATCAAATGATATATCTTCTACCACTGTCACACTGCCAGTTAAACACTTCTGAGACAAGGCCGAATATCGCGCTAATCGCTTTATCTTCTTGTTTAAGCGAATTTCATAGCTACGTGGTCTTGGTCCAAATACACGCCCACCGCCTCTGAAAACAGGGCTCTTAATAGAGCCAGCACGTGCAGTCCCTGTACCCTTTTGACGCTTCAATTTGCGCGTAGAACCCGCAATTTCAGCTCTTTCTTTCGACTTATGCGTTCCTTGACGTTGGTTAGCATGATAAGCCTTAATGGCAAGATAAATCGAATGCTCGTTCGGTGTTATACCGAATATATTCTCGGGAAGTTCAGCCGAACGACCTGTGCTTTTACCCTCTATATTTAAAATATCGACCTTCATGTCCTACTTTTCAATAATTACAAATGAGCCATTATGTCCAGGAACACAACCTTTAATAAGTACAAGGTTTTTGTCCTCTAATACTCTAACAACCAAAAGATTCTTAGTCTTTACTCGATCATTACCCATTCTCCCCGCCATTCTCATGCCTTTGATAACTTTAGATGGAGTGGCGCAAGCACCGATAGACCCAGGTGCTCTACCTCTATTATGCTGACCATGGGTACGATCACCAACCCCGGCAAAGCCATGTCTTTTTACAACACCTTGAAAGCCCTTGCCCTTGGTAGTACCTATCACACTAACTTTATCTCCGACATTAAATAATTCGGTAAATTTGACTTCATCACCTAAGTTCTTAGACAAACCCTTTAGGTCATACTCTACAGATTTAGCTTTGGGCTCAACACCAGCCTTTTTGAAATGTCCCAACATTTGGTTAGAACAAGACTTAACTCGTTTATGGCCACCTGAAAGTTGGAAGGCTTCATAACCGTCGTTATCTTTTGTGCGAACTTGGGTAACAACATTTGGGCTCGCATCGATCACGGTGCAAGGAATGTTTCTACCAGCATCATCAAAAATGCTAGTCATACCTAATTTCTTACCTATAATGCCATTCATAGATAGACATTTAATGATTACAGTGTACCTTACGATACACGTTATTCAATTTTTTTTACAAAAAAAATACTTAAGAAAGCTTAACTTGGATATCTACGCCGCTAGGGAGTTCTAACTTAGAAAGCGCATCAACTGTCCTCTGAGTAGGGGTGTAGATATCGATAAGTCTCTTATGGGTCCTTAACTGAAACTGCTCTCGAGACTTTTTATTCACATGTGGGGATTTTAGGACCGTGAATACTTCTTTCTCAGTGGGCAGCGGAATCGGACCAGTTACAACAGCACCACTCATACGAACTGTTTTCACAATCTTCTCAGTAGACTTATCTACTAAGTTGTGATCATATGAGCGAAGCTTAATTCTAATCTTTTGATTCATTACCTCGATTAACTTTATTCTTAAAGCGGGCGCAAAATTACAAATATTTATTGCCCAAACAAATTTTATTTACTAAACTTTTAATTATCCTTTTGACGCAGCAATAATTGTTTCTGCAATATTCTTAGGTACCGGTGCATAATGTGAAAATTCCATGGTACTTGTAGCCCTTCCAGAGGTAATCGTTCTTAACTGAGTAACGTATCCAAACATTTCTGACAACGGTACTTCTGCCGCAATAGAGATAGCCCCACCTGCCTTAGGTACTTGGTTTTTAGGAAGACCACGCCGTCTGTTTAAGTCGCCTATCACGTTACCGATATACTCATCTGGGGTGATCACCTCTAATTTCATTATCGGCTCCAATAAAACAGGGTTTGCCTGCTTAGCTGCCTCACGAAAACCTTCCTTCGCACATAGTTCAAAGGCAATTGGCTTAGAGTCAACCGCGTGTGTCTGGCCATCATAGATTCGGACCTTCATGCTATCTATACCATATCCAGCCAAAATACCATTGTCCATCATAGCATCAAAACCCTTGACAATGGAAGGGAAGAATTCTTTAGGAATGGAACCCCCAAATATTCCATTTACAAATTGAAGACGAGTTTTTCCACTTTTAAAATCCTCTGTCTCTGTAAATTCCTCGTCGGCCGGGCCGAGTTCGAAACTCATTTGTGCAAATAAACCGGATCCCCCAGACTGCTTTTTAAGACGTTCAGTATGATCAACATTTCGCGTAAGAGCTTCTTTATAATTTACTTGAGGAGCACCTTGATTACACTCAACATTGAATTCTCTTCGAAGACGGTCAACGATGATTTCTAGGTGTAACTCACCCATTCCACTAATAACCGTCTGATTCGTATCTTCATCATATCGTACCTTAAACGTAGGATCCTCTTCTGCTAGCTTAGCCAATGCCATACCTAACTTATCGATATCCTTTTGCGTTTTTGGCTCAATAGCGACCCCAATAACGGGATCAGGAAACACCATTGATTCGAACACCACAGGGTTCGCTTCATCTGACAATGTATCACCAGTGCGAAGATCTTTAAAGCCTACACCCGCTGCAATATCACCAGCTTCTACCCTATCAATAGGATTTTGCTTATTAGCATGCATTTGATATAAACGTGAGATTCTTTCCTTTTTGCCCGTCCGATTATTTAACACATAAGATCCTGCTTCCAATGTGCCTGAATAGACTCTAAAAAAAGCAAGACGACCTACATAAGGATCGGTAGCGATCTTAAACGCCAAGGCTGAAAACGGCTCCGTTTGGGAAGGCTTGCGGACGACAGGTTTGTCATTTCTTGGATCAATACCTGTAACGGCATCAACGTCCATTGGGGATGGCAAAAACGCGCATACCGCATCCAATACCGCCTGTACTCCTTTATTCTTAAATGAAGATCCACACATCATTGGTACAAACTTATTGTCTAATACCGCTGCACGTACAGCTTTAATCATTTCTTCTTCTGTGATACTGTTAGGATCTTCAAAAAATTTCTCCATTAAGTTGTCATCATACTCAGCAACTGCTTCAAGTAATTTACCTCTCCACTCTTCTACAACAGGAATTAAATCCTCGGGGGTTTTAATTACCTCGAAGGTCATACCCATATCAGCATCACTCCACACAATCGCTCGATTAGTGATGAGGTCTACAACGCCCTTAAACTTCTCTTCTGCGCCAATAGGCACCTGTAGAGGAATTGCCTCGGAGCCCAACTTTTCCTTTACGTCTCTGACTACGCTGAAGAAATCTGCACCTGATCTATCCATTTTATTGACGAATCCAATGCGCGGCACTTTGTAATTATTAGCAAGTCTCCAGTTAGTTTCTGATTGAGGCTCTACACCACTCACTGCACAAAAAAGGAATACCAATCCATCCAAAACCCGTAGTGACCTATTGACCTCTACGGTAAAGTCAACGTGACCCGGGGTGTCTATAATGTTAAAGCTATATGGCTGATCCTTCCATGTCCAATTCGTTTTGGTAGCAGCCGAGGTAATTGTAATACCCCTTTCTTGTTCCTGCTCCATCCAGTCCATAGTGGCAGCGCCATCGTGCACTTCACCTATTTTGTGGCTCACGCCAGTGTAATATAGTATGCGCTCGGTGGTGGTGGTTTTACCTGCATCTATGTGCGCGGCAATACCAATATTTCTTGTAAAGCGTAAATCTTTAGCCATTAGTTATTATGATAAAATTGGAAAAAATGAATGAAGATGATGCATTAAGCTCTAAAGTGAGCGAAAGCTTTATTTGCCTCAGCCATTCTGTGTGTGTCTTCCTTCTTCTTAACAGAAGCACCTTCTCCTTTGCTCGCAGACATAATTTCAGCAGATAACTTATCCGCCATACCTTTTCCACTGCGTGCTCGGCTATATTTAATCAACCACTTCATCCCAACTGAAATACGTCTTTCCGATCGTATCTCTGTAGGTATCTGAAACGTAGAACCACCAATACGACGGCTACGAACTTCTACTTGAGGGTAAACATTATCCAAAGCTTTAGCCCAAATCTCGTGAGGATTTTCTCCTGTTTTCTCACCTACGATATCCATAGCATCATAAAAAATGCTAAAAGCTGTGCTCTTTTTACCTTGAAGCATCAAATTATTAACGAATTGAGTGACTAATTGATCCTGAAAACGAGGATCTGGCTGAATGACTCTTTTCTTGGGTTTTCTTTTCCTCATGGGAGTGAACTATTGAAGTTTATTTAGGTCTTTTTGTACCGTACTTAGATCTAGACTGTAATCGTTTAGTAACACCTGCTGTATCAAGTGCACCTCTGACAATCGTATATCGAACACCAGGTAAATCCTTTACCCTTCCTCCTCGAATCAACACGATACTGTGTTCTTGAAGATTGTGCCCTTCCCCTGGAATGTACGCAATGACTTCCAATTGATTAGTTAAACGAACTTTAGCTACTTTTCTAAGAGCTGAATTCGGTTTCTTTGGTGTAGTTGTGTACACTCTAGTGCAAACACCACGTTTTTGAGGACAAGAGTCCAACGCCCTAGATTTGCTCTTGGTGACAATCTTTTCTCTTCCCTTTCGTACTAATTGATTAATTGTTGGCATATGTTATAAATCTAGCTTTTTCAAAAGCGACTGCAAAGGTAAGACTATTTTATGTTCTGACAAGTCCCAAATAAAATTAATTGGCATAAGATGTAGGTATATTTGATAAAAGCTATTATTGCAGATGTTAATCGTTCATCATCTCATTAACAAGTTATGAATCTAAGCCTTCAATCCGCCACATCTGACCATTTGCCTGGCATCTATGCTCTCGTTAAAGAATTAGCCAAGTATGAAAATGCATCTCCTGAAGTCACCCTATCGCTTGATGATTACTATAGGCTCTTCTTAGAAGGTTGGTTTGAAGCCATTGTTGCGCTCGAAGGCGACGAAGTGGTTGGTACATGTGTTTATTATAATGCCTTTTCTACCTGGAAAGGTAAAATGCTTTTTCTCGAAGATTTTGTGGTACGTCAATCGATGCGCAAGGCAGGCGTAGGACAGCAATTGTTCGATTATCTTATTGCCTTAGCTAAAGATCAAACCTATGACCTAATTAAATGGCAAGTCTTAGACTGGAATGAACCCGCTATCAGGTTCTACGAAAAAAATAAGGCGCAAATAGACAAAAAATGGTGGAATGGCAAAATCATCCTCAAAGATCAATAACGTCTTGAAAACCTAAGGCTTCGCGAGCAATTTTATCCGATACTTCAGGAAAAAAGACATTAATCGTTCTAGCTCTAGCCGCCCAGCTCCTGAGCCTCTCTCCAAAATCATCTTGAATCTGATAACATATTTCGACGCCCATTCTACTGAGTGCCTCTGCATTGCACAACTGTTCATATTGGTCTGACATGGGAATAACCATCAGCTTCTTATTTAAATAAAGCATTTCAGAACTCCCTTCAAATCCTCCGCCTATGATGGCCATACTGCATGTTGATAGTGCTATCATCCATGCCGGTAGCCCAACGGGATAAATCGTTATATGACCGTGAGTCTCTACTCTATCAATATGCTTGCTAAATATGCTAAATTTTATATCGGTCATGGCACGGAGGTGTGGCAGCAGCACATCATGAGAAAAAGCAGGCAAATAAATAAGGCACGCGTTTTCACTATGATTTGTAACTATATTTCGGATCTCCTTTCGCACCACGGGTGTATATATATATTTATCATAAGGCTGAAAATGTAGTCCAATTTTTCGAGTGCACGGGGCAAAGTGTTTAAAGATAAACTCTGCTAACCAGTTGCGCGGTTTAGGCCGAGGAGTTCTGCGGCTTAAAAAAGAGGCTTGATGACTAATGGCTACACATGGCTTTCTTCGCATTCGACAGGCCCAAGCCGTTATCGGCTCAAAATCATTTATCACTAGGTCATACCCCTGTAGGTCGAGATCCCATATATCAATGATCAATCGGAAAGGCCTTAGCGACAATAAAGTTTTAAAATAATCGATTCCCCCTCTTTTGCCAAAAACAAAACCAAGTCCATGTTTTCGATACTTGACATAAAATGGTAAGATAAGATCACCTTGAATTCCGCTTAACAGCACATCCACCTCTGCATACTTACTTAGGGCAGGATAAAATTCAAGGCATCGACTAAGATGCCCATTCCCAGTAGCCTGAACAGCATACAATATTTTTTTTTTCATGACCGCGAGCAATGCACCATAGGATAAATATAAGCCCTATTGTTCAACTTTTACGATTCATCAAGGTCTCTGCAAATGTTAACAAATCAGCCTTTCTTTCATTATCAACCCTGACCATTTGCAAATGACTACTCGCCAGTGCAAAAAAGCTTTCTTTGGCTTCTTTGCAATAATGCGATAAGTATAACTCATCATAGACGTCAAGGACTTGCTGTATTTTTAATTTTTCAGGCAGGTTAGTATTTGTGTATAATTGAATAAATGATTTGAGAACATCTCCTTCCAATAATTCGCAAGCCTTGACATAGAAGTAATTCTTTTTGCTTTGAACAATATCCCCACCTAGTTTTTTCCCTACTAGTGTTGGATCTCCATAAATATCTAAGTAATCATCTTGGATTTGGAAGCATACGCCAGCATTCTTGGCGAATTGATATAGATGTTCATGATCTGTACGCTCTGCACCAGCGATGATCGCCCCTAATCGAAGAGCTAGACCTAAGAGAACAGCTGTCTTCAACTCAATCATGTCAAGATACTCGGCCATCGAAACTATGCTCCTCGTCTCAAAATTCATGTCCAACGATTGACCCTCGCAGACTTCGCGTGCGGTTTGATTAAAGTATTGAATGACCTTGAGTGGCTCGGCCACAGTAAGATTTGAAAGACGTTCGTATACTTCTATTAACATGACATCTCCCGTCAAAATAGCCGCATTTGTGCCATGGGCTACATGCACCGCTGGCATGCCTCTTCTCAAGGAAGCATTATCCATGATGTCGTCATGTACCAATGTAAAATTATGAAATAATTCTACGCATAAGGCTGCTTCAACGGCCTTCTCTACCCCACCATCGAACAAGGCACAACCCATCATCGTCAGGAGCGCACGAATCTTTTTGCCGGGCATGTCCATTATATAATTTCTAGGGCTGTATAGCTCAGTTGGAGTTTTGGTTATGTAGTTCTTTTTGTTGAATTGTTCGTATAGCTCTGTAGCAAGTAATATATTTAGGCGCATAAATAAAGTTCAAATGACAAAAGTAAATTTTAAAATGTCCTTCACAGCACTCTTTTGCTGTGTAATTGCTACGTTCATGCTATCTGCTTGCCAACATAGGGAGAAAGCTGAGATGGTCATAACCAATGGGGTCATTTACAGCGTTGACGCCAAATCCTCAATTTACGAAGCCGTAGCTGTTAAGGATGGAAAAATTCTGGCCTTAGGAAATATTAATGAAATTGATGAATATGTTGATCCTATCGCCACATTACGTATGGATGTTGACGGAGCGTTTGTTATGCCTGGTCTCATTGAGGGGCATGGGCATTTTGGGGGAATGGGTCGAAGTCTAATGAATCTTAATTTTCTGCGAAGTAAGTCATGGGAAGAGATAGTTGATATAGTCCGCGAAAAAGTAAAAATAACCCCAAAGGGCGAATGGATCGTTGGGCGTGGTTGGCATCAAGAGAAATGGGAGACTCAACCCCATGATCATGTTCATGGCTATCCAAAGCATTTTGATCTTAGCGAAATATCACCAGATCACCCAGTATTATTGGTGCATGCCAGTGGTCATGGGGCATTTGCCAATGCATTAGCTATGGAGCTTGCGGGGGTAACATCGGAAACCAAGAGCCCTTCGGGCGGAGAGATAGTTAGAGACATTTCTGGAAGACCGATTGGTATGTTTGAAGAACGCGCACAGCAAATCCTATTTCACGCATATGAAGAGTTCTTGGAAGGCCAAAGCCAAGAAAAACAATTAGCTCAGTGGTATGATGGAATAGAGCGAGCTCAGGATGAGTGCGTGAAATGGGGTATCACTTCGTTTCAAGATGCGGGAAGTTCATTTGAGGATTTGGATCGATTTAAGAAGATGGCAGAAGATGGCAAAATGCGTATCCGTCTGTGGGCAATGGCACGGCATAGCAGCAAAACCTTAGAAGGCAAGGTGCAAGCTTATAAAACTATCGATGCGGGAGGTGGATATTACACTTGTAGGGCTATCAAAACAGAAGTAGATGGCGCGCTAGGCCCATATGGAGCTTGGTTAATCGACAGCTATGAAGATAAAGCCGACTTCTTAGGTCAAAACACCACTCCTATAGAAGAAGTAGAGCGAATTGCGGCGATCGCCGCCAATGCGGATATGCAACTCTGTGTGCATGCTATTGGTGACAAAGCAAACCAAGTGGTGCTTGATTTAATGGAAAAAGAATTAGCACGCATAAATAAGAAAGATGCTCGTTGGCGTATCGAACACGCACAGCATCTCCATCCTGACGACATAAAACGTTTTGCTCAGTTGGGTGTTATTGCGTCAATGCAAGGAATACATTGCACCTCAGATGCGCCTTTTGTTGAAAAGCGACTCGGCACCAAAAGAGCCAAAGAAGGAGCTTACAACTGGCGTGCTCTTATTGATGCCGGGGCTATCGTAACCAATGGAAGCGATGTGCCCGTTGAAGACATTAACCCTATAGAATCATTTTATGCCACCGTAACACGTAGAAGAGTAGATAGTGGTCTTGAGTTCTTTCCTGACAACAAAATGACACGCCATGAAGGCATTTATTCATATACAATGGCCAATGCTATCGCTGCTTTTGAAGAAAAGGACAAAGGCTCATTAGAGCCCGGTAAATATGCCGACTTTACCATTATAGATAAGAATTGGATTAGTTGTAGTGATGCTGAAATATTGGACACTAGGGTACTTTATACAATAGTGGATGGAAATATCCGGTATAACGCCTCCGACAACAAGTAAGAACATATACCCAGAAAGGTTTGTATATGGCAAAGACTTGCATAAATATTTGCGTTTTTACGGCAATTGAATGACAAAAATGCTTACGTAGTGAATTAAATTTTGTGTGAATTAATACTAATTCCTCGGATTGGCATTCCCATTAATATCCCCCATCTTATAGCCGATTATTTGCAATTCGAGGCTACCTGTACCTATGTTTCGGCCCGATATTTCAAGCGTTTTCGGTTCAAAGTTCCAAGAGGGCACTTGTGCGAATTTTGTGATACGTCTTGTTAAAAGATTACGAACTAACACTATATCTATTGACGTAATTCTTCCGTCGCCATTAACATCAGCCGCAAGACGCTCAAAAATATTAGTCAGAGGTGTGCGATCTAAAAGATGATTTGTCATTAATATGATATCTGAAACCGACAATCCGTTCTCATGGTTTGAGTCCTTGCCAAACGAAATCACATAATTACCGTTGACCGATAAATTGCTGATTACAAATCGCCCATCCGATCCTGTCAAAATAGTCGCTGTCTGATCACCCCTAATGCGCACCTCAACATTGGGTATCGCAATACCTTTACTCGTGATGATCCTGCCAATAAATTGAACTGGGGCATTGGCTTGTGTCTTGGCGCGACCCATTAAACTCGTTACTCCTGAATTGGTAGGATCTAACCAATCTTTGAGACGCTCTTTCGCAGTTGTTCCGCTATTCCAAGATACAAATAACCGACCACTATACCCTATTCCTATGGTACACATATCATCCGATAGCGGACCACCATGTAGTTGACCAATCACTAGCCCCCTGTCATTAAACAACCCACACCCCGAGGATCCCGGCTGATATACAGCATCATCAAAATCATTGACAAAATGGCTCCTTGCACTTGATACGGTGTTGTTGTCCCAGGGAATTGTGGCATCATGAATGGTAATACGATCATTATCGCTACTAATTTTCTTAATATCCCCAGCTGGGTGATGAATAATCACGGATTTCTCGGGGAGATGTGTAGAATCTACATTCCATCCATTAAAATAAAAATTCTGGTTAGTCGGCAGGGCTTCTAATATCCTGACGAGCATCATATCCGTGTCCGCCCATTCAGCAATAAGCTCGGCCCCTTTTAAGGATACAAATGTTGGCTCTGATGCGGGATTTGCACAACTACTAGATTCATAGTTGAAGTCAAATCTCCACATATCGTATAACGTATTGAGCATTCCAGATGGCGGCCTAAGGCAATGATAAGCCGTCAAGACATATGGAATATCGTTATTGGCGGTATTGTTCATCAGTGTTCCAGTGCATAGAGCTATACCTTCTTCTGAAACCATACGAATCCTCATGACTCCGTTTTTTTCATTGTTATACCGTTGACCTTCTGTACAATTTATGTTGATTTGACATTCAAAGGCACCACCAAAGCCCAATTCCATAGTGGCAATATTAGGGGAAACGAATATTTGCCCTAACTCAAATGGTAATTCAGTTTTGTTCAAGAGTTGTGTTGCCGAGTGGTATTCAATATATAGATCCCCTAAAAACGGGCCTGCCAAAAACCTTCCTGACGGCACATTATCTTCATGACTGAAAACAGCTACTGGTTGTTGATCTATTGAGCCCTTTAAAAAAACATACTCCCCTCTTTTGAGATTAAATTTTTGAAAAAGAACATATACTTCTCTGTCTTGCCGAAGTGATAATTTTGACAATAATTTGCGACCAGATTCGACAGGTAGTGCAAATATACCGGAATGTGCATGGTTGCTATACAGCAAGGGTAGCCCCACCAAATTGTCAGCAACAGGATCACTATTTTTCTGGACGAAGGCACGATATTCAGCCTCATATTGGTGCAAAACTTTGTCTTTGAGTGGATGCGTAGACAAGTCTTCAAGATAAGAAGAGCTTGTTAAAAGTGATTGTTGTCCTAGAAGTGATAAAAACGAAAAAACACAAAACGCAACAAAGCTATATCTCATATCTATGATGTCCGTGAAGAAAAGAACAGCAAATATAGTATCTATTCCTAGAGCAATAGGATGAGGGGAATGGTTTTTGCCAGAATTTTTTTGTGAGATTTTTGTTTTTTTTCCCTTGCAAAAAAGAAAGAAATATATATTTGCAGCCGCTTTCAAAAGATTCTGATTTCTTTTGGAATTGTCTTGGCCCGTTCGTCTAGCGGTTAGGACGCCAGGTTTTCATCCTGGTAGCAGGGGTTCGATTCCCCTACGGGCTGCATAAAACCTTCACAATTTGTGGAGGTTTTTTTTTACCTTTTCTGAGGCATACCAGAACATTAGACGCGTTCTCAGATAGCCTCAGCTACTACAAAACTACTCCCGCCAATATAGATCAATTCATTTTGAGCCGCAGCATTTTGGGCTGCTTCTATAGCTTCTCTCACACTGTCATACTGTTCCCCTATCAATCCTTTGGATTCAGCCAACTGACGTAAAATCGAGGCATCCAATCCTCTTTGAATATTAGGTCGAGCAAAATAGTAACAACTGTTTTTGGGAAAGATTTCTAATATGGCGTTCAAATCTTTGTCGTTTACGAAGCCAAGAACAAAATGCACTTTTGAAAAATTCATCGTCTCAAGATGAGCTAAGATTTTACTCAGGGCATCAATATTATGTGCACTGTCAGCTAATGTCATAGGTGACATAGCCAACAATTGCCATCGACCGATATAGGTCGTAAGCGTCTCATATTGCTCGAGTGCTCGTTGAATATCACAAGGTTTTACGTCCAACGAGCCTGTTTCGCGCAACACGCGCAAGGCCTCTAGTGAAGTGATGACATTTTCATCAAAAAAAGGTCTATAATTACGCATATCATAATAATATGTCTCGCCAGACTTAACGTGCTTGAATAATTTCTGCGTTCCTACTTGACATAATTGCCACTGAAGAGAAGCAAATTCGATAATGCAATTCTTGGCACGCGCGGCTTCAAAAAAAACGGTATCACAGGATACCTGATATCGTCCAATCACAAGCGGTTTTGACGATTTGATAATGCCAGCCTTCTCTTTAGCAATGTGATAGACAGTTGGCCCTAAAATATTTTGATGGTCTAGACTTATGTGTGTAATGACTGAGAGAATCGGATCGACAACATTTGTGCTGTCCAGTCGCCCCCCGAGCCCTGTCTCAATCACGGCAAAATCCACCTCTTGCTTAACAAAATAGTCAAAAGCCATTACTACGGTAATCTCAAAAAAAGAAGGTTCTATTCTTTCTATATGCCTTTTCAAAGGTGCCACAAAGTCAATTATATTTTGCTCGTCAATGAGTACTCCATTGACCTTTATTCTCTCTCTAAAATCTTTATAGTGAGGGGACGTATACAGCCCTACTTTATAACCCGCAGCTTGCAACATCGCCGCGATCAGATGAGAGGTTGTGCCCTTTCCGTTGGTGCCTGCAACGTGAATACATTTAAGTTTTTTCTGCGGATCATCGAGTACTTCACAAAGTTGAAGCGTTCTCGTAAGATCCTTCTTATATGCGCTCATGCCAATCTTTTGATACATAGGCAGTTGGGCAAATAAATAGCTTAATGTTTCTTCGTAATTCATATGAAACGCGAAAATAATACCAGAACACTCAAATTTTCTGCTATCTTTCTTCCTTTAATTTCAAGATTGAAGAGGCAATCAAAAAATGATAACAAGCAAAAAGTACGACTTCATTATTTGTGGCGCAGGATGTGCTGGACTGAGCTTAGCGTATCGTCTCTGTTCATCTGAATTTTCGCATTTACACATACTTCTCATTGATCGAGAGCCCAAAACACTGAATGATCGCACTTGGTGTTCTTGGCAGTTAAAAGATCATTTTTACTTTTCCGACATCCACTATAAGCGTTGGCATCATCTCAGCTTCAAAAGTCCGACTGTCCAAAAAGATTTAAGCTTAGATCGCTATGTCTATTGTATGATTAGAGGTATTGATTTTTACGAATATTGCCTTAAGAAAATAGCCCTATATCCCAATATTGAGATACGCTATGAAGACATTGAAAGCGTAAGATCAACAGATCATTTCGCCGTGGTGCATACAAAAGAAAATAACTACGAAGCCCAGCGCGTGTTTGATAGCACGGTAAAACAATTTCCCGATGATCATGAGCTTTTTGTCTGGCAACATTTCAAAGGATGGATGATTGAAACAGAAGAAGACTGTTTTGAAGCTGAAAAGGCTTGCCTAATGGATTTTAGAATTGAACAACAAGACGATACTAGGTTTATGTACGTTTTGCCTTTTTCAACGAATCGAGCATTTATTGAAGCTACTATCTACAATAAATCCATACCTGATCCGGCATATTATGATCCTATCTTAAAGGACTATCTAAGTGATTTTTTAGGAATTTCATCATATAAAATAACGGAAGAGGAAGTAGGCGCTATCCCTATGACAACTGCTAAGTTTAGTGCCTTTAATAGTCGTCATATTCCCATTGGCACTAACGCCTCAACGGTCAAACCTTCTTCTGGATATGCCTTTGTGCGCATTCAGGAGGAATCTGAGCAAATAATTGAACAGATTCGCTCGAACCGCTATGTCGCTATTCGCAAAAAAAAGCGCTTCTTGGCCTATGACAGAACCCTGCTTCATGTGGTTATTTCTAAAAAAGAGACTTTAGCACATGTTTTCTCACTTCTCTTTGATCGCAATAGAATAGAAGCCATACTTAAATTCCTAGATGAGAAAACAAGCCTGATAGAAGAAGTACGCATTTTTGCTACTTTGCCAATATGGTCATTTACTAGTTCGTTTACATCTCAAAATGTCTTAAAAATTACAAAAACGGAGTAAAACGGCTCGATCTTTGAACGTAAACGAACAATACTGCGCTAAATTTAGATCTTACGTATATTTGAAAAAAAAATTAGAATATGATTACGCTTATTTTGTTCTTTATTGGGTTATGCAACTTGAATACTGCACCTATGAATTCGACCCCCATAGGCGACACTATTAAGTGGTACACATGGGAAGAAGCTTATGCGCTAAATCAACAAATTCCAAAGAAGATTTTTGTTGATTTATATACAGATTGGTGCGGATGGTGTAAACGGATGGACGCTACAACCTTTCAAGATCCCGCGATTGTAAAATATATGAATGATCATTTTTATGCCATCAAGTTTGACGCTGAGCAGAAGGAATCTGTCGAGTTTCAAGGAAAAACTTTCGAATTTATGGAGACTGGTCGACGGGGTGTGCATCAATTAGCTTATGCCTTATTAGATGGTCAATTGGGTTATCCTTCATTTGTGGCTTTAGATGAGTCTTTTTCTAGGATATTCATCGCTGCTGGATATTTGCAACCAGAGCAATTGGTAAAAAAATTAGAGTTTGCTAAAGAAGAGAAATATAGCCAAATGAGTTTGCAGGCTTATGAGTCAGGCACCAGTGGTCAATAATTAAGCTTTTGAAAAAATAGAGGCTCGTCAGTGATGAGCCTTTTTTTTTGCCCCTGAAAAACAGTCTAATGAATATTATCTTAACAGGTGGTGCCCGTGGATTAGGTTTTGAACTAGCTCAATTGATTCTAGACGAAGGTATCCATCATCTCTGTATTATCGATAGATCAGAAAGTCCTTGGCCTACAGAAGCGTACAAAGAAAATTTAAGATTTATTCAAACAGATATTCGAGTATTGACTAACGATCATCTGACCCGCGAATTAAATGACTGGGATTCTATAGACATCCTGATAAATAATGCTGGAGTAGTCCATAGTCAATCCTTTGTAGACATTACTGATGTAGACTGGACAAGGCTATTCGATGTCAACTTTATGGCTGCGATCAAGATGATACGTTGGTGCGTACCCCTAATGTCTTATCAAACATCACAAAGTCATATTTTGAATATAGGCAGCATGGGAGGATACCAAGGCAGCATAAAATTTAAAGGTCTATGTGCTTACAGCGCCAGCAAAGCAGCCTTGGCAAATCTGACTGAATCTTTAGCAGTAGAATTTGCCGAGTTAAAGATCAGTGTCAATTGTCTATGCCCTGGCTCTATAGATACAGAAATGTTTCAAGAGGCATTTCCAGAATATAGAACAGATATGAGTCCTTCGGAAATGGCGACATTCGTTTGGCAATTCGCCAAAACAGGTAATCGATTTTTTAATGGTAAAGTTTTACCAGTCGCTACAATGACGCCTTAGTATGGATCTTGAAGGATCGTTTCTACTTGATATCTGAAGGCGATATCCATCACTGCAACGACATACTGATTTGGCACATTTGGATCAGGGGTTAAAGTCATACTTACAGGTCTACCCTTTTTACCAAGTTCTCGAACAGCCTTTTCGATTCTGTTAAGTGTTACTTGTTGTCCACTAATATAATAAGTGCCATCACGTCGAATCGAGATATTAGCAGGTGGCGCTTTTAGCTCCGTAGAACTTTTCCGTTTCCCAGGCAACTTTAGGTTTAGAGCGTTTGGCACTACCATAGATGAGGTCAGCATAAAGAATATTAACAGCAAAAAGATAATATCTGTTAACGAAGACATATTGAACTGTGCACTAACCTTACTTTTCTTCTTTAACCCCATCTTGGATCTAATTTCTAGGTTTAGTTGCTATAATTGCACGCATTTTGAGCTCAGATGCAATCTCCATAATCTCAGATACGCGTTTCCAAGGCACGCCTACTTCAGCGACAATTGCCACTGTTGCATTCTCTTTGTTACTCGCATCCTTATTAGCCTGAAGAATTAAACCTCTAATTTCTCTCATCGCAACGGGCTTACCATTAAAACTCAGATCGCCTTGTTTAGTCATAATGACAGTATAGTCCGTTGGCGCTACTGTTTTTGATGATGATTCGGGCAAATCAATATTGATCTGAATCATAGATGATGTCAACATAAAAAAAATCAACAAAAGAAAAATAATGTCGGTCAAAGACGACATGCTAAATTCTGCACTGACCTTATTTCTTTTACCTATTGCCATCTTTTAGTTGCCAGGTTCTTGAATGAGATCCATGAACTCTACGGTGGTTCTCTCCATGTTATACACTACTTTTTCAACATTCGCCACGAGAAGATTGTAACCTACGAAGGCAAAAATACCCACAAGCAAGCCAAATGCCGTCGTTATTAGCGCCTGATAAATACCAGCAGCTAGGACATCTGGCGTGACGTTTTGAGCTGTTGCCATTGTATAAAATGCTAAAATCATACCTGTAACAGTGCCAAAGAATCCGATCATAGGCGCCGCTCCTGCAATACTAGCCAATGTAGAGAGGTTTTTCTCTAACTTGAACACCTCAAGATTTCCTACATTTTCTATTGCAGCGTCAATATCCTTTAGCGGTTTGCCAATTCTCATCAGACCCTTTTCCACCATACGAGCAATGGGGGTATTTTTTGTCCGGCAAAGATTAAGTGCGCCTTGAATATTACCTGTAGCTACCGAGGCCTTTATGTTGTCGATAAACGATTGATCTATTCGTCCAGCCTTATTGATCGTAATCCAACGCTCAAAGAAAATGGCGACCGCAATGATCGACAAAACTAAAAGAATAGCCACAATGACCATACCTATCGGGCCACCTTGGATAATTGGCTCAAAAATACTCATTGACTCCATTTCAGGTTCTTCTGTGGCAACCTGCATTAATATGAGACCCAAATTCATCATTATAAATAATTTTGTACTTAACGTTAGAAATCGTGCGTGCACATACACGCGGCGACAAATTTAATAGAAATAATACATATTACGATAATAATTAATTTGTTATTGTCTGAATGTAAATGAATTAATACGATTATGTTTTTTGATCACTTTCTCGAGCCCTTGACATCACATCAACAACATTTGATAATAATGGCGCATGATACCCTTCTTCAATACCTTCCTGAAGTTCGATTTAGTATGAAATGGGGTGTGCCATTTTATGAATACTTAGGCAATTTATGCTATTTAAACAAGCACCAAGCATCGATCTATATAGGATTTTATCGCGGTCAAGAGCTCCCGCATCAGCCACTTTTGATAAAAAAGGATCTAAAATTGGTGGCTAAATATTACATTCACTCCACAGCAGATCTCACAAATGATGCGTTCAATCTAATCCTTTTTGACGCCGTTATGTTAAACGAAAGAAGAAACCAGAAATAGTATGGCAGAAATTACAAATAAAAGAACCTTTAACCCAATTGATCCCGACAAAATAGCAGAAAATCCTCATTTATTACCATACGCACATACTGTTGGTAGTGCCATTATTCGACCTATGGATCAAGGCAGGGTCAAAGGTAATGCGATGACTGCCATGTATGAACAAACGGACTCACAACTACATCAAATTAAAGAACAGGTAGAAAAACTTATTCAGCAAGCACAAGGTATTCATGATCGCATTAATGTGTCGGAAAAAATTTATTTGGCAGATTGTGGCTTTAAACCCGTGATGGGTCAGAAATATCATCTCTACCAAAAAGAAGAAGGGAAATGGCTTTTGTCAATGATCAGCCCCGCTGAGTGGGGCGCAAATGCACCTTTTATTTTTCTGGCCCAAGTACGATTGTTGCATGATCATACTTGGGAAGTACTTTCTATTGAGAACGATTTTTAAACTTGGATTAGAGCTATTAGTTTGTGACTGCCAATTTCTCTTTGGCCGTCATACCTTCAAAGAAATCGGACTCATCGTACTTATTCACTTTTACCCCACCTCTGTCTTCTCTAATAGTGCGAGAAAACAGGGATAGATTACCATTTGTCAAAAACTTCCACACTAAGCTAGCCCATGACGTATGGTAGACTAAATTATTATAAAACTCGGGAGCTATAGCTCTTATTTTTGGCAACTTGTTCCATGGCACATAGCTGAAGTCATGATGTTCATTATGATAACCAACATTAAAGGCAATTAGATTGAGAGGGCCATAATAACTATAGGTTTCTTGAGGGGGTGCGACTAAATAATGTTCTTGAATCCATCGCCCACCTACTGGGTGAAGCCCTACAGAAAAGAAGAACGAAGCTACTAAGTAAAGAATAGCCACCCAACCAAAAAAGTATAAGATTAATGCATCAACGACAAGTACCGATACCAAGTTGATCCAAATCCACTTGTTATTAAAATTAATCTCGTTAAGACGCGGGGGTCTCAATAACTGAAACAAAGGAAAAAACAGTAACCAAAAGGCTTTTCCTACAAAGGTATGGCCAATCAACCGTGCCTCCCATCGGCTTGGAATATCTGCATCAATGTCATAATGTCCTTGAAAGGCGTGATGTTTCAAATGATATTTTCTAAATCCAGCCGAGCTCGGAAATGCATTTGGTAAATCACACAAAATGCCCGCCCAGATATTTGCCAAACGATTTTTAAATACCATGTTATGTGTGCACTCATGAATTAAGACAAAAAGCGCATGATTAGCAAATGCGCCAACACACCACGCGATAACCAAAACCCAATACCATGCTAAGTCCTTAACGCTATAGGCAATTAACAACTGTAATGCAACCACTCCAAGAATAAACCAAAAAGTGTTGATATTACGACCCATCAGTTTTTTGATCTCTGGATACTTGCTTAATATTTGCTTAGTCCGGTCAATATGTGGCTCTGCTGAGTCTGAATGATTAAATTCATCAATAAATGGTCCCATTAAATCTGTTTACTTAGCTAAACCACAAAACTAGTCGATGTCACGCATTTGGGGTGGCTTATTTTGGAATTATATCATTTATATTAAGAATAGTTTGCTCTCCTGAGCACACATTTTGGTGCAATTATTTACATTGACACGAATTGTAGCATATGTTGTATTTAATAGTAAAATACTTGGGGCGCTTTTCCTTGCCCATTTATTTTGGTGAATTGACCGTGCTAGGGCGAGATAATCTGCCTCATGGACAGCCAATGATCATCGCCCCAAATCATCAAAATGCCTTTCTCGATGCTATTATAATAGGCTCGATCATGGATGTGGATGTCCATTTTTTGACGAGATCTGACGTATTTGTCAAGCCATATATCGCAATACTCCGTGCGCTTCATATGATGCCTGTCTACAGAATGCGCGACGGGTACGAAAATCTTGGTAAAAATGAAGAGATCTTCAATCGGTGCGAAAAAATACTAGCGCAAAATGAAGCAGTATTAATATTTCCTGAAGGGAATATGGCTCCTGGGTATCACTTGCGATCCTTGACTAAAGGTACTGCACGATTGGCTGCACAAGCTCAAGACAATATCCCCCAGGATGTTTGGATCGTTCCAACAGGTATTAACTATTTTCACCACGAGGCTCCAAGACATCGAGTTGTTTTATCCTTCGGAAAGGCCATTCGAGTAAGAGATTTTGAAGAGAAGATAGCTATCCACAAGAATAAAGGCCTAACCTCCTTGACAAAAACTCTAGCTGACGAACTTAGCTGTCAGATGCTTTTGGCCGATAAAGATAATGCTACCGAACAAAATTTAGCCTTGTTGAGAAATGCTTCGCGCAAGCATTCTTGGTCAGCATTGAAGCAATTATTAAATTCTTCAAACTCTTTAGATAAAAAAAGTACGCTCTCTGCTTGGTGGGTACCAATACTTAGCATCCCTAATTTACCTGTTGTCGTGCTAATACATTATTTTACTCAGCGCCTCATCGGGACTCAATTCTTAGCTTCAGTAAGGTTTATTCTTTCGCTCTTTTTCTATCCGATCTATTGGTTATTCGTAGGCATAGCAAGTGCATTTGTTCTTTCTTGGCCTTGGGTTATTGTCGTGCTTTTAATATGTATAATGTCTTTATTGGCCAAAGGAGAATACAAGCGGCGTCTTACGATTTGGACCTAAAATCAATAATATTACCCATGGCAAAACATTTGCGACAACGTGGTTCGTAGCTCTCCTTTTCTCCAAGCAGAATGGTATCCTCATTTTGATCATAGCGATAAGAATGATTGGCCAAATTCCCGCAGTGAGGACAAATAGCATGCACTTTGGTGACGTATTCGGCTAAGGCCATAAGATTGGGCATTGGCCCAAAAGGCACGCCTCTATAGTCGAGATCTAATCCGGCAATGATGACTCTTTTCCCTTCTAGCGCAAGCCGCGGCGCAATAACAGTTAAATAGTCATCAAAAAACTGCGCTTCATCAATACCTACCACCGTAAAATCATCCGTCCATTCTAACATTTGTTTAGAAGATTGCACTACTACAGAGGCAAGGCGATTGCTGTCATGAGACACTACATGATCCTTGCTATAGCGCACATCCATGTGAGGTTTAAACAATATCACTTGCTGTCCTGCAATGGTCGCGCGCTTAACTCGTCGAATGAGTTCTTCTGTTTTACCACTAAACATACATCCGGTAATCAGTTCAATCCAACCTTGTCGTTGACGGCCAAAGCCTGGTTCTAAAAACATATCTACTATTTTTTATACTATCTTGACCACAATCTATGTTTTATATTGTCGTACGATATTAAAGAAATTCAATATTCTATTCCTTTTATTCTAAAAGACTAATGAACATCTCAAGATCAAAAATACTCTTAAAAAAAATTAACGCCCTTCATGAGAGCGGCGTAAATATCAGCAGCGGGCTTTCGTCACTCGAAAGAGACCTTCTCTTGCAATATATTCGTGAACTTTATGAAGCAATTGTCGATCATGCAGAGCCTAAAGAAACAATGAATGGTGACAACTATCATCGACCATATACAGAAAAAATACAACCGACGCCTCAATCCAGAGTATCCACTCAAGATTTTTATGCTCCGAACGTTATTGTTCAAAACTTGCCTGATGGTTCTCAACAAGAAAACGTTCGTCGGACTACAGTAGAGCCAATTTCAAGCCCTAGTTCAACAAAAGTGTTGCTTGATCCGGCTGTCGAAGAATTATTTGAAGAAAGTTCTACTAGTGTTTCTCGATTTGGAGACAAAGCCCTCACAGAATTGTCTAAAGCGTTCAGTATCAACGAAAAAATACTTACGATTAATGAACTCTTTGGTGGCAATCAACAGGCCTATAGTACTGCTATTGAAGCGCTTGATCGCTTAATATCTATGGAGGAAGCAAAAACGTTTCTGACACGCGATATTGTGGCAAAATATAATTGGACTTCCCCCTCAAAACGTAATAAAGCGCAGCAATTTATCCAATTAATCAGAAGGAGGTATATCTAAATGGCAGCAAGCAATCGTCATTTTTTGCAGCTTGTTCAAATACCCATTTTTCTTGTATTGACGCTTTGGCTAGTGCATATTTTCAAGCTTATGTTTGATTTACCCTTAGACCAGTATGGCGTCCTTCCTCGAGATAGTCGAGGACTTATTGGAATTTTGACTTCGGCATTCATTCATGGTAGTTTTCATCATTTGATTTCTAATTCTGTTCCCCTGTTCGTATTGGTGAGCATGATTTTATTCTTTTTTAGAAAGGTTGCTATAAGCAGCATGATATTGATATATTTTTTGACAGGCTTATCCGTATGGGCGATGGCCAGAGGCAACGTCATTCATATCGGAGCTAGCGGCGTAGTTTATGGTTTTGTTTCATTTATTTTTTGGTCTGGATTGTTTAGGCGCAACGCCAAGTCAATTATCTTGGCGCTAGTAGTTACAGTCTTGTATAGCGGTTATTTTCTTGGAATTTTGCCCAATCAAAAAGGCATTTCTTGGGAAAGTCATTTGTTCGGAGCCTTGTCTGGTATATTAGTAGCCTATTGGATGAAAGATAGTTTGGATGATGACGAAATGAGTTCTGCAGAATGGGAAGAGACCGAAAGCCACTATCTACCTCGAGACACCTTCGAGCCGAGATGATTTCGGCCTTGTAGGCTTCTCAACGCTTACCGCCTATAAAAGGTTTTACTTATGGTTGCGATGTATAGCCGAAATTACTACGGATCAAGCCCCCGTCTAATAAATTCAGATAAGGCATTAATACCTCAGAATCCATTTGTACACCAGACACAAAACACTTCAATCGACCTATGTCAAAACTAGGATTACGAGCAATCATCCGCTGCAATTGTTGGATAGTGCCTTGTACCCCATCGATAATCGCAATATGTGGTGGAACAAACTTCCGCAATTGCTTACTGAAATATAGAAAATGAGTACAACCTAAAACCACTGCGTGGTAGGACTCCCACTGAATTGATCCAACCAATTGTCGAATGTATCGCTTGAGTTGTGGAGAATCAAAATCAAACTCTTCTGCAAACTCGACTAATTCTAATGCAGGTACCGCATCGATTAATTGGTCGCGGTCCAAAAGATTGACCAAATCTTGGTATTTTTTATTGGCTAGGGTAAATGGAGTGGCCAGAACAAGAATTCGTCGATCATCACTCGCAGCTAAGGCTGGTTTTATAGCAGGCTCCATGCCAATAATAGGGAAAGAGTAAAAACTCCTCAACTCGCCGAGGGCGGCACTTGTGACTGTATTGCAAGCGATCACTAATGCTTTTAAGTTTTGGGACTGCATACAGGCTAACGCCTCTACCGTTAAGGATACAATTTCTTCTTTAGACTTATCACCATATGGCGCGTTGACACTATCGGAGACGTAAACGTAGTTCTCAGAAGGCATCCTCTTTCGACAGGCATGCAGTACAGTTAAACCTCCGACACCAGAGTCAAAAAAAGCTATTTCCCTATTCATTGGATTGATTGAAAAGAATAGAACGTATGCACCTTAATAGAAAGTCTTAAGGAGGCCTATTATTGTAATTTGCTGAAAGAACTAATTTATAAACACCAATTGCTCTACCTTCGTCGCAGATAAACTAAAGGCTATGATATATGTAGACAATGAAATTGGTGACTTAAAAAAAGTAATTGTTCATTTTCCAGATGAAGGTATCAGCCGTATTTCGCCAAAAAGGGCTGAGAGTCTTCTGTTTGATGATATAGTTTATTATCCCTTAATGAACGAGGAGTATCGCATTTTTGATCGAATTATTAAACTCTTTATTGGTCAAGAAAATGTCTTGGAAGTAGAAGACCTGATCGAGGAGAGTATCGGATGTTCTGAAGACGCCAAAAATAAGTTAATAGCTGATGTTCTCGAATTTGAGGAACTACCAAAATCATTTTCGCGCTATTTTAATGGCTTAGATAGCAGAGATTTAGCACGGCTGCTAATTACCGGTTATCTTTCAGAAGATGATCGAATTTTATTTGATCCTATCCCTAATTATATGTTTACCCGTGATATAGCGGTGACGATAAAGGATCATATCTTAATCACCAAGGCGGCCAAGGAAGCGCGGTATAGAGAAAACCTCTTGTCGCATTTTATTTTTGAACATCATCCTTATTTTGCAAATAGCAAGGCCAACAAGCATATCATTGACCTAAATGATCTTGAGTTATTCCCACCGTCTAAATGGGCCGAAGCGGTCAGCGCTGAAGGCGGCGATATAATGATGCTTCACCCAGATTATCTATTGATTGGGTGTAGCGAGCGAACGACCTCTTATGCCATCGAAAAAATAAAAGAGGTTATTTTTTCTAAGCAATTAGTGAAGAATGTCGTGCAAGTCAATATTCCGAATGAGCGTAGCTATATGCACATTGACACTCTTTTTACAATGATTGATTATGATCTGATCGCTTGCCACAAGCCAATTGTGTATGATGGTGAAGGCTCAAATGTTATTGTTTATCGCATGAATGGTGAACAAGAGATCTATCCATCTATAAAAGATTTTATGATTGGGGAGATCAATCCAGACTTTAGATTTGTTTTTTCGGGAGGTGGTGTGAGCCCGTTTCAGGAGCGTGAACAATGGACGGATAGTTGCAACCTAGTCGCGGTTCGGCCTGGCGTTGCCATCTCGTATGATCGTAACTTAAAAACCTTGAGAGCGTTTGAAGAAGCTGGGTATCGCATAGTAGATGCCGCTGAATTGATTCGTTTTTCCATTGCTGACAATCAGTACATAAAAAAACTAAAAAAGAGTGTCATTACCATCCCTTCTGCGGAGTTATCAAGAGCGAGAGGCGGATCGCATTGTATGACATGTCCGATTGAAAGAAATCAACTATGATGCAACATATATATCAGATGAGGGTGCGTTATGCAGATACGGATCGCATGGGTTTTTTGTATTATGGTCACTACGCTAAGTTATATGAAATAGGGCGCGCAGAGTTTATTCGTCAATTTGGTATTAGCTATAAAAGCCTCGAAGATGAATTTAATATTATCATGCCCGTCTTGCGGTTAGAGACTACCTATAAGCGCTCTGCCCTATATGATGACCTTTTAGACATCCACACTTTTCTTAAAGAGATGCCGACGAAAATGATCCAATTCGATCATGAGATTTATAACCAAGAGGGCAAATTATTGGCAGAAGGCTTAGTGAAACTTTTTTTTATTGATACAAAACTTAACAAGCGTATTTCTTGTCCTCCTTATTTCTCTGAAAAAATTACCCCATTCTTTAAATAACTGAGCTTGAAACTCAAATGGTATCAACTTAAAGAGCGCTTACTGGCATCAGCATTTATTCCCAAAATACTCCAATGGTCGAAGAGAGTAAGTTTGCCTGGGTTTTATGGGATATCCATATATGAAGTTGTGGAATTTGTTTCTGGTGAATTAAAGAAAGATGATATTTTGACCAGGGCAAATTCAGTGGCCTTCAGTTTTTTCTTGTCGATCTTTCCATTAGTTATTGTGATTATACCTCTGCTCGCCATTACTCCTTTGGTCGCTTCGCTTCTCAATCAGGCGGAAGCCTCCATCTCAGAGGTGTTACCAAGCAATGCAAAGAACTATTTTTTGGAAATGATCAATGGCATCCGCACAGAAGGGCATTTTGGTTTACGCAGTATCAGTTTTTTGTTTGCCATTATCTTTTCTTCTTCGGGGATGATTACTCTAATGTTCGGATTTGACAAATCATATGCCACGAGTTTTAAGTACCGAGGATACTTCAAAAGGCGTCTAGTGGCCACGTTGTTGACAGGACTATTAGCTGTAATTGTAGTAATTTCGTTCGGACTATTAATCGGTGGACAATTCATCCTTAGAAAAGTAGAAACATGGTTAAACCTAAGCGGTTCGAATGCCTTGCTATTTTCTCTCTTCAACTGGACAGTGATTTTTTTTCTGTTCTACTCTGTTATCACAGTTATTTATCGATATGGCCCGTCTATCTATCGGCCGCTCAAACTTATTAATCCTGGTGCTACTTTAGCTACAATAAGCTCGATTCTGGCCTCACTAGGGTTTAGTTTTTTTATCAATAATTTTGGGCGATACAACGAACTTTACGGTAGCATTGGCGCTTTAATCGTTTTTATGCTTTGGCTCCAAATCAATGCATTTATTCTTTTAGCAGGATTTGAGCTCAATGCAGGAATAATTGTCAAGAGAGACATCAAGATTCTTAGCCAGAACGATCCAATGTCTGAGCGTTCTTAGCCCACATCCTTCTTAGCCTAAAACTTAATTTCGGACGAGACAAAAATTAAGAGAACATTGCTAGAACAGAAAATTTAGTAAATTTTTGCATGATTTATCAGAAATATTAGGGTTTATATGAACATATTACGAATAATTCATATATTTACTATACCAAAATAAGCTGATATGAAAACGCCCCTTATTGTCTCACTATTGTTTATATTTTTGTCCACAAATGCCCAAACGAACCATACGTTTATTGCCTATATCACACCACAGACATCATCCGAGGATTTGAATTTGCTGACGACCAAGGTTTCGTCCTTAGGCGTTGAGTTAAAAATTTACGATCAGGAGTATTCGGAAGATCATTTACTTCGTTCATTTCGGGTTTCGCTAGAGACTATATGTCAAGATGTTAGTGCAGTTCATAAAAACTTTATAGATTTCAGTGCCCCGAAGACTGGCAATATGGCAGCAATTTTTCGTGATGCCACTTGTCTATCTGGTTCACTGACCACATCTCCGCAACACATTGTCGGTTTAGAAAATTTTCTATTTAAAAACGAGCAACCCAGCTTAAAAATGAACGTTTGGAGAGGCAATTTAGACAGAGATTTGATCAAAAAAACACAGACAATAGCAATCAAATAATTGCTGTTAACATATTGATAATTAGGATAATATAGCACTAATTCTGTCGCATATATGTCCTTATCAATGATTTTTTGTGCTTTGCGATTGGCTATTCAAAATTTTATTGTGTTTGATTAGGATTATTTACGATTTTTTAATATCTTCAACCAAAATCTATAACTATGACACTAATAGGATGGCTTATCGTTGGGATAGTCACTGGCATACTTGCCAAAAGAGTTGTCCCTAAAATGGAAACAAGTGATTGGTTCTTTGCAGCTTTGATCGCTATTGTTGGAGCAATGATGGGTGGATTCGCTGGGGAAGTCAGTGGTGTGAGTAATGACATTTTTGTCGTGAAAATGATCATTGCACTTGCAGGTTCATTCACAACTTTGTTCTTTTTTAGAGAATATATTTCTAGCGAATAAAAAATTAGCCTATACAGCATTTTTACATACCTACCAATTTTATATTCTCTTTAAAGGAACTGCATTAAAAGCGGCAGTAAATATTTTTGTCTCGATCGATCCGAGATATTGATGGATATATGTATACTTTTGTGCTTCTAAAAAGAAGTGAATGGCACGTATATTAATCAATGACGGTATTGAAAAAGTTGGCGAAGATCTTTTGAAGGCAGCTGGTCATGAAGTGGTCACAGACAAAATTGATCAAAAAGACCTTTTACAAGAATTGCAAAATTTTGATGCAATAAGCGTTCGTTCCGCTACGGAAGTGCGACAAGAACTAATTGACGCTTGTCCACGCCTTAGGGCTATAGGTCGTGGGGGTGTCGGTATGGACAATATAGATGTTGCTTATGCCAAGTCAAAAGATATTGCTGTCATAAATACCCCTGCCGCTTCATCTCGATCAGTGGCAGAGTTGGTATTTGCTCATTTGTACGGTATAGCACGCTTCTTACCTCAGAGTAATCGAGAAATGCCAACCAAAGGAAGCACTGAATTTGGTAAACTAAAAAAGAACTACTCAAAGGGATTTGAGCTACAAGGTAAAACCTTAGGTGTTATCGGATTAGGTCGCATCGGTCAAGAGACTGCACAACTCGGACTAAGCAATGGCATGAACGTTATCGGCGTTGACCCATATGTCGAATCAGTAGAATTAATAATCGGAGGCGCTCAAGTTAGTGCGCGTTATTCGCTAGTAAGCTCCACAATGGACGAACTGCTTTCTACTTCTGATATTATCTCTTTGCACATACCTAATGTTGGCAAATACGTCTTGAGCCATGATGAGTTTTCAAAGATGAAAAAAGGGGTGATTTTAATCAATTGTTCAAGAGGAGGCACCGTGGATGAAGATGCCATGCTAACAGCACTTAAAGATGGTACTCTAGCGGCAGCAGGGCTAGATGTCTTCGAAAATGAGCCTACGCCGCGCCAAGATATTTTAAGCCATCCACGAATTTCTTTGACGCCACATACGGGCGCGTCGACTGAAGAAGCACAAGAAAAAATCGGGATCGAATTAGCCGAAAAGCTAATTGCAGCATTAAAGTAGACGTACTTGACATATAAAATTGTTCTGCACTTTGCTTGCATGGATAACTAATCCACACATATACAAGCTATTGCTCATATGATTTAATGCCTTACATTTGTCTGAAATGAGATGACAATGTCTAAAATTCGCGTGGCCGTATTATTTGGCGGACGATCTACTGAGCACGAGATTTCCTTACTCTCTGCCCAAAATATCATTAAAGCTCTACCAAAAGACAAATATGAGCCTGTTTTGATCGGTATCGACAAAACGGGTAAATGGTTTTTTCAACGAGATTCTATCGCTTTATTTGCCTCACAAGACCCTAAGAAAGTCATTTTATCAGATACGTCGATGCCAATGTTATTATCTCAAAACTCCAATGATCATCGTCTTATCACTGCCGAAAATGGGACAGACTTAGGGCGCATTGACGTTTTGTTTCCAATATTGCACGGCACGTATGGCGAAGATGGTTCTCTTCAAGGATTGGCTAAATTGGCAAATTTGCCTTGTGTCGGTCCTGGCATCTTAGGATCAGCTGTTGGGATGGACAAAGAAGTCATGAAGCGACTTCTGCGCGATGCTGGTATTGACAATGCAAAATTTGTGACCATTCGCTCTTATAACTATAAAAACTTTCACTACCGTGATGTTGCCGCGCAGCTAGGTAATGATCTTTTTGTAAAACCTGCTAATCTTGGCTCAAGCGTTGGCATCAGTTATGTTACGACAGCTGATCAATTTGACAAGGCTGTCCTTCATGCTCTCCAATATGACGCTAAAGTGATCGTAGAAGAAAAGATTGTTGGTCGCGAACTCGAATGCGCTGTACTGGGCAATCAGTTTCCCGAGGCCTCTATAGTCGGTGAGGTAATCCCAAAAAATACATGGTACTCCTATGAAGCCAAGTATATTGATGAATTTGGTGCAGGATTAGAAGTGCCGGCTAAGATTTCGACCGAAGACAGTGACCGTATAAGAGCTTTGTCCATCAAAACCTATCAAGTACTAGAATGTTCAGGTATGGCGCGAGTCGATATGTTTATGACTCCCGATAAAAGACTATTTATCAATGAAATAAATACACTACCCGGCTTTACAAATATTTCAATGTACCCTACCCTCTGGAAACATTCGGGATTATCAAACGAAGAATTAGTCGATAAGTTAGTACAACTAGCCATAGAGGCGCATCAAGATTTTGAATCACTCAAAAAATCTGTTTAATGAAAACGTTGTACACAATATGGATTCTGCACGTTTGCGTACTGATGTCTTGTGATCAAAAAACGATCGTAAAAGGGGATTTGCTTATCAAAGGAGGCAAAATAATAGACGGTACGGGCTCGGCAGGGTATCATGCTGATATTTTAGTTGCTGGCGACTCTATCCTTTGGATAGGTAAGAGCCACCAAATTATCGCAGAAACGCAAGAGATACTTGATGCGACGGGCAAGATGATTACTCCAGGTTTTATTGATCTTCATGCACACGGCAACCCCAAACAAGAAAAGAATTTTAGTAACTTCTTAGCACAAGGAGTAACGAGTATATGTCTCGGAATGGATGGAGGATCAATAATAGAAGGCAACATTGGTGGATGGATGGCCACGCATTTGGATAGCACATTTGGCGTTAATTTGCTACCCTTTACAGGACATGCAGCAGCGCGAATAACACGAGGATGGACAGATGAGGCATCCTTGAACCTAGCACAAATAAATTTACTGGCCTCAGATTTAGCTAAGGATTTTGACGCTGGCTGCTGGGGACTTTCTATAGGCTTAGAATACTTACCAGGGTTTTATGCAGACAGCGCAGAATTAAGAATACTTGCAGAAACAGTCGGCCAATACAATGGATTGATAACCAGCCACATACGGAATGAAGATGATGATCAAGTCGATCAGTCAATTGTTGAAATGGGCGCTCTATCGCCCTATGCAAGAACTAATATTTCACATATTAAGGTCGTCTTTGGCCAGAGGATAGATAGGGCAAAAGAAATCATCAACCTACTTGACCAATACAACTTGACTGCCGATTTGTATCCCTACACGGCCAGTTATACAGGAATTGGTATTGTTTTTCCTAATTGGGCAAAAAAACCAAAAGAGTATGCCAAAATCAAAAAACTACGCAGCACAGAACTAGCCACATATTTAAGAGAAAAGGTGAACCAACGAGGTGGCCCTGAAGCCACTCTATTTGGTACTGCACCGTACAAGGGAAAAACTTTAAAGGACTTGGCTGACGAATATGACTTACCCTTTGAGATCGTCTTAATGGACATCATCGGGCCATACGGTGGTAGTGCCGCATATTTTGTGATGAATGAGGGACTTCAACGCGAATTATTGCTTTCTGAACGAGTAATGCTCAGTTCGGATGGCAGTTCAACGATGCATCATCCTAGAGGCTATGGTAGCCAGGCAAAGCTTATAGAGGAGTTTGTTGTCAGAGATTCAGTTCTGACGCTCGAAAAAGCTGTACATAAAATGACAGGTCAAATTGCTAACGTACTACAACTGCAAGACAGAGGATTTATCAGAATAGGTCAAAAGGCAGATCTGTGCCTCTTTGATCCTCAGGATATACGGGCGCATGCTAATTTTGAAGAGCCGCACCTTTTGGCTACGGGTATGTACAAAGTATTTATCAATGGTCAAGAGGTTTATTCTGATGGCTCTGTCCAAGATCAGCACGGCAGAATCTTGATCAAATCAGCAAATCCAACAATCAAAGTACACTAACTATCCCTTAAGATTGAAAGGTCACCAACGGCTTCAAAGCCTGCGGATGTTCCCTCATCTTCAAAAATTAATTCTCCATTCGTATAGATCATTACTTCTAATATCGATTGAATACTTTCATTTATTTTCCCGGTCATACTTCCTTTTATAGGTGAAACTAAGGGTATCCCAGGTGCTGGATGAGCTTTAATAATCATTCTATTATTGTGATCCCAATATTCCAGCAACAAATAGTCATCTTCTTCGATCAACTTCATCTTGGCACCCGTATAAGTTGTAAAAATATACCATTGACCTTTCAACCAAAAAACGGCCAAGAATCCGATAAAATAACGCCCCATCCAAGGAATGTGGGCAACGGAGGCCATTATAGAAGCTCCCTTTTGTGAAGCAAAATGGTTGGATTGCATCCAAGTGTACGCTTTAGGAAATGAACTTCCCCAATCCTTTTCTAGATACCCTTTACCTTTATTAAAATCTATTTTTTGCCCGTCAATAGATAGGCTGCCTTTTAACGTATGATTCATGCTGCCCAATCCGTGATAACACTGCATAAAAGGTACAAAGCTATACCAACCCATAATGCCCGGGCTATACCATCTTCCTTGATAAGGCTGAACATCAACCAAGTCGATGGTACCATGTACTCTGGGAAGATCAATAACGATTCTTTGAATGTCAAAAGAGCATTTATCTACATCCACCCTGAACGAATCAGGCTTTGGCCTAAAAGATTTCACATCAAATTTATAGTACTCAGCATAAGGAGCTGAACCATTATAAAACTGAACAAATGAATGACCTACTCCCTGATCATCATAAGAAATGCCCGGAATGAAGGCTATGGCTATTGATTCATCTCTGCTGACTAATTTAAAATACCAGCCTTCAAAATACGAGTTAATCTCATTCCAGCCTTGAAAATGCAAAGGTTGCCACTTTTTCAAAAAGCTCTTAATTGCAAACATAGATCCTTTTGACTCTTATTAATTATTGAGTGTTTTGACGGATTCTTCCCAACCGGAATATTTTAATGCAGGATCGTTATTCTTATTCAAAAAATCGCCTGCCGCCATCTTCGAAAACGCAGAGGTCATAATCAAATCATCTTCTGCAATAGCTACGGGTGCTCTCCATGAGGTTGAGTCATCATTATAGGCAGGATTACTCAATGAATTATAGCAAGAGATAATCGACCATCTCGGATGGTCAGAATTATTGGCCGAGGATCTGTGGAGTAGGTTGCTATGAAAAATCAGTGAATCGCCTGGATCCAACTCAACATAATACAAAGGCATGGTCTTCAAACAATGATCCACCATCACCATGTCCGCGCCTATTTGTTCGCCAGCAAAGCCATGGTTGACACGACCTATCTTATGAGAACCCGGAATCACTTGCAAGCATCCGTTTTCGCGGGTCGCCGGAGATAATGCCGTCATGATGGATACCAGTTGATCGGGAAACATAAATTGATTTTTGTACCAGTAACCATAATCTTGGTGCCATTCCCAAGCACCACCGACCCGAGGCTCCTTTTGCATAAGTTTGGTGTGAAAATGACAAACAGGAGATTCGCTGTCCAGAACAGCGCCTGCGGCCTCCACCATTCTCCGCGATCGCAACATGACACTGTAAATATCATTACCAGGTTGAAACCATAAAGAAAGCTTCGTTTTCTTCCCCGTCTGATCGTTTAAGTCAATAGCATTCGACTGTAATACATGATCCTGTAAGGCCGTTGAATAAATTCTGTCAATTTCTTCTTTGGTAAAAAATTGCTTTAGCACGACAAGTCCATCTCTTTGAAAATCGGCTTTTTGAGTTTTGCTGAGTTGATACCCCATCTTTTATTTGTTAGTGATAAAGATATTGATTTTTGACTTATTCGCTAATCATGATGAGCATTTAGCTTAAAGTGTATCTTTGCCTCTAACCTAAAACAGTTATAATACATATGCAAGAATTTAACAATTATATAAATAAGCATTTCAGCGAGAGTCTAAGTTCCTTAGGCGAGCGCTTGCCTAACTTGATAATGGCCATCTTGATTATTTTAGTTTTTGTCATTATCGCGCGAATTGTTTCAAGCAAGCTCGGCAAGCAAGTTTCGCAGCGATCTGAAGATCCTTTACTTGGAAACTTTATCACCAAGTTAAGTCGAATTATCCTTTTGTTAGTGGGTTTGATTTTAGCGCTTCAGCAAGCCGGCATGGGTCGATTAGCTACGGGCATATGGGGCACTGCGGGCATAGGTGCATTTATCATAGGTTTTGCCTTTAAAGATATTGGTGAGCATTTTTTAGCTGGTTTCATTTTGGCCATCAAGCGGCCATTTAGAGTGGGTGACACAGTGGAGTTGGCCGGTGAAAAAGGTGTTGTCGTAGCGTTAGAGATACGAACTACACATATTAAAACCTTTGATGGCAAGGATATTTTTATTCCTAATGGAAATGTAATTAAGAACTCTTTATTGAATTATACAATAGACGGTTTTATTAGGCACGAATTTGATATTCACCTTCGGCATGAAAACAATACTGAACAAGCCATCGCGAGTATCATCGCATCCTTATCAAGCGTTGACGGGGTTCTGACGGAAGCAAAAACTCCGGCAGTAGTTATCCGACAAATCGGATTGAATAGCATACATTTAATAGCTTATTACTGGATCGATACCTTTGATAAGGAACTAAGTGTGTTCAAAATAAGAAATGAAACCATATCGAAAACATTTACACAATTGAAAAAAGAAAAAATTGATTTAGCCATTTACCCTCATCCTACGTTTATTTCTTAAATACGTCTGCTTAGAATAAAATATTTCATTGCAAGATCAAACTTCCCTTATGCAAACAGTTTCTAACATTCTCATTACAGGTGCTTCTACGGGTATAGGTCTAGGCCTAGCTACCGAGCTAGTGAAACGAGGTCATCGCGTATTTGCCACGGTGCGTAAAGCGGAAGATGCCATTCAACTGACCAACAATTATTCTAACAATATCATCCCTATACTAATGGACGTGACCGATGAGACTTCGGTTAAACGCGCCTTCATAGAAATAAAACAAATGCTAAATAAACAAGGGTTGGTAGCTTTAATTAACAATGCCGGCATTGCGATAGGAGGCCCATTACAACATCAAAGCATGGACGAGATAACACAACATTTTGAAGTAAATGTAATTGGACTAATTCGTACCACCCAAGCTTTTTTGCCCTTACTTGGTGCTTTCAAGAATTGTCCTTTCCCTGCTGGCCGCATTATAAATATTAGCTCAGTTGGCGGCCAAATTGCAGCCCCATTTGTTGGGGCCTATGTCGGTACAAAACATGCAGTCGAAGGCATTTCGCATAGTCTACGACGTGAATTGTTGATCTATGGTATAGATGTGATCATCGTGGGCCCCGGCGCTGTGAAGACACCTATTTGGGATAAGGGCATACGCCTAGAAAAATATAAAGACACCGACTATTGGCCTATCCTGAAGGGCTTTGGTAAAGCAGCTAAAAAAGGAGGAGAAGAAGGATTATCTACTGAATATTTAGGCACTAAAATTGCCGACATCATCGAATCGAGACATCCAAAAGTACGGTACGCCTATGCCCCACAAAAATGGAAAAATTGGACCCTTCCTCGACTCTTACCCCATCGGTTGGTGGATTACTTTTTGAAAAGACAATTTGGAATTTCTTAGTCTAATTACCAGCCATCACCGTCTAACAAATTCCCGATACTGCCTAGTGCAGATCCTTCACCTTTGCGATTGTAACCGCCAGAGTGTGTGATTATACGATCAGCTAAGCGAGATAACGGCAATGACTGAATCCATACAGTACCCGGCCCTCTAAGGCTAGCAAAAAAGACACCTTCTCCCCCAAAAACAGTATTCTTGATACCCCCTACGAAGGTAATGTCGTAATCTACCTGTTGTGTGAATCCCACCAAACAACCCGTGTCTACTCTGATATGTTCCCCAAGTTCCAACTCTCGACGATGAATGTATCCACCGGCATGCATAAATGCCAATCCATCACCCTCTAGCTTTTGCATAATGAAGCCCTCGCCTCCAAAAAAACCCCGTCCTAACTTCTTGCTGAACTCTATTCCAACACTCACTCCTTTTGCCGCGCAAAGGAATGCATCTTTTTGACAGATTATCTTCTGGCCGAATTGTGTCAAATCTAATGGAATGATCTTGCCGGGATATGGAGATGCAAAGGATACGCGATTTTTTTCCCCGCCTTCATTAGTATAGGTACTCATGAATAAGCGCTCCCCCGTCAAAACACGCTTACCTGCACCGACTAACTTTCCGAATATTCCCCTGTCTTGATCGTCGGATCCATCACCAAAGATAGTTCGCATAACAATATCCTCGTCCATCATCATGAACGAACCCGGCTCAGCAATAACTGTTTCGCGTGGATCTAATTCGATCTCGACGAATTGCATTTCTTCACCGTGAATCCAATAATCAATCTCGTGAGATCTCATAAATATAATTTTTACTACGAATATTAAAAAGATCAGCGACCTATGCATTTCAATTAGACGAAATACCTCTTAATCTTCGACAAAAATACTAGAGCATAATTCTTATGATAAAAATATAGTAAAGCATACCTCATTCTAAAAGGAAAATAATTGATACTTTGAGGGAGCAATTCAGTTTAAAAAAACTATGACCTACGACTATATTATCATTGGTGCTGGATCTGCCGGATGCGTAATGGCCAACAGGCTGAGCGCTAGCGGCCAATATACTGTTTTATTGCTTGAAGCTGGGCAGAAAGACAAGCATATTAATATTCACATTCCAGGGGCATATTCAAAATTGCACCGAAGCTCGTACGATTGGGGATTTAGTACAATTCCACAAAAAAATGTGTTGGATCGAAAAATATATCTACCTCGAGGAAAAGTGCTCGGCGGGTCGAGCAGCACCAATGCCATGGCGTATGTGCGCGGCAATGCTCAAGATTATGATGATTGGGCGGCGACCGGATGCGTAGGATGGACAGCGGCAGAGGTACTTCCCTATTTTATAAAGTCTGAATCTAATCAACAAGCTTGCGATTTAGATGCTGGTTATCACGGCACAGATGGGCCCTTGAACGTGAGCTATGCAGCATACTTTGAGAGTCCATTAGCTAAAAGTTTTATCGACGCTTGCCAATCAGTAGGTTTGCCGCCAACCCGAGATTATAATGGGCACAAGCAAAATAGTACGAGCAAATTTCAATTTACGATTAAAAATGGCCAACGCCATAGCGCTGCGTCCGCCTTTTTAAAGCCAGTAATGGAACGAAAAAACCTGACAGTCATAACAAGCGCGCAGGTAGCAGAAATACTTTTATCTAAAAATTGTGCCAATGGCGCTCGACTAACCAATGGTTCCATCTTTAAAGCATCTATAGAAGTGATTCTATGCGCTGGATCATTTCAATCTCCTCAGTTGTTGATGCTTTCAGGGATTGGGGATCGAGAAAAATTGTCTAAACATTCGATCGAATGCAAACATCATCTTCCTGGAGTAGGACAAAATTTACAAGATCATTTATTCTATTTCATCAGTTGCCATACCAAAAGTCTCATCGGGTTCAATCATTATGCTCGTCCATGGGATAGCATTAGAGAAATCACTCGTTATGTTTTTACAAAAAAGAATAATGCTCTCACTTGTAGCCCATTAGAGGCTGTGGCCTTCTTTAATACTGAAAATTATGAGGACAGAGTAAACTGCCAATTTCATTTTGCACCTTTTCATATTAATGATGGACAAAATGTTGATTTGTATGATTTTAAAACCATTCCTACCGACAAAGACGGGTATACCATCTTGCCCTCTTTGCTAAGACCTAAAAGTCACGGACAGGTTAATCTAGCAGACAAAAATCCTGCTACTGCACCTATAATCGATCCAAACTTCTTAAGTCACGAAGATGATCTTTCTCTATTAGTAAAGGGAGGTCGATTAGCATTAGAGGTCACACAGCAAGATACCTTGGCGAGCAAGGCTACAGGGTTGCTCGGACTGCAATATGGTATCAGCGATGATGCTCTTGCCCAGTTTATAAAATCCAACTTAGAAACGATCTACCACCCTGTAGGAACATGTAAAATGGGTATTGATGATATGTCTGTCGTTGATCCGACCTTGAGCGTATATGGCATCGAAGGATTGCGAGTGGTCGATGGATCTATTATGCCAACGATCATCAGCGGCAATACGAATGCCCCTATTTATATGATAGCAGAGAAGGGCGCGGATATAGTTTTGGAGAGCCAGAAATGAAAATAAATTGACTTTCGGTGCAATTTTAACACTTTTTAGTTGGGTGGTATTATATATATATATATATATTCGACTTGAAGTTGTAGTTAAAAAAATTCTAAGAGTTTCAAGTTCAATGTCAAATCAATTTATTTCATTATCGAGCATATTTCATTAACAAAATAGATAAAATTAAATTTATGAAAAAATCAATTTACGTTGCATTAATGGCATTTTCGTTATCATTTGCCTCTCAACTAAATTCCGCTTGCCCGCCAAATACCTATGAAGTTCCAGCAGCAATGCACCTTGACTGGGCTAACGGCGGGGTTTATGTTGTTTGCGGCATGAGTGGTACGTACGGTCTTCATTGTTGCATCCCTTGTAATCTGCAATAAATGATTATCCTTCCAAAGTTCTAGTTTATTTTTAAAATTTGAGATTACCCTAGTCTTTATGTTTGACTCTATATCAGTCATTTTCTTGATTTCGATATTGTTCTTCTCGAGTTGTAGCGATATGGTTCAGCCCGATGAGGTCGAAATTAGGGTAATGGACTTAAGCTATACTGTTATCGACTCTATTGTCATAATGGGTGCACCGAGCATTTATACGTTTGATGTATCAAATGATGGTAAATTGCTACTTTTCGAGAATTTACTAGAGAATGAATTATCGATTTATAACCTTGGTACTCGAAGTATTGAAAAATCACTACCTCTGGACTTCCTCTTGCCTAGTGAAGTGTTTCAATGTGTGGGATTCTTAGCGTCGCTTCCGGTAATTGTGACAACACGGGCGATCTATGTTTGGCATGATGCAATTGCAGAAAAAGTAAGTAGCCATATGTACAATGGTATGACTAATGGAGGTAATAGATACTTGACCACTATCGTTACGACAGATGACACATGCACGATTTTTAATATGTCATGGAAGGGAATACACAAAGATTATATGCACGCACCTGTCCCCGAAAAATTTCAAGGAGAGTACCTCAGTCTGAAGAGATTTTCCTCAGATACGCTCGATCACATTGGATTTATCCCTCCAAGCTCAGATTTCTTCAAAGAGGATTTTCCCGCTAAAGAGATATCTACCATTACCTCATTTCATCTCAACTATAACAATAAATTAGGGGTCATATTCAATCCAGAAAACAAAATTCATCTTTATAACATTAATGCGACTGGCTATACCTATGACCGTAGTGTCCGCATTCCCATCAAAAACTGGACATATAAGAATATCCCTGACCTAAATATTCTAAACAACCCTGTCATAAAGGGTCTTTTAGAACCTGAAATATTTCTACCAGTGACCAATAACAATACAGTTGCCGTAAATTACTTTCATCAACCCAGTGAAGCTAAAATTCTTGATCAAAATGTGATCGGCAAAAACGCATACGAAGTCGCCGATGATATTTATAACCTATTGTCCATATCTACCATGATTTATAAATTTGACAGAGACCAATGGTACAATCTTGACTTAGGGTCGAAACTTGTCACTGTGCGAGGTATTCTATCCGACTCCACCTATCTAGTCAAGCCAAATCCAACTACTAGTGAATCGACAGAAGGGACTATGTTTTATGTGATAGAGACGAAGCTTAAAGACTAGTTGTATTGCAGAGTTGAGTCCTGCACATTAGAGTAGACACGCTGCTATGATTCAGCAAAAAGCCTACCTAAACACCTGCTACAACCACCCCAACCCCAACGCGATAGAGATAAATATCAGCATAACCGCTACGAGCATTTGTAGGGATTTGAGTGTCACCTTCTTCAATAGTTTATTGCCTAGATAAGCTCCCGCGATGGCAGAGACCGTAGCGCAAAGCACTAGCGTCAAATTGTCCGTGAGCCCTGATTTGGTGAACCGCGTAGCATAAACACCGAGTCGAGTGAAATCTACGAAGGTAGATACCACTACTGCTGTACCAACAAATGCCTCTTTATTCAGCCCGGCCTTGATCAAAAAAGCACTGCGCAGCGCTCCTTGATTGCCAGAGAGCCCACCAAAAAATCCGCTCAACGCTCCACCAATTGACAGCTTCTCTTTGCTAAATTGAAGATTTTGGAAATAGGGTATCAAGTCCATACTCGCAAATATGATCAGCAAGATCGAAATAATGAATTTGACTGGATACACATCAAAGGTTTTGCCTATCCACTCATATGAGAACAACGGTGTAGTATCAGGTATATTCAATAATAACCAAGCACCTACAAAGGCAGTTATTACTGCCGGAATACCGAATCGGATCAACACTTCTCTATCAGCATTTTTGCCTACTAAGATTATCTTAAAAAGATTATTAAAAAAGTGCACGACCCCTGTCAGTGCGATAGCCAAATCTACCGGAAAAAAAATCATAAAAATCGGGGTCAAAATAGTACCCAATCCGAATCCCGAAAAGAACGTTAAAATTGCTACCAAAAAAGCAGCAAAGGATATTACAATTATTTCCAAAATATTCTTATTTAAAATACAAACTTGAATGATCGTATGAGTTAACAATCATAATTAACTTCTCCTCGCTAATTACGAGCTCTACTCAAAGGTAAGGCTTATATCCTCTCTAGAATTATCTACGAGATTAATTTTAGGTGAATCTTACGCTCCCGCGCCTTTTGATATGTAAAATAAGATACCCTTGCTCATCCTAAACATTCTTGAGAATCAAATCATAGACATACTTCCAACGTTACCCCGAACGAGCTACTTCTTTACTTATTAATACCATCACTACTCCACCTACCACGATGAATGAACCTATCCATTGCAATAAGCTTATCGACTCACCCAGCAAGAAGGTGGCCATGATCATCGTCGAAATAGGACCAAGAGATCCGAGGATAGCGCTATTTCCTGCCCCTAATCGCTTTATGCCCTCTACTATCATAAAAGAAGGTATCACAGTAGCTATTGTGGCAATTAATAGCGCATAGACATACACTTTGCTATTGAAAGCGAAATAATCAGTATCATTCATCCATAGATTATGCCCGATTACCGCGAAGCAGGCAATTATCATCACCACAGAATTGTACACCCGAGTCCCCAAAATTGAAGTGAATTTTTGGCTACCGACTAAATAAATCGCGTACGTCAGTGCACTTACTAAGACCAAAAAAGTACCCATGGCTACATGATTACTGGGGTTAATTGAAATGTTACCACCATAGGCAATCACTATGCCTATGTACGTTATTAGTATAGCCCAAATTTGCATAGGCGAAATGGAAGTTTTTATCCATAAGTGCGAAATGATCACTACTAAAGTGGGATAAATGTAAATCACGATCCGCTCGAGGCTAGCATCAATATAGCGCAAACCATAAAAGTCAAAAAAACTCGCAATATAGTAGCCTAACAAACCGAGGACGATCATCATCCACCTATGCTGACGGATGATGAAGATTATTTTGGGATCTCGATAATATGTGCGCATGAAGACCAAAACAAAAAAAGGTAAGGCAAATACCATGCGCAGCATCAATAGCGAACTGGGATCGATTCCCTCTCTATAAGCTAATTTTACGAATATCGCTTTGGTTGAAAATAATAAAAAGCCTGTCAACGAAATTACCCCCCCCATTAACAAGTGGGTATTCACATTTGATTTTAATTGTGCTGTCATTTGAGCGCAAAGTCACATTTTTCTTCAAATACTTGTTGATTAATCATCAGAAATATATAGTTTACCAGCTAAATAATTAATTGAGAATGAACAGAAGAACATTTGTCCAAAATAGCAGCTTAACTGCAGCGGGTCTAGGATTATTGCCCAAAGCAATCTTGGTCAATACATTTCCTTCTAAAGAAAAAATAAATGTAGGTGTCATAGGCACTGGATTTAGAGGACAGAGTCATGTTGACTTGCTTTTGCGACGAGATGATGTAGTGGTCAGTGCCATTTGTGATATTGACGAACGGATGTATACAAGCTGCTTAAAGCAATTTAGCGATCGTAGCAAAGCGGCACCAAAAGTCTATACCGGCTCTCCTGAGGCATATAAAGAATTATTAACGGATACGAATATTGACGCAGTGATAATCGCAACTCCTTGGCATTGGCATACGGCGATGTCAATAGATGCAATGAAGGCTGGAAAGTATGTCGGTGTAGAAGTAGCTGGGGCTTTTTCGATAGATGAATGTTGGGAGCTTGTGAATACGGCAGAACAAACAGGTAAGCATCTTTTCTTTTTAGAGAATGTCTGCTATCGTCGTGATGTCATGGCGGTGCTGCATATGGTCAGACAAGGATTATTTGGAGAGCTCATTCATTTAGAAGGTGGCTACCAACATGATCTTAGAGGGGTAAAGTTTAATGACGGTAAGACGGCTTTTAATTCTGGTGTAGAATTTGGCGAAAAAGGATATAGTGAAGCTGCTTGGCGCACGATCCATTCAGTACATCGTAATGGAGACCTATATCCTACACATGGGATAGGCCCTGTGGCTAACTATATCGATATCAATAGAGGCAATCGGTTTGTCTATCTTTCATCTATGGCTAGCAAAGCACGCGGTTTGCATAATTATATTGTCGAACACGAAAAAGGTGGGCTTGATCATCCGAATGCCAAGGTCGAATTCAAATTAGGAGACAAGGTAACGACCATGATAAAATGTAATAATGGAGAAACGGTGGTCCTACACCATGACACTAATCTTCCTCGACCTTACTCTCTTGGCTTCAGAGTACAAGGGACCAAGGGTATTTGGATGGATGTCAATAAATCGCTAATGATCGACGGCATGACACCTGCACACAATTGGACTGAGGCGGAAGAGTGGCTCGAAAAATATGATCACCCTTTATGGAAAAAATATGAAAGTAAGGCAGAAGGAGCTGGACATGGAGGTATGGATTGGTTTTTGGTCAATTCATTTGTGGAGCATGCCAAACGAGATCTACGTCCACCTATCGATGTGTATGATGCTGCGGTTTGGATGGCTATCACGCCAATGTCAGAAGAATCTATTGCACAAGGAGGAGCACCAGTACATTTCCCTGATTTCACGCGGGGTAAATGGATGCATCGAAAACCGGATTTTGCTTTGAATGATCAATTTTAACAGTACTTCGCAATCACCTTTATTCTTTAATAATTGAACAAAAATTTTATCATGATTAAGACATTTTCTACGACTGCCATTTTATTAAGTTTCATTTTGATAACACATGCCCAAAATCCCATTGTAGATAAGTTGGCTGCGATCGCTATTGTAGAGCAAAAGGTAATGATGCCTATGAGCGATGGTATTCGCCTAGCATCAGATATTTATCGACCTAAAGGGGATAAAAAAGTGCCTATAATTTTTTCGCGTACACCTTATAACTTTAATAGTTGGGGGGATGGGGACTTTAAAGCGAGAACAATGGAAAATGCCTACGAGGCGGTTTTAAGAGGGTATGCCTATGTCGTCCAAAACGAAAGAGGTCGTTACTTCAGTGAAGGCGAATGGGATATATTAGGCACACCAACATCAGATGGCTATGATGCCATGACTTGGATGGTCGCGCAGCCCTGGTCAAATGGCAAAATTGGGACAATAGGCTGCAGCTCTACCGCAGAATGGCAAATGGCTGTGGCAGCCCTCAATCATCCAGCACATGCCGCCATGATACCCCAGGGATATGGTGCGGGTGTCGGACAGGTAGGTAAGTATATGGAGCAAGGAAATTGGTATCGAGGTGGTGCCCATCAAATGCTGTTTACAGCATGGCTCTATAGTGTACAGAATGATCAGGTCATGCCAAAATTCCCCAGAGGAACTTCCTCCGAAGACCTTCGACGACTTTCGCGCATTTTTGACCTAGCACCAGAGCATCCAGCGGTAGATTGGTCACAAGGTTTAGCCCATCTACCTGTCATGGATATTATCAAACATCAGGATGGTACCATCGGCGTTTTTGAAGATATGATTCGTCGGAAACCTAACGATCCCGCTTGGTATAAAGGGGGCCTTTATCATGACGAGATGGCTTTTGGTGTACCTTCCTTTTGGTTTGTTTCTTGGTATGATGTATCCAGTAGCCCTAATTTGGCATTGTTCAATCACGTGCGCAAAACTGCTGATGCAGATGTGCGCGATCATCAACATCTCGTCATAGCCCCTACGCTACATTGTGCATATAAGCGAGCTACCGCAAATACTATGATCGGTGAGAGAAGTGTCGGCGATGCACGGTTGAATTATGATGAACTCACGTACGCATGGTTTGACTATTGGCTGAAAGGTGAAGAAAACACAACTTATAAAGAATTACCTAAGGTCACCTATTTCACGATGGGAGCTAATAAATGGCAGACGGCGACTCAATGGCCACCCATAGACATCAAACCTACGACGTTTTATCTCAATTCTTCGGGCAATGCTAATAGCCTTTACGGCAATGGTACGTTAGACCTAAATATGCCCTCGCAAGATAGTCCGGATACTTATTTTTACAATCCTCATAACCCCGTCATGTCATATGGCGGTAATGTCTGTTGTACTGGAAACGCCGTTAAGGGTGGTGCCTTTGATCAACAGCAAATGGAGACGCGCAGTGATATCCTTGTTTACACTTCACCACCTATGAGTGAAGGAATGGAAGTTAGTGGATTTATAGAATCGACCTTGTACGTCTCTTCTGACGCTAAGGACACCGATTTTACGATCAAGATCATTGACGTCTATCCAGACGGACGAGCTTACAATCTAGATGAGACCATCCAGAGAGCCAGATATAGAGAAGGCTACAACAAAGAAGTCTTTATGACCCCTGGCCAAGTGTACCCAATCGAAATGACACCGATGAGTACTAGCAATTATTTTGAAAAAGGCCACCGAATTCGTATTGAAATTAGCAGTAGTAATTTTCCACGCTTCGATCGAAATTTAAATACAGGAGGCAATAATTACGACGAAAGTAAGGGGGTGACCGCAAAAAATACAATTCACCATAGCGCGAAGTATCCATCAAAAATTGTTTTGCCAATGCGGATTATGACAAAATAAGTCTAGTGTTGTGAAATATTATACCTAGTAGATTCTAGATTTGAAAAAATCGTCGTATCTAACACGGTCTCTAAGATCATACCTGAGATTTAGGCGAATGAAACACTCATTTGGTGAATGTAAATTAATACTATTCTTGCTTTGCGTAGCTACCACTTTGTGTGGACAGGAAATTTGTAATAATGGTATTGATGATGATGGTGATGCATTAATTGATCTGAACGATGCTGATTGCATCTGTGCACTAGCAAAGGTCGAATCGCTGATTCCAAACCCTTCATTTGAAGACCAAAATTGCTGTCCGAGTAATCGATCTATGATGAATTGCGCTGACACCTGGATTCAAGCCTCAGAAGCAACGACAGATTACATACATCAATGTGGCTGGATGGGTTGGCCAGATTTTCCTCCACCGCAACCCTTTCCAGATGGGGTGGCTGTTGTTGGTTTTAGAGATGGTTTAGCGCGTGGCCCTAATTCGAGTGAACCAAATCCAAATTGGAAAGAATATGCAGGTGCCTGTTTGAATGGAACTCTGCGAGCTGGGGTAACATATAAATTTGAACTTTGGATTGGATTTGCTAGCACGGCTAATTCCCCGGGTATTGATATTACAGTCTATGCAGCTGGCGAATGTAATAGTTTGCCTTTTGGTGCGGGTAATGATAAATTTGGCTGCCCTTCTAATGATCCCCGTTGGGATATGTTAGGGTCTACATATGTTTCTGGTTCAAACGAGTGGATCCAAGTGAGCATCACCAAGGTACCTACTAGAGATTATAATGCCATTGCAATTGGGCCGAGTTGCACTGAGTATCTTAGAGATATTAATCCATATTACTTTTTTGACAACTTAGTCTTAGCGACGCAGTCAGATTTTGACTATGTGATCTCTTCGGAGCAACATCCTTGTGATTCCAATTTTACTTTATCTATTCCTCAGCGGTCAGGTAGCACCTATCAGTGGTATAGGGATGGCATAGCCATTGTTGGGGCAACCGACTTTCGGTTAAAAAAAGCGGTGGAAGAGGGCAATTATCAAGTTAGGGTCGTGACAGATGGTCAATGTGAAGTATTGCCAGTCTATAAGCACCGAATTCCTTCCTTTAATCAAGAAGTTGCCGTTACGATCTGCGCACAAGAAATCTTTCCTTTTAAAGATCAAATGCTCGAAGAGAATGGTCTTTATCAAGAAACATTCAGAGACAAAAATGGCTGTGATAGCATAGTTTTACTGCAATTGACCGTACAAACGGATCAACCACAGCCCGTAAATATGAAAATATTTTCAGGTTCGAATGTACGGCTGGGGTCTTTTGATTATTCGAATCCTGGGCAATATTTACTACAATTGCAAAGCAGTCTAGGATGCGATAGTCTTGTCGATTTATCATTGAGTTATTATGATATTTACTTTCCCAATGCTTTTTCGCCTAATAATGATGGAATAAATGATGTTTTTGTCATCAGTAGCGAAGAGGCAGATATAAAATTGCTAGAGTTTGTCGTCTATAATCGCTGGGGTCAGCCTCTTTATGAAGAGGATAGCCGAGTAGAGGGATTTAAAAACGGGTGGGATGGACGTCTTGCCTCTCGCGATATTGCTATTCCAGGCACCTATGTCTATAGAGCAAACTTTATGGATAACAGCGGTCGTGAATTGCATCATACTGGTACCATTTTACTTATCGACTAGACTATTTTGGCGTTTCGCTATCAATATATCAATCAGCTCCTATAAAACTAATCGTTAGTAGGGAGAAGAACAGGAGGTATATTTGACAAACACAGACAAATGTCTTATATTTGGGGACAAATGTATGTGATATGACTTACGAGGATACCAATAAAAAGGCTACAGATTTGATGGAGGTTAATGAAGCTATAGGTTTGTATATGAGACAGATTAAGTTATCATCTAGCATGGGTTCTCAGTTGGAACAGCTGACATTTGCCGACTTTTTTGAAGATAAAATGACTATTATTCGTGCCATCCGAAAAGGGATTCCTTATACATTGTTTACCAAAATAAAAGAATTCACCCCTTTTTCTGAAGATGATTGGGCAGATTATTTGAGTCTCTCAAAAAAGACTCTTCAGCGACATAGCACTGAGAAGGATTATTATTTTAAGCCAATTCATTCCGAAAAAATAATTGAATTGGCTGAGGTGACAAATTATGGATTAGATGTATTTGGCTCCCTTCCTAAATTCTATGCGTGGCTCAACACGCCTTCTTATGCCCTTGACAATCTCAACCCCTCGGAGCTCTTAAAGGATTCATATGGTAAAGAATTAGTAATGGCAGAGTTAAATCGCATTGATCACGGCATCTTTGCTTAATGCGCGTTTTCAGACTGACACGGCACAAATATTCGCAAGAATTTAACGGAAAAGGCGCCGCCAAATCCAATAATCGATGGAATTCTAAAGGCGTAGAAATTATTTATACTGCCGAAAGTAGAGCGCTGGCTATGGCTGAAGTGGTGGTACATCTGAGCTTGTCAGCACTACCAGATGACTTTATGATGATGGAGATTGATATTCCGAACAGCATCAAAATTCAACTTTTGGATACAAAGCAACTTGATGAAACTTGGAATAATCACCCTCCAAGCTCCACAACTCAGAAAATTGGAGACGCCTTTATTACCGCCCTAGATAGTGGTGTGATGCGAGTGCCATCAGCCGTTGTGCAGGGTGACTATAACTTCCTGATCAATCCGTATCATCCTAATTTTCACCTAATTAAGGTTGTTGATTTGAGCGATTTCCCATTTGATCAACGACTATTTCTATAAGCCTTATCGGGGCTTATTCATTCTAAAGAATATTTTCTATGTTTCGCATTGTTATCGCGCATTCGCTCGAACATCCAGCATTGAAAAACTGATAAAGATAAGGTGCATGATGTCTTTATGCGTTCTGTTTGAATCAGATGTACACATTTAATCTTAAAGCATGAAATAACTAAAAGCGCCATTCATAACATAGATATGCTGACTAACGCTCTAAGGTTTTTGGTAGATAAATATGCTTCTGGATGCCTTTACTTCCTATTACCCTCCAAGGCCGCAAGGCGCTTTTCAAGTTTTTCGATGATCAATTATTGTTCTTTGAGAGTTTGTATTGCTAATATACCAAACATTGAATAATTAACAAACTTGGTAGACACTTCGCCTTCCTCTTGGCTGACAAGCTCACGGAACAGATGCTCCACATCTTGGGAAATAACGCCAAAATGCTTTGCCGCAGCTATCATATCATGATAGAATTTATAGTATGCCGGACAAATTTGTAACACTCTAGCTAGAAAATTACTTTTGAGATCATCAATATAGGTGATACTTTTTTTTTAAGCGTCCGTCAGAAATATTGAAATATTCGCCTGTAGTAGAAATAAATTGACCCCTGTCCTCCAAGTTCTTTGCCTCGGCGTCAGCGATAACCACAAAATAGGGTTATTGCTTACAATATCAAAATTCCTAAGATCATTCCCACCTCCATCATTCTCTAATACTAATCCCAGCACCACAGATACACTATTCGCATTACCAGCTTTAGGATTTTGTGCTATGTGCAAATCCGCTATAGGAAAAAAAGAAAGAACTGCGGTTCACACCGATAGCATAATTATTGCCCACTTATATGCCTATGGAATCTTTAAATTGTAAGCTAACGCTCTCTAGTTCAATTATTTGTCCATAATTTATCTTAAAAATATTATTCTGAGTCTTTAATAATCCTCGAACTGTGCCTCTCAATCCCTCTGTACCTCCATCAGAAATAATTCTTCCACTATTATAACATCTTTCTGCGCTCTAATGCTAAATAGAGTGCCAATTGTTAAGGTAGCGATCAAGAATCATTGTCGACGGAGCGTAAGCCTAGTCTTAAAAAAAAATAACCTATGTTGATTTCATAATTTAATATTGATTGATTAGTAAATAATTACAGCTTTAGATCAATGATCCGTGCCTCGATGGCTCGGCGCACAAGACCAGCTGTGTTGCGCGCATTGAGTTTGCTCATTGCGTTTTTGCGATGACTATTGATGGTTTCACAACTCAGATGAAGAGTACTGGCAATTTCTTTGCTTGAACACTCGTCAGCTATAAGTTGGACTATTTGGCGCTCGCGCGCTGTGAGGACATTTGCTGAATTCATACTAGATTCATTTTTTTTATCCAATTGTGTTTACAAGAACAAATTTGTCCTGATACACTTTAATAGGATTGGACGCATCCACCAAAAGCTAGGACAGAGGTTGCATCCTCTGTATTATTAATGAACCACACTTGAAATGGATTAATGTTAGCAAGAAACTGCGTTTGATCGAGCAGCATCGCTAAAACACATCACCAAAAGTCCACATGCATGAAACATGTCAAGTATTTATTTGGTCTTGAACATATATTAAGGCTTATTCGGCGTAGAATATTTGATGTTGATGCTCACTCGGGGTACGACCGTAAGCTCTCTTAAATACGCGAGCAAAATAGGCTGGGTCCGAAAATCCACATTGATATGCCACTTCATTTACTCTTTGGTCTCGTGATTTGAGTAATTGCCATGCCTGCTCCAAACGACTATCGAGCATAAATTTGGTAGGATTTAATCCAGTAAGGCTTTTCACACGCCTAAATAATTGTGATCGACTAAGTCCTGAAAAACGGCATAAATCTTCGATAGACAACTCTGTATCATCCATACGCGAAGTAATAAAGGAGTGTAACTCTTTAATGAAGGGATCAATATTCTCCTCCTTAGAGTCAGGCATGCTCAGTTGTTGACGGATATAGGCTTGCTGTCTGCGTAGATTTAAGAATATACCTTCTATTTTAGCTAGAAGTTCTACTTGTTGAAATCCTTTTTGTAGAAAATAATCCGCACCTGCCCGCCAAAAATCCAGTCTATCCGACGCACTACCTTTGGCCGAGACTACAAGTATAGGTATATGATGTGTCACACGATTTTCCTTGAGGACGCGCGTCATAGTAACGCCATCCATATTGGGCATCATAATATCTGTAACAATCAAATCAGGCACTTCAGCTTCAGCGACTCTTAGGCCTTCTAAACCATCTTTGGCGGTATGTATATGATATCGCGGACTCAATATAGTTTGATAATAATACAACAGATCGATGTTATCTTCGATGATTAGGATTTGATATGAATCCTGGCCAACAAGCTCATTTGACTGCTCATGTGTTGTGTACAATGGCACTGAAACCTCCTCCACAAGTCGATTAGGTAAAGCTATACGAAATGAATTGCCCTTAGGTGATGAACTAAGTTGAATATTTCCACCAAGGCTCTTTACTAATTCGCCTACAATAGCCAATCCTAATCCCGAATGAGTTTTTGACGGAGTCGGAGATGACTTATAACGTTCAAAAATATTCTTTTGCATGTCTTCTGCTATTGGGAATCCGTTGTCACGTACTTCTATGTATATCCAATGGATTGCATCTGCCATGACCACCACGATACGGCCACTAGATGGAGTGTACTCTATAGCGTTGCTCAATAAATTGGCGATAATTTTGTCTAGTTTGGCTCTATCCGATTCTATGATCAAAGGGTTCTTTCGACTAAAAATGATCGTCTTAATTGCTCTTTTTTGAGCCAAGGTAGACAGTCTCACATTTACTTCCTCCACCAAAGCCACAAGATCAAACTGGCTAAAGTCAATTATAAGTTTTCCAACTTCAAGTTTTGAAATATCCATCATCTCATCAACCAACATTTGAAGCTTGTCTAGATTTCTTTTAATTATAGATTGGTCGAGCGAGGGTGACTCGATACGCTGAATCAATCCTCCGATTACCGTAATGGGGGTGCGAAAATCGTGTGTCACATTAGCAAAAAATCTTGATTTGCTCCGGTGCAGCTCTTCTACCTGCTCGGAATGAGCAGCTTTTCGCCACCATTCTTGGCGCATTTCGTCTAGCTGCCGATAGACCATATAACCAATAAAAAGTAAAAATACTAGCACTGCAATAAGCACTATGAGATCACCAGAAAACAACATATTGAAATGCACTGCATTCGTTGACGTCATATACATACCCAAGTTGACAAAAAGGATAAAGCTAAAGGTCGCCAAAGCGAATATCCTAGAAGTACCTGTTTTCAATATCCATAGTACTACCAAAGCAACTATGCTAGACACTGCGTCCGTCATCACATCTATCCCATACAATATCTCTAACCAAGCGGGGAAATGATCCTGTGGGTTGATGTAAACAAAGTGCGCCAATGCATTAATAATTCTTATACAAATGGCCAAAATGACGATTCGTCGAAGCCATTTTTTGTGTACGCCTAAATCAAAATGGGTAACTGCAAAGCCCAAAAAACCGATCATTATCAAGAGCCTTAACGGCAATTCCATTTTTTGGATATATTCGTCCCAATGCCCCCAAATAACTGCTCTATCGAGATAGTACTCCAAGACTCTTATATTGTGCAAGACAATCGATACACACAAAATGCCAAAATAGAGCAAACTTGATTGTCTATATACTGCAAATAACAATAAGCAGATCAACCCCAACAAAGTTAAAATGGTCAAAATAGAAATGCTAATGAGTGGCTTCATCCAATGAATACCATGAGTGTCCTCATACAATGGAACTTCTAATGCATGCAGTAATACAGGCACGACTGGATCACTGTCTACTCGGTGCAATGCATCAGAGAGCTGCACTACTACTTCGAGACGTCGGCCAGGTTCGATCAAAACTGGTAAATAATAATTGGACATCGCCTTTACTGGTCGATGAGATTTGTACAGGCCACCTATCTTGATTAAATCAACTAAAGCATAATCCTCAACTATATAGCAAAAAATACGATCATGTCGGCCAAAATATATAAATCCGTCAAATGCATTTAAAGCAGACGAATCCAAATCCATAGTAAGCCGAATCCACAAGCGCTGATTAGGAATGACTGATGGAGCCACATGAAAACCTTGGTTGCCTATGGTTGTAAATGACTCCTCCAATATACTTCTGGACGTGATAAAAGGCGGCAGATCTACAAAGTACTCTACTTTCATTTCAGGAGGAAAAACATCCAACGTACGTCGAAGCTCTGTAATAGCGCGAATATCATTGTTAGATTGAGACAACACCTGGCCCATGATCGCCACCATCATGATCTGGCATATTAAGCCAAATCTTCTCAACCAACATGGAGTAAACATACGATTCGCATTAAAGTACCTGTAGCAAGTCAAAAATTTCCATTAATCGGCAATTGATTATCAGAAAATTTGCACAAAACAAACAACAGAAAATACTTCACGAATGTAACCATTCTGCCCAATGGATAATATATAATATTATAATACCGCATCGAAATTACTTCACCTTTAGCTCAGCTCCGCTTCAAAGAACATAATCGCCAACTATGACTGACAACTCATTTCTTATCGCATTTTGGATACCATTTGATTAAAAAAAAGGGTGGAATACCAATAATCTCAAGGCTATTTGTACCTTCATGCCGAACTGACAATCAAGTAGTTATGAAATCAAGGTTTACCCTAATGCGTACAAGTACACTATTATTTTTTTTGACATTTGTAAGTCTGACATTATCAGCCGAATACGAGGATAAGGCGTGCAAAAACAACTATTGCACCGAATGGGAATGGTATAACAACCGAGGACGGTTTGACCCCCTCTCGATCAAATGGCCACTTCATCATACTGGCGAAAACTATAAAGATCATATAGATGGTGGCAGCTATAAATTAGAAGTTCTTTATCACGATCATAAGAGCAATAAGAACCGTAGTGATCTACATTCTTATCGAAGAAGCATTTATTGTCCAGATCCGTGGTTTTTAAAGGAAGGTATCGAGATGGAAAAACCTTTCGAGTGCCATGAAGAGGCTAAAAATAGACCACATTGGGAGGATAGCAACTGTAGTCTAATAGCCACCAATTATACCGACCAAGTGGTCTATGTGGATGGGCCAGGCTGCTCTAAAACCTTACGTCATTGGGTAATCGTGGATTGGTGCAAGTACAAGCCTAATGTAGGTGCCGAAAATAAAGATGATAAATATGCACTCGTCAAGGATATTATTGGGCACACAGCATATTTTGCCTTTGCGAGCACATATCACGGAGTAAAAGAGGACGGCTACTACACGTTTACCCAAGTCATCAAAGTAGTAGATTATGATGCACCTAGGCTATGGTCGTGTGCAGAGCTCGAAATAGACCTAGAAGGCAAGTGCGAAGGAAAAGTATACATAAAGAATATAGCAGAAGATACAGGTCTATGCCCCGGCGAGAAAGTAGAAATTACTGCAGAGGTGTTTGACCAGTGGAAAGTGTTGCGCACTAAAAAATGGTTTTACACCAAGAATAATGAAGAATTTTCTATTCTTACCAATACCCTCCAAGCTGGCGATTATTTGATAAAATGGAAGATTACCGATGGATGTAATAATACCTCTTACTGTGAGCAAGTGCTGAAAGTGCGGGACAAAACTCCGCCGCAAATGGTTTGTATTCAAAACATTTCATCGTCAATCAGTGATGCAGATGGAGTGACGATTTGGGCGAATGATTTCGTACGAAAACTTGATGGGCCATGTTTTAAGGGAAATATCACTGTTTCATTCTCGCCTGATAAAGTCGAAACGGGAAGACATTTTGATTGCGAAACAGGGCTTGGTATACAAGGTATGAACCTATATGCATGGGATCAATTTGGCAATCAGACCAGTTGTTATGTAGAGTTTTTCATATCTGATCATTATGAGTGCGATAATGGAATGCAACAAATAGGTGGAGCCATCTTTAATCGCTTTGAACGTCCGTTTGCGGGTGCAGAAATTCAAGTTACAAACCAAGGAAATGAAGTGGCCTTTACCACCAGTAATTCGCGTGGATTGTATAATATAAGCGGTATACCTAAAGCTAATGTGGCCAACACTCTTAGCGCCAATATTCCTGACGACAAAACCAATGGGATTGATGAAAAAGATTTAATAAAGCTTTTGAGACATGTCACAGGGATAGAAAAATTTAAGCATGTCATGGAATTTGCAGCGGCAGATATCAATGATGATGAATTGATAGATATGCAGGATTATTTTGCCCTTGTAGCCATAAAGTTTCAATTGCCATCTAGAGAAATTCCGTATAGAGCTTGGAAATTTGTAGACTCTAAAAAATTCTACGGTGGATTTACCAAGGCTTCTCTACTAACTGAACCTATTCCGATAAGACATTTTAAGCATCGATATGACATAGTTGCACTTAAAACAGGAGATATTGACTATTCTTGGAAACCCGAATTGACGGCATCAAGTCGTAGCACAGTTAAGTCTAACTATCAATTGGAAGAACAATCTGGCATATTTACCTATGACCTACAAATTCCTGCTGGAATTTCTTTGCATGCCATGACCATTCCACTATCTACTTTGGATCAAATCGAAAGCATCGTTGCTAATCATCAAGCATTAGAATTTATGGTAATTGACAAAACACAATCTGCAGAAATAATTTTGGCAGAAGGGGTTGAAGGCACCATAACTATCAAGAGTAATAAAGCCTTAGAATTGAGTAGAATTCCTGCTGTGATAAATGGGCGAAACGGTCAACTTGCATTTGTTCAAATTCAATATACCCTTGGGGCGAGTATAGTAGCTGCTGCAATGGCAGTTAGTCCAAACCCATTTATAGATCAATTCACGATCGAGCTTTGGTCGCCAGCAACTGAAACGGCTCAATTTGAGCTAATAGATATCAATGGACGCTTAATGCATAAAGGGCAATTATCGTTAACCAAAGACTACAATCATATGCAAATAATACACCCACAGTCGCTTAACTCGGGTATATATATTTTGAGAATCATAATGAATGAAAATATCCTAAGTCAAATGGTGGTGAAACAATAACCAACCAGCTTTTGAATCCGAAAGATGAGGGGAGTTTATGCTTCCCTCTTTTTTTTGCACCTTTAAAAAATAGAATATACATTCGAATTAACTGAAGTACTTGAGCTAAATAATTAATCCTTAAAAGCCGTAGACAACGGCACTCCCTTTTTGGATCAGAATTATTCAAAAGAAAGTCTGCTGAAGCAATATAACAACTTGTAAACTTTGCGACCCTGGTGTTTCTTAATTGTATGTAGGAAACGCCGTATCCAATTTAGATCCTTTGGAATTCAATCTATTTTCTGTAAATAGTACAATTAGAACTGCGGTTTCACCGATCTTATCATGAGCGATCCTACAGATGTAAATTGCATCTTACATTACCGTTATACTGCTGATATCGATCATGACACAACCATCATAACGAATCATCTTCCCGAACACCATCTATAGTAAATCGTCCATTTACATTCACAATTACCGTTTAGGGCTCGCTTGTGGATGTAGATGACATAAAGTAGTTTTCTCTAGACAATTGCTGACAGAATAAAAATACCAATTAATAGAACGAATAATTTCCTTTTAATCTGAGGCATGGGGCCGATTGACCCTTAAAATTTTCTTTGTTAAGTTGGCCTATGAATCCAAACTCCAATATCAATACCAACTCGCTTTGCCTTTTGAGTTATTCTTCTCTCCTACTTTATCAATCTTGACGTATACGGCTCATAAATATAAAAGCTCATCTTACACCGCTCAATCAAGAACATTTCTCGCTACGACTATTCCAGCCTCAATATTTTCAAAGTCTATAATAGAGCCAAATTTACCCTCCTTCATTTTACCCCTGCGATATTTAATACTTGCAAGAGTAATCTCATTAGAGTAATTTGATTTTTTTCAAGTGTTTAATCCAAACGCTACATAATTTCCTGCAATTGCAATCAACTCAATTAAACTCGAGTTAGCGGTAACTATTGTACTATTAATGAAATTCTTACCTTATGAACTTCCCGTATTTAAAACGGCCCTTAAAACAGCATTTCTTTCACCTTCAATAAATGAATGAGATATAACGAACTCACCTATAGACTCACCTAGTTCTATATTATCACCAAAGACATTTTGAGCGACAACATAAATATTATTTTCACCAACATGAAGATCGCCACTATCCTTAAGCTCTTCTTCGATCAAAACCGATACTCTTCCAGATAGACCATAGGATGACAAGGGAGAATAGTCTATTTATGTCCTTGGTCAAAGTTCTCAATTTGACCCTATTTGATTCCTATCGATACATTTGACCATAAAGAACCATACATAATCATTATGTTTACAGCAATTTATATATAGAGAATACGTATATTTGAAGTCTTATCGAGAATACCCTTTATGCGGTCTATCCTTATTGTAATGGTACTGATGGTTAGCTTCTGTTCTTACAGTCTGAGCATTTTAAGGGCACAAGAATTATCTATTATCTTGAATACCACTGGTGCAAAAAGTGATTTGACTATAGATAATGAGCGACTCTGCTCAACTGAAGAACTTGAGGGTCACTTTTTTACTAAGTACTCTATTGACAAATTCAATGGCGATAATGATACTTTATCTGTTTTTATTCAGCTAGAAGTCGACTACCATACTTATTTGGATTTTGGGCGAGATACCGTACTTATTCAATCTTGGGTTCAAGCTATTTTTCAACAAACAGCCCATATCTATGCACAACATGGCATACAACTTCAATTGTATCATCTCGTCATCCATGAAGAGGAAGATATATATTACACAAACTATAGCTTGAAAAAAGCGCTAAAACTTTTAGCCCAAACTTATATGTTCGAAAAGCGAGGAGACGTCATAATGCTCATGAGTACAAAGAATATGGGCGGCGGCAAAGCCAATATACAAAGCCTGTGCACGCCTATTGATAGTTCTCAAGGGCAGGGCCCGTTAGCTGTTTTGTCAGGACTAAGTCTTACTGCCCCGAGCTCTTCGAGCTATTCATGGAACACCTATTTATTTGCACATGAACTAGGACACATCTTAGGTTCGCCGCATACGCACGCGTGTGCTTGGGGGCCAAATTTTGATCGAACACTTGACAACTGCTTTGCGCCAGAATCAAACTGCATCAGCGGCAATAGCCCACAAAATGGTGGAACGATCATGAGTTATTGTAATATGACCTCAAACGGAATAAATTTTGCCCACGGTTTGGGATTTGAACCCGCCCTTCGCATTCGCCAGAGTATAAAAAATGCTTCATGTTTAGTAAAGACAGCGGAAGCCAACGCCTGCACCCCTGACAGTTCATGCGATGATGGGAACACCTGTACAATAGAAGATACTTATAATCAAGACTGTCAATGCGTCGGCCAATTGTTAGATATGAACCTTAATGGCATATGCGATTTTGTCGAACCATGCCCTGATCAATTAGAGGTTACTTACATTGATCAATCTTCATCTTCCTTCATTGCTTCATCTAAAATAACCGTTTATCTTATGACACCTTTGTCCCTGAATGTGGTGCTAAGCTCAGCTGGTGAAATCGTAATTTCTCCTGGCTTCGAACTGACTTTAGGCACAGAATTTAATACTTATAATTACGGTTGTACCAATCAATAAATATTAACTTATACACCGAAAAAGAAGTATTTGTTGCATTTCATTAACACTAACCCTTGTCAATGCCTTAAGTCACGGAGATCAGAGAGTATATTTACCATAATGTTTAACAGATGACTTCAAACGAAATAACACAAACTGTGCCCATGACTACCCAATACCTATGCATCGGACATTGTTGCCATGATGAGCTACCTACAGGTCAACTTGCCTTAGGAGGATCGGCCTCTTATGCTGCATTATTTGCCCACGGCTTAGGAGTTCAAGTGCATGTTATAACCAGCTTTGGCAAGGATTTTCAGTTCAAGGCGCCCTTTGATAAAAGAGGCATTGATCTCACGATTCATGAAAGTAAATCAACGACTTGCTTTAAAAATATCTACCAAGACGGTCGGCGAACACAATATTTATTAGCAAGAGCCGACACATTGACCAGTTCTGATCTACCTGCAATAATGCCTTCGATCCCAATCGTACATATTTGTTCTATCGCTGATGAGATTGATCGCAGCATATTGGCATCTCTAGGTAATAGTCTTGTAGGTGCATCCATTCAAGGTTTTTTGCGCCAATGGGATATGGAGGGGCTCGTCTCACCTAAAGAAATGGACTGGACAGTATTGCACCAGATCGATATTGTAGTTTTAAGTACTGAAGATCTTAGTGGTCACGCAGATTATTTAGATAACATTTTAGCCCATACTTCTCACGTTGTTGTGACCGATAGCGGCAAAGGTGCTAAAGTGTATTATAAAAATACAGAGCTATATTTCCCTTCATATCCTGTAAAAGAACAAGATGCGACCGGAGCTGGAGATGTATTTACCTGTGCGTATCTCATAGCTTTCCAAAAAACACAAGACATTGCAAAAGCCTGTATTTATGCCCACTGTGCCGCTTCTTTTGTCGTAGAAGGAATGGGGGTTGACAATATGCCGAGCCTTGACCAAATAACAAACAGAATCGCTGACTATCGTTGTCTTTTTAATTAGACTTGCCTCCTATTAGGTACTTAATACTATAGTAATTTGCCCATTAAAATACCGCTGATATGCCATCGAGATATACTTCATTAAGCCAACACGAGTCTGGAAAAACCTTTGATATTTCAAAAGTGCAAACTTATTGTCCTTATACGCACGAACCCCTGGTAGCCGGATATATGCTTCAGGATACCAATCATATCAAAAAAGATTTGCCGCATCGAGAACATACAATGTGGCGGTATAGAGAAATGTTGCCTTTGTTTGACGATCAATTTGTGGTTAGTTTGGGCGAAGGCTATACGCCTATACGGCCACTTAGCAGACTTGCCACCAAATATCATTTTCATCAGTTATTGCTCAAGGATGAACAGTATAATCCTACGGGGTCTTTTAAAGCCCGAGGTTTGGGCATGGCTGTGAGTAAGGCATTCGAATTGGGTGTTAGAGAATTTTGTATTCCCACTGCTGGAAATGCGGGGAGTGCTCTCGCGGCCTATTGTGCAAAGGCTGGGCTCAAGGCGCATATTTTTATGCCTAAACAAACACCGCTTGTCTTTCAATTGGACTGCAAGATCATGGGCGCTGAAGTATATCTTGTCGACGGGAGCATAGCCGATGCTGGCAAGGCCATGAGAGAGACTATGCCCGAAGATGGCTCATGGTTTGATGTGTCGACCTTAAAAGAACCATTTAGGTTAGAAGGAAAAAAGACCATGGGTTACGAAATTGCGGAGCAATTAAACTGGGAGTTACCCGATGTAATTATTTATCCGACCGGAGGTGGCACTGGATTGATCGGTATTTGGAAAGCCTTTCATGAAATGTTGGAAATGGGGTGGATTCAATCAATCCCTACCCGAATGGTGGCGGTCCAAACCGTTGGATGCGATCCGATCGTTCAAGCCTTTCAACGCGGAGACAAGAGTTCCGTGCCTTATGTCGATCCAGCTGTGACCATTGCTAACGGCCTTCGAGTGCCCCATGCATTTGGGCACAAACTCATCTTAAAGGCCATTTATGACAGTAAAGGAACTGCCCTAAGCGTCAGCGAACAAGCAATGTTCGATGGTATACATGAAGTAGCAGATCAAGAAGGCGTATTTCTATCGCCCGAAGGTGCAGCGGTTTGGCACGCATGCAAATCACTTAAAACTATGGGATGGATTACCGAGAATGAAATGGTCGTGCTCCTCAATACAGGCAGTGGCTATAAATATGCTGAAAACCTCTTTTGACTCAAGCTTTCGCGAGAAAGTATAAATTACCTATTTTGCACCAAACACATTCACCATCATGGATTTTTCATTACCGATACTAGATTCAGGGATTATAATCTTCTATCTCATCTTTGTAGTTGCCTTAGGTTTTTACTTCGGCAAAAAACATGAAGATGCCGAAGATTACTTTTTAGCTGGGCGAACCCTTACTTGGCCACTGATAGGTTTCTCGCTATTCGCTTCCAATATGTCTAGCAACAGCCTTGTGGGTTTAGCTGGTGCAGGATATAAAGATGGCTTTTCCGTCTACAGTTATGAATGGATGGCTGTGTTGATTTTGATATTATTTGCTGTTTTCTTTCTTCCATTTTACTTGAAAAATAAAATTTTCACCATTCCCGAATATCTGGAACATCGCTTTAGTTATCCAGTGCGTGCCTATGCTTCGGGCATTGCTATCATTTTGAATATTTTAGTAGATATCTCTGCCACTCTTTATGCGGGTGGATTAGTGATCAACTTAATTTTCCCAGGCATTTCATTGGGTTTGATCATTGCGGGACTAGCGGTCATTGCGGGAATTTATACTATTTCTGGAGGCTTGAGTGCGGTGGTCTATACCGACGCTGTGCAAGCGGTAATCTTGATCCTTGGCTCATTATTGATTACTGTTTTTGCCTACAATGCTATTGGCGGATGGGATGCTGTTTATGCCATCACTCCTCCCGAGCATTTTGATATAATAAAACCCATCGATGATCCAGCCCTACCATGGCCAGGCTTGTTTACAGGGGTTTTGTTAATCGGATTTTACTTTTGGGGCACGAACCAATATATTACTCAGCGAACGCTAGCGGCCAAGAGTGTACGCGAAGGTCAGTGGGGCTCCATGTTTGCAGGGTTTTTAAAACTATCGATCCTATTTATCATGATTTTCCCCGGTGCCTTTGCGCGAGTATTGTATCCCAATATCGAAAAATTGGATATGATATATCCTACCATGCTTTTCGATTTGTTACCTACAGGATTATTGGGTTTGGTTTTAGCCGGTCTAATTGCCGCTATGATGTCAAGTCTTGATTCGGGATTAAACTCTGTCTCTACCTTGATAACAATGGATTTTTACCAAAAATTAAAGCCTAAGGCCACTACGATTCAATTGATGGGCATAGGTCGGGTCGTCACCGCAGTGGTGATGATACTTGCTGTATTTTGGGCACCTAACATCGGGAAATTTCCTAAACTCTGGGATTATCTACAACAGACATTGGCTTGGTTTAGCCCGCCAGTGGTGGCTTTGTTTGTAGGTGGTTTATTTTTTAAAAGAATCAATAACAAGGGCGCTCTTGCATGCATAGCGATTGGATTATTCATTACGCTATATTTGATTTTAGACACTAATCTAGGCGAAGGCACTTCCTGGCTGCCTCATTTCCTTTATATGGCGGGCATTCATTTTGGTATATGTTTACTTGCACTTTTTGGGGTTAGCTATATGACGAATCCGCCAGAAGATAGTAAAATTGCTGCAACTGTATGGACAGTGGCATCTTTTGACGAGGAGACTGAAAGCTTGAGAGATCTGTCATGGTATAAAAATTATCGTTATCAAGGGATCTTTTTATTAGTGGTAGTTGCCATTATTTTGATCATTTATTGAGGTCAATACTTCAAAAACGGGGCAAAGAGTACCATTTCCTTTTGTAGCTTTATGAATGTAGACAACAAAACAATAACTCAAAAATCACTATGGCAGCACCCTTAGCAGAACGAATGCGCCCGAGGCTATTGAGTGATTATATAGGCCAAGAGCATTTAGTCGGTCAGGATGCTGTATTGAGCAATAGTCTGAGCCAAGGAAAACTGCCTTCGATCATTCTGTGGGGCCCGCCAGGAGTTGGCAAAACAACCCTTGCACTTCTTATCTCCAATGAACTTAAAAGACCATTCTTTGCCTTGAGCGCCATTAATAGCGGTGTAAAAGATATTAGGGACACCATTGCTAAAGCAGAGCAACAACGCTTTTTTGACCAACCATCACCGATATTATTTATTGATGAAATACATCGTTTTAGCAAGTCACAACAAGATTCTTTACTAGGAGCCATCGAAAAAGGTACAGTAACCTTAATAGGCGCAACGACTGAAAATCCCTCCTTTGAAGTCATCTCAGCCCTCTTATCACGATGCCAAGTATATGTTTTGAAGCCGCTTGATATAGAACATCTTAAAGCAATCGTGCATCGTGCTCTAACGAAGGACGGCGACTTAAAACTCCGCGATATTCAAATTATAGAATATGAAGCTCTACTTAAATATAGTAGTGGTGACGCACGCAAATTGTTGAATGTACTAGAACTTGTCATCAATCAACTCCCTCTTGATGAACCTATAAGCATCAACAATAATCTCATTGAACAAATTATTCAAAAAGAATTTTTGCACTATGATAAGGCTGGTGACCAGCATTACGACACTATTTCTGCCTTTATCAAATCTGTAAGAGGAGGGCATCCTGACGCGGCTATTTATTATCTTGCCCGTATGATAGCCGGTGGCGAAGATCCTATTTTCATTTGTCGCAGACTCATCATCCTCGCTACGGAGGATATTGGTCTAGCGAACCCAAACGCACTTCTTATAGCCAATGCCTGCTTTGATGCTGTTCAGAAGATCGGCCTTCCCGAAGGAAGAATACCTATGGCGCAGGCTACCATTTATTTAGCAACTTCCACCAAAAGTAATAGTGCATACTTGGCCATCAACAAAGCAATGGCAATTGTCGGCGAAACAGGAAATTTACCTATACCCTTGCATCTCAAAAACGCACCAACACAATTGATGAAAGAGCTCGGCTATAGTGATGGTTATATGTATCCTCACGATATCCCACCTGATCAAATCCGCTATAATTATCTTCCAGAAGGTTTGCCAATAAAAGAATTTTATTTACCAAAAGATATTGGGGCTGAACGAAAATTGGCAGAAATAAAAAGCAGTATTTGCCTTAAAGGTGAATAAAAGTTCGCGCGTTCTGAAAAAATTTAGGAGCCCGATTACGTAATAATTTCTCTAAAACGCTCCACTTGATCGGGGTTCCCATGAAAGAAAAGTAAGTCATTCTGTAAAATCACCGTGTTATCCGCCAATTCATAGATCACTTTGTTCTTTCGACCAATGGCATACAAGTATATTCCATATTTTTCTTTTAGTCGAGCATCTTGGATCGTGTGGTTTACAAGATCGCCACTGTCAATTTCCACGCGCGCACAAGACATTCTGAAATCATGCGGTTCTGTCATTCGTTTCATTTGTGGCACGCGCTTTTTTGATTGAAACAATTTATAATTATCTGCTCTCAAGGAATCGACGAAGTGATCTATTTCATTAATTGGTATTAAGAAATTTTCTAGTACTCTTGAGAATATTTCTACCGAGGTTTCAAACTCTTCTGGAATGACGTCATCAGCACCTAAGGCAATTAATTCTGAAATATCACGAACATACCTGGTACGCACCATTATATAGACGGTTTGAGATATGGATCTAATATTGGCAATAATTAATTTGGTAGCCTCAGGATCGGAAATGGCGATCACAACTCCATTGGCATGTGACACATACAATGCCTCTAAAATATGTACTTGTGAGGCATCGCCAAACATAATTGGCACTCCCTTCTTTTGCTCTCTAGACACAATTTCTGGATCGAAATCAACCACTCTGTAGTCGATTTTACCAAACTCAGCGGCCTTCGCCAAATTAGACCCGTTGATACCATAGCCTATAATCACCAAGTGATTTTCGATTTCGCCATTATTAGGTACATCAGGAATGATAGCGCCATGAATTGTTTCCTTCAGCATATTCCCAACCAGAGTCGTTTTAAAGAAACGCAGTATTCGATCAGAATAAATAATGACGAAAGGGGTAATCAACATTGTGAGAATAGAGACTGATAAAAAGTACTGATTCGTCACTTCACTTAACATTTCGTTAGAAATGCCAACTTTTGATAAAATGAAGGCGAATTCACCCACCTGAAACAGCGCTAAGGCAGTCAAAAAAGCAGTCTTTGAGGGGTAATCTAATAGACGAACGGCCACGTAAACAACAATCAATTTCAACAAAGAAACGAATGTCAACAATGCCAATATAATCCAAATATTTTCTATAAAAAAACCTAAATCCAACAACATGCCTACAGATATAAAAAAGAAGCTTATAAACAATTCTCTGAAAGGCAAAATGATACTAGTGGCCTGATGGCTATATTCTGACTCTGAGATAATAAGCCCTGCCAAAAATGCCCCTAAGGCAAGTGACAGTCCAGCTAGCGATGTTAAATAAGCGACTGCAAAACAAATAGTAATTGTGGTAAGCAGAAACAACTCCTTGCTGCGGGTCAAGGCAATAGCATGCATCAATCGAGGCACTAAATATCGTGCACTTATGATAGTGATAATTATGACTACGGCTGATTTCATGATTAACCCTATTATACTCAGAAGGATATTAGAAGAGTTGCCAGCCAAAATCGGAGTAATGAGCATCATCGGAACGACAATAATATCTTGAAAGATTAGAATGCCAAGAGAATTACGGCCATGGGTAAAGTTCAACTCATTTTTCTGCTGTAATACCGTCAAAACAATTGCCGTACTCGAAAGGGAAAATAGGAAACCTACAAAAACAGCTTGACTCCAAGAATTGATAAAAAAATAATAAATACCCGTCGTCACCAAGATAGTCAACCCGACTTGAAGACTGCCACCGATAAAAACAGTTTTCCTAATAGAGATCAATTGTTTAATTGATAACTCCATTCCTATAACAAAGAGCAAAAGAATGACGCCTATTTCAGATAATATCTCTACTTGCTCCACCGCTGTGACCAAACTTAGGGCATAAGGGCCAATAATGACGCCTGTGACCAAAAATCCAAGTACAGAAGGAAGTTTGATTCGTTGAAGAAAAAAAACGATAATCACTGAGAATCCCAATAAGATCAAAATGTCCTGTAGTAAAGGAAAATGCATAGCAAATCATGTTAAAAGTAAAGAAAACTTTTCTGATTCATTAAACAGAAATCTGAACTCCGTAAATTACTGATAATTAATAAATTTTAACGACATAGCGCCTTTGTTAGGTAGAAAATAACTACAAAATTCGACTTAAACAAAATAGATGAATAAAAAAAGGTCAGAGTACAATACTCCGACCTAATTTATTAAAACATCTCTAGCAATAAGAGACGGACTGACCCCTGCATCTGCGACACAAGGATATCTTACTTACTTTTTGTCATCCACCTCTTCGAACTCGACATCTGTTACATCTTCAGCCGTGTCATTGTCACTTGAATGGGCAGATCCAGAAGAGTCTGCTGAGGCTCCATTTTGGCCTGCTTGCTCCGCTTGATAGATGTCTTGACTTGCGGCCTGCCAAGCGCTATTAAGTTTTTCGGTTGCCGAATCAATGGCTGACATATTTTGGGTCTTGTGAGCTTCTTTCAATTCTGCTACGGCAGACTCAATCGCTCCTCTTTTGTCATTTGGCAACTTATCACCATATTCTTTTATCTGCTTCTCTGTTTGAAACACTAGGCTATCTGCAGCATTCAATTTATCTACCATTTCGCGCGCTACTTTATCTGCATCTGCATTAGCTTCTGCTTCGGCCTTCATTCGGTTTATTTCATCTTGAGATAAGCCTGTTGATGCTTCGATGCGAATATTCTGCTCCTTGCCAGTGCCCTTATCTTTAGCATGTACACTTAAGATACCGTTGGCGTCGATATCAAACGAAACTTCTACTTGTGGAACACCACGTGGTGCCGGGGGTATTCCATCCAGAATGAATCGGCCTACACTTCTATTATCCTTAGCCATCGGGCGCTCACCTTGAAGAATGTGAATCTCCACACTAGGCTGATTGTCCGCCGCAGTTGAATACGTTTTAGACTTTTTTGTAGGGATGGTCGAGTTAGATTCGATGACCACGTCATA
>CAZTSI010000006.1:61915-104853 GCA_964616755.1 uncultured Saprospiraceae bacterium | reverse complement strand
ATCATTGTGAAACTTAATTATTAATTTTGTCTAAACTTTGGGGTGCAGTCTATGAAATGGGGCTTTTACATATTTCTATTGGCTTTTATGGCGTTACTTCCAAGTCTATGTCAGGGTCAGACCTATGATATTGCCACCAATAATGGTCAGACGATCAATACCTGTTCGGGCACTTTTTATGATTCTGGTGGAGCAGGGGGAAATTATGCTAATAATGAAAATTATACGGTCACTTTTTGTTCAGGCACAGTAGGACAAGGCGTATCGTTTAATTTTACTTCTTGGGCTGTCGAAAATCAGGCTTCATGTTCATACGATAGATTAACCATTTACAACGGTCCGACAACTGGATCCCCGGTCATAGGATTTTATTGTAATACTTCTCCTGGTACGATATCATCTACCGGTCAATGTTTGACGTTTCAATTTACCTCCGATTTTTCGGTTACTTTAGCAGGTTGGCAAGCGAATATTTCCTGTTTTTCTACTTTGTCATCCTGCGGAACGGTATATTCTTACGAAGATGAATTCGCTTCAGCTAACTACAATAATAGTAACGGATTGACGAATTGGACCTCTACACCTTGGGTTGAAATCAATGACAATAACAACCCCACCTCTGGACGAATTTATATAATTTCAGGAGAATTGTTTATGCGCGGATCAAGTAGTGTCAATCCGACTATTGAGCGCGCTGTCAATTTAGCCAATGCCACTACCGCTACACTTAGTTTTGATTATCGAGAAACTGGAAATTTAGAACCCGCGGATAGAATTGAGATCGATGTCTATAATGGCACGACATGGAACAATGTATTAACGCGTTCGGATGATTTTGGCTCACAATCGGCCTCTATTGATATTACAGCCTTTGCCAATGCTAATACAGTGATTCGCATACGAATGTTTAGTTATACGGGATCTGGTGAGTGGGTTTATTTTGATAATTTTGATATTTGTTATGACGTTGGCATTCCTATTCAAACTGATTTTTACCTTGAAGCAGAGTGCGGTTATGTGGGTAGAGCTTGGTTTGTTGGCGCCGTCGCTGGAGCTTCGAGTGGCGAGTATGTAGAGCCGCGAGTCGGAGAAAATTATATTTCTTCCCCTCCAGCCGATACGGCTAATTACTTATCTTATCGACTTGATATAGATTCAACCGGAAGTTATGAACTCTTTGGACGTATCCGAGCACCAAATGGCAACGATGACTCCTTTTGGGTACGTGCAAACGGTGGACCTTGGTATCGCTGGAATGGTTTAGGCAATAGCACTGCATGGGTCTGGAGACAATTATGGGATAGTGATGCAGGTGATACCCTAGTTAGTTTTGCCTTTACGGCAGGCATCAATGTGATAGATATTGCCATTAGGGAAGATGGAACTAGGCTTGACAAATTATTCGTCACCCTTGATGGCTCTACGCCGCTAGCCCTTGGAGGTGATGCAGACAATTGCTATGCCTTTTCTGACACCGATTCTGATAAGGATGGTATACCTGATGATATCGATCTGGATGATGATAATGATGGCATACCCGATGTCATCGAGAGTCCGGCGAATATCAATTTTGGGGGCTCACGTACTTTACTCTCGGGCACGGTGTCGCTTAGTGACCTACGAGTTAATTCCAAGGTTCTCTATACGAACGCCATTAGAGATTGTAATGATATTTTTTATGATATTGTCATTACCATCAACACACTTTCCCCAAGTACCGTAGCGGTAGCTAGTGGCACGGGTATTAACTTAGCGGGCACCTCTACTCCTAGCGCTGATCGCTATTTAACTTTTACAATTGCTGTTGTAGAATCTGGATCTGCGACAGTTAGCAACCCTAATGGTACTCCTGCCACCATTCCGGACTTTGTATTTGAGCAACGAGACATCGACTCGAATCCAGGAGTCAATGCTACGGAGGTCGTAGGTTTTGCCAATAGCACAGCACCAGATTTTGTCTTTTTTGATCCGGCGACCGTGATTCAATTGGGGGGCTTCGTTAATGGTGGTGGACCTGGAGCTTCATTTACGTATTATCGGATGATCCCCCTTAGTGGCCCGACGAACTGGACCGCCAATACAGGCTACACCGAGGAGGATGATGTCGCTGCTGTCTTCTTGTTTTATTCTAGCTTCACGTCAGTCGATGTTGTCTTTGGGCAAACGGGGTCATCTACTAGTTCGGGTGCTCGATTTACCCGTTTTAATGGGAATAAGGATTGTGATCGAGACGGAGACGGGGTGCCAAATCGAATCGATCTTGATCTTGACAATGATGGGATTTTTGATTTTTACGAGTCGGGTCATGGGCTGACAGATAGTGACGGAGACGGTCGTATTGATGGTGCGGACACATTATCTGGAACGAATGGAATATTTAATGGGATCGAAACAGTTGCAGACAATGGGATTATAAATTACACCTATTCGGATAGCGACGGTGATGGGATCTTTGATTTTTTTGAGTTAGACTCAGATGATGATAGCTGTTTTGATACGGAGGAGGCGGATGTGATCGATCCTGATGTTGATGGTCTTGCTGGATCAGGTACGCCAACCTCAGATGTTTACGGGCTGGTCATATCGATTGTCTATCAAGAACCTCCGACCATGGCTTGGCAAGACTCGCTGGCTAGTTGTCTTGAAATATGTGATAATGGCATAGATGATGATGGAGATGGACTTGTAGATGATGATGATCCTGACTGTGCAAATTATTATTTGGAAGCCGAATGTGGTTTTCCGGGAGCCCTTTGGGATCGAGGCATCGATACATTAGCATCCAATGATGACTACCTAACTATTTCAACTGGATACAGCTCTATTTCTGTAGCTCCGGCAGCGGCCTCAGACTTGTTGAGATTTACCGTTACTGTCGATGTCGCCGGAACGTACCGAATACTTGCAAGGGTGTATTCAGATGATGGCGGCAAAGATTCTTTTTGGTTTAGGGTCAATGGTGGCACCTGGTATCCATGGAATGACTGGAACACAGCTTCAACTTGGCAATGGGTTGAATTTTCGGACAATAACAATGGTAATACTCCGGTCAGATATATTCTTGCTGCGGGGGTTCATTTTATTGACATTTCATATAGAGAAGAAGGGGCGCGAATAGATAAACTGCATATGACCATTAACGGTACTACTCCGACCGATCTGGGAGAGGATGCGATCAATTGTGGCCGGACTTTTACCCCTAATTTGTTCTTGCCACATAAGGTACTTAACAAAAATTAGTGAGTCACATTCAGATCTAGATTGTCGTAAAAGCCAACTTGCTGATTGGTTATTTGTTTAGTGATATAAGCTATTTGCCCCACATGATAGCTGAAGTGTTCTATCACATGAATGAGAATACTGAGATAGGTCTCTTCAAAGCCTTGTACTCGTTTAGCCGTTAGTAAATTGGCATCCGTAATATGACATAGACTTTCATCTGTCACACTTCTTAAGTCGCTTAATTTATGGAATAAAATTTTTCGACTACATCGACTTTCGGGCACAAATTCAAGTGTACGAGTACGCCGATCCTCCATATTGCCTATTCCGCTTCCTATCCATTGTGTAACATTACCACACAGGTGCAAAACTAGATTGCCGATACTGTTCAATTCGACAGATGGGGATTGCCAGATTTGTTCATCTGTCAACAGCCCCAAACACTTTTGAATACGCTCTACTCCCTCTTTGTGTACCCGTAGGTTAAATTGAGCCACGAGCGCCTGGGCTATATTTTCTTGTTTTGACATTTTATTTTATAATTTTTTGGTTAGTCAATAATATGCTTTCATTCTTACAAATCATCCCTTTTTTCTTTTAACAAGCGTTGCTTATGCTTTAGAAACAGCGCAATTGACGAAAAAAGAGCCGCGTCATCAATGAAAGTTAGGACTTAAATAGTGAATTAATTCATCAGAGATTAGTTACAGTTTTTTGAGGGTAGAAACTCCATTTTATTGAAAGGGCTGACGAAAATGACTTACAAGGTTATCGCCAATGCAGCGATATTGATTTTGTGGTATCCTTCGCGCTGCAAGATATTCATACATGCGCTGACGGTTGCTCCTGTTGTAATTACATCGTCAATAAGCAAGATAGGCTTGGTCTCAGAAGGTAATTTTTTAATTTCAAAAGCTTCCTTTAAATAGGCGCCTCGGGCTGCGCGTGAACGCTTCGTTTGAGACTCACTTTCATCTGTGCGAATGATGAGCTTAGTGAGTATGTGCAACGGGCAGTTAGCGGTTCTTTGTATGCCTTCGGCAATCAGTGCTGATTGGTTGTAACCTCTCAGACTTAATCGCTTAGCATGAATGGGAACGGGCACGAGATAATGGCTCTGAAGAATCTCTAACGGGATTAATTTTCCTAATTCTTCCCCTAATTGGATAGCTAGATGGCGATCCGAATAGTACTTGATCTTATGAATGAGCTCTTGAACTATACCATCTTTGGTATAATAATACAAGGCAAACACATGGTCAATTTCACTATTCAAATGTAGCTTACCTCGTAATGCTGATTTGGCATCATGCTGGTGGTCTATGCGCGGCAGATTAGAATAACAAGAGAGGCAAAAAATTGAGGCTCTTAATGGCTCGTATTGGTCGCATCCTGGACAAATATCTGGAGCATAAAGATGTTTGAGGCCTTTCAGAATTTGTACCGCCCATTGCATCATGATTCCTAACAATTGTTACTAAAGCCGATAGCCCGCCGCATAGAGTGCTGCCCCTACTATGCCCGCTTCATTTTGCATTTTGGCCGGCAAGACTTCGGTATCAACATTAACTAGCGCCATTATATCATTAAAACGCTTAGATATTCCGCCGCCTATGATGATCAGGTCAGGGCACATCATCAGATTGATATGGTTTAAGTACACATTCAGCTCTTTGCACCATTTTTTCCAGCTCATTTTCTTTCGCTCACGAGCACCGTTGGAGGCATAATGCTCAAAAATGCTCTTCTTATATAGCAAATGGCCAAATTCGGTGTTAGGCACCAATTTTCCATCTAAAAAAACGGCTGATCCGATGCCTGTTCCTAAGGTCAACAAAACGACTGTGCCCATTCTATCGACCCCATTGCCAAATAACATTTCTGCCAGACCAGCTGCATCGGCGTCATTGACAAACTGCATGTCATGTCCGAGATGTTGTTTAAAAAAAGCATTTAGATCCAAGTTCATCCAGCCTTTATCAATATTGGCTGCGGTAAGGCAAATATTGTTCTTGACCACTGATGGCATTCCACATCCAAAGATACTACCTGAATAGTTTAGATCATTAATCATTTGCTGTAGAACACCTGAGACATTCTCCGGTGTGGATGGCTGAGGGGTGCCGTATTTGACTTTTTCAGAAACTATTTCTCCATTATCTGTATCTACCAGTGCTGCTTTGAGCCCAGTGCCACCAACATCGATTCCAAGCGCTATTGACATAGACTTATTTTATGACCTTAATTTTCATTTTTATATCTTTTTCTGGCCGATCCCTAGGATCGGTTTTGGAGCTGGCAATGAGATCTAATATCTCTATACCTTCGATTACCTGGCCAAAGACGGTGTATTGTTGATCCAAAAACGGGGTGCCACCATTTTTCTCGTAATTCATTATTATGTCTTCAGAATATGGGTTTCCATGGCGTTGTTCAAATTGTGCCAACTGATTTTTCGTTACTTCTTGCCCTTGAACAATATAAAATTGTGATCCCGATGATTTGCGTTCTGGATTGACTGCATCTCCTGTTCTAGCGGCTGCCAAAGCCCCTTTTACATGGGCATGCTCGGCCGTAAATTCGGCTGGTATTTGATAGCCAGGCCCTCCTGAGCCTAAGCCGGCATTTGGGGCGGCATTGCGACTATTAGGATCACCACCTTGAATCATAAAGCCACTTATCACTCGGTGAAAAAGTAAATCGTCATAAAAGCCTTCTTCGGCCAATTTGAGCATATTATCTCGGTGCAAGGGTGTATCATCAAATAACTCAACCAACATATTGCCGAGAGATGTCTCAATCAGAATCAAACATTTTTCTGGTGCGCTCACATTAATTTCTTTTATTGCTTCTCTAATTTTTTTCCCTTTTTGCCCCTTGAGCACTATGTTATACGTGCCTGAAAGCAAATAAGTATGTTGAATACTATCACCCTTTAATGTCTCAGTCGTTCCAATATCCCAAGTGTAATCTTCAAATCCTTCTGATTGGTTAATAAAAGTATACTTCGCAGGGGCTTTACTCTCAGACGGTGACTGTATCATAAATACAGGCACTTGCCGGCTACAACTGGTTAAAGCTAATACAGCTATAAAAAAATACTTACTGCTTCTTTTCATGCTACACCTTAGTTCGTCAATCTTATTTTCATTTTTACATCTTGACTCGGACGGTCGCCTCCTCCGATCTGTACTGCGGCTATTTTGTCTATAACGTCTAGCCCTTCTACCACCTCTCCAAAAACGGTATAATCCATGTCTAACATAGGCGTACCTCCTAGCGCTTCGTACTTTTTAATTTGTTCTTCGCTATACTGTATCCCTTTTTGCTGAGCTACAGATTGCAACATTTGACGACTTATAGGCTGCCCTTGTACTATGTAAAATTGTGATCCAGAAGATTTGCGCTGAGGGTTAACCCCATCTCCTGTGCGAGCCGCGGCGATAGTGCCTTTAAAATGCGGCGCGCCTATCTCTGCCGGAAGTTCATATCCTGGCCCACCGCTTCCAAGAGGCATACCAGGAGCAGCCCCACGACTGTTAGGGTCACCCCCCTGAATCATAAAACCATTAATGACCCTATGAAATAAGAGATCATCATAATAGTTTTCTTTGACAAGTTTGAGCATATTATCTCTATGCCCTGGGGTCGAGTTAAACAACTCGACTTTCATGTTGCCATAATCCGTTTCAATGAGGATGTAATGTTTGCGATCACTAGAACACGAAATCAATCCTACAAGTACCAAAGAATATAGCAGGCTTCTTACTAACATATTATACCTTTTCATACGGCGGCTAAAGATACTAGCTAGCGTTAGGTTCCGCCACTAATTTTATCTCGTTTTTGAAATATTTAATAACATTCTCTTTCAAAAGGCGCTCTTGAGCATCGACACCTTCAATTGGAATGACTCGAATTTGTTCATAATGCGGCCATCCTTCATCATCTTTACCCGTGAAGGCATAAAACCCATCCTGAGAAAGTAACTGACAAGTAGCTACATGCATCAGGTCTTGCTTCTCTTCTTTTGTGTAGATGTCCTTAAACACATTTACCTCTTGAATGCCAATCAGTAGTAAAATAATCTGCAAATCGGGTAAGTCTGTGCGTCCGAGCGCTTCCTTTACATGATGACGGACTCTCAACCATTCAAACTCTAATTGCCAATCTTCCATAGAATTAAAACTTCTTTGCACCAAATATTTATTCTGTTCTAACATAGGCCGTTACCTGGCCCGCTCTTATACTTGCGGGAATGCTAGCCAATAAACCTAAACAAATAACGGTCAAAAATATAACGCTCAGATCAAACAATTCAATTTCCATTGGATAACTCGAAATAGAATATCCTTCAGGGACGGTGATAATGCCAACATGGGTTTGGATCAAATAGAAAATAAAGGCGGCCACTAAGCCTATAAATGAGCCTAATAAAGAGATCATCAATCCTTCTGTAATAAAAATGCCTCTTACGAGAGAAGTAGTAGCGCCCATCGATTTGAGGATGGATATATCCTTGCGTTTGTCCAAAACGATCATCCATAAACTGCCAATGACATTAAAAATGATCAAGATCAAGGTGAAGGAAAAGATCAAATAGCTCGACCATTTTTCAATGTTCATAATCTTTAAAAATGCGGCATCTTGTTCAAATCTATCGATGACATTGAAATTTTTTCCGACCATGCTTCTAATTATCCCTTTGCTTTCCTTTGAACGGTTTGGATCGGTTAGACGGATTTCAATGGCCGAGAGTTGATCGGTAAGATCTAGAAGCTCTGCTACTTCGGCATATTCAGCAATGATATATTTATTGTCACGCTCATTCTCTAGATGAAACACTCCTGAAGGATAAAAAGAACGACTTGTAAAATCTTTGTCTAGCGGGTTCTTTTTGCGCCGATTAGGCAGATAGATTTTTATGGGTGTGAACATGTTGGCTAAGGATGCATTGAGGTTGGAATAAACTCCTCTCCCCAACATAACTAGATTTCGATCTCCATGAAGGCCAATTTTGGCTTCCCCCAAAGTGATGATTTCATCCAGATCTGTTGTGGCCAGAAAGCTTTCATCTACTCCCTTTATGATGCCAATTTGCTGGCGGCTCAAGTATTCAAAGTAGGCTACCTCTTCGATTACTGTTGTTAATTGATCTATGGATGTCATTGTTCGTAGTTGCTGAAGGTCGATGGCGGATCGCTCAAAAAATTTCCCTTCAGCTGGTACTATCTTCAAATCTGGGTTAAACTTATCTAGCTTTTGTGTCATTAAAGCTTCAAATCCATTGAACACTGAAAGAATCAAAATCAAGGCTGCCGTACCAACGGCAATACCAACAATAGAAATGCCTGTAATGATATTGATGGCATTGGTGGTTTTTTTACCCAATAAATACCTTCTGGCCAAGAAGAAGGAAACATTCATTCAGCTCGTAATTAAGTCGCCAAGGTAAGACAATTTGTAATGGCGAAAATGCGCCCCTTATGGCAACATAGCTTCGTAAATTACGCTTTGAATTTTAGGACGGTAATTCTCTTTGTGCAAGATGTTATTATCCATATCAGGATAGGTGCGATTTGACAAAAAGACGAAGACAAGGTCATAATCTGGATCAACAAATGCCGCGGTGCCGGTAAACCCCAAATGACCGAATGTATGGCGACTTGCCTTTTCGGACATATTCATAGATTTTTTGGGATTTAACTCTTTCATATCAAACCCTATCCCTCTCCGTGAGGATCGCCAATGCCGTTGTGTGTAGTAATTGATGGTCGAGGGTCGAAGGAATTGCCTACCACCATAATAACCTCTATTTAATAGCATTTGCATGATTACGCCAACTTCGTATGCATTTGAAAATAAGCCAGCATGACCACTAACACCGTTTAACATAGCAGCACCCATATCGTGCACGGTACCATTTATCTCACTGTTTCGCCAATATCCATCTTTTTCGGTTGGCACAATCTCTTGCTCACTGAATATCCTTAAAGGGTTAAAAAGAGTGCGCCGTAGACCAAGGGGTCTATAAAAATTTATCTCGGCGTATCCATCGACCTCTAGTCCAGAGATATTTTTGATCGTCTTATTTGCTATATAAAAACCAAGGTCACTATAGGTATAATCATTATTGCTGAGCAAAGAGGATGAAAATATTTGGCGCCAAATTGTATCTCGATAGTCATCGCGCAAATACAATTGATGAGCAACATAATTACTAAACCCTGATTCTCGAGAAGGCCGATAATAAACTAACGAAGGTTTGGCCTTTTTCTCGCCATCAAGTGTAGCTGCATAAAAAGGTATCCAAGGCTTCAAGCCGGCCATGTGGGCTAGAACATCCTCATAAATAAGTTCTGCTTTATTAGTGGTATCTTCTTCGGGGATATATTGCTTAATGGGGTCAGACAGTTTAAATCGCCCCGCATCTTGAAGCTGCATTAGGGAAATCGTCGAGCCTATTATTTTAGTAATAGATGCCAAGTCATAGATGTCTGTATCCTTGACAGGTCTCTTTTGGGTATAATCATGGTGCCCAAATGATTTTTGAAAGACGATGTTGCCATCTTTTGCCACGAGAATTTGACAACCAGGGGTGGCTCGCTTCTCTATCATTTCTTTTACTAGATGTTCGATTTTCAACAAAGTATCGCTGTTAAGACCGACTGCTTCTGGCAAAGAATATCCAAGTCGGCCTATACTCGGAACAATTATACCATGACCCGAACGCCATCTAGAGGTGACGCTTACGGGCAGCTTTCCGGTTATATCCTTTGCACCCATAAGTGCTTGCGCAGCAGATTCTTGGCCGTCGACATGATCTTCATTGGCCACCAGAATCGTTGGCACTCCTTCAAATAAATGAATCGAATAAGGCGAGCCAAACAAGGTCAACACTACCTTGGTGCGCTTAGAGAGAGCCCTTATAAATGAAATTTGTTCGTCTACCACTCCATAGCGATGCCGTGCATGCCAACTCATGTCATGAATACTGACAAATACTATATCCTTAGACGCTAGCACATCTAGTTTGGTGTCATAGTTTTCGGATGAAGTGTTTTTGGGTAACTGAAAATGTTCGATATCTACATAAGACGCTAGTCGTTGCTGAAAACTTGTTTTCGAAGTCGCCCCTAAACTGACACTTGCATATTTCTTTCCCGCCAAGTCTACAAGCGGAAGAATGTCTTGATCATTCGCTACCAACGTGAGCGCTTTCTCAAAGATTTTGGCTCGTAATACCTGTGCTGAACGATTATTAATAAGCTCGTAAAGATTGCTTGGTGGTAGAGTTGGTATATGTTTATGTAAACCCAAGATATATTTCTCGCGCAACACGCGCTTTACACTTTCTGCTAAACGCTGCCCTGTTATTCGGCCATCCTTTACCGCAGCCTTTATTTGTTTTACCCCTTCATGAATATTTTCAGGTAACAAGATCATATCGTTACCAGCAAGAAAAGCTTCAAGATCGGCTACCCCTGACGCAAAATGTTTGGTAACCCCTTTCATTTCCATAGCATCTGTAAGTATCAAACGGTCAAAACCCATTTCATTTCTTAGCAGATCAGTGATGACACTTTTTGAAAGCGTGGTCGGCCTATTAGGTCGCCTTTCAATGGATGGAATCGACAAATGAGCTACCATGATACTCGGTACTCCCTGTTGTATTAAGCTTCTAAAAGGAAATAATTCGACACTATCTAATCTCTCTTTTGTAAAAGCTAAAACCGGTAGATCTGCATGCGAATCGACGTCCGTATCTCCATGACCTGGAAAATGTTTGGCACATGACATGACTCCAACATCGGCCATACCTTTCATATACGCCGCACCTTTGGTAGCGACATTGTATCGATCTTCACCAAAGGATCTAAAGTTGATCACAGGGTTGTTAATATTATTATTGACATCGACACTAGGGGCAAAATTGAGGTTGATACCTGTGAGCAAGCAGTGATTGCCCACTTCTCTTCCCATCTTATAAATGAGTTGGTGATCATTAATCGCGCCAATTGTAAGTTGCCTAGGAAAACTGAAGGCTTGATCTTTGAAGCGCATGCCTAGCCCCCACTCGCCGTCTATACTACAAAACAGGGGAATACGACTCATCGATTGATATTCATTGGCCAATTTTGCCTGGCGCATTGGATCCCCTTGAAAGAAACAAACGCCCCCAACGTGATAATCTTTGATAAGCTTCTTTACACTAACAATATGCGCATCGTCATCATGCGAAAATGCTCTTACCATAAATAATTGACCAACGCGCTCGTCTTCCGACATACGATTATATACTGAATCTACCCATGCATCACGTATTGGGTGAGGGCTTAAAAATTGAGCCTCAATGATAAGTGAAGACATTAAAAAGATCAAGACTAGATTTCTTCTTCTCATAAAGTAGTATTTATTCATTCAAGGCGTTAGGATTTAAACGCAAAGCTTGTTGAAAACTGATTTGTGCCGCTTCTGCCATGCCTAAAGCTGATTGAGCATACCCCTTATTCACGAAGTTACGCGGATTTTGGGGATCGAGCTCGATGGCTTTCTCAAAAAAAGACAGCGCCTCAGCATGGCGGCTGTTATTTCCTAAAGCGATGCCCATTAAACTATGAGCTTCAGCATCATCTCTTTTTATTTGCAATGCCTTTGTTAACCAGTCTATGGCCTGCGGGATATTATTCTCTTTGGATCCGACAAAACGCGCACCCTCTTTTAAGGCGATAAACAGATTATTTTGCACGTCTTTATCCGTATTATTTTGAAGGTACATGACATTATACGCCGCCACTGCCTCTTTATATTCTTTTAGATAGAGGTGTGCGTTTCCTAGTAATAATTGGGCGTTTTTATACGCAGGGTGGATAGTTAATGCTGAAGTCGCATGTGCTTTTGCTTCTCGAAACATCGACTCTTTAAGCAAAGGATCCGCCTCGGTCAATGCTTTATCAATCAATGCTCCAGCGGCGGCGTTATGCACCTTGGCGCTGCCAGAGGAGATATGTACATCAGAAGTAAATAGGTTAAAGTCATCTTTCCATACCCTATTTCGAGCAACGGTCTGGACAGAATATAATGCCATCACAATTAGCAAGAAACTCAAAGCGACGGTCTTCATTCGCGACACTTGTGCAAACCACCAGCCCCCATATGCTACCAATAGACAAAAAGGCAGTGAGGCAACGAATAAAAAGCGCTCGGATAAATGTGTACCTATCGGAAACAAAATATTGGAGGTCAAGCCTATGGCTATGTAAAAGAAACAAATGGCAAAGCTCAAGAACGATCTTTTGCCTATACCTAAAATAGCTATTAGTATCAAACAAATGTTCATAAGAAGAGCCATCCAGACAGCCATATCTGACCATTGGCTTACTGGGAAATGCCTCGGATAGTAATCATGCGTCAATGGATATGGAAAAAATAGCAACTGAATATACTTACCCAACCCTAGAACAATTGAAGCCCATTTTTCTGCCGTCGTAAATGCAAGGTATTTCCCATCTACTAGTTTGATAAATGGATTGTTCAACATTTCTGTAGATGTGGCTTGAAAATGCCAGCCGATAATATTGCCACGTATGATCAAATAAGTCCCTGCTGCCGCAATCAATGTAATACTTATCAGGAATAATTGCCTCCATTTTGCCCCAAGTACAAAATAATAGAGGGTAATAGGCAACAACAGAACGAAAACAATAGCGCTCTCTTTTGATAAAAGTGCACAAAAAAAGCTGGCAAAGATAGCCAACAAGTATAAGTATGCCTTTGAATGACAGTACCGTATAGCCAATAAGCAGCTTATTACTGCGAATAATAGGCTGAAAATTTCATCGAGCCCCTTTACATTAGCGACCACTTCTGTATGAATAGGGTGCATAGCGAAAAGAATGACTCCGACGAATGCCACCCATCGCTTGGATTGCTCATCTATCGAAATATCAAAACGTGTTAACAGGTAAAATAGTAGCACACACAAAATCGCGTACATCGCTACGACAGTAACATGATAGACCAAAGGATTTAGTCCTGCGACTTCATACACTATCGCGAAAAAAGCGATGGACAAAGGTCGATAGCGACCCCCACTGACTAAATTTGATTGATCACTACCAAAATAACCATAAAAACTATCGGTGCTAAAAATATCGGAGATACCTTGAATACCTTTCTTAGTAAACTCATTATTGTAAATCACGATGGCATCATCTTGGGTAAATGAATGCCAAAATGTATTACCATAAAGAAAAAAACAGATTAGGGCGGTAGCGATCATCGAAGATCGATCCGAAGCAATGAGTGCTCTGATATATCGTGAGAATGGCAAGCCCAAGTATTTTTGAGTTATCAGTGCCAAATTTACACATTATAAATTTATTACATACATATTATATTGATTCTGTATTATATATATGCTATGTGAGCATATTTAAGCCTAAGAACTCTGACGACTTTGGCGGAGCTGAAACGAATAATGGGCGAAGTGTGTAGGGACAAAGAATACCAGAAGATGCCGAGGTGTCAGCATTGATTCAAATAGGTCTATCTTAGTATAGATTCGAGCGAAGAAAGGATATCTTCATCTGACACCACAATGTCAAAGTAGCATACGCCTATACCCCCGAGTAAGGAAAAATGGATTTGACTTGCCTTATTTTTCTTGTCGCCTTTCATGCGCTCTATCAATGTGTATGGCTGCGCCAAATATCTAGGATCAACAGCTCCGTATATCGAAAGGATAAATTGTCGAATCTGTTCAAAATTGTCTATCGACAATCCTGTTTTTTTGCAAGATAAAAAAGCTTCCCCAATCATGCCATAGGCAATAGCCTGTCCATGGGACAATGGAAAATCTATATCGTAAGAATAGGATTCGATGGCATGACCTATGGTATGACCAAAATTAAGAATCTTGCGTAATCCCCGCTCGTGAGGATCTCCTTCTACTACTTGTCGTTTAATATTGACCGAGTCTGTAATATTCTTTATGTTAACATAGCTCTTCCAATGTCCTAGGCTCGTCATCGCCTTCCAAATATTTCGATCCTTAATCAGGGCATGTTTAATCATTTCTGCAAAACCACTCTGTAGCTCTGCCGGCGACAAGGTCATTAAAAAATCGGGGTCAATTAAGACAGCCTTTGGATCTTGAAATAAGCCGATCATATTTTTGTATCCTTCAAAGTCTATTGCGAGTTTTCCTCCTACAGAGGCATCCACTTGAGAAAGAAGCGTGGTAGGAATCTGAATAAAATCGATGCCTCTCATAAAGCATGCTGCTGCAAACCCCCCCATATCACCAATCACACCGCCTCCTAGATTGATCAATAAATCATGTCGCGTGAATCGATGTTTAACCAATTCAGACCAAATATGCACACAAGTTTGTATCGTTTTATGACGTTCACCACTTTTGATTTGAATAAAATATAAATCGGATGGCAATACGTCTCTAATCTTATAAAGGCAATAATCGTTGGTATTTTCATCGCAGAGGATAGCAATTTTAGTATAGGTATGATGGTCGAGATATTGTAATAAAGATTGCCTAATAGATCCTAGCTTTATCTGATATGTTGGCAAGTTGATTATTTCCATCTTTTTTTTGATTGCTTCAAGGATATAGTTGTCCATGCTTGAGCGGGTTGAGCAAACATCTGTTTTGTTAATCGCCATGTTTCCTCGAACAGCGCAGAATGACGATATTGTTCAAGGTAGTCGGTGGAGCTCCAGTGACTGTACGTAAAAAATATGGAAGGATCATCTATGTCTTGCAACAATGTCAGCGATAAACAGCCGGGCTGATTCGCAATTTTGGTGTTGCGTTCTTCATACATGTCAATAAAGGCTTGGATGAATTGAGGTTTAAACTGCATTTTTACGATGCGCGTTATCATCATTCAATAAAAATTAATTTGAATCACTTCATTTTTGTTGAGCCCCAATAATTCATGAGCATTGCCCATGTTTACGGCTATTTCAAGTTGGTCTGTTTCATTAAAGTAGGCGCACACTTCACCTATCCCTACCTCACTAAATTTTTGGCTAATTTTTGTAATAGGGTCTCGACTCTTGTAGTAGATGACAAATTCGCGTCCGTCTCTTATTTTTTCAAAACTTGATTTATCCAAATTGACAATGACATTACCAAAATGGTCAATGTATACTATGGTCGCCCGCAATTCTGAGGGTGTGATTACCGGTTTTAAATTGATCTTTACATCAAGCACTGAGAGTGACTCTCCGAGCTCTTGCCAGTCGTGCTTTATGAGCAGTCCTAGGATATTGGCCACGGTTATATAGATATTGTCAGCTCGATGATGTAAAGGATAGGCTCTGACCTGGTCAGCGGATAAATCAGGGAAGACAAGCGAAAAGACCCCATTATTAGGACCGATGAAATAGTGCCCATCTCGTTCAAAAAAAATGAATTGCGCCTGGAGTGAATAGCAGCTATTCACAGCGATAACATGCATGGTCTTAGACGGGAATTTGCGAAAAGTGCTTTTGAGAAAAAAGGCAGCCTCCATAATGTCTTGGGGAGGTACTTGATGGGTTACATCCACAAACTGACAATTCAGGATTTCTCGTAGGATAGTACCCTTGAGCAAGGCCACGTAGTAATCTCGTGTACCAAAATCTGTGATCATCGTAACCACGTTCATAGTTTGTACCTATTCATTTATCATCAAAGAACGATAATTTCACCTACAAAACAGCATCGATAATGCGCTTAGTGGTTTGCCAATCACCCATCGTATAAAAATGTAGGCATGGCACTTTGGCGGCTTTTAGTTCTTTACATTGCGCTATTGCCCATTCGATGCCCACTTCTTGGACTCCTTTATTGTCTTTTGCTTTGACAATGGCTTTGACTAGATCCTCTGGAAGGTTGATGAAAAAATGACGTGGAATACTATTCAATTGATACTTTCGGGTAATCGGCTTGATGCCTGGCACAATTGGGACGGTGATACCCGCCGCATGACATTTATCGACATATTCAAAATACTTTCGATTGTCAAAAAACATTTGAGTGACGATATAGGAAGCCCCTGATTCAATTTTTTTCTTGGTGAAATGAAGATCACTTTCGAAATTGGGAGACTCAAAATGCTTTTCAGGATACCCTGCGATCCCGATACAAAAATCAGTGGCCGATCCGTTTTCAATGCCCTTGTCGAGATATTGCCCGTGATTCATCGCTATTATCTGCTGCACAAGTTCCAAGGCATAGTGATGTCCGTCATTCTCAGGAATAAACTTATCTTCAAATTTTCTAGCGTCCCCTCTGAGCGCCAATACATTATTGATATTCAAGAAAGCCAAATCGATTAAGGCATTTTCTGTTTCTTCCTTGCTAAAGCCGCCACAAATCAAGTGAGGCACAGCATCTACTCCATATCTATGCATGATCGCAGCACAAATACCTACCGTACCCGGGCGTTTGCGAATTGCAATTTTTTCGTAAAATCCCGTCGATTGCATGTTGTAGATATACTCTTCGCGATGATACGTCACATCAATAAAGGGTGGCTTATAATCCATCAATGGATCAAGAGTGTCAAAAATAGCCTTCATACTTCCCCCTTTGAGCGGAGGCAAAATCTCGAACGAGACTAATGTGTCCTTTGATTTTTCAAAATAGTCTGTAACCTTCAAAATCTACCTTTTGTCGCAAAGGTATGATTACCTATGGATAGTAACAGATTTTAAGCTCAAATCTTAAATGGGCTATTGGTGATCAAAATGTAGGAATTCGCCCAAAAATTGTCGTCAATTGCTTTACTCTAGCCTTATCAATGTGTTCTAATAAATGCTGATGTTGTACAAAGGCATAGATGACTGCTTGCAGGGCAGTGGGTGCTGTTTCGTGCGCCAACAAAAAATACTCTTCTTGGTCGATCCGCAGCAAGCCCCACAATTGCTCAAGACTAAGATCATCAACAACAGGAAATTTAAGCTCCGTTCGAATTTGGATAAAGCATGTTACCGCCACCCACAATCCTAGGTTAAAGGTCGTTTGATCATTGACCAAAAGGCTATTAAACAATTGTTCGCGGCTCATAATGACCACTCCGTCTTCATGAAAGGTTTCTATACTATGCAGCTCAGGTTTAGCAGGAGTGCCAAAGGGATGGTCATACAAGACAAATTGATCGTAATGTTCGAATAGATACTCCTCGCAGCGTAGAGTCAATCGTACAAACTCGAGAGCCATCAAGGCTTTACTATCTTCTTCTACTTCATAGTCCTTTTCTCTTTTGAGCACAAAATTTTTGGTGTACATAAACACAGCCAAACGATCTAAAAAAAGAGCTTGATCATCTCTAGTCCATTTTTCGAACTGCGGACGCAATTGCTTAATCAAAAAAAGGACTTGAGGCGACAAGACAGGAGGTCGATGTCTCCACCACCATTGATTTACTTGGTATTGAAAGACATAAAGAACAGACAAAAGGATGGTCGGCACAATAAGTAAACCAAATACAGACAAATCGCTGTGTAGATCGCCCGTCAAAAAGAAGACAACAATTAGTGCAACGAGCGGAAGAGACAATAACTTAGCAAATGGAATATTCATTCTTTACATCTATGCGTCTATTAATCTTTTCTACTTACCACTAATGCAAGAACAATAATAATATTTTGTCGCTTGAATAAGCAAAGAAATTGAGGAGTCCATCGCTAGTCAAAAGGTCATTACAAGAGAGAAATCAGGCATGTGGAAGAAAGTGATTTTTAATTTCGTCAATTAATCCTAGCGCATAACATCTTAGTCCTCCTTATATTTAGCGGACAAATAAAGACAGATGACACGAATAAAACCCCTTTTTAATCTCGAAGGCAAAGTAGCCATAGTAACTGGTGCAAGTAAAGGTATCGGAGAAGCTATGGCACGTGGCATGGCAGAATTTGGCGCGAAAGTCGTCGTCAGCAGTCGCAATCAAGAAAGTGTAGAAGAAGTAGCCAACAATTTTAAAGCCGACGGATTAGAGGCTATTGGAATAGCCTGCCATGTAGCAGACATAGCACACCAAGAAAATCTAATCAACAAAACAATAGAAAAGTATGGTCGTATTGATATCTTGATTAATAACGCTGGTACAAATCCCTATTTTGGTCCGATAGAAAATATGCCCATGTCGGCGTACCAAAAAACCCTAGATATAAATCTACATGCCTGTCTTCAACTTAGCTCCTTGGCTTATCCTCATATGAAAAAAAATGGAGGAGGAAGCATTATACACATCAGCAGTATCGAAGGTTTACACCCTTCCGCAGGGTTTGCAGCATATAATATCAGCAAGGCTGGACTCATTATGTTATCGCAAAATCAAGCTGCTGAATGGGGCAAAGACAATATCAGAGTTAATGTTATTTGTCCAGGATTAGTAAAAACCAAGCTTAGCGCCGCTCTTTGGGCTGACGATAATAATCGCAAAAAATTTGAACACAATATCCCACTTAAGCGCATGGCAATGCCTGATGAAATGGCTGGGCTAGCGGTTTTCCTAGCTTCTGATGCCTCTTCTTATATGACGGGAGCAGTACTCGTTAATGACGGAGGCATTCTTCACGCGCCAATACTTTAAAATGTCGTACGAACTTATCACAACTCTATTGGTAGGTGGTGTAGCGCATATCAAGCTTAACCGCCCCGAAAAGTTGAATGCACTGAATGGCACTTTGATTAATGAACTTTTCACAGCTGCAGAAGATTTCAGCACCTATCCGGATTGTCGAATTATAGTATTATCTGGCACGGGACGCGCATTTAGTGCAGGCGTAGATCTTAAAGAAAGTGCTGTCGCAGATTTTGCTTCAGATAGTGGAGTATTGGATACGGGGCTGCGGCTTAGTCTGCTGCTAGAGCGAATACCCCAAGTGACGATTGCACAAATACATGGCTATTGCTTCACGGGTGCACTTGAAATAGCCTTGATGTTTGACTTAATATATTGCGATGACGATACAGTATTTGGAGATACTCATGCTAAATGGTCCATTATGCCTCGTTGGGGAATGACTCAACGCCTGGCACGTAGAATTGGACTTCATCGCGCCAAAGAAATGACCTTTAGAGCCGCACTGGTGAAAGGGCCTGAAGCAGACAGAATTGGTTTGGTCAATAAAAGTTTCAATGCCGGACAATTAGAAATAGGCATTTCGCAAGTAGTAGAAGACATTGTTAAAAATGACGCCGGCGCCATAAGAGCTATTAAACAATTATACAATGACGGCTTTGCTACAACACTAAGTGAAGGGCTAGAGATTGAACTTGCCACTGATCCATTTTTACCCAATACGGGAAAGAACATAGATAATTTTGACCAAAAGAAGAGAAAATGATTTCGAATTACAGCTTTTTTAAGGTTGAAATAGCCGATTATATTGCCCTTGTTTCATTTAATAGACCAGACAAATCAAATGCCTTGCATCGAGAGGCCTGGCACGAAATGAAGACTCTTTTTGATACGCTAAGCGATCTGTCGGATGTCCGCGTGATCATCCTTAGTGGCGAAGGGAAGCATTTTTGCTCGGGCATAGACTTAGCTTTATTAATGGATATAAGCAATTTTCAAGAAGTCTCTTGTGAAGGGCGCAAGCGCGAAGCTGTGAGAAAGTTTATTTTGTCGCTACAAGCGAGCATCAGTGCAATAGAGCTGTGCCGCAAACCCGTCATTGCCGCTATTCATGGAGCATGTATAGGTGGGGGGGTGGATATTATCTCCGCTTGTGATATGCGCTTTGCCACAGAGGATGCCTATTTTTCTATTAAAGAGGTAGATATGGGTTTGGTGGCTGATATTGGTACGTTACAGCGGCTGCCAAAGATCATCTCGCCTGGTATCATGGCTGAATTAGCCTACACTGGACGGAAACTTTATGCCCCCGAAGCCGCACAAATAGGTATGCTAAACCAATACTATGACAGTCAGGAATCATTGTTATCTGCCACCCATGCTTTGGCCACTGTCATTGCTGCCAAATCTCCCATCGTCATACGAGGAACAAAGGAAGTCATGAGGTATACACGCGATCACTCTGTCAGCGAATCCCTTGAGTATATGGCTCTCTATAATGCAGCTTACTTGATGACGGATGATCTCATGGAATCCTTTAGAGCTCAGATGTCAAAGGAGGCGCCCAGTTATAAAGATTAGCTGTTAACTGATTCAACAGATTGATTAAAAAATGATAATCAGAGAATAAATCGTTCTGAGAAAAGTCTTGTATGCTGAGACTGCAAAGCGACACTTTTTGTGAGAGCCTCTGTCCACAACTAGCGCAGCGGTGATATACCATCCGTATGTTATCAAATATGGTATCAACACCATAAACAAAACTATCACTGACGCGTCCTAAAACGCGTACAACAAATGAAACTATTTTAAAGTATACTCGAAGAACAAAAGGTTGAATACGGCAAGGGATAATTTCTCGCAACTTCTATACTAGATGAATAGCAGGACTCATGCTCCTTTTCCGACTACTGTTCTAAGTAAAATTCATTTTTAAGGGCTGAACTATACCCTATATATTTTCATTTCTGATGTACCGTAGAGAATTTTCTGGACAAAAATAACCCTAAAATGAATTTAACAGACTGTCCCCCTTTTTACCGTTTTGCAAGCCATATTATGTTTTCAGTCTATTTACTAGAGTACTCGCCCTACAATTTAGCTTAAGTTACCATATTTCTTTACAGGCCAACTTATCGCGCCCTTCTTATTGCCAAACAGAATATCTTTGCGCCTGTGGACAATTTGGACAGACTTCTAAGCTATTACGCGCAAGATCAACGCGTTACTTCATTGGTCAATTTATTGCGCCAGACAAAACATCCTCTCAGAATTCTTGTCACTCATCTAATAGGTGCTCAAGGGTCCTTCGTGCTTTTAGGCATGCAAAAATGTGGTATTCGGCATCATCTTGTTATAGCTCACGACAAAGAAGAGGCCGCCTATATCCAAAACACGCTCGATACGCTACGCGAAGAAAGCAATGTGTCAATTTTTCCAGATTCCTTTAAGCGTCCCCAGCAATTTGAAGAAATAGATAGCCATAATATCTTGTTAAGAACGGAGGCCGTCAATCGTATTTCACTAAAAAATTCTTCGGACGAAGTGATCGTCACGTATCCAGAAGCACTATTCGAAAAAGTTCTGGATCCAGCTATCTTAGAGGATCATAGAATCGAGATAAGCGTAAACGAAAAACTTCAGCTTGATACCATACTCGAGGTTTTGATAGAATATGGATTTCAGCGCGTTGATTTTGTTTATGAACCTGGACAATTTGCCATTCGAGGAGGCATCGTTGATATTTTTTCCTACGGAAATGAATGGCCTTACCGGATCGAGTTGTTTGATGATGAGGTAGAAAGTATGCGCACTTTTCATCCCGCTACACAATTATCTATTCGATCTATATCAAAACTAGCGATTATCCCAAACGTAGTGGGTCAGTTCGGACAAGAGAAAAAGCTAAGCTTGTTTGACGTACTTCCAGAAAACACCGCCGTTTGGATCAAAGACGCCGAACACCTCAAAGACCGACTTGCTCAATGTTTGGAAAAAGCAGAGAGCTTTAGCAAAAATATTGCCTTACTCGACGACGAAAATTTAAAGGAAATCTTTAAAGAAAGGGCTTTCATTCTCCCTGATCAAATTCTTGAGTACATCAGCGGCAAGCACGTTTTCTTTTACACCAAATCAGCTTTGATCAAAAAATATGACCTTGAGATTGACTTTAATGGTTCACCTCAACCAAGTTTTAATCGAAAATTTGACCTGCTCATCGATGATATCAAAGCAAAAAACCAGGCGGATATCGAAACCTTTCTTTTTTCTGGCAACACCAAACAGATCGAACGTTTTTATAGCATTTTCAACGATCTGAATGCCAATATCAGCTTTCATCCAATAGCCAAGGCGATTTATCAAGGATTTGTAGATCCTGTATTAAAAGTGGCCTGCTATACAGATCACCAAATCTTCGAGCGTTTTCATCGCTATAATCTCCGCACGGGTTTTACAGCAGATCAAGCCATGACCATGAAACTGTTGAAGGATCTGCAGCCAGGAGATTTTGTAGTGCATATAGACCACGGAATTGGCAAATATAGCGGCTTAGAAAAAATAAATATCAACGGTCACGTGCAAGAGTCCGTGCGATTGATCTACAAAAACAATGACGTGCTCTACGTCAGCATCAATTCGCTACACAAGATATCAAGATATATAGGTAAGGATGGCACTCCACCTAAACTCGACAAAATAGGCAGTGATACGTGGAAAACACTTAAAGCAAAAACGAAGAAGAAGGTAAAGGACATTGCCAAAGAGCTTATCAAACTCTACGCCCAGCGAAAAGCATCCCCCGGGTTTGCATGTGTGCCCGATGGATATCTTCAAAACGAGTTAGAAGCCTCCTTTTTATACGAAGATACACCTGACCAATATAGTGCTACCGTAGCCGTAAAGCAGGACATGGAAGCGACTTATCCAATGGATCGATTGATTTGTGGTGATGTAGGTTTTGGGAAAACTGAAGTGGCCATCCGTGCCACTTTCAAATCTGTTGTCAATGGAAAACAAGTAGCCATTCTTGTGCCTACGACCATTCTTGCACTACAACATTATAAAACCTTTAATGAACGCTTCAAGGATTTTCCTGTTACTGTCGAATACGTCAACCGCTTCAAATCCTCTGCTGAGCGCACAAAGGTATTTAACCAGCTCAAAGAAGGGAAGGTCGATGTGATCATTGGAACCCATGCGATATTAAGCCAAAAAATAGGCTTTAAAGACTTAGGGTTATTGATCATCGACGAAGAGCAAAAGTTTGGCGTGGCTGCGAAGGAAAAACTTCGATCCATGAAAGTGAATGTGGATACCCTCATTTTGACGGCAACACCCATACCACGTACGCTTCAATTTTCGCTCCTCAATGCTCGAGACTTATCTATCATTCGTACTCCTCCACCTAATCGTCAGCCGATCCATACAGAGCGAAGAGTATTTAATGATCAAGTCATTCAAGAATCTATTTATTTTGAGGTGCACAGAGGCGGGCAAGTATTTTTTGTGCACAACAGGGTCAAATCTCTTCCCGATATGACAGCTCTTGTGCGGCGGCTATGCCCAGATATTCATGTCGCGATGGCTCATGGTCAAATGGATCCTAAACAATTAGAGACCACTTTGGTGGACTTTATAGAAGGAAAGTATGACGTGCTTATTTGCACGAATATCATAGAGACTGGTCTGGATATTCCTAATGCTAATACGATGATCATCAATAATGCTCATCAATTTGGACTAAGCGATTTGCATCAATTGCGTGGGCGCGTAGGTCGCTCCAACAAAAAAGCCTACTGCTATCTCTTTGCGCCGCCAATCTCTGTCCTGACAGCCGAAGCGCGCAAGAGGTTAAAGACGCTTGAAGAATTTTCAGAATTGGGAAGTGGTTTTAACATAGCCATGAAAGATTTGGATATCAGAGGGGCAGGCAATCTACTCGGAGCAGAGCAGAGCGGATTTATTGCTGACATTGGTTACGAGACATATCAACGGATTCTTGAAGAAGCCGTGATGGAATTAAAGGAGAGTGATTTTAAAGACGTTTTTGCAGACGAGTTGGATCGCACACATGCTTATATTAGAGAAGTTGAAATAGATACTGATATTGAAATGCTCATACCAGATCAATATGTTAGTAGTATCCAAGAACGATTAAGCCTTTATACTGAATTAGATGGGATAGAGAATGAAGAAGAATTACTCGCTTATCGAGAAGGGCTTATTGACCGGTTTGGCCCATTACCAGACGAAGTAGAAGAGCTCTTTAATGGATTGCGATTAAGGTGGATCGCTAAGCGTCTTGGATTTGAGCGACTTGTACTCAAAAATAACAATTTTAAAGCTTTCTTTTTGAGCAATGCGCAAAGTAGCTATTTCGAATCTACGCTCTTTGAAAAGTTAATGGCCTATATTTCAACTACAGGCTCAATTATGGGGCTGAGCCTCAAACAGGCAAGGTCATTCCTCATTATGAATAAGGAAAATGTAAAAAGTCTTAAGGCCGCGCGTCAAGTCTTAGAAAGAATTAAAGAACAGATCGATGATCAATTGCTCCTAAGTCCAACCAAAGAAAAAGAAGAGGCCATCACCACTGCTTAAGCTATCTTTTACCTCAAGTGGCTAAGCCAATCCATCGAGCAACCATCATTCCGATTAAAATAGCGATTATACCTGCAACCAGAGACAATATACTGTAGCCTAGCGCCCATAGATAATCACCACTTTGCATCATTTGTAACATTTCGGAAGAAAAGGTCGAAAAGGTGCTAAACCCGCCACAAAATCCAGTAACCAACAAGAGCTTTTGACCATCTGACATCCATTGCTTAGACTGAAATCCGATTAATACGCCTAGCAAGAGACAACTTATAACATTAGCCAAAAATGTACCCGTCGGTATTAAGAGTTTGGCAGGATAGATCAACCCTAAACTATAGCGCAATACACTACCTACTCCCCCCCCTATAAACACTAATAAAATTGCATTCATCTCGATCGAATGAGTTTGCCTTTGACCATGACCAGTCGATGCAATCCGAATGTGAGTATTGAAGCGATAAAAATGAAAAGAATAAAGTAAACTAGTAAATTATAGTCTTGCATCTCAAGTCCTAATAACACAAATCCTGTAGTGCAAATCAAGAGTAAACCTGTGGCTTGCATATGACTCAATCCAGAACGAATCAATAAATGATGGATATGATTGCGGTCTGGCTCTAAAGGAGATTTTCCTGCCATCAGCCTAAGAACAAAAACGCGCAAAGTATCAAAGATAGGTAGCGCCATTAATCCAATAACAATCGCTGGGCCTGAGTAAAAACTATACTCTGACAATAAATTGGATTCATTGAGCTCCATAGTTTGTATAGCACATAAGGTGCACACAGTACCTAAGACCAAAGAGCCCGTATCACCCATAAAAATCCTAGATGGACTTATGTTATATTTTAAAAATGCCGCCGTGGCACCTACAACAGAAATGGCTAAATAGGCAAAACTCTCTTGCCCAACTTTATACAGCCAAGTACCTAATATCAATAAAACAAACATGCTCAAACAGGCGCATAACCCATCAATACCATCAATGAGGTTAAAAGAATTAATAACAAATACATAGACAAGCATACTTATCCAAATACTCACGGCATAACTCATCTCGTCCCAACCAAAAAGACCGTACCACTGCGTAATACGAATATCAGCCATAAATATCAACAAGCCAATGGCCAATAGTTGCCCCATAAGTTTTTCAATGGGCGACATAGGGTCAAGATCATCTCTCAATCCTACTAATAGCATAATGCTGAGCGATACCAGAATGACTCCCATCAATTCATCCCCTGTCACGAAGCTAATGATCATAGAAATAAGCATAAAACCAAAATAAATCGCTACTCCTCCAACGGTTGGAGTAGGAAATTTATGACTTTTTCGTTCGTCTGGCCGATCCAACAAATGATATTTATGAGCAATGCGAATCAACGAAGGCATAAGAAAGTAGCTCACGGCAAACGAAACAACCAATGCAATAAAAATTATGGTCATGTATCTTTATGATCTAGTGGCGAAGTTAGTTTAATATTACGAATATTTATAATACATATATGAGTCTTAACACTATATTCGATTATTCATCCCTTCCTCGCGAACAGCTCATATCTGAAAATGTAGTAGACATTGCCGAATATTTGATTGGTAAGTACGTGATATCAACACTCACCAAAAGTGTGACCGTCGGGAAAATTGTGGAAACGGAAGCTTATCGAGCGCCGGAAGATAAGGCCAGTCATGCTTATAACTTTAGACGTACAAACAGAAATGAAATAATGTATGGCCCTGCGGGTACTGCGTACATATACCTATGTTATGGTTTGCATAATTTGTGTAATATCGTTACTGGCCCTCCCAAAACTCCGCATGCTGTATTAATTCGCGCCATTGAACCCATAGAAGGTTTGGTACATATGTCAGAAAGAAGAAAACTACCTGCGACAGATAAATTATTGACTAATGGTCCAGGAAAATGGACACAAGCCATGGCCATAACAACAAAACACAACGGTATCGACCTATGCGCCAATGACAGCCCAATAAGGATTGTAGAGGATACTGGCAAGATGAAAACAGAGCAAATCGTAAAAGGGGCCCGAGTGGGCATAGCCTATGCCAAAGAATGGGCAATGATGCCTTGGAGGTTTAGAATACAAAATAACAAATGGACTAGCAAACCCAATCATGTCATGTATACCAAAGGCGATACGGATGATTTCTATATTTAGCCCTAACGCAAGACTTGTTTTAAGCCGATTCTGATGACAATAAAGGCAACTGCTAGCATGATCAACACATAATAAAACGGCATAAAGGTAATGGCAATAATATGTGTTCGATCTAAAATCCACATTAAGCCCAACACCGTAAAAGCGATCATCGCTAAGCCAGAAATCCGATCAAAACCAGGAATCAGCTCGAACGGCACATTACGCTTAATCAGCCATAAGGTCACAACCATGACAACAATTGGCAATATCTGGGTATAAATATTAGTCTGCATAATAGCTTGCCGCTCAAAAAGAAAAAAATACACATTCAAAATAACAGCAAACATACCGGGCACTACGGCCAAATAAGCTAAGATACAATATAGATAACTCCATGGCGACAAATGCCCCTCTCCTTTGCCTAGCCAGCCAGCTACTAAAGCCGTCAAAGGAATAGACAAGACAAAAAATACGACCAGAGAAGGATGGATCGTGAGATAATCAAATAACTGTTGAAGGGTCATGCGACTTATAGTTTCATCATTAGCTTCATCGGGTCTTCGAGCAGTTCAATCACTTTTACTAAAAAAGTAACCGACGAGCTGCCATCAATCACGCGATGATCATAGCTCAAAGCTAAATACATCATTGGTCGAATCTTGATCTCCCCGTTGATAATCACTGCACGTTCTTTAATACTGTGCATCCCCAATATCGCAGACTGAGGTCGATTAATAATCGGAGTGCTCATAAGCGAACCAAATACGCCACCATTGGTAATCGTAAAGGTACCACCTTTCATTTCGTCAAGCGAAAGGGTTCCTTTGCGAGCCTTGTCAGCTAAATCCTTAATTCTAAACTCTACCTCATGAAAAGCTAGAGATTCGACATTGTGCACAGGAGGTACAACTAAACCTGCATCTGTTGAAATAGCAATGGAAATATCTGCAAAATCATGGTATATCAACTCGTTATCGTCCAATATCGCGTTGACTTGTGGCATTTCCAATAATACTTGTGCGCACGCTTTAGCGAAAAGTGACATAAATCCTAGCTTGATGCCATACTTAGCAACAAAGGCATCTTGATACTTTTTGCGCAATTCAAAAATGTTAGTCATATCCACTTCGTTAAAAGTGGTAAGCATGGCTGTTTCATTTTTTGCCTCCACTAGTCTTGCGGCAATGGTTCGACGCATCCGCGTCATTTTCTCTCGACGACTATTTCTGCTAAAGTCAGCAGAAGATATAGCGGGCATCGGCGCTGCAGGTGTTTTGGCTTCACTTGTAGCAGATTTCATCGCGTCTTCTTTGGTGATACGTCCATCTTTACCTGAGCCTGAAACCTCCGTTGGTGATACGCCCTTTTCGGCTAATATTTTGGCTGCTGCTGGGGAGGGATGATGTGTGGCATATGATTTTTCTGATGTTGTTGTCGGCAATGGTGGGGTTGTCTCTTGAGGGACAATTTCTGCGGGCGGAGCTATTTCTTCTTTGCCTGCGGGCGCGGCTACTGATGTATCAATTTTAGCCACCAAAGCGCCAATAGCCAAATCGTCTCCCTCCGCGGCTACATGCATAAGCTTGCCTGACACTTCGGCCGGAAACTCTAGCGTTGCTTTGTCAGACTCAAATTCGCAGATAGCTTCGTCGATATTGACGTAGTCACCATCTTTTTTTAACCAGGTCGATAGTGTCACCTCCTTAATAGATTCCCCGATTACGGGCACTTTCATTTCAATTACACTCATTTTTAGACAAGCTTAAATTTTTATTTAAATTAGATTTAAAAAATCTTTCCTACAAAGATGATCGATATTTTTATAATGTACAAGACAAATATTGCTCTAAGCATTCCTCTTGACGCCAAGGCTTTAGCCCTTTATCTGCATTAAAATATACTGATCTATTGCTCTTTCAAGAGAAGTCAGCGGTATAGAACCATTGGCCAATATTTCGTCGTGAAAAGAACGAATGTCAAACTTGTCTCCTAACGAAGATTCGGCTCTTTTGCGCAATTCTCTGATTTTAATTTCTCCCATCTTATAGGAAACGGCTTGTGCCGGCCAGCCAATATATCGGTTGATTTCAGTATTCACCTCGTGCAACGATAATGCCGTATTGCCTGACATAAAATCTACTGCTTCTTCTCTTGTCCAATTTTTATAGTGCATACCAACATCAACAACTAGTCGACACGCACGCCACATTTCGTAGGTTAGACGTCCAAAGTCATCGTACGGATCTTCATACATACCCGCTTCGATGCCGAGCCACTCTGTGTAGAGCGCCCAGCCTTCTCCATAAGCGCTCAGGTAGGTGTTTTTTCTAAAATCAGGTACATTTTCGATCTCCGCGGCCAGCATTATTTGAAGATGATGCCCAGGTACTGCCTCATGCAAAGTCAACGCGGGTAAAGCGTATTTTGGTCGGCTATCTAATTTTGTCGTGTTTACCCAATACTCACCAGCCTTTTTGTTGTCATACGAACCCGATGAATATCGTCCAGATGTATAGTTCTCTGCAATGGCGGCTGGCACAGGCTTTACAGTAAATGGCATCCTTGGTAGTTTATTAAAAAATCGAGGCAACTCACCCTCTATTTTCTTTGATAACCATGAGGCGTAGTATAACAACTCTCTTCTTGATTTGAAATAAAATCGTTCATCTGTCCGCAAGAATTCTAAAAAGGCAGCGAAGTCCCCTTTAAAGCCTAAAGTTTTGATAATCTGTTCCATTTCAGCACGTATCCGTGCTACTTCTCGCTGACCCGTGTTAAAAACTTCATCTGGGGTAATGTCATAGGTGGTAAAGTAGCGAATTCTATCTTCATAATACTTCTTGCCTCCAGGCACTTGTGCTATACCAATGGCTTCAGGAGCAGATGTCATATACTCTTCCTTCATAAACGTAAGAAAGTTCACAATAGACTGATAAACAGAATCATTAACCATGTTTGTAGCCACTGAACGAAGTGAATCATTTGTGATCGTAGCAAGCTGATGTTGCATTCCTTCAAGGTTTATCCCTTTTTCTAATAATTGAATGCAATTATCAACAATTAGCTTAGGAGAAATCTTTTTGAGTGCCATGCCCTTTTCCATTAATCCTCGTTGTTGGCGCATATAGCGCGGTAGGTCTTGTAAAAGCTGTGTGTAGCTAGTGGCGCGGTCATCTCTATGAAGTTCTTGTTGCTGCAATCTATTAAGTAGGCCTGTCAAGAAACCCCCTTCGGCATTTAATGGCATCAAATGACTCCCGAACGCAATATTATCCACCTTTTCTTGCCATAAGAGTTCGAGCATATCCTTGTTTATTCGTTGATCGGGCGATAAGGACAAAGTGTCGACGGACTGAAGCCTCGTCAACCAAGCGGTGTATATCGGCAATTCGGCGGCAAGTTTTGCAGTATCTCGTGTGGGCCACTGATCGCCATCATATTTGGGTTGATTCTTTAGGTATTCATTATATTCTGCTAACAAAATAGTAAATCCCGCTTGATCACTGGCTGCTTTACAAGATATAAGACCTATGGCCACTAGGGCAAAAAAGTAGATTGGTTTCATGTTTTGTTCAATTTAGGAAGCAAGATAAGAATTGACATCCTTTTATCCCCATTGGATCAAAAAAAGCCTACATCACACTTAATTGGTTAGTGCTTAAGTTTGGTGAGCGTTTTTATCGTCTAAGATAACAACTGTGCGGCCCTCCCAAAAAATTGCACTACTTTTGTAGCCTAAGAGATGTAGAATGTATTATTATTTATCGCTGTTATCTCTTGCTTATAAAGTCGAAGATGCTATTTTCTAAATCAACAAATTATAAACTATGAAATCAAAATCGTTTTTATTCCTCCTTCTGACGGCTGCTTTCATTTGCACCGCCATGTTGAGCGCACAAACTTTAGTTTTCCCAGAATTAGACAAAAGCCCGATGGATGTGGCGCATTATCCTGCAAGTTCGGGTTATAAAAATTATCTGAGCGCTGACGATCCAGATCGCACTGCAATAATCAAAGTCTTATATTCCAGACCTCAAAAAAAAGGGCGTGATATCTTTGGCAGTTTAGAGCCTTGGGGAAAAGACTGGAGGCTCGGTGCAAACGAGGCCACTGAGGTTACTTTTTTTAAAGCTGTTGAGATCGGAGGCAGCTATATTCCTGCTGGTACATATACGCTCTTTGCACAGATATACCCCACTCAATGGATTTTAAAAGTGTCAAAACAACGATTTATCGGTGGCGCAGAAAATAGAGATATCACGCAAGATATTGCGACAGTATCTGTTGCCACGTCCGTTACTTCAGACGTGAGAGAAGCCTTTACTATAGGTTTTCAGAAAATAGATGACGGAAATGTCCTTATGATCTTTGAGTGGGATCGCACAAAGGCCGCACTTCCTATCAACCTAAATCCTGCGACTATGAACGGAATAGATGTGAGCCCAATGGATCTAGTGCAATATCCCAATATGTCACGATTACGCAATTATGTGGAAGAAAAAGATCTCGCTGCCAATGAACCACAAATCAGAGTCGTATACAGTCGCCCTCAGATGAAGGGTCGGAAAATATTCGGCGAGTTGATTAAAGAAGGGGAACTATGGCGTATAGGCGCAAATGAGACCACCACGGTGACGTTCTTTAATGATGTCACTATAAATGGCACGGCTGTTAAAGCTGGCACCTATGGTCTTTTCGCTAAAGTCAATAAAGATTCGTGGGAGTTCATTTTGCATAAAAATGCGCAATCTTGGGGGGCTGCGAACCATGATGAAAAAGATAATGTGCTAGGCTATTCGGCTAAAATTGAAAAAACACCGTCGGCTGTTGAGGCCTTATCCATTCTGCTGACAGAAAATGGCGCTAAGCGCGTCGATCTGATAGTAGGTTGGGAGAATTCAATGGCTAGGCTACCGATTCAACTTAAGTAAAATTTAGTTATATATTTAAAAAAACCTCGCACTGAATTTGCGAGGTTTTTTTATACGCGCCTGAAAGCATATACTAAGACCTAAGCTAGAATATTTGTTTACCTTGAGCACGGTTACTGATTTACTCTTTATTCTGACAAGCAGATGATTTGGCAATTCCTTTCTTTTATAGGGTTTACAGGTTTGGTAGCCTTTTATGCCGCATGGAAACTAAAAAAACACGATACAAGATCTTCGGATGGTTATTTTTTGGGCGCTAGAAGCCTCTCGGGAGTTGTTATAGCTGGATCACTTTTATTAACTAACATTTCGACGGAGCATCTGATTGGTATGAATGGTTCTGCGTATCGCAATGGGGCTATTGTTATTACTTGGGAGGCCACTTCAGCCATAGCGCTCATCATTGCCGCCTTATATTTCATGCCTCGCTATCTGAAGATGGGAATAAGCACCATACCAGAATATTTAGAAAAGAGATTTGATGGTTGGATTCGTTCGGCGGTTTCCTTTTTGCTTATTATTTCTTTGGTAGCCACTCTATTACCTATCGTGCTGTATACAGGCGCTATTAATATTGAAAGCCTTTTCGAGATATCCAACTTGTTGGGTGTCAGTAAAGAAGCAGGCATTTGGATAACTGTAATAGTTGTTGGTGGACTTGGCGCCATATATGCTATTTATGGAGGGCTCAAAATGGTGGCCTATACAGATACGATTAATAGCGTTGGTCTTCTGATCGCGGGATTAGCTGTGCCCATCATTGCATTGGTTTCAATTGGAGAAGGAAATTTGGTATTGGGTTGGGACAAAGTTTTTGCCGCTGTTCCAGAAAAGTTCAACGTGATCAGCGCTGAGCCATCTGTGGGTCCTGGTGCTCGTTCGTCCATTTTACCTTTCAGTGTCTTGTTTACGGGTATGATTATAAATCAGGTCTATTTCTGGGCGATGCATCAATCTATTGTGCAACGAGCCTTAGGCGCCGTCAGTCTACAAGAAGCTCAAAAAGGCTTGTTATTAACTGGGGCGCTCAAATTGTTAATGCCAGCGATCATTATACTTCCAGGCATTATTGGGTATTATTACTTTGGTGAAAGCCTCTATGACAATCAAGATGCTATTTACCCTGAGCTGGTCAAAAAAATTGTTCCCACATGGATGACAGGTTTGTTTGTGGCTATTGTCATGGGGGCTGTATTGAGTACTTTTAACAGTGCCCTAAACAGTGCCGCCACCTTGTTTAGTCTTGACTTTTATCAACGCTTGCTTAATCGTTCTATTGGCGACAAAGGAATTGTTCGTGTTGGGCGCTTGGTTTCGCTTCTCTTGGCCATTATGTCTATCATGATCGCGCCTTTTGTGGCTAACGCCCCTGAGGGATTGTATCAACTTCTTCAGCAATTGAACGGAATCTTTTTTGTTCCCATTGCCACGGTGGTTATAGCAGGTTTTTTCTTTCCTAGAGTATCGGCAATGGGTGCAAAAGCGGGGTTATTGTTTGGCTTAAGTTTTTATATACTTCTTAATTTTATTCTACGCATAGAAATGCACTTCGTCCATATTTGGGGCCTCGAATTTGTCCTGAATGTAGGGTTCATGCACTTGATTTCGCTAAGATACCCTAACCAAAATCGATTCACCATAAGAGATATAGGCATTGTTTCAATTGTGCCTTGGAAGCATGCCAAAAAAGCAAGCCTCATACTCACCATCATCACATTAGCTATTTATCTTTATTTTGGCAATATTTAGATTTTTCTATGTATTGGGGAAAACTCTAGCATTTAAGGCATGAATAGAAGTATCTTGTAGCCTCACTGAAAAAATGCCATTCATGAGAACTATACTTACGTGCATAATTGGTCTACTCGTCTTACAGATCACTTCAGCTCAAACAGTTAGTTGCAGTCGCTCAGCTCAATTGGAAAATGGAGGATATTCGTTAACCGGTACAGCTGTTCTTGAGCGCCTTGATAATAATATATCTCGGTTGCGTTTAGAGAACAATTTTGTCACACCATCTGGTCCTGATGTGGTAATCTTTTTGTCTAATGACAGCACATCCGTTTCAGGTGCACTGCGTGTAGCGGATATTGGGACCATAGATGGCTTGAGCCATTTTTCAGGGGCAATAAGTTTTGACCTTCCGACAGGCACTAACATAGATGAGTATCGATATATCGTTTTTCGTTGTCTACAATTCAACCTTCATTGGGGCACCGGCGTACTTGGCACATCTAATTGCGAAAATAATATGCCAATGGAAGAATTTGTTTGTGACAGCACCACGATTTCTTTTGCTGAGATTGATTCTAATTCTATCTCTCTTTGCGTAACGGATGGTGTCTCTGATGTGATTAGATTTGCAAACTCAAGGGATTTTTCTCTGGATAATTTTGTCTACATCGTTACTGACATCAATAATCGAATTCAGCATATACTTAATGTTTCTAGCTTTAATTTTGAGGGGAGTATTACAGGTACATCTTATGTCTATGGCCTTTCTTTTGGGGGTAATCTTGCCGCAGAAGTAGGTAATACGCTAAATTCTATATCCGCAGACAGCTGCTATACTTTAACAGATGAATCAACACGTTTGACAATTGTCAAAACAAGTTGCGTTGGACAATATGAATGCTCAAGTACAGCTACGGCTACGACCAACTGGGTAACTGAAGTGCGAATTTGTCCAGACGATAACCAGCCTGATGAAATTCCATTGGTCAATAGCGCCTTTTTAGAGCCTGGCATCAACTTTGCCTATCTTGTTACGGATACGAATGATTTATTCTTATTTCTGATTAGATCGACAAGTTTTAATTTTGAAGGATCTACGTCAAACCCGAATCGCATCTATGGCATCTCGTACGATGGTGATCTAAACACAACAATAGGTCGAAATATAAGGGAGGTCACGTCAACGGGTTGTTGGCAACTATCAGATACAACACTTTTTTTGACAGTGTTTAAAGATGCATGTATCCCTTACGAATGCAGTCCAACAATCACGGCGGCGGATGGCTGGCTTTCAGAAGTAATTGTATGCCCTTCTGACGGCATACAAGATCGCATTATTTTGAGAAATACTGGAACGGATTCACGCGACCACTATGCGTATATTGTTACCAATGAGGCGCAAGTGATTCAGCATGTGGTGATTGATTCTGTTTTTGATTTTGAGGGCTCTATCAACGCAACACAATTCGTTTTTGGTGTATCTTTTGATGGTGAGTTAACTGCACCTATCGGCAGTGGCCTTAGCGCAATAAATGCTTCAGGTTGTCATATCATTTCTGATACCACTCAATTTTTGCGCGTCTTTAAGACGGGCTGCGTTGATAGCACTGTTACGGGCTCGATCAGAGGGCGTGTCCTAGATGTTGAAAATAGACCTTTAGCTAACATTGACATCTTTATCAACGGCAGTAAGAGAGTTATGACGAATTCTTCTGGACGCTTTGAAATCAGCGACTTGACATTAGGTGATGATTTTACGATGACCGCTGAACATCCGAATAGTGACCATCTTAATGGTGTGCGCACAAGTGATCTCGTTCTTATAGGAAGCCACCTTCTCGGCTCAAAGCCTTTTACAACTACATTTCAAAGCCTTGCGGCAGATGCCAATTTTGACGGTCGAGTAACAGTGACCGACATGGTGAAGATTAGAAATACTCTATTAGGCAATGATGCGAACTTTGAAGGTAATAAAGCATGGAAATTTGTCAACGGCATGAGTGATTATAGTACTATACGCGATTTGCGCGAAATACCTGAATCTATCATAGTCAAAAACTTAAGCACGAGTACGACTGAGCTAATATTCAGAGCCATAAAAGTTGGGGATGTGGATGGCAGCGCAAACTAATAGCGTTAAAGATTTTATGCGATCTATATTAAATTAAGTAGGCCGACGAAATATTTCCACCAAGTTATTCAGGGTGCTTCAATAATAATTTGGGATATTTTTTCCTAGTATGATGTCCCTGTTTGCAATCATTATGTTTTTTCGTTCTGTAAGCTTGACAATACCTGAGCCTGCTCTGTTAGCGCTCTTATTGCGCGCTGAAATTGTAAGAAGCGGGTCGTCCGTAAACGTAATGTCGTCTATATAATATTCATTCTTGTCAAGCTCTTTAATGACCATATGAATATGCTCCGGTTCACTACCATCTCTATAAGCTGCTGGACGAAAGGTGAAAAATGTATATTGTCCTTGTTCATCAGATTTGACCCAACCGCGAATATATCCATGACGTTTGGCCCAGCCGCTTTCGTCGCCTTTTAGTTTATACTCTCCCTTACGATCTGTATGATAGATGTACATTAGAACACCTGAGGCAGGAGTTACGCCATCCTTCTTGAAGACAGTGCCAGTAAGCATAATCTTGGGTTCTGTGGTATGAAATTCTGGAAGCGTATCTCTTGAAAGGATTAATTTGTCAGCGTATTCGTATATTGCCTCGCAACCTTCACAGCCACCGCCTACAATGACTTGCTGAGAACGACCCTTGATTTGTCCGTTGCAGGAAGTATATAAAAAAATAAGCGGCAACGTAAAAACCCAAAGATTCAAGAATTTACTAGTCATTAGAAAAGGTATTGTGATACTATAATTACAACGCATCCCCTTTAGCGCTTATTACTTAGCAAGCGCAGGTAGATTTTTAGTTCGCCCACGTCTTTAAGAGTTAACTTCTAACCTTGCCACGTTTATAACATTTATCAGAATGAATCGAAACAGAATTTCTAGAGTCACGTAAATGAAGTAGCTTGATATCTTCCTCTTATCATCACCATATTTCTTGATAATATCGTTCTTGACAAAGCTAAGACGCAGAGCTTTTAGATACAAGTGGTCGATACTTCCGGACTAAACAACAATTTCTGCAAGTCTGCGAATAATAAAACCACATGCTTTGAATTTATCCAAAGACCCTGAGGGACGAATCTTTGTCACTTTTCACTTAATGCAAAAGAACAAAGAAGTCACATTATGGACTAAGCTGACAAAAATAGCTTAACAATAATAACAACAGAATTATTCAATTCTTCAACAGCTCTGGGCAAACTTAATTTAATAACGCTCTTCCTTTACCTTAATTTAGTTGACAATAAATCGCTCAATGCGTACCTGCCCATTTTCATCCGCAAAGCGAATAAAGTGTAAGCCGGAGGATAGGTCACTAATATTATGTCCATGAATCAATTCTTGCGCGGCCACTTTTCTGATCAATTGGCCCGTTGTACTCATGATCGAAATATCAATAGCTTGAAAGAACCATTCGTTGTCTTCAACAAATATCAACCCGTTAGCCGGGTTAGGATACAGTACAATTTTGTCTGATAACAAAGTCTGGCGGTTATTTTTAAGCTCTGACTCTTTAGTTTCTGCCTTGCCCTTTATGACAGTCACATCAAAACTACAAGTAGCCACATTACCACAACCATCAGAGGCTCTATATGTAATCGTAGTGATTCCCTCTTGGAATAAAGATCCACTCTTAGGCCCCGCGGTTTGAGTTACTTGATGACATCCTTTAATTTCTACAATATATTCTCGCATAGCATTTTTATCAGAAAGTATCCAGCGTCCATTGAGTCCCATCTCTACAAAGTCATTCTCGCCCGTATTATTCGGTCCCCCAGTTTCCCAGTTTCTGTAAGCAGCATTAGCACCATCAGCCCAAGTAAACACTCCTTCTCTATCTACATCTGACAGGCCAATATAAGCCCGTCGGTCAATCAAGCCCGCCGCTAAGAAACTATTCTCTAGCTCTGAATCAATCGTGACCAAGTCTCCGCCTATATCTCGAGCTTTGATCCGAGCATTTAGCCACGTCAACCGTGCATAAGAACAATAGTAAAAACTATTACCGAGCTGACCCATATACAGATAGCCCGGTATATGGCGTGGCTCACAGTTAGTACAACAAGTCGTAAAAGTAGGTTCTTGCCACTCTACTCTTGACCATCCATACAATGAATAGGCTACTTTATCCTCTGAACAAGTGACGAATGCTTCGTTATTCACAATTACTTCTATGTCGCATGAATCCATGGTTGCGCAGCGATCTTCGGCGGTATAACGAACTGTATAAATATCTGAGTTTCCTTCTTTTCTTTGTGCCACAATTACCTTGCTAATAGCTACGCAAGGAATTTCTATAATATACTTAAGCGATTTATTGTTACTCTGATCGTTCCAAAACCCGTTATTCATTAGCTCCACATAATCTTGTGAATTGCCATAATTATTAGGTTGTTCAAAAAACCAATTCGAATAAGTCATCGGACTACCATCTACCCATACAAACGTGCCTTCCTTCTCTCTATCGCTCAGGCCTATGAATACACTGTTCTCATCTAATACTGAGGTCAATAGAGCATTTTCTTCTGGGTCACTGATTACCACTAATTGCGCCCCCATGGATTCTGCCTTAGATTTGGCATTTGGCCAATTAAGCACATCTTTAGAGATATAGTAACTTATTCCCTTAGCTTGTGTCATGAAAGTAAACCCTTCGATAGGGTCTCCACATTTATCGCACAGCGTCTCTACTTGAGGGATAGGCAAGGTCGAAAGATCAAGTGAGTCCACACAATCTAACTCGACATCTGCAGGACAAAAAAGTTTTACGCGTGGTGGCACTGTTACAATAAAACTGCAAACACTAAAATTGCCGCAGGCATCTGTCGCTGTTATCACGACAGTATGCATCCCTTCTTCTAATCTAGTGCCGCTAGGAATATTATAGGATAGGCTATACGAACAAGCATCGGAGAGTTGAGGGTCGTTGTAATGTACAATTGGGCTATTCGGATTTAGGGTCATATTGGTTGGACAACCTATTATCGCAGGCGGTATAGTATCGAGCAATGAAATAACTTGACGACAAGTAGTCACTAATGCAGAATCATTAAGTCCTGGGTACGCTGCTCTCCATGTCCGCACAATAACTCGCTGACATGGATCGGCATTCATTACTTCATCCATAAAGGTCACTACTGGCGTAGGGCAATCGGGTTCTCCTGCCACTGCTGTCGCTTCGCCGGTTCTAGTAGGATTAGCCGTGGTTGAAGGACAGTCTGAAAAGTCCGCGGGGCAAGTAAGAATAGGTGGTGCTTGGCAACAATTTTTTGTGACTGTAATGAATAGGATCCGCGTGGAAACATTACCACAAGGATCTACTGCTGTAAATACTACTTCATGCTGCCCAATATCTATGGATGCTCCATTCTCCAAGGAGCTGGTGACAATGACCTCTCCACAGTTATCTTCTGCTAGAGGGCTTAACCAATTAACAATTGCCATACAATTGGCATCTGAAGAGATGACAATATTTTCAGGGAATCGCACAAAAACAGGATTTTCTGTGTCTTGTAAAACGATTCTTTGGACACAAGAGACTTCATCTAAGCCTGAATGAGTTGTATAGCTAGCTGTCCATGTTCTATTTATCACCTTCAAACAAAGGGTATCCATTAGTATTTCATCTTCAAACGTCAGATCTGGTTTAGGGCAATCATCTGCCCCAGGGCTTCCAATAGCAAAGCCGGTCACGATAGGATCTACACTATCCTCAGGACAGCCTATATAGTCAATAGCACAAGTTAAAAGAGGTGCTTGTTGGCAACAATTGTCCAATACGGTTATCCTAAGCTGTCTAGAAATACTATTACCGCAAGGATCCGTAGCTGTTATCACTACTACTGTTTCACCTAGATCAAAAAAGCTACCGTTCTCTCTTGTAGAGCTTATGGTCACGTCTCCACAATTATCACTAGCCGTAACCGCCGTCCATCTTACTAACGCCATGCACTCGCTGTTGGAATTAATGCTTATATCCTCTGGGAAGGCTATAAACACAGGATCTTCGCTATCGATCAATCTTATTTCCTGCGTACATTCAGTCGACACTGTATCACTCCCTATAACATAATAAGCTGTCCAAATGCGGTTTATATTTTTCTGACAGGCCGACTCGCTGACGATGACATCTTGAAAGCGCACACTGGGTGTAGGGCAGTTGTTTCCGCCCGCCGTTGCGATAGCCTGCCCCGTATTAGTGGGGTCTATCAAGTCGCTTGGGCATCCAATGAATTGATCTGGACAGCTTATGTCTGGTGGTGCAGTACAGCAATTATCTGTTACTATTATCGTCAATCTTTTTGTAGTGCTATTACCGCAAGCATCTGTGGCCCTAAAATCTACAAAGGTCGTACCTATGTCAAATCGCGACCCATTTTCTCTAGACGCCGTGATCATTACATCGTTGCATGCATCCGTTGCACTAATTGTGGCCCAGTTAACCAATGCCGAACAAGTTTGATCTGAAGCAATTGTAATATCGGTTGGAAAGTTAATAAACACAGGAGCAGTAGTGTCGATTAAATAAATGTTCTGAAGACCGGACGCTTCAAGAGCTGGATCATTTAGGCTAGGATATCGTGCAGTCCATGTCCGCTCAATATGGGTAGAGCAAGAGACGTTGCTCACAGTACGATCGGAGAAAACGATTTCGGCCTGCGGACAAACTTGGCTCCCGCTTCCGCTTATAATCGATGCAAAACCAGTTTGTTCTGGTAAAATGGACGTGCCAGGGCAGGCAATATAGGTCGGCGGCAACATAATTAAAGGTGCTTCAGTGCAGGGCGGTGTACAATCCTCAACGGTGACCACGACTGAAGCTGAAGACGAGCACCCATTGCCATCAGTTATTTGAACTGTGTAGGTAGTCGTATTAGCCGGATTGACCATTTTGATGGCGCCCGTACCTAGGCCGTTGTCCCAAGTATAGGTGATAGGTTCAGAGCCATTAGTTAAGGTGGCTGTAAGGGTGGCAGATTCATTTCTATCACTACAAATGTTTACATTTTCACCCGCGCTGGCCTCAACACCCCCGATGACTTCTATCGAGCATGAGACGCAAGAAACGATACTATCAGAACTAGGCCCTGAAGGGGACGTAAATTCGATGGGAATATATTTACGAGGCAACTGGCAGCCATCAAATGTACTTGGGCAATCTTGAGCAAAAAGCTGAACGTTATCAAAATTGCCACCAGGGGAAGCATAGATTGCCAATAAAGATGCTTCCGCTTGCGAAGACGTACCTACTACAGTAACTTGGCCGCCAAAATCTCGCTTAAATCGATCAATATTCGTAAAAGGACGAATCACCGAACAATTCACAAAACCACACGACTCTTCAAATCCGAAGGCATCGGTGAAAATAACCATCACCAATTTATTAATAGGATTGCGCTTCAAGGTACCATCGCCAATAAAGCTAAGGATATCGCCAACGGCATGATTTAAATCATCACCACCACCACCGATACAATTTCCTGAGTTTGGATCTCTTTGGGTACAATATTGTCGATTGACTGCCGAAATGATATTGTCTGCTCTGAGATCATACTCAACAAATGTCTCTGCCCCACGTGCACCACCATAATGCACCAAACCAACTTGTGAACGAGCACATTTGTCTTGAACTTTGTTAATGGTTAGTCGAATGATGTTCTCAAACTCACCAAATTCTCCATCATCGATACTTTGAGAGTTGTCTATTAGGAATATTATATCTGTATAGCTAGTATCTGCTCGGCAGATGTCTTGTGCCAATAGCTTAGTTGAAAATAAAGCTAATAAGAGGAGTAGAGTAAAATTTCTCATTTAAAAGATTGGTCTAAACTTAGTTGAATACAAATAAAATTTATTGGATTGTCGCCCAAACTTCTTCTGAGGCGAAATTTACAGAAGAATGGCTACTTATCCTATGAGTAACACTATTTAATGTAGATTAAAATTAAATATGAGCGTAAAAACAATAGACAACAATTCACAAAAAGCTATCAGACAGTTGATTATTCGCTATTTTCGTCGATAAGTCGCTAGGAAATTATGACTATTTCAGAACGAACAAATCGCCTTAAAAACCATGCAAGAGAATTAGGTTTTATGGATGTTGGCATTTCCATGGCTCAATTCATGGATGTGGAAGCAATTAGATTAGAACAATGGCTTAACAGCTCGTATCAGGGTAAGATGTCATATATGGAAAGACATTTCGACAAACGCGTAGATCCAAGAAAGTTAGTCGAAGGTGCAAAATCAGTCGTTTCGTTGAGCTATAATTATTATAGCGAGTCTCTTCCGCTAGACCCAGAAGCGCCCCAGATGGCCAAGTATGCTTATGGCGAAGACTATCATCATGTCATAAAGGATAAACTCAAGTCCTTGCTTCAAGTACTTCAAACAGAGATAGGCGATATTCATGGTCGATGTTTTGTTGATTCTGCACCAATTTTAGAGCGTGATTGGGCGCAGAGAAGCGGTGTCGGGTGGATAGGAAAAAACACACTTCTTCTCAGCAAAAAAAGAGGAAGCTTCTTTTTTCTTGCCGAATTAATTTTGGACGTCGAATTTGAATATGATCACCCTGTTACAGACCATTGCGGAGAATGTACACGGTGCATAGATGCCTGCCCCACGGAGGCCATTAGTCCAAAAGGCTATGTGTTAGATGCATCAAAGTGCATCAGCTATCTGACGATAGAACTACGAGAAGATATCCCTCAAGAATTTAAAGGGAAGATGGAAAACTGGATGTTCGGTTGTGATATCTGCCAAGATGTATGCCCTTGGAATCGATTTAGTGTGCCCCACCAAGAAGCATTGTTTGAACCAAAAAATGAGCTGTTGAATATGACTAAACGCAAGTGGCAAGACATAACTAAAGAAGTCTTCAATAACTTGTTTCGACATAGCGCTGTTAAACGGACAAAATATGAAGGCCTAAAGCGAAACATTGACTTCTTGAACGATTAAGTACTACTATTTCATCTTGACGACACGTTTGAGATAACGCTGATTCGGACTTATCAACTCTAGCATGTAAACACCAGGTTTTTCAAAATATCCCACACGTAACGGATAGTCTTTGGATGTATCTTTCATTTGCTCAACATGCAGTAATCGTCCATTCATGTCCCAAATTTTTAACTGCCACCCATTATCTGAAAATGGGAGATCGGTTATCGTCAAATAATCGTGAAATGGGTTAGGATGCGCTGTAGGTTCTCTCATTTGGTATGATCGTATATCAAAGCTAATCTTTGCCGCTCCCACCTCGTTAAACGCCATAGCTGGAAATCGATCTTCTGTTTGAAATATACTATTGGAGAGCTGGCCAGTAGTTATTGTTTCAAAGTTGAATACGAAAAGATCTGAGACGGGTATTTCATTGATCCGAGACCAAGATATTCGTAAAATGCCCGCTTCTTCGTCATGATACCATGTGCTACTATCCCAGCCGGGCAGACTCGATTGGATATTTTTGAATTGTAACTTGTTCTTATCATAGCGAAACGCGACTTGAATACCTAACCACTTGCCCCTCGATAAGGTCACTGGCACTTCTAGA
>CAZTSI010000006.1:0-61905 GCA_964616755.1 uncultured Saprospiraceae bacterium | reverse complement strand
TCTGTGGTGTGTAGGACTACACTACTTCGCCTTTCCGCAGTTCGAGCTTCGTTCAAACTTTTATCAACATCACCGACTTTGGTGGAATGGAGCTGTACCGTCACAGGACTGCCAATAGCTGGAATCTTGATCTTACTCTCTAAGGTATCGGTGCGATCCGTGGGCACAAGGCTTTGTATAAATCGCCATGAATCATTATTGGTGAAGTTGTCCTTAGCGCCAATTAAAACACGCTTTAAATCAATAACATCGGCTGTTGTGATCCGTCCATCTCTATTGATGTCTGAAGCTATTTCTTGCCATACATCTTCCATTTCACGGATTCCAAGCAAATACTGTTGAATCCAAATCACATCACGCGTAGTGATTCCTTCCAAAATTACACCGTCGTAATACGGCTCGACGACATAATCGCTTCCTTTTCTTATTGCTTGAAATGCCGCTGCCCCTTGAACATTCGTCGTTTGCGTCTGAATGATTCCTTCATTGTCGCGGTAGAGCCTTAGATCCACACCTGACATCGCTAGTTCGCCCCGAACGGTCAGTTCAGCCAAGATACTGGTCTGGGTTTGGGTTGCATTAGCACAACTATTTTGTGGGTCATTAATTACAATCCTCGTCGTCACTTTGGCGTACAATAAACTGCCGTCCTCTAGGGTTCGATAGGCGTAAAAATCTATTTCATTTGTCCCCAAATAAGCGCAGTTAAAGCTGAGTACTTTTTGGTTCGGATTAAACTCTTGCCCTTTATGGCTGATCGCAATATCAATGTTTTGATCACATACATGATAGCTACCTCTGTCAAAATCTGATGCCCATATTTCTACAGTGCCATTAGCCATCAGGCTACTGTTAAGAGCCACAGCATAGGGAACGGGCATGGTCGTATCCCGTACTTCAAAAGTTACTTCCTCTATACTGCGATTGCTGCACGGGTCGGTCAATAACCAGCGTATAGTGTGTCTACCTATCGGCATTTGCGTATAAAAGCTTGCCCCTAGACTGTCTATCACTAATTGGCCAACAGAAGCCTTGCCAAAGCTGTTGTTAGCATTATAATCCATCTCTACCTCCCAACTCAAACCTGTATATTGGGTGCAATTGTCTGCGCCGTTTGCTCTAAATGTGATTTGGGCGTTACCACAATGACTGTCAGATGTATAGTATAATGTCGAGGCTAAAGGGAGCGCCAAGACGGGTTTTTGAGTGTCCGAATATTTGATTTTTTGCTGATAGTTGATGTGCTTGGTCGCAGGATCACACCAATCAATTACGGTCCATTCGCGTACAATGGCCGCACACATACCTTCTTGATCCGTAATAATCGAAGTATATATGTCTTGATAATTGATGGCTATCATGGCACATGACAGCTCGGCAGCACGTGGCTGACCTGTAAGTGCGGGGAGCGGTATTTCCTTTAGGCAACCTTCCAGAAGAATCAAAGAATCAGGCCAAGTAATATCTCCTGTTTTGATGGCCACACGCCTCTTAATATAAATAGTTTGCGTACAAGGCTGACTCCTATTGCCAGCGGCATCAACGGCCACAAAGGTGCGTCTTATTTGTCCGATACCACATTGGTTGAGTTGTTCTTCTGTCGTTACCACCAGAGTAAGATTATCGCAGTTGTCTAGATATCTTCCATCCATCAGCGCTGCAGCACTATCAAGTACAAAGGAGCGGTCGATACCCATTTGATTAGGGTTTAACGATAGGGTACCAAACAAATGCGCATAAGGATCTACTGTATCTCTACGATCAATTGACGCAGCACAATCGACTGTCAAATCAGTCGGACAATATACAATAGGGGCTTGCTTATCTTGTACTTGTATCAGCGCCTCACAGATATTCTCATTTCCAGAGTGGTCGATTACTTTGAGCCATACGGCGACAGTGGAGCCCACATCTTCGCAGCAGAGGTGTACAAATTCTCTAAACAAACTGTCTAATGGGTCGCAATGCAATTCCTGTCTAGCAATCAATATCTTGTCAAGGCTACAATCATCATGACTGTTGTCATTGACGCTACTGGCAAAAAAGCGTTGTACATCACTGCCTAGCGACACCGTAATATTGGCTAGACAGATGGCGACAGGAGGACTTTTGTCCGCAACGGACAATAGCATCGTCTTTGAAGTTAGATTGCCACAAGCATCCGCGACATCGTATCGCAATGCATTTAGACCTGTCGGCAAAAATACTTCTTGTCCAAGGGCAAAACTGTTGCCCCCGTTTATTCTCACCTTAACTTCTAACGTAGAAGCATCTTGACAATTATCGCTGAGTTGGGGTCTTGGTATGCGATAAAGTGCGCCACAAATGGGATCTCTCGAATCAATATGCGCACTATCTTGTATCAAATGAATAACTGGTGCCGTTGTATCTTCGACGACGATTTTTTGCAAATGTGTGAGCTCGATCAAACCTTCACATACCCATTCTTGCATCAGCCAATGTCTATGAATCCATTTTTTACAAGCCCCATCAAATAATGTTTCGTCGCGATACGTCACATCGAGTTGACAAAGATTTCGGATATCAATTATGCCTACATCTACATTTGATAACTGCGGGAAGCCGTAGGTGAATGAGCTGAGCGAGGCTATATCTTTGCCATCGCAGGATAGCAAGGTGTCAGCAGGCCAAAGTATCAATCCGTGATCTTGCAAGCTATCAATGTTCAGACTTTTAACGGCTATGGTAGTGGTGCATTTATCAGAACGATTGCCCCACTCATCTACAGCGATATACGACCGTCTATGAAAAGACAAGAAACCGGGAATACATACTTTATCGCCAGGCACATCTTCTACTACCCAATCAAAGTCCGAACATTCGCCTATGATCAGGGGTCGTGTTTCTTTCCAGTTCTCCCAACAATGGACATAGGTGGTGTCTTGACAGTTTAAGCTGGGACCTCGCTTATCTTCAATAGTAACGGTACTCGAGCAGCAACGACCCGAAATCGTATCGCAGATGCTATAGGTAAGCTTTTGGCCAACATAGTTACTCAAATCAATTTGGCCACCCCTTATCGTCTCGGTGGTCGTACTGACATGGAGTACTAGGCTAGAAAGACAGGCTTCTTCTTCAAGGTCATAAATAATATGTGGGGTCAAATAAGCTCTGCATGATTCATCTACGGTCAGGTTTATTGCCGTACAATAAATGCTTTGGGTCAATGCATGCTGTACTTCAATGGTAAAGGAACACCTACTTTGATTGCCACTATTATCGGACGCTTCATAGACAACTTCATAGACACCAATAGGCAAGACTTCTCCGCTGCTTGGACCAGAAATTTGCCGTACGGACAGTAAATCGCAATCGTCTGCCACAACGGGATTGGTCCAATTGACAAGAGTCTGGCACTCGTTAGGATTGTTCATTTGAACTAGCAGGTCGTTAGTACACTGCAAGGCGGGTGGCGTAGCATCTTTGAGGGAAAGTTGAATAGTATCCTGAGATAGCAATCCGCAGCTGTCTGTTACTTGATAAATGATGTAATTTTTTCCTAAAGAAAAATTCTTTTCTATCGTACTCGTGTATTCAAACGTCTCTACGAATGCGAATGAACTGTCTAGCAAGGTTACTTGAATGTTCATTTTATTGAGCTCGGGATCGGGCAGTGTTATTAATTCAACAGCTTCGCAGCTGCTAACTACTTCTCTAGTTTTATCCTCTAAATCAAAAAGATTTAGCGCGGCAAATAGGTTGCGTTTGAAATGGATATCATAGACATATTGGCTACTATTTCCGCACTTGTCTGTAGCCGACCAGGTGAATCGAGTCGTGTAATCGTCGCATGGTCTCATTCTATCATCTACTACACTTAAACTAAGCTGGGGATAGTAGATAGTATCTCCATAAATGCTCACAGCCTTTAATTTTGATAAATCAGGTAATGGATCACCAATGAACAAGTCTACCTGGACGACAGGCGTGTCAATAAAAATAGGTGGCGCGGCGTTCGCCAACACATTAAAGCTTCTATCGACGGTTGCCGTCCTGCCGCAGCTATCGATAGCTGTCCAAATATATTTAATTATTATTCCGCTACATTGATCTAGATAGGTGGTATCTCTAGATTTTATTATCCTAACTCCAGTAGTGTCACCATCCGCGTTGGCCGCTAATATATCTACCTGAATAGGAAGGGCTTGTCCTGCTTGAATATCCTTAATTTCCGTAGGAACACTTACAAAAATAGGTGCGGCATCATCATAAACAAGCTGATACGTACGTCGAATAATCGTATCCGATAGACAGTCCTTAGAGATTCTCCAAAGATGGGTTATTTCTAATCCTTCGCAGTTGAGTGTTGTTATCGTTCGCTCGCCATTGATGACAGTCTGAATAATATCGCCATTTAGCGTCGTGTCATATAGCATTAGATCTTCTATCGGCCAAAATGGCTCACCTTGTAAGATATTAGGGAGCGAATCGGGTAGCGAAAACGTGCCGTCACCGATCAACACGATCGACACATCACACGATAAGATCGTCACCCCTAGTGTATCGATCACCCAAATCTCGACGAACATATCTTCATCTATAATGGTGCCGGCGGGCGGGTCTTGTAGAACAACATATGCCTCGTTGAGGGGAATGCCGACCATACACGTGTCCTTTAAGATGATTTGGTCAAGATAATTAGGCAAAACATACTGACAGTTTAAGTCTTTGGTGAGGTACTCTTCTACAGGGCAGCTAAGCGTGGGCAGACAATAGGGCAAACAGTCTGCACCCGGGCGAGCGCTTAGGTTGGCAACAAAATCTACTTCAAATCCATCTGTCTTGCACATGAGTAGCTCTACCACTCCCCCTGGCGGAATATGCCCAACGGGTATTTCATAAAGATCTTGATGCGTAGGTGATTCGGGGTATTCTGCGCAAGTGATAGGGTCGAACAAGTCTACGAGATCCTTAAGTTCGCGCCACCATCGTTCGGTGACAATGATATGATCGCAATCATGTTGAGTGACAAGGCCGTTGCGTTCACTGGTGAGATTAATTCGGATCAACTCACAATTCTTAGCAGACTCATTAGTGGGACATCCGCACTCCGAGCTTCCTATTCCAGCAATAACATAGCCCACGCCCAAATCCAAGGTATAGGGTGATCCGCAGTCTTCTACTCGTTGAGCAGATAAGCCCGCTGGTATAGCCATATAAACACATATGGCTATAGCAAGATATAGACGCATTAATTGCAGGACAATAATGTTTTCGAATTATGAGAAAGAGGTTCAATTTCTCATTAGGCAGGCTTAACAGCAGGTTTTCTTTGATTTCGTCGTGTAAATATAAACAATTTTATATATATATTATTTATATATATATAATAACTTCTTTATGAGTCTTGACCCCTGTAAATTGGGTATCCTATTTGTCCTTTTTCTTATAGTCGCCTCGCTTGATGGCATCGATAAATTTCTTCCACGACAGGGGGTTGAAGATATTTTGAGGACGTATTTGACCTGCGTAGTAATAGCTCTGCGCGGCTTGGCGTAGTTCCATCTTGGAGACTTCTCCACCGTCAACGGGTAGCGTTTGTTTTAGGATTTCGATCATTTCTGGAGAAATGTTCTGATCAACTATATCTTGGAGGTCACGATCGACCTCTAGAGCTAAAAATTCTATTTTAAAAAAGTCTTTGTCGGGCCAAGGATAGATAAATGCCTCTGGCAAGAACTCATTATCCTTTTTCATGATAATATCCTTTGAGTACATTGTTAAATCTTCGTCGACTTCTGGAATTACAAACTCAAAGGTTTCGAACCCGATACGGCTAAATAATACTGATTCACCAACCCTTACAGCAAGTGAAAAAAAGCCGTCTATATCAGAAGAAGTGCCACGAGAGGTCCCTTTAACAGCAATATTGGTGAACATCAATTTCTCGATTTTATCTTCTTCCATCGCTATCACCTTACCGCTAAACTGAATTACGTTAGGTTGGTTTTGACCATAAGTCAAGCTTATCTGGAGCAAAAGCCATATCATCAGTATCGATCTCATAAGAACCATTTCTTAAGCTAATGTACAGCAATAACGTATAGCATGCCACCTAGGGCAAAGGACTTTAATTTTTAACGAGGAATTAACCTATTGCATGATGAAGTACTTCTTCCATTCTATCGACATAAATAAACTCCAAATCCTTTATATAGCTCGGATTGATTTGTTTAATATGTTTCTCATTTTCGCTACAAAGAATGATCTTTTTGAGGCCACTTCTCTTGGCCGCAAGCACTTTTTCTTTAATACCTCCTACGGGCAACACTTGACCTCGTAGCGTAATCTCACCACTCATGGCCAATAAAGACTTAACCTTTTTGCCCAAAAAAATTGAGCTTAATGAGGTTAACATTGTAATACCCGCACTAGGGCCATCTTTGGGAATTGCCCCTTCTGGTACGTGAATATGCACATCATGCGTTTCAAACATATCATCACTGATGCCGATATCCTTGCTGTGGCTTTTAATATAGCTCAAGGCCGTGGTGGCAGATTCTTTCATTACGTCGCCCAAATTGCCTGTCAAGGTTAACTTGCCTTTGCCTTTATTAAGGCTCGATTCTATGTACAAAATATCGCCACCTACCTGTGTCCAAGCCAAGCCAATCGCCACTCCTGCAACGGCGTACTTGGTATGCTTATCATGGCTAAAAATAGTAGGGCCAAGAATTTTCTCCAGATCCGTTGTTTGTACTTTTACGGAGCTTTCTTCTTCTACTGCAATGCGTTTTGCCGCATGCCGCATGACTCCAGCGAGTCGGCGGCTAAGAGATCTTACGCCTGATTCGCGTGTATAGTATTGAATTATATCCTTGATCACGGCCGGGCTAATACTAATCTGCTTGGCCTTCAATCCATGTTCAGTTCGCTGATGAGGCACCAGGTGTTTGGCCGCAATGTGCACTTTTTCTTCTAGGCTATATCCACTAAGTTCGATGATTTCCATTCTATCGCGCAATGCCGGCTGAATTGTCGAGAGTGAATTAGCTGTGGCGATGAACATAACTTTTGATAGGTCGTATTCTAACTCGAGATAATTATCATAAAACGAGCCGTTTTGCTCAGGATCTAACACTTCTAAGAGTGCTGAAGAAGGATCACCTCTGAAATCTTTGCCGATCTTATCTATCTCATCGAGGATAAATACTGGATTGGAAGAGCCTGCCTTTTTGATTGATTGAATAACACGGCCAGGCATCGCGCCAATATATGTTTTGCGATGGCCTCTTATTTCACTTTCATCATGAAGACCACCTAAAGACATGCGCACAAAATTGCGGTTGAGTGCTTTGGCAATAGATTTACCCAAGGATGTTTTTCCTACTCCTGGAGGGCCTACTAGACAGATAATCGGAGCTTTCATATCCCCTTTCAATTTCAGAACCGCTAGATGTTCGATGATGCGATCTTTGACATCTTCTAGGCCATAATGATCTTTATCTAAAATAGTGCGAACGCGCTTGAGGTCAAAATTATCTTTAGAATAATGCTCCCATGGTAAATCGAGTAGCATTTCTAAATAGTTGAGGATGACACTGTACTCTGCCACTTGTGGATTGATCCGTTTGGCCTTATTGAGCTCTTTAAAAAATTGGTCTTTAGCATGTTGAGGCCAAGTTTTCTTTTGTGCTCTTTTGGTGAATACCGTCAATTCACCTTGCTGCGGATTTTGTCCTAATTCCTCTTGAATAGTTTTGAGTTGTTGATTGAGAAAGTAGTCACGTTGCTGCTTTTCAATGTCATTACGCACTTTATTTTCAATCTTTGATCTTAACTCAAGCACTTGAAGTTGTGCGTCAAGGTGTCTGAGCACTTTTTTGGCTCGATCAGAAAGCGAAATTATCTCCAGCAATTCTTGTCGTTCTTTTACAGCAATATTGAGGTTTGACGAGATAAAATTGACCATGTGGGTCTGATTGGTCATGTTTTGAAGCATAGCTATTGCTTCAGACGGGAGGTTGGGAGAGAGTTGGATTATCTGTGCTGCCTTGTCCCTTACCGCACTAATCAAAATATCAAACTCAAATTTGTTTTTTGGCTCCTTGTCGAGTTGAATACTAAAAGTGGCTTCAATATGTGGCTCTTCTTGCATCAAGGCAATCAGTTCGCAACGGGCTTTGCCTTGCAAGATAGCCGTAGTGGTGCCATCAGGCATTTTTAACATTTTGACAATACGCGCTACCGTTCCAGTTTTGTATAGATCGTCGATATTGGGTTCCTCATTTTTCATATCAAGCTGAGATAAAACAGCGATATACTTATGCGAGGAATAGGATTTTTTTATGGCTTGTATAGATTTGTCGCGACCGATTGTAATCGGGATAACAACACCAGGGTAAAGAACTGTATTTTTTAATGCAAGGACAGGAAGGGCTGCGGGATAGTCTTCATGTTGTTGAGTGTCATCCTCATCTTCTAAGGTCATAAAAGGCGCGTATTCGCTGTCATCGGTTAAAGGCAGTAGCTGTAAGATATCTTCGAACATAGTCATTTTATCTAAGTGGAATTAAAGACAAGGATCATTCCATATCAATTAATTGAGGCAATAGCTGCCCTTATGTCTTTAGGAAATGAAAGAAGACGCACCCTTGCGTCATTTTGTCAGTTTCCTTTATAAAAAAAGAGTCCTTCAATACTTTTCATTAATGTCCCATTTCTCCTCGAGGGGCTGGAATAACGAAAAGCTCTTTCTGGCGACCATCCAGAAAATAGAACCCATTTTCGCCAAACACTCCATCTTCCTCAAGCATAATTCTCACAACTTTACCGCCCCAATCTGCAACTTCTGTGGCTGCAAAAAGCTCAATAGAATAAGCAGTGTACGCAAAAAGCGAATAATCCCCTGTACCCTTTACTCCGTCTTGCGAATCCCACATGCCTATGGCTGGCCCCGCAGCATGACCATGAAAACCTATAGGGTGACTATAAATTGACGCCGTCAGGCCTTCAGCTTTTGCTTGATCGAGGGTGGCTTTGAGCACTTGATTGCCACTCAATCCTACTTTGAAATGTTGTGTAAGAATGTCTTGTACGCGGTTGCCGTTTGCAAAGGCTTTGCGCAGACCTATAGGTGCCTCTGTCTCTCCCGGGCGCAAAACATAAAAATGCTGTTGCTGATCTGTGTTAAGTCTCAAGTATGTGATTCCAAAATCGACATGCACTAAATCGCCCTGTTGAATAATTTCCTTTTCTGGCCGCTTACTGAAGGATCTTAAAAATTCATTATTCCCCATTTCTGCTCTTTGAACAGACACTGAAGGTTGAAACCAAGTCTCCAATCCAAGTTCTTCGACACGTTCACGCAGCCACCAAACGACATCATCCGTCGTAGTAATGCCTGGATGGATAACCTTTTCAGAAAGTCCCTCGCGAAGAATGAGATGGCTCAATCGGCAAATCATAGGATAAAGTTGCAACTCTCGCTCAGTTCTAGTTTCAAGCCAAGACACGGCGAGCTTGTCGGCAGAAACCACTTTTGTATGATCTTTTTTGGGCAATCTAGCCATAAACGCTTCATACTCCGACTTTACTAATCCATCGGCCAGTCCATAATCATTAGAATAGTTCAGGCCAATTTTCTTAGGGTTATACTTTTCGATCGTCGTGATAAGTGCGTCCCATTGATCTGGGTATACGTCGAGATTCCATTCGCCTTTGAGCAATTTGCCTACATCATAGCGAGCAATGGCTATTTTTTCTACGGACGTGCCGTTATCATAAAACAACATAATTGTTCGACGACGGGCGTTGAGCCAAGTACTGGGCAACATAGTTTTCATCACAGGATCTTCGTTGTATTCTCGACTGATGATGACCCACATATCAATACCCTCTCGGCGCATTAATTCTGGCAGAAGATTATCCAAACGGTCTTCTAAGATTTCGTCGATAACACGTGATTGTTCGCGCACGCTCAAAATCTCGGGCATCAAGGACTGTGATCCAATACTTGCACTTAACATCAACATGCTTAAGGCGGTTACTATTTGTAGTAATCTCATATACATTGCATTTGATAATTGGAGCAGCAACATAATCGATTTATTCCATTCTGCCAAATGATCGCTACTCTAGGATGGTCAATTTTGCGATAATACAGTTGGTCTATACGATGGAATAAACACTTAGGCCAAGCTCGCTATGTTTCCAACACAAAATAATAATGCTTTATGTAGCTAATCTTCTCTTAAACTCCTATATCTTACTACCACGATGTAGCCTTACGTTAGCGGTATAAACAAGGGTCATGAAACATTTTACAGCTAATGGAGAGGAGCGGATTGATCATTATTTTTCTTTTATTTACGAATACATCAAGATAATTTTCCACAAAATACAGCAATGGTGAGCTACACTGACTTGATGTTCATACACTTGGCTACTGTGGTGCCATGTTTCTTTATAGGCACTTTCTTGCTTATCATACGCAAAGGAACTAAGATTCATATATCGCTTGGGCGCATCTATATGATCTTGATGTTGTTCACAGCTGCAGTGACTCTCTTAATGCCGGCAAAGGTAGGCTCACAGATCTTTAATCATTTTGGATATCTGCATAGTTTCTGTCTTTTGACTATCTACACCGTACCCACCGCTTATTGGGCGATCAAGCGAGGGGATGTAGTATCGCATAAGCGTAAGATGATCTTACTCTATTTTGGTGCACTTGTTATAGCGGGGGGGGGTACCTTTTTTCCTGGGAGGTATTTTTATGAGTTGTTTTTTGGGTAGCAAATGCCTGTATGCTTTAATGTAAAGATTGGTTTTGATGATCAAAAAAATACCAATAAAGCGAGGATGGACATTTTATCTGTGAAATACAATATATGGGCCAAATTTCACTTCCTTTCCTCCACATTTTTCATTGCTTAATCTGTTGTACCCAGCTGTGTTGATTACCTTTATATGCTTCGACATTTAGAGTGTCTTGGTCAGTCAATATAAACGTTGCTTATTCAGTTGCTTATCTTGGCATTGCTTTGGCCAATTCTGAAAATGGTCAAAACAATGTCTTTAATAAATAAAAGTGTGATGAAACAATTAGACTGTGATTATTTGATTGTGGGCAGTGGTGCTGTTGGGATGGCCTTTGCAGACGTGATTTTAACAGAAACAAATGATCGAATCATTTTGGTAGATCAATGTCACAAGCCCGGAGGACATTGGAATATGGCCTATCCTTTTGTGACGCTTCATCAGCCTTCGCAGTTTTATGGTGTCAGCTCAAAGGAGTTAAGTAAGGGCAAGCTTGACCCTACAGGTTGGAACAAAGGCCTAGGCGATCTCGCCACCGGCCATGAGATTTGCGCCTATTATGAAGATCTGATGCGCTACGATTTTTTACCGAGTGGGCGTGTACAATATTTCCCAATGCACAGCTATACGGGGGATAATCAATTTAAATCCCTGCTCAATGGGCAAACCTATCATGTGCATGTCCGCAAGAAATTCGTCGAAGCCACCTACTTAAAAACCTCTATACCCTCATCACATACCCCTAGCTATAGCGTTAGCCCTGGAGTGTGGTTTATGCCAATTAACGGCTTAGTCAACTTGTCGAGGCCCGCCCGGCAGTTTGTCATCATCGGTGGTGGCAAGACAGGTATTGATGCCTGTTTATGGTTGTTACAGCAAGATGTAGATCCTGATAATATCATTTGGATTGTCTCACGCGAAGGATGGTTATTGGATCGTAAAAATACGCAGCCGAGCATGGAGTTCTTTGCACAGACCATGAGCGCTCAGGTGGCACAGTTTGAAGCCATCGCTGCGTCTGACACACTCGATGAACTATTTGCTCGCCTCGAACATTCCGGTGTACTGCAACGCATTGATCAAAACATCACGCCAACGATGTTTCATGGGGCAACCGTCAGTCAATTGGAGCTGGCACAGTTGCGACGTATTACCCATGTTATCAGAATGGGGAAGGTGCTTAACATCGATCCTGACCAAATCAGCTTGACGCATGGCACGCTCGCGACGCATGCCGATAATGTCCACGTAGATTGTTCAGCGAGCGCGATCTCTAATCTAGAGATGAAAGCCATATTTGACGGTAATCGTATTACTCCTCAGACGGTTCGGTCATATCAGCCTGTATTTAGTGCTGCGTTCATAGCTCATGTGGAGGTAAGTCAAGATGACGAAAAAAAGAAAAATGAACTCTGTCAAGTCGTGCCCCTGCCCAATCATCATACGGACTGGTTGCGCATGATGTCTATATTTATGATGAACCAATACAACTGGAATCAAGATAAAGGCTTGCGGCAATGGCTATATAATAACCGATTAGATGGATTTAGCAAGTTAGTGGCCTCTGTGCCAACAGATGATGTAGAAAACCGCGCTATACTAAAACGACTGCGCGAGATAATTATGCCAGCCATGATGAAACTACCCCAACTTCTTGCACAAATTAAAGACAGCTGATACCGTTTATATGCATATAAAGATCAAAGCAACAGTTTTCGTCGTACATTCAAATTCTATTTTTTTTATTAGGTATCAATTTTATGCTCCTACACATACATCCTAAATTGCCAATGCGTGACAAGGTGGCTACACGTAAATATTATATCGATGGTTTAGGATTTAAAGATGCCAGCAGTGTTGATTATGATGATTATTTGATGCTCAAAAAAGATGCTATCGAAATACATTTCATCTTGTTTAAGGACCTCGACCCTTATCTTAATGATGGTCAGGTATACATCAGAACAGATAATATTGAACAAATTTATCAATCCTTGCTCGACCGTGATGTGCGCATCCATCCCAACGGGGCACTGCAAACCAAGCCTTGGGGGCAAAAAGAGTTTTCTTTACTTGATCCCGATAAGAACCTACTTACTTTTGGGCAATCTTCCATTTAAGGTATTCACTGTTGTGTATACCCCCTATTACTTCTTAAGATACTCCATCTCTGCTTTAAGGAATTTGCCCGTGAAGCTGTCTTTGCGTGTAATTATTTGCTCGGGTGTGCCCTAAAAGAGAATTTGCCCGCCTCTATATCCTCCCTCAGGGCCTAAATCTACAATGTGGTCGGCAACTTTGATAATATCCATATTATGTTCAATTACCAAGACCGTGTTTCCCTTGTCAACTAACTTATTGAGCACATCGAGCAAATGTTGGATATCTTGAAAATGTAGTCCCGTTGTCGGCTCATCTAATATGTACAAGGTGTTGCCTGTGTCTCGTTTAGAGAGTTCTTCACTTAATTTGACGCGCTGTGCTTCTCCACCGGATAGGGTCGTGGCTTGTTGCCCTAGCGTAATGTATCCGAGCCCTACCTCTTTTAAGGTCTTCAGTTTTCGATAAATAGAAGGGATCGCTGAGAAAAAATCTACCGCCTCATCTACGGACATATTCAACACATCAGAGATAGATTTGCCCTTATACTGTATCTCCAATGTTTCACGATTGTATCGCTTGCCCTCACACTGTTCGCAATTGACATACACATCTGGCAAAAAATTCATCTCTATAAGGCGCTGTCCTCCACCTTCACAGGTTTCGCAACGACCGCCTTTGACATTAAAAGAAAATCGGCCAGGCTCATACCCGCGAATTTTAGATTCAGGCATGTCCGCAAATAGTCGCCGAATAGGGTCAAAAAGCTTAGTATAGGTGGCAGGATTAGAGCGAGGCGTTCTGCCGATAGGCGATTGATCTATCTCGATCACTTTATCTAGCAGATCAATACCTTCAATGCGCTCATATACCAAAGGTCGCTGCGAACTATTAAACAAGTGCTGCCGTAATATGGGATAGAGTGTACTATTGATCAATGAAGACTTACCACTGCCCGACACCCCAGTAATGCAGACAAACTTTCCCAAAGGCAAGCGAAGAGTGACGCATTTTAGATTATGCCCAGACGCGCCTTTCAAGACTAAGGTATGTCCATTTCCATCGCGACGCTGCGCAGAAAATGGAATGTGCGCTCTATTGCTCAAATAGGACGCAGTAATACCCTCATTCCTTATAAATTCCGCTGGAGTACCTTCATTAATTACTTCTCCGCCATTGACTCCAGCCCCAGGACCCAGATCAATCAAATAATCAGAGGCAAGCATGATATCCTTGTCGTGCTCCACGACAATCACGGTATTGCCTATAGTAGACAAATTGCGCAACGCCTCAATCAGCTTTTGGTTGTCCCGTTGGTGTAGTCCGATGCTGGGCTCATCCATAATATACGTGATGCCTGTCAATTGTGATCCTATTTGGGTAGCTAGTCGCGTACGCTGTGCCTCCCCTCCCGACAATGTCCGCGAGGGTCGATTGAGACTTAGATAATCCAAGCCTACTTGCAATAGAAAAGTCAATCGGTCTTGCAGCTCTTTGATGACATCTTTAGCGATTGTATTTTGTCGCTCATCTAAATATTTGGGAAGATCAGTTATCCAGGATTTAAGGTCTGCTAGATCCATCTGCCCCAATTCCCCTATATGCGAATCCGCCAACTTGAAATGAAGCGACTCCTTTTTGAGTCTAAATCCTTGGCATTCAGGGCAGTCAGCGACCATCATGAACTCCTCTGCCCAACCTCTCGTGCGCTCCGAACTAGACTCTTCATACCAACGCTTGAGCATCGTCGACAACCCTTCTTCGGCCAGATTGTAGACAAAATCATGTGGCGTGCTTGGAATACGCACCCCAATATTTTTTTCGCCACCAAAAAGTATAATCTCCAAAGCTTCTTGGGGTATATCTCTTATTGGCGTAGAAAGCGTAAAACCGAATCGCTTAGCTATGGCTCTCAATTGTTTAAAGGTGGTGTTATCTCTTGATTCGCCCAGTGGCTTGATGCCCCCCTTATTGATACTTATACTGTCATCAGGGATCACCTTTTCCATATCAATATCATTTACAAGTCCTAAACCCTTGCAGACAGGACAAGCTCCATATGGAGAGTTAAAAGAAAATGTATTTGGTGAAGGTTCTTCATACGAAATGCCCGACTCAGGATCCATCAACTTATTGCTATATGGCAGTACTTCTCTGGTATCATAATTGTATACTTGAACAAAATTATCGCTGAGCTTAAAAGCTATCTGCAATGACGAGGCCAATCGATCTCGTTTAGCCAACTCTATAGTAAAACGATCCACCACTATTTCCACGTCGTGGGTTTTGTATCGATCGAGTTGCATATTGGGAACAATATCCTTTATCTCACCATCCACTCGAGCTTTGGTATAACCCTTCTTACGCATTTGATCGAACAGCTCGCGATAGTGCCCCTTTCTTGCACGGATCAATGGAGCCAAAAGAGCAATTTTAGCGCCTTCATAATTGTCAAGTAGGTGTTGGATGATCTTTTCTTCTGAATATTTAACCATCTTTTTGCCATTCACATAGGAGTAGGCTTCACCAATACGGGCAAAGAGCAAGCGCAAGAAATCATATATCTCTGTGGTAGTGCCGACTGTAGAGCGAGGATTCCAGCCAGTGGTTTTTTGCTCTATAGAAATAACAGGGCTAAGCCCATCAATTTTCTCTACATCGGGTCGTTCCATCTTCCCTAAAAACTGGCGCGCATAGCTCGAGAATGTCTCTAGGTATCGTCGTTGTCCTTCGGCATAAATCGTATCAAACGCCAGCGATGATTTGCCGCTACCGCTAATACCAGTAATTACAACAAGTTTATTGCGTGGAATAGATACGTCAATATCTTTAAGATTGTGCTCACGCGCTCCTATAACGACTATGTGTTCATGACTCATCGTGGGTACAAACAGATTGAGGGGTGTAGAGTTGTCAGGATTTCGGTAGAATAGTGGATATACAAAGCTCCGTCATCTGTATGTCCGCTATAGGGCTAGGCGCATCGATCATGATATCCCGCCCTTGATTATTTTTAGGGAAAGCGATAAAATCGCGTATACTCGTCTGCCCGCGTAATACTGCGCACAATCGGTCAAAACCAAATGCAATACCACCATGGGGAGGTGCGCCGTATTCAAATGCCCCGAGCAAAAACCCAAACTGCGCCTCAGCCTCTTCCTTCGTAAAACCCAATAAGTCAAAATTGCGCGATTGCAGCTCTCTGTCATGAATTCTGATGGATCCCCCGCCTATCTCAACACCATTAATCACCAAATCATAAGCATCTGCACGTAATGATTTCATCGTTTCATGATCGCCGGTCAACATACGTGCTTGATCCGCCTTTTTAGGAGAGGTAAATGGATGATGCATTGCGTGAAAACGCTCAGATTCTTCATCCCATTCGAGTAAAGGAAAATCGACTACCCACAATGGGTTGAATTGGTTAGCGTCCATCAAGCCAAATCTGCGCCCCAGCTCTAAGCGTAGCTCGTTCAACTGTTTACGCGTTTTATCTGTTTCGCCAGACAAGACAAATAATACATCCCCTTTGCTAGCACCAAATTGAACTCTCCATTTTTCTAATTGCTCGTCATCATAAAACTTACCTACCGATGAGCGTATCGTGCCATCTTCTTCATATTTGACATATACCAAACCTTTTGCCCCGATTTGCGGACGCTGGAGCCATTCAGTGATTTCCTTAAAATCCTTATTTGAAAGATTAGATGCTTGCCCTTTGGCACAAATACCTACGACTAATTCGGCGGTATCAAAAACATTAAATCCTTGACCCCTCACCACTTCACTCAACTCTACAAAATGCATCTCAAAGCGCGTGTCAGGCTTGTCAGAGCCATAAGTCATCATCGCCTCATCATATGACATCACGGGGAAGGCCGGCAGATCTATTCCTCTCATTTTTGAAAACAAATACTTGGTCAACCCTTCAAAAGTGGATAATATATCCTCGCGTGTGACAAAACTCATCTCGCAATCTATCTGCGTAAACTCTGGTTGCCTGTCTGCGCGAAGGTCTTCATCTCTAAAACATTTGACAATCTGAAAATACTTATCCATGCCTGCCACCATCAAAATTTGCTTGAAGGTCTGTGGCGACTGCGGCAAGGCGTAAAACTGACCAGGATTCATACGACTAGGGACGACAAAATCGCGTGCACCCTCGGGGGTAGATTTTATCAAGACGGGCGTTTCTACTTCAATAAACCCGGATGCCCCGAGATACTTCCTTGTTTCAAGGGCTAATTGACTTCTAAAAATCAAATTCTCTTTAACAAGCGGTCGACGAATATCCAAGTATCGATATTTCATGCGCAATTCGTCTCCGCCATCTGTGTCATCATCGATGGTAAAGGGAGGCACTTTTGAGCGATTTAACACCTCTAAAACGGTGACATCTATTTCTATCTCACCCGTAGGTCGATTAGGATTTTTATTACTTCGCTCGCGGACATTACCTGTGACTTTTATCACATCTTCTCGGCCCAACTTCCTTGCCTGTTGGCATATTTCAGCATTGTCTTCCATATTGAACACCAACTGTGTAATACCATATCGATCCCTCAAATCAATAAAGGTCATGCCACCAAAATCTCGACTCGTCTGCAACCATCCACTTAGCTGCACTGATTTTCCGGTGTGCTCCATTCTTAGTTCGCCACAATTATGTGTTCGATACATATGCTCTAATGTTGTAATTTTTTTAAAAGGCACAAAAATACGCAGATGCCATTCATCTTGGCAGTTTATTTAATGAATAAACACCTAAGGTTTTGAAGAGGCAAGAATATTCACGAAAAAATTAATCTATGAGCGGTGCTAATGGAATGTCTCTTATCGACAATCCATCCTTATAAATGCTTCGAGAGTTTGTTTTTTGAGCGTAAGCGTAAACCCTGTCCTTCTTATTAAACCAAAGAGATAGTATTTCTTCAAAGCCCACTTCTTCCATCATCTTTAAAAGCGGGCTTGGCGAGGGCACGAACCAATTCCAGCCTCCTCGATTCCGTTTTTGAAAGATACCCTCTTTTCAGATCATGCCTCCGTCATATAGAACAAAGGACTTGTACATGTTAATCCCTGCCGATTCTATTGAGATAATGCCCACGTTCGTAGGTTGTTATAATAATATGCGAAGAGCCATAAGTGGGTCAGGTCAATGTTAGATGCCCTCTGGAAAAAAATATCGCCCCAAACTGCTGATAAAAATTCTCATGATTACGCTTGTAAACAGACTAAGACATTACAGTCACTTGATCTTTTATAACAATCGATCGAATGAGGAAATCGGCCGTTTTGCCTATTTAAATACCTCTTCTACTGTCCCTACTTTTTTTAATCGTCGCAAGCTTCAATGGTGTCTCCTGTCCAACAGCCTATATCAAATATTTCCTTATCAAAAAAATCTTGGATGTCTTGATAATACAATAACAAAAATCACTTATAAGGTTAATATGTCTAAGACCCATTCGGCCTTTCATTCTATAAAGGAGCCAAAATCATGGGTGCGTCCCCAATGAAATTTTACAGAGAGATCGCGTTGTCGGATTCATTCTTCTATCGAATATCCTTCCATTGCTCTATATTCCTTTCCTAGTTTAGATAAAATGAACTGGCCAAACCCTGGCTCGCATATATGGTTAAGATTCTCTGTACAAAATAACCGAACTTTGCTTGAAGGGCATGATATGTCATTTGTATGTCTCCCTACTTATCTGGGTTTTTCGACTTGCTTAAGAATATGAATGAACCCAAGGGCCATTCTTTTGATTAGAACATAGCTCATGTTTTTAATCGAGCAAAAAAAACAATTTTCTTGCCCAAACCGATTTCCCGATTTATCCATCCAGCCAATATAGGACAGATAAGAATAAGTATCAGCCTCGATTACTCCTATCAATCACGCACTATATAAACATCACGGGTTAAATCTCGATTGATCCAACCATAGATCAATCCAAACACAAAGCCGCCGATATGCGCCCACCACGCCACTCCAGCCGATTGGGCTGTTAAGGGCCCTAAAGAACCTACCCCGCTAATCAATTGCTCCGCAAACCACAGCCCTAAAAAGAGAATAGCGGGCACTGTGGTAATAAAAAAGAAGATCAAGACTTTAATTTTTGATTTTGGGAACATTACCAAATATGCTCCCAACACTGCAGAAATAGCTCCACTCGCACCAAGACTTGGAATAGACCCTGGACAAGCTTGCTCCGCGGTTTCGCACGCGCTTACCACATCGCAAGGGGCACAACAGGCAGCGGAGGCCACCCCTGGAAAAAGCAAATCAGCCGCAATATGAGCTCCCGTAGCAAAAAGTCCACCGAGTAAATAAAATGTAAAAAATCTACCATTTCCAATCACCGCCTCGATATTGTCGGCAAAGACCCACAAAAACATCATATTGCCCAAAAGATGCATCCATCCACCGTGCAAAAACATACTCGTAATTAAGGTATACAGATTTTCACCGTTAATAATGGAAATAGGGATAGTGGCAAAATTACACACCAAATTTCCCTCAACATTAAGTTGTAACAAGAAGATCAATACATTGAGGGCAATAAAACTATAACTAAAAAAAGGTCTTGAACCACCACGTACATTCGTATCACCTATTGGAAAAAGCATTTTTTCGTTTTTGTCGACAATAAATTTAACTTCGTATGTTGGGCTATTCTATAGGAATTGGTTAATCAAATTCTCATACATTTCTTGTTTGCCACTTAATTGCATTGGCTCCCCATTTTTCTTAGCATATTTATACAAATCCGTCAATTTCAGCTTACCCTCTTCAAACTTCTTGCCTTCCCCTCTGTCAAAACTATCGTAGCGGGATTTGAGCCACTTCTTATAATCCGACTCTTTCATGATGCGATCTGCAATGATAAGGGCGCGAGCGAAATTATCCATACCCCCAATATGCGCCAAAAATATATCGTCTAGATCCGTCGAATTGCGACGCGTCTTAGCGTCAAAGTTGATACCACCTCCTTTAAATCCTCCGGACGCCAGCAATACCAACATACATTCGGTCAACTCATAAAGATCCACAGGAAACTGATCCGTATCCCAGCCATTCTGATAGTCCCCTCGATTGGCATCCATGCTGCCCAGCGAACCCGCAGCGGCAGCGACGGTCATCTCGTGTTGCATGGTATGATTGGCCAATGTAGCATGGTTCGTTTCTAGATTGAGCTTAAAATCATCCATCAAATCATATTGGCGCAAAAAATTCAAGCAAGTAGCCGCATCAAAATCATATTGATGTTTAGATGGCTCCATGGGCTTAGGCTCGATGAAAAAATATCCTTTAAAGCCCTGTTTCCTGGCATAGTCCTTGGCCATGTGCAGAAATTGCGCCATGTGATCCAATTCGCGCCCCATCTGCGTATTGAGCAAAGACATATATCCTTCTCGTCCGCCCCAAAACACATAATTCTCACCTCCCAACTTGATCGTGGCATCCAAGGCATTTTTTACCTGTGCACCTGCATATGCAACAACGTTAAAGTCTGGATTGGTGGCGGCTCCATTCATATAGCGCGGATTGGAGAAGAGATTAGCTGTACCCCAGAGAACTTTTATCTTATTTCCCTTCATCTTTTGAAGAGCATAATCAGTAATAATATCTAGTCGTTTTTCAAACTCTTGCAAGTTCTGACCTTCATCAATTAGATCTACATCATGAAAACAAAAATATTCAACCCCGAGCTTAGAGATAAACTCAAACGCTGCATCCATTTTGTCCTTCGCTCGTTGAATTGGGTCCGTAGCAATAGCCCATGGAAAAACCTTTGTGCCCGGGCCAAATGGGTCGCCACCATCATTGCAGAAAGTGTGCCAGTATGCAACAGCAAATTTGAAATGCCTCTTAAGCGTTTTGCCAGCTATCCTTGCTTCAGGATCGTACCACTTAAAAGCCAACGGATTCTTGCTTTCACGTCCTTCATAGGGTATGATCTCTATACCTTTAAAATACTCCTTGTCCCCTAAAATAACTTTTGACATATGTTCAACTTAAAATAATTTAATAATAGGTAATCAACGTACCCTTGCCGTCTTCTAATCAAAGATAAGTTCTTGTGGGACTTCTCTGTACCCACCTTCAAAATATACCTACTTTTCAACGTGTCCAATGACTAAGCGATTCTTCGACTAACGCTCAATTTATGCGTTTCGTAATGCTGAGTATCTTATCTTGGGCGTTCAAAAAAGACAGAATTTCTTTCCTTTTTGTGCTCAAATGATCCCCATGAAGAATATGTACGTCGGAGAATACCGCATTCGCTCTAGTGAAGTGGATAGAAATATGAGGGTCACCATGCCCGCCTTTTTGATGATTATACAAGAAGCTTCGATGCAAAACAGCATAGATTTGAAGTTTTCAATCTTGGATATGAAAGAGGATAAAATTTCATGGGTATTATTGCGCAAGGAGTTGAACATCACCCGCCTTCCTTGCTTAGGGGAGACAATACAGGTAAAGACCTTTCCTTCAGGATTTGATCGCATTTTGGCCTATAGAGACTATCTTGTCTTTGATGCTCAGGGCTCGTTGCTTGCTACTGCCGCCAGCACATGGACATTAATGGATCTAGTCAAAAGATCCTTACTGCGCATCCCAGAAAAATATTTTCACTTAAAGCCCCCTGCCGAGGCAGTCCTTTTGCCAAGAGCCGATTCGAGGTTTCATTTTGAGGAAGTAGTTTATACCCATACCTATACCGTAGACTATTTCGATATTGATTGGAACGGACATGTCAACAACTTGGTGTATATCCGTATGTCTCTTTCTGCACTGCCGATGGAGTGGCATCTTTCTCATCAGCTAAAAAGTATGAGCTATCAAATTAAAGCAGAATGTCTTTACAAAGAATTCCTGACGGTTCAGGTATCAAAACAGACTGATCAATTGGGTTTTCAGGTTATAAAAGAGGATGGCTCTATCGCGTTTATGGCGCGCGCTGAAGTGATCCTCAACTAATAGCCCTAACCTTACCATTCCCAGCCTTTGATGGGTTTTTGTATGAACTGCATCTTTGTGCGCACTCTCTCCTTTTGTCGGTCGTAGATAATGTTCGCCAAGGCCTTAGTAGGTGAGGGATCTAAGAGTAATTGCAGCGCTTGATTTACTAAATCCTCCTTCACATCCAGACGATATAGATAGCTAAACAATAAAGCTGGATCTTGATCCATCAACTCTACTACGCGACGATGTATAGCCTCTAATAGTCCATCCGATGATACATCTTCATGTGGCATCACAGAAAAGCTGCCTAATTCTTCTGTGAGCGCTGATATTATGGTAGAATTATCCTCCATATGAGGATCAAAGTACGACTATTTTATGCAGCATGCAAATGTGGCTATCCAAGCATCCATAAGAAATTACTCACAAGTCTCATGCGTACAGATGGATTGATAGATGGTCATAGAATGCTATCTTTGATACCCTAAGATGTTGATCCATACACCTGATTTATGAAAAAATTGTATCTATTAGATGGCCATGCCCTAGTCTATCGTGCGCACTACGCATTTATCACCCGTCCTTTAATTAACTCAAAAGGTGTCAACACCTCAGCGATCACAGGTTTTGTCAGAACACTTTGGGATCTGATTTCTAACCAGAAACCGAGTCACTTAGCCGTGGCATTCGATCCTTCAGGGCCTGTTTTTCGACACGAGTATTACCCAGAATATAAAGCTAACCGCGATGCGCAGCCAGAAGATATTACTATCGCCCTCCCATATATCCGTCGTATAGTCGATGCCTTTAATATTCCAGTTATTATGGTTGATAATTTTGAAGCTGATGATGTTATAGGCACAGTGGCCAAGCAGGCGTCTAAAGAAGGTTTTGAAGTCTATATGGTCACCCCAGATAAAGATTATGCACAATTAGTAGAAGAGCATATTTTCATATATAAGCCTGGACGACAAGGTAATGAAATAGAAATTTTAGGCGTGCCAGAAATACTGGATCAATGGAATATTGAAAGGGTCGATCAGGTCATAGATGTTCTAGGCTTGCAAGGCGACAGTGTCGACAATATACCCGGCATCCCGGGCATTGGCCCCAAAACCGCCGTCACGCTTTTGGCACAATTTGGTTCTGTAGAAGAGGTCATTGCCAATACCGATAAGTTAAAAGGTAAACAGCGCGAAAATGTAGAAACCTATGCCGAACAAGCTCTCCTTTCTAAGCGCCTAGCTACCATCAATATCGATGTGCCCATACAATTTGATGCTAAGCGATATGAAATAGAGGGCTTCGATAGGCCTGCTTTATCTAGTCTATTTAAGGAGTTGGAGTTTAGGACACTTGCGGAAAGCATCTTAGGCGAAAATACGCAAAATAGCGTTCAGGGCACCTTGTTTGCCTTGCCAGATCTTGAGGAGTCCAAGCCTTCTTATAAAATTGGGAAAAAATCGCTTGCCAATGTTGAACATCACTACCATCTAGTCGATTCGATAGACGCTTATCAAGAACTAGCCAATCAAATGATCAATCAAGCGGCATTTTGCTTTGATACTGAGACTACTGGGCTTGATTCGCAAGCCGTTGAATTAGTAGGCCTTGCCATTTCTTGGAAAAAGGGAGAAGGGTATTATGTGCCGATTCCTGAAGATCAAACGCTAGCCAAAGCCATTATGGCGTACTTCAAAGAACCTCTTGAGTCATCTAAGATCTTAAAAATTGGGCAAAATTTAAAATATGACATCAATGTGCTCAGATGGTACGATGTGCAGGTCTCTGGGCCCTATTTTGACAGTTTAATAGCCCATTATTTATTAGAGCCTGACCTTAGACACAAGCTCGATTATCTTGCTGAAAGCTATCTTTCATATCAAATGGTGCCAATCGAAAAATTAATTGGTAAAGCTGGCTCCAAACAACGAACCATGCGATCAGTGGCTTTAGAAGAAATCGTTGATTATGCGGTCGAAGATGCAGACTTGACTATGCAGCTCAAGAATTATTTTGAGCCGTTGATAAAAAAGGAAAAACTCGATGAATTATTCAGCACCATTGAGATGCCCTTAGTGCAGGTGCTGTCTGAAATGGAATATGAGGGTATCCGTGTAGATGGCGATTTTTTGCATAATTATAGCCGCGAATTGGATGTAGAGATTCTTAAGGCAAGAGAAAAAGTGTATGAGCAAGCCGGAACAGAATTTAACATAGCCTCTCCAAAACAAGTGGGTCAAGTCTTATTTGATCTGTTGAAGATCCCCTATCGATGGAGCAAAACAAGCACTAAACAATATTCTACAGATGTTGACAAACTCACCGAATTGTCGTTTGAATATCCTATCGTCGATGATATATTACAATATCGCATGTATACTAAGCTCAAATCTACTTACGTAGACGCTTTGCCAACAATGATTAACCCGCGAACCAATCGTATTCATACTTCCTATAATCAAGCGCGTGCCGCTACTGGCAGATTGAGTAGCGAAAATCCTAATCTTCAAAATATACCTATCAAAAATGAAGCAGGTCGGGAGATAAGAAAGGCCTTTGTCCCAAGAGATAATGATCATGTCCTTCTGGCGGCAGATTATTCTCAAATAGAACTGAGACTGATTGCCGAAATCAGCAAGGATCAAGCCATGCTTGAAGCTTTTAGGGAGTCAAATGACATTCACCGGGCTACTGCAGCGAAAGTGTACGGAGTTGCCCTCGAAGAGGTAACTTCTACGCAGCGGCGTAATGCAAAGACAGTTAATTTTAGCATTATTTACGGAGCGGGCGCCACGAATCTCTCTCGACAACTGGCGATCAAACGAACAGAAGCTACAGAGCTTATTCAAAACTACTTTGAACAATATGCAGGTTTGAAAAAGTATATGGACGATACGGTAGAGTTCGCTCGCAAACATGGTTACGTCACGACCCTCGCAGGGCGCAAAAGAGCGCTTAGAGACATCAATTCGCGCAATTCTTTGGCACGCAGTAACGCCGAAAGAATGGCAATTAATACCCCTATCCAAGGCTCAGCTGCCGATATGATCAAAATCGCCATGATCAATATTCAAAAAGGCATAAAAGCACAGTCGCTTAAATCGAGAATGATCCTTCAAGTACATGACGAATTGGTATTTGATGTGTATAAACCCGAATTGGAGTCGCTCAAGGAAATGGTCGCCACCAAAATGATGAATGCTTTGCCAGGTTTACAGGTTCCTATTCTAGTCGAATTAGGTGTAGGGGAGAACTGGCTAGAGGCACATTAGGCTAGCCTAGATATACATCTTCGTTTAAATTCTTGCCATTCGGCGTCAATATCGATTGGCGTGAAAGACTTTAAATCATCCTTTTGAATGTTGAAATCCAATTGTTCCTCTATCGGAATTTTGGGTATAACATCTTGATATCTATGTGTCATGACAAGCATGGTAGTTTTCTGTTGTCAAGACGGTACTTTTTTACAATACCACATTTATATACACTTAAAAGGAAAATCAAAACTTGAGTCGCAATAAAAATACTCTCCGACGTATGCCTCTTTACTGCTTATACAGTTCGACACCTTTTAAGATCATTTCGACAATCTGGCTAGGCATGAATAAGGCGCTATCAATCACCAAATCATAATTACTTATATCTGCAAAATCGACACCATAAATAGACAAAAATCTTACTTTTTCACTTTGACGCCGCGCCAAAATTTTCTCCAATAATTGATCAACGGGTAGCGATTGATCATCACTAATTCGGTGATGGTCAGCACTAATTCTGCGCGCGGCAATTTCTTCTTGGCACAACAAATATACTTTATAAGATGTCGGGATAAAATGCCAAGCTAATCGACTGTCTACGACATAGTTTTCGGTCTGATCATTTAATGCTCTGGTGTATCCATCGATTTGATCATCAATATCCTTTCTAGACTCCGTCAGCAAATTAAGCTCTAATGTAGAAAGTCCCATCTCAGTGGCTATCTTACGCTGAATGGACCCCGTACTGAGATAGCTAAACTTTAGTTGCTCAGCGAGAAGCTTACCCACGGTGCTCTTACCACTGCCAATATTACCTGAAATGGTAATGATCATTATCCTTGAACCAATTCTGCCTCAATCAAAAGATACATAAGTCGATTAATATCATCGGCATTAAGCTTGAGCTTACCTTTGAGTTGAACTTGCTCTGCAGTATATTGAACATCCTTTTTTGCTTCTACTTCCATGACGGTTTCTGGCCCTGCGCCTCCGCAAAAGAAACACATGTTATATGGGTAGGCTGAGAAGATAAACTCTTTATGGCCCTTGTACCCTTCTACAGGGATGATATATCCCTTAACAATTACCTCCTTGCCTTCGAGCGATTTTATTTCATCAGCAAAGACTGGCTTATCAATTTTGAAGCCTAAAAATTCATCGTATTCTTTGGTGTAGGTAATTTTGGATAACGTTTTCCATAGACTAATGGTTTCCTTAAGATCTTGTGCCGGGAGGCCAACTGGAATACTTGCAACCAACATAGCAAGACAAAGCAGTTTTCTCATATGAAAGGATATTTCTTACTGCAACATTAAACAAATTGTATATTGTTTCAGGCCTCCTAGAGAATAAATTAACTTTAACACATTATAAAACTTAGATATCATCATGACGAGCGCTGAAGCTATCGAAAAACTAAGGCGATTTTGTGCTTATCGGGAGCGCTGTCACAGCGAGGTGCGCTCTAAACTTCTCGAGATTAAGGTATATGGCGACCAGCTCGAACAAGTCATAACCGAATTGATCAAGGAGAATTATCTTAATGAAGAGCGCTATGCACGCAGCTACGTGCGCGGAAAGTTTAAGATTAATAGATGGGGTCGAAATAAAATAGTCCAACATCTCAGCGCCAAACACATTAGCGAATATTGTATTCGAAAAGCATGGTCAGAAATTGATCCTGAAGAATATGAACGAGTTCTTAAATCTATACTGCGCAAATATAAAGAGACAAAAAAGGGGCTCAGTGCCACACAACTATCTAGAGTGCTCGTGCAATATGCCGTAAGTCGAGGATTTGAACTTGACATTGTCTATAAAGTGTTGCCAGAAGTTTTGAGTCATAAATAAACGCCAACATTGCTCAAAATGTCTAAAAGCCAATAGATCCACAAAGTCTATCTTGGATGTTAATAGTTATTTGTTTGGGAAAACCTACTTTTGCGGAAATGTAACGAGTGAGGCCTAGATCTACAAACGAGTACAAGATTTTTGATGAGGAGTTTATGCCCCATATTAATGCGCTCAAGACATTCGCGTTTCATTTAGCCTATGACGAAGAGTTAGCCAACGATCTAGTGCAAGAAACCTATCTTAAAGCTTTCAGATTTATCGACAAATACGATGAAGGAACGAATGCGAAAGCATGGTTGTTTAAGATTCTGAAAAATGCTTACATTAACGAGTATCGCAAAAAAAGTAAGCGCCCCACCAAGGTAGATTTCGAAGACATCGTGAGTTATCACGACAGCGAAGATTCTGTGCTGCCAGGATATTTAGACCTGAGAGAAGAACTGTTTGACAATATGATGGGCGACGAAGTAACACATGCCATCAATGCACTGCCTATAGACTTTAGAACAGTGATATTGCTAAGTGACATCGAAGGATTTACCTATGAAGAAATTGCCAAAATTATTGACGTGCCTATTGGGACTGTGCGCTCTCGACTTTTCAGAGCTCGCAATATGTTGAAGGATCACCTGAAAATCTACGCCGAATCCATGGGATACCATGATTTTAGAGGGGAACGCAATAAAACGGCTAGAAAAGACGAAGAAGATATCTAGATGTTGCTTTTAAATGTTAAAATTCTTAACTTTGGTATACACACTTGAAAAAGCGTAAAGAGATGAACAAACAACCTTTACTTAATTACTTTTCTCAGCAAGTGAATCTTTATCTTGATGATCGGCTAAACGATGAGAGTAAGGAATCCCTAATGCAAATCGTCAGTGAAGATCAGGAATGCTCCCAGCTCTTTAACAAAGAAAAAAATTTTAGAGATTTTGTCAAAAACAATGTCAAACGTTCCTCAGTGCCCAACCAACTGATCGACGATATTCGAAGCAAGTTGGCTTAGCTCCCTCCACCATTTATAACTATTAAGTAATCAACTTATGATTGATAAGTTAGAAGCCATCTATGCGCGTTTTCTAGACATAGAAGAAAAGCTCTCCGATCCGTCTATTATCAACGATCTTAAGCAATACTCAAAGCTCAATAAGGAGTATAAAGACTTGCAAGAAATTGTAGACATCTACTTTGAGTACAAAAATGTTCTTGAGAATATTGATAGCTCCAAACAAATGCTCCGCGACAAAGATCCAGAAATGCGCGAGATGGCGCAGCTAGAGCTAATAGACCTCACCGAACGGCGAGATGTACTCGAAGAAGAGATCAAACTATTATTGATTCCCAAAGATCCAGAAGATAGCAAGGACGTCGTTTTTGAAATCCGGTCAGGTACCGGAGGTGATGAAGCCAGCATTTTTGCTGGTGACTTATTCAGGATGTACACTAAATATTTTGAAACCAAAGGATGGAAATATGACATCATTGATGAAAATCCTGGCACCGTAGGCGGCTACAATAAGATAGTCATGGAGGTGTTTGGTGATGATATTTATGGTAAACTCAAGTTTGAATCCGGCGCACATCGCGTTCAGCGTGTACCCAAAACAGAATCTCAAGGACGAGTACATACGAGTGCAGCGACGGTAGTCGTCCTACCTATATTTGAAGAGGAGGAGATCGATATACGAAAGGATGAACTGCGCACGGACACATTCAGAGCGAGTGGTGCAGGTGGACAGCATGTAAATAAGACAGAATCTGGTGTGAGATTTACACATCTACCCACTGGCATCGTCGCCGAAAGTACCGATTCGCGTAGCCAGCATAAGAACCGCGAAATCGCCATGCAGCGTCTCTATGCTAAGGTAAGAGAAGCACAACGCATTAAAAACGAAGGCGATTTGACCAGCACACGACGCTCGCTAGTTGGGTCGGGAGATAGATCTGACAAAATCCGCACCTACAACTATCCTCAAAACCGTATGACAGATCACCGCATCAATCTTACCCTTTATAGCTTGGACAGAGTTGTGGAAGGTCAACTCGATGAAGTAATCGAAGCATTACGGGTAGCTGAAAACAGCGAAAAGATGAAAACTGGCGAGATGGTGTAAATCCCTAAACAACGATTATAATCCTGTATCCCAACATACAATGCATTAACAAAACCGTGCACCAAAATTTCGAGCTTAGACTAAACAGCGAATGAATACTTCTAAAGTTTCTATATATTATCAAGAAATATATTTTATCTTTTAGCTACGTAAATCGACCCTTACGACTATCTATTTCTTCTTCAGTTCGTATAATCTACTCTTTTACCTCTCTAATATTTCCTTTGTTGTAGACTTCGCCTTGATAAACAAAGATTGACGTTGTTTATAGCTACCAAATTTTTCATAATTATATACTTAGGTCGAGATATTATTCCAATACTTAGTCTATCATGCGATGTTATTGAACAATCTTAAATTACTTTCTAATGAAATTTTAATTTCCTAATGTGAAGTATTGGAGATGCTAGAAGAGTTCATTTCAATTATGGCATCTAATAGGATAATTGTCACAAGCCTACAATATGCTGAGTTATAATTTCTTAGACATGCCCATTGTGAAGGCTTATTTATTATCTATGATCTCCAGTGTTCCATTTTTTGATGCCAAATTAGCTTCGAGATTTGGAGCACTTTCCCCGATTTCAAAAACTGCGGTTGAACGTCCTACAATGAGTGGGTCGATTTGTCCTACAAGTTCAGCGTCTTTATTTCCATATGGAATCTTGTGCAATATGTAGCGCATAGCGCCTAGCCGTGCCCTTTTCTTACAATTGGATTTGACTACGATCCAAGGTGCATCTGAAGTGTCTGTATGAAAGAACATTTTCTCTTTTGCCGTAGTGTATTGATTCCATTTATCGAGAGAGGCCTTATCTATTGGAGACAACTTCCATTGTTTTAGCGGATGTGTTTCGCGATCTTCAAACCGCCTTTTTTGTTCTTCTTGGCTAACTGAAAACCAAAATTTGAATAAGAAAATTCCAGATCGAACCAGATTGCGTTCAAACTCAGGCACTTGGCGCATAAACTCTCTGTATTCGTCTTGAGTACAAAATCCCATGACATGTTCTACCCCAGCGCGGTTATACCATGATCGGTCAAATAATACTATTTCTCCGTTTGTTGGGAGGTGCTTCACATATCGTTGAAAGTACCATTGACCTTTTTCCTCGGCCGTCGGTTTTTCTAGAGCGACGACTCGTGCTCCTCTTGGGTTAAGGTGTTCCATAACACGCTTTATGGTCCCACCCTTTCCTGCGGCATCTCGACCTTCAAATAAAATAATGACTCGATTCCCTGTCTCCTTTGTCCATGCCTGGAGTTTTAATAACTCTACTTGCAAATTGAATTTCTGAAATTCATAAGTTTTGCGAGACATTAAATATCGATATGGATAGCCCCCTACATTCCAATCTAACGATTTGATGGTATCTGGATGTCTATTTATAAAATGCTCGACTTCACTCTCTTCTAGAAGAATTTGCAAAAGCAATTTTCTATCATTTTTTGGTAGATCTTTAAGGTAGGATTGTGCCACCTCCTTTTTGTTTTCGGTGCGATTGAGCATATCTTTCAATTCGGCCGCATGACTCAAAAGTCTAGCTTTAATCTTAGAGTTTACGCTTAGAATTCTTTTATCTTCGACGGATTTCCCCTTTAGGCTATCCCCGTCCGCCACCTTTTTTTTAACGTTTTTGAGCACCTCCTTGTCATTAATCCTTAATTGCTTCTTCATTTGTATTATCTAAGAAATAATTAGAAAATCCTAATATAAATAATTTTATGTTTAGGCCACATGACCAAAATCACCAGTACAAATGATCTTGTGGCACAGTAGGTTATCCGGAATCAGACAATCAAGATACGTGATTTAAATCAAGATGATTATCTTGTATTATAAATCACATATAAAACAATTTTCATGCCTGAACTCAACATGATCAAAAATGAAATCCAACAAGATTGCTTTCGAGTGTCCAACAGGTACTTGGGTTTAACCAAAATTAAGTTTCTTAGCTTCATCTGTAAAAAGATCAAGTTCATTGACTTTCAAATGCTTAGTCAAACAAAGAGAATTTCGTCGATTTTATTGAGCTGTCTTATAGTTTTATGCCTTCCAAGTTGTGTTCATGAGAAGCACGCTGTAAAACGACCCAATGTCATTTTGATTTATGCAGACGATCTTGGTTTTGGCGATCTTGGGGTATATGGACAGAATAAGATCGAAACTCCTAATATCGATCATCTAGCGGCAAATGGTATGATGTTTAAACAGTTTTATACCGGGGCGCCAGTTTGTGCTCCATCGCGTTGCATATTGTTAACCGGAATGCATTCAGGGCATGCAGCAGTTCGTGGTAATGATGAAGCGGGTTATCGGGGAGATGTGTGGAATTATCGTTCTATGGCGCTGGATTCCAGCCTTGAAGGACAATCACCCATGCCGGATTCTGCCATTACCATTGCTGAAGTGTTGCGTGCCAGTGGATATCGAACGGGCTTAATCGGCAAATGGGGTCTTGGTTACCCAGGATCCGAAAGTACGCCTAACAAGCAAGGGTTTGAATATTTCTTTGGTTTCAATTGCCAACGACAGGCGCATACCTATTATCCTCTCCACTTATGGGAAAATGAATATCGCGTTCATCTTAAAAATGATACAATTGCTCCTGGCACAAAATTGAGGTTAGGCTTGGACACACTTGATGCGAAAAGCTATACCATGTTCGATCAAACTGATTATGCACCAGATTTGATGTTTGATGCTCTGAGCAATTGGGTAGAAAGCGTCAAAAATGAATCGTTTTTCCTATATTGGGCTACGCCAATACCGCATTTGCCATTACAAGCACCCAAACGATGGGTTGACTATTACATCAAAAAATTTGGGGATGAATTACCTTATACCGCTCAGAGAGCTGGGTATTTTCCGTCGCGTTATCCTCATGCCACCTATGCGGCAATGGTGAGTTATTTGGACGAGAATATTGGTAAACTCGTGAGTCAATTACAACAAGTCGGTATTTTGGATAATACAATTATTCTTTTCACGTCAGACAATGGACCAAGTTATACTGCGGGGGTTGACTCCCCTTGGTTTGAAAGCGGAGGGCCATTTAAGAGCGATTACGGCTGGGGTAAAGGTTTTTTGAGAGAGGGAGGTATTCGAGTACCTTTTATTGCTCAATGGAAGGGTAAAATAAAGGCATCAACTGTCAGTGATCATATGGCATCTATGCAGGATTTGTTTTCAACGATTTTGGATTTAACCGGCGAAAAAGGATCGAATACTATCAATGACGGAATAAGTTTGGCCCCTACCCTCCTTGATATGGGTGACCAAAAAACACATGAATACCTTTACTGGGAATATCCAGAGTATGGTGGTCAACGTGCGGTACGCATGGGTGATTGGAAGGTGTACAATAAAGATCTTATTTCGAAGGGTGACACCAGCCTACTCTTATACCACCTCCCTTCGGATCTTCAAGAACAAAATGATCTTGCTAAGGAATATCCTGAGAAGATAGCCAAAGCAAAACAAATTTTTCTTAATGAACACACGCCCAGTACAAATCCTCGATGGAGATTTCCGGTATTGGATGGTCATTAGATAATTGTACGGACTACCTAGCATGAGACACCACTTTAAACTTCCAAACAATAGTGGCCGTCTTATTATGCTATTCGAAACCCGAAAGTCAAAGACAAATTATTTGCGTTAACTTTCACACCCAATTAAATAAAAGCACACGTCACCCAATGTACATAAACACAATCCAAGACTCATGAAATTAAATATTAAGTTACTAGATCTAGTTATTCGTAATGAATTAAACTTTTATTGGACATCTGCCGACTTCAAAGACTTGCTCCAAGAATTTGGATTCCTAGATGTTGCCTCAGTCAATGAAAGTGAACTAAAGGATTTGCTCTTAATGGCAATCACCGACGCGGAGCCTGCTGAAGCAGCAACGATATTACTCAAGTATAAACTAGGAAAACAACTCCGTGATGGACAGATCCAAGACATGTCTCATGACATGCAAAATGATAAACTCGCCGAAGAATACCCAGATCCCGCACTACATTTTGATTTGTTCAACATTAATCAACTTCTATTTAAAGCGTTTAACGGCACTTTCCCTAATACCGAGGCCGTCATCATCAAGATGTCCATCACAGGGCAGACCAAAGAGCTGACTAAGGAAATCCTTGTCAAAGCGCTCAGTCAAGGATTAAAAGAAAACCATCTTGTCCATCGGCTATATGAAAATCAATTGAATGGCGAAGAAGCCTTTACAGATGCGGGCAAAGTTATTTGGCATATACGCGAAATGACCTATGATGAGTACGAAGTTATTACCTCTCGTTATTGGATAGAGAAAGAAGATTTCGCTAAAACAGATTATGAGGCAAACCTTGTTTTTCATGAAGGCGAAGAAGATTAAACGATCTTAATACATAGGTCTGTGACCAAGAAAATATTTCTTGCGATAGAGCTTAATAAAATATTACTATTGGATGCCATAGGAGCACTTTTGTCTGTGATTTTTTTGGGAATCGTCCTGCCCAAAGTTCATTCGGGAATTTCGTCAAGGCAATTATGTTCATTATGCCTGCTAGCAGGGATTTTGATGTGTTATTCTTTAGCATGTTATTTTACCTCATGGTATCGCCAAAAGTGGGGTAGTATGAAACCCTTTCTGAAAATTCTGGGCATTGTCAATTTAAACTATGCCTTATACACGAGCTACACGATATTGTCCCAAATTTGGCAATTAACCATAGTGGGCTTTATCTACTTCGGAATGGAAATATGTCTTATCGCGACACTAGGGGTCTGTGAGATATGGCGATCTAACGAGTAATACTTTTTCCACAAGGAACATACAAAAACCACATTCTTGCCAGATCACAAAAATTTATTTCAGTTAGATGACAAAGTTTGCCTTATAAATTAATGTTATTGACTGAAAAACTAAGGTAAAGTACCCATATCGTGTTCAAGTCAACCCAAATCCTTTGTATATTCGATTCTAGAGGAAGTAATTAGAAGTATCCATAAAATATGTTGATACATTGGGAGGTAGAATAAAAAAATGGTTGACAGGTAGTAGAGCAGAATAGAATATACCTATCCATCGTGGTGAGTCAAGCAAAAAATTAAAGACCAATTTCTCTCAGTCCTTAGTTCAATCATTTTGTTGAAAGTATTGTTGATCATGAACAAAATTAATTTAACTTTGCGCCCTTTATAAGATGATAAGAATACTAAGGTCATGCAATACGTCCAAATAGAAGCTCAAAATCGAACTTCCCACGGCAAAACTGCCGTTAAAGCTTTACGTGCTAGCAATAGAATTCCTGCGGTTATTTATAGCAAAAATGGTTCAAATGCCATTAGCACTACAGCGGCAGATGTAAAATCTTTAGTGTATACGCCTGAGTTCAAGCTTGCTGAGATATCTTGCGATGGCAAAACATACAAGGCAATCCTTAAGGATATCACCTTCAATCCTGTGACTGAAGAAATTCAACATATTGATTTTCTAGAGCTTATTGATGGTCATGCCATCAAAATTGAGCTTCCAGTAAAATTTAAGGGCGTGTCTCCTGGAGTGAAGGCTGGAGGCAAATTGATACAATCTCTCAGAAAAGTGAAAGTGAAAGCAACACCTGAAAAAATGGTAGATGAGTTGCACCTGAGCATTTCTGGACTAGAACTTGGACAATCTGCGCGTGTTAGAGACATTAACTTCCCAGAGGGTGTTGAGTGTTTAGTGAGTCCAAGCATTCCTGTAGCTACAATTGATATCCCTAGAGCATTAAAGAGTGCCGCTACAGCCGCCAAAAAAGAAGAGGGTAAGAAGAAATAACCCTTTCGATATTTATCGAATATTACTATATTAATTTATGCCTCGCAGACTTCTCTGCTTTGGATTCGTGTGTTTTGCCATCGTTTCAGCGTGCAAGTCCCCTGAACCTATATTCGGTTCATATGAAGGTAGCTTTGATAAGCCTAGCAAGGAAACCCCTGTATCTGTATCCAATAAGCGACAAGAAATTGTTGCATTTGCCACCCAATATCTTGGAGCAAAATATAAATACGCTTCCAAGGGGCCTAAGTCGTTTGATTGCAGTGGGCTGGTGTGTACTGTTTTTAATCACATAGGAATGGAATTATGTGCCCCGAGCTTCCAATTGCCAAAATATGGTCAAGAAATAGCCCTTAACAAGGCACAAAAGGGAGATTTAGCCTTTTTTAAAAAAAATGGAAAAATATTTCATGTTTCCATCATTGTATCCGCCGACAAAGATGAACTTTGGGTAATTCATAGTACGACGAGTCGTGGAGTGATCAAAGAAGAAATTTTAAGTTCCTCTTATTGGAAACCAAAACTTCACCAAATTATTACATATGAATAAGTAGGCGCTCATAAACTCTATAAGTGCTTCTCAAAAACAAAACAACGATTAAGGGTCACCATACCCTAAAGATTTGATACTTTAAAAATTCTAACATGTCATCTTGGTTTGATAAACTATTCAATTGGGTAGGAAAGAAAAAGGAAACGAAAAAAATCATTATACTCTTTGGCCCACCTGGCTCAGGCAAAGGTACGCAGGCCAAAATGTTGGAGCAAAAATTCGGTCTCCTTCAAATATCTACTGGCGACCTATTCAGATATGAATTGGGTAATAATACCCCCTTAGGCCAAAAGGCTAAATCATATATGGACAAAGGTGAGTTAGTACCCGATGATGTAACTGTTGCTATGCTCCGCAATAAATTGGAGCAAAGCCCAGAGGCGAGAGGATATTTACTAGATGGCTTTCCACGCACCATACCACAAGCACAAGCGCTAGATATATTATTAAACACCCGTGGAGAAAGAACTAATCAACTCATTTCACTAGTTGTGGATGAAGATGAAATTGTATCTAGATTACTCGAAAGAGGCAAAACATCAGGGCGTGCCGACGACGCAAACGAACAAGTCATTCGTAATAGAATAGCGGTCTACAAAGATGAAACATCCCCAGTATACGACTACTACAATCAAAAGAGACTCTCAACGCAAATAAGTGGAATGGGATCTATTCAAGATATTCAAGAACGCCTTGCAAAGCTTATTTCCACTCATCTTTAATTGATATTTTGGCCGATCAGAATTTTGTTGATTATGTAAAGATCTGCTGTCGTTCAGGATCAGGGGGCAGTGGTAGCAGTCATTTTTTGCGCGATCGCATGACGGCTCGTGGGGGCCCCGATGGCGGTGATGGTGGCAGAGGAGGTCATATCATCTTAAGGGGCAATGCCCAATTATGGACCTTGCTCCATCTTAAATATCGCAAACATGTTCTGGGCACTCCTGGAGTCGGTGGTTCTGGGCAACGCATGACAGGTGCCGACGGCAAAGATGAAATACTCGAAGTGCCCCTCGGAACTGTAGCCAAAAATGCCGAAACAGGTGAAATCCTTTTTGAAATAACAGAAGACGGCGAATCCAAAATTCTAGTAGAGGGTGGAAAAGGAGGATTGGGCAACTGGCATTTCAAATCTCCGACCAATCAAGCCCCGCATTATGCGCAGCCAGGAATTTCTGGCAAAGAAGAGTGGAAAATTCTTGAACTCAAACTCTTGGCCGACGTCGGTTTAGTCGGATTTCCAAATGCAGGAAAGTCTACCTTACTTAGTGTTGTCAGTGCCGCAAAGCCAGAAATTGCCGCGTACCCATTTACCACAATAGTCCCAAATTTAGGTATGGTTTCCTATCGCGGTAATCGTTCATTCATCATGGCCGATATTCCAGGTATCATCGAAAGAGCCCATGAGGGAAAAGGGTTGGGCTTTAGATTTTTGCGCCACATTGAACGCAACTCTGTCTTGCTTTTTCTTGTACCAGCAGATGCAGATTCTATTCGCAAACAATTTCAAATTCTACTCAATGAATTGGAATTGTACAATCCTGAACTCTTGCAAAAGCCGCGAATATTGGGTATCTCCAAAGCAGATCTGATCGATAAGGAACTTGAAAAAATGCTTCAACAAGACATCCCAGACGAAATTGAGTACTGTTTTTTCTCCGCCGTTACAGGTTATGGTATTCAAACTTTAAAAGATCTCGTCGTAAGCGCCATCGAAGACAACCCATCAAGAGCATTTTAAAAGCGCATTTTTTGCTAAATTATCACTTGAATTAATTTAGAATACTACTTTTATACAGATTTATCTTTTCAAACATTTAATTGTAGTTAATCGGATATCCGTACCTCGGAAATCCTAGAATATTTCTTAATTAAAATCATTTTTTATGAACAAGTATCTACTCTTAGGGGTCATTCTATTGATCTCAGGATGGCTGTTTGGCCAACGCACCATCAGCGGCGTCGTCACTGATGCGTCTGGCGAAACCCTTCTAGGCGCTAATGTAATTGCTAAAGAATCCAGCAGTTTAGGCACTATCACCGACATCGACGGAAGATTCACTTTGGATCTTACGCCAGAGGTCACTGCATTAATCTTTAGCTATATAGGCTATGAGACAATTGAAGTAAAACTTACATCATCCGACATTCTTGATGTCATCATGGTGGCCGGTAATTTGATTGACGAAGTCGTTGTTTCTACCTTTGGCACAAGTACCCGTGAAAGATTTACTGGCTCAGCTGCCACAATTTCTTCTGAACGAATCGGATTAAGACCTATTACCAATGTAGGCCAAGCGTTGTTGGTGCTGCAGCAGGGGTGCAATCCACCTTTGGAAGTGGTCAACCTGGAAGTGCCCCCGATATCCGAATTCGAGGTTTTGGTTCTATTTCCTCTTCCAACAGCCCACTTTATGTTGTAGATGGTGTGCCATTCACGGCTAATATAGCTAACCTAAATGCCGATGATATCGAAAATATTACCATCCTTAAAGATGCTGCCTCCACATCACTTTATGGCTCAAGAGCTGCCAATGGGGTTGTCATGGTCACAACTAAAAAAGGCAAAAAAGGCTCGTCGCAGATTAACTTAAAATACACGAAGGGATTTTCTGACAGATCTGTTCCAGAATATGACAGAATTGGTGCTACAGATTACTATCCTATTATGTGGGAATCATATCGAAACAGCTTGAGTTTCAGAGCGTCAAACCCCCTTACTCTTGAAGCCGCAAATACTGAGGCAAGCAGAAGCATCGTAAATCTTTTAGGTTATAACGCTTTCTCAGTACCTGATGGTGATTTAGTATCAACAAATGGCGTGCTTAATCCAAATGCGACACTTGTCTATAGAGAAGAAGACCTCAACTGGGAAGCTCCCCTCGTTAGAAGAGGCGATAGAGATGAGCTTAACTTAAATCTGTCTGGCGCTAGTGATAATTCTGATTATTACGTTTCTTTTGGAAGAATAAAGGACGATGGTTTTCTAATTCGATCGAGTTTTGAGAGATAAACTGGTAGGTTGTCTTACAACACCAATCTAAAACCTTGGTTAAAAACGGGGGCTAATTTAGGGTACACCTATTCACAGACAGAAAATAATGATGCAGGTGGCAATACGACCTTCGTTAATCCATTTTTCTTCTCTAGAGGAATGGGGCCGATTTATCCCGTTTACGCTTATGATCCGGCTAATCCAGGACAATATCTTTTGGATAGTAATGGTGAGCGTCAATACGATTTTGGAAATTTAAATGCATTAGGTCTCCCTAACAGACCACAGTTTGGTGGGCGTCATGTCATCGCAGAAACCGAATTAAACAGAAATAATTTCAGAAGAAATGTGTTCACCGGTAGAGCCTATGCTGATATTACTTTCTTGAAGGATTTTAAATTTACAGCCAATGTAGGCTTGGACTATACAAACCGATATGACAACACATTTAGCAATCCAATTATCGGTGATGGTGCGCCTGCGGGCAGAGCTACAGCTACTTATTTTAATGGCACAGCGATAAACTTAGTACAACTCCTAAACTATAAAAAGCAGTTAGGCAATCATAATATTGATGTACTTGTGGGTCATGAAAGTTTTGATTATGAGGAAAATGAGCTCACTGGTTCGCGTTCGCAGTTAATAGCCGCTGGCATTTCTGACTTAGTAAACTTTACGACTACCACTAATCTTAATAGTGTTACTGACACGCGTTCTGTAGAAGGTTATTTTTCACGACTTAACTATGACTATGGAGATAAATGCTTTTTGTCGGCTTCTGTGCGAAGAGACGGATCCAGTCGATTTGCTAAGGACAATAGATGGGGTACTTTTTACTCTCTTGGCGGTGCATGGCGATTGGATCAAGAAAACTTTTTGCGCGGGATCTCTTGGCTCGACAACTTAAAACTGAGAGCTTCTTATGGGCAAACGGGCAATGAAGATATTGGCACATTCTATGCATGGCAAATTTTGTATTTACTAGGGCCTGGTGTTAATAATGCAGGAGAGCCAGGGCTTATTCAAGATCGGGCGCCAGGAAATCCTGATTTACAGTGGGAAACTAATACATCCTTTGATGTAGCTCTAGAGTTCGGAGTTTTTAATAGAAGAATCTCAGGCACCCTTGAATTTTTTAATAGACAATCTACTGATTTGTTATTTGAAGTTCCGTTACCTTCTTCTACGGGACTCAACAGTCAATTTGCAAACATAGGCACAATGTTTAATCGTGGTATTGAACTCGAGCTAAATTTAGTGCCTGTGAGAACAAAAGATTTCGAATGGGTTATCTCCGCTAATGTGACAACTCTTACCAATCGAATTACAAAAATGCCTGAGTCTTCTCCTGAGATCATTCAAGGCACACAAAAATTGTCTGAAGGAAGCTCCATTTATGACTATTGGCTAAGAGAATGGGTAGGGGTAAACCGTGCAGATGGTAGTACAGAATACAGAGCTATAGCCTTCAATCCCGCCAATAGCCGCATAACTGAGACAGGTGACACCTTGACTAGTAATGTTAATAATGCACGTTTCCATTATAATGGTAGTGCAATTCCTGACTTTTCTGGGGGATTTTCTAGTAGTTTCAGCTATAAAGGACTTACTCTTTCTGCCTTAATGGTGTATCAAGTAGGCGGCTTAGTATACGACGCAGCATACCAAAGTCTCATGGGGGCCGGAGGTTATGGAAGCGCCAAACATATTGATATCCTCAATAGATGGCAAAACCCTGGTGATATTACGGAAGTACCTAGGTTAGATAATGGCCGAACGGCTGACTTTAATGCGAACTCAGACCGTTGGTTAATAGATGGAACGTCCATAAGTTTACGAAACATAACCTTAGCATATGCATTACCTGCGTCTGTATTGAGCAAGGTGCGCATGAGCAATGTACAAATTGTCTTGAGTGGCGAAAACTTAGCTATTTGGACAAAGCGAAGTGGTATGAATCCACAAAGATCGTTTACGGGGGTAACGTCCAATGAATATTCGTTTGCCCGCACCTTTGCGGCGGGGCTTTCGTTAACTTTTTAAATGAAACAAATCATGATAACAAAAAAAATATATATTCTAATAGCTCTTTTTGCTAGTATTAGCTTTCAAGCCTGTGAAGAGGCATTCTTAGATACCCAACCAGCAAATAGTGTTGCAGCAGACCAAGTCTTCGCCAATACGTCCTCTGCGAATGCAGCAGTCAATGGTATCTATAGAGCCATGACTCGACGATATCAAAACTCACAAGGACATAGCGGCTACCCTGCACATATGATCATTATCGATGTAATGGCTGATGATATGGTTCTAAGTACAGTGTCCAATGGATGGCACAGAGGGGAGCAGCAATGGGTATCTCACCGAAATGAAAACGGCACTATGCCAGCGTTTGGCTTTGATTTGTTTTATCGAATAATAAGCAATGCTAATAATGTCATTGCTGGGATAGATGATGCCGCTGGTAGCCAAGAGGAGCGAAATACGATCAAAGGAGAGGCACTAACATTAAGAGCACTTAGCTATTTTAATTTAGTGCAGATGTACGGAAAGCGCTATGATGCGAATACAAAACCCAACAATCAATTAGGAGTTTCTATGCCATTGGTGCCAACGACGGATGCCCTTCCTAGAAGCACGGTAGAAGAAGTCTACACCCAAATAAATGAAGATTTAAATGAGGCGGCAACATTACTAACGACTTCGCGCCTTAATAAATCGCATATTAATCTGAATGTCGCAAAAGGCATTCATGCACGGGTAGCGTTAGCACAACAAAATTGGGCAGAAGCGTCTCGGCTAGCATCTGAAAGTAGAGCGGGGCAAACTTTGATGTCTAACTCTCAATATCAAGATGGATTCGCAAGTATCAGTAACCCTGAATGGATGTGGGGCTTTAACCATATTGAAGATCAGTCTGAATTTTTTGGTGGATATCACTCTTATATCTCGTGTAACTTTAATTCTTCGGTGATTAGAACCACACCAAGAGCTATAAATAGTCTTTTGTACGACCGTATTTCTCCAAGCGACATTCGCGCCAAGATGTGGGAGCGATCACCTACCGCTAGCAATGTGGTAACACCGCCTGGTGGAGTAAGAAGACCCTACATGTCGCAAAAATTTCGCCTACCTGGCATTCCATCTACTAGCACTATGGGCGATGTGCCTTATTTAAGAGCTGGCGAATTGTTTCTAATTGAAGCCGAGGCCAAAGCACGTCTAGGAGATTATGTTGGAGCGGCGGCTGTCTTATTCGAACTTGTTTCTAACAGAGATCCAGAATATACCTTGTCTGAAAACACGGGCGAGGCGCTTATCGATGAGATAATGTTTAATAGAAGGATTGAACTGTGGGGGGAAGGACACAGATGGTTTGACTTGAAGAGACTCAATCTCCCTATTGATCGCTCGGGTGCCAATCATATAATAGCCAATGTACTTTTCTTAGAAAAACCAGCCGGTGATATTGAATGGGAGTTTTTAATCCCAAGAGGAGAGTTAGAAACAAATCCTAATACTGTACAGAATCCGCTTTAGACTAAGAATTCTTAAATACCAAATGAGGGGTTGAATGTTTTTTCAACCCCTTTTTTCTTTCTACCCCGCCGCGGAACGTTGCTTCTCCTTGATATTATCAATCATGATGACACAACTAATAATAATGGCCGGGTCATAGGATTGATCGATCGCTATACCATAACTGTCACGCATACTCCACATTTTTTTTGATACATAGGCAAACTCGCAGTCTTTCTGGATAAACTTATATTCATTTGACCAAAAATTGCCTTCTATGATAAATGCATCCGCCTCCGTTAATGAGTCGACAAATATCCTATCCTTGAGACGAAAGCTTTTTACAAATCGATAAGTTGGTACGTCATCAATATCAATAAAATACGTCGATTTCCAACTAAAAGGTTTTGTACGAATCGTTAATAGATGTTGACCCATTGCGTCAAATAGCTCCGCTACTTTAGCCCATTTAAATACAAAGCGCTTGGCTTCATACTGCAAAACATCCAGTTCGTCTGTAATGGTATATGTAGGTGTAAAGCTCCAAATACTTTTTTCCAACTTAAACTTCTTAAACATGCTTGATCTCATTTACTACATCAATATGCAACAATAAAATGATCTTTATAGTGTAATTTCGACTGATACCATTTAGGTGACGACAAATACAAAAGCATTATGTCAACATCAGATTTCATCTAACATGACAAAAACCTCTATCTTGCAGACTTTTATATCTTATATCCTTTTTACATATGAGTTGGGTACAGACAGCAGAGCGCGTTACAGATGATATCGTAGCTGACAATTATGTTTATCAGCGGTGTCTTGCCGCCTATACCTTATCTGCGCCAATGATACATGGTGATGTATTTGAGATTGGTACAGGTAGCGGCTATGGCGTACAACTCGTCGCGCCCAATGCAGATAAATTTGTCACATTAGACAAGTTTAGGTGCGATATGGATGTTACCGATATTGGAGATAATGTAGAATTTATCCAGATGACTATACCGCCTATTGTCGGTATTGCCGACAATAGCTATGATTTTGTCATCTCCTTTCAAGTCATTGAACATATTCAAGACCACTTAAAATATGTTCAAGAGATTCATAGAATCTTAAAACCCGGAGGAGCCTTTATTGTCACCACACCAAATAGACTAACTACATTGAGCCGAAATCCGTGGCATATAAGAGAATATAGTCCCTCTGAACTTCAATCGTTTCTGGCCGCACAGTTCAACACTGTAAAGACACTTGGTGTATTTGGTAGCGACCGTGTAATGACCTATTATCAAGAAAATAAAAAGTCCGTCGCAAATCTCACTAAGTGGGACATTTTCGATCTTCAATGGCGACTGCCTCGACAAGCATTACAGATACCCTTTGATATTATGAATCGTCTCAATCGCCGCCGATTAATGAACGATAATAATACTTTAGTGGCAAGTCTGAATCAATCGGATTTCTCCCTTAAGGAGGTTAATGATGACTGTTTGGATCTGTTTTATGTGGCCGTGAAGTAGGACTAAATTGCGAGAATTGAATTTTATTTTGCACATCCATGGTAGATGCGAATCCTGCATTATATCACTTTTCCATACCATGTTTATGTAAATTCACAATATTTTAGATACTTTACTTAATCATTATACTCCACTGATATGAAAAGACGATCCGTATTAAAGAGTATGGCCGCATTGGCTGCAGCAAGCCCACTAATGGCCAACACTACACATGCATCCATCCGCGAGTTTCCTAGCGACCTTACGATACTGTTTCAGGGTGACTCCATCACTGATGCAGGACGCGACAAATCAGCTTATTATGCCAATAATGCCTCAGGCATGGGTAATGGTTATGTAAAACATATTGTAACAGAGCTAATAGGGGAACATCCTGTCAAAAATCTAAGATTTTACAATCGAGGCATTAGCGGCAACAAGGTTTATCAGCTACGCGATCGCTGGACAGAAGATTGTATTCAGTTGGGTCCTGATGTCTTGAGTATCATGATAGGTGTCAACGATTTTTGGCATACGTTAGATTTTGGCTACAACGGCACAGCTAAGACGTATGAAAATGATTTTAGAGAATTACTTGCGGCAACAAAGCTGGCGCTTCCTAGGGTAAAACTACTTATCGGCGAACCTTTTGTCCTACTAGATGGTAGTGCCATAAAGGCAGATAAATGGCGAGGACAATTTGAAGCTTATCAAGCGGCTTCTCGACAAATTGCCGTGGATTTCGGCGCTGTATTCATTTCATATCAGTCCGTATTTGATAAGGCCTTACTTACAGCGCCTGCCTCTTATTGGTGTCCAGATGGAGTGCATCCTTCGATGGCTGGAAACTATTTGATGGCAAAAGCTTGGCAAGAAGGATTTACACAATTGAAATTTTTCTAGCAAAACGAAGATTGGTATAAATCTTCAATCTTCTTTACCCTTCTAAAATCTGTAGCTTCGCATATTGAAGCATGATCCGCTTAGTTGGGCTATCAGGCACTTGGTCAAAATGAATGGTAGCAACTTGTCGTTCATCGATGTCCATTACTTTGCCTACTCCAAACTTGACGTGCATGACACTCATGCCCGTACGTATGTCCTTGGAATCATCGGCAACAAAAGAACTCAAATCTACATTGGGCATGGCTTGCTGGCGTGGTATAGGTTTGAAACTTCCAAGGATTTTTGGTTCGCCAAACTCTAGTGCCACCTTTAGGGGAATAATGCTTTCTACATTTTCTGGAGGTATCTCTTCTAAGAATCTACTTGCATCGTTAAACCTCATCTGACCGTATTGATAGCGACTATTCGCATAAGTTAAGGTCAAAAATTCCTCCGCTCGAGTTATAGCCACATAAAACAGCCGCCGTTCTTCATCCAACTGATTAGGATCGGATAAAGACATGTAACTTGGAAACAAATTCTCCTCCATTCCGACAATAAAAACGGATTTGAACTCCAATCCTTTTGCCGCATGTACACTCATCAGCGTAACGACTTCTGTAGCATCTTTGTTCTCATCCATATCCGTCACCAAGGCAATATTTTGTAGATACTTCGAAAGTGACTTATCGGCAACTTCTTCCCCTGGCTCTAGTTCATCATCTTCAACAAATTCTTGAATGCCATCCAGAAGGGCATTGATGTTTTCTAAACGCGCCATGCCTTCCATGCTTCCATCGGTCTTCAAATCGTCAATAATGCCAGATTTTTTAGCAATAAACATGGAAGTGTCATAAGCATTTGCCCCCAAAGCCTTTTGTCTAAAGTTAGCAATTAGGCTCATAAACTCCATCAAAATGGTCTTGGCCCGCCCCGAAAGCTCTACCATAGGAAGAGACTCAAAAATACTTATCTCGTTATCTTCAGCAAAGTCCACTAGAGATTCTAGGCTCTTGTTGCCAAAACCTCGCTTGGGATAGTTGATCACTCTTTTGAAGGCCTCATTATCTTTAGGATTGGTCGTCAGTCTGAGATAAGCTATAAGGTCCTTTATTTCCTTTCGCTGATAAAACGACAAGCCCCCGTATATACGATAAGGGATGTTGTATCGGCGCAAATATTCTTCGAATACTCTAGACTGTGCATTGGTGCGATATAGCACGGCGATTTCATTGTTTTGAAGAGAATAGCGATTTTTTTGTTCTACAATCAAATCAGCAATACGCCTTCCTTCTTCCGTGTCAGTAACGGCCTTGATAATTTTTATTTTGTTTTCTCCTTGTCGATCGGTCCAAATTTTCTTTTTGATCTGCCGCTGATTAAATGCTATTACTCCGTTGGCGGCTTCGACAATATGCTGGGTAGATCTGTAATTGCGCTCCAGTTTAAATGTCTGTGCTTGCGGAAAATCATGCTCAAACTGTAAAATATTCTCTATTGTGGCCCCTCTAAATGAATAGATGGACTGCGCATCATCCCCGACAATACAAAGATTCTCAGCACTCCCTTCGTAGCGTACAAATTGCTTTAATATCTCATACTGCAAGAAGTTAGTGTCCTGAAACTCATCTACCATGACATATTGAAACTGATGCTGGTACTTAGCCTTTACATTTTCGGGATTCTGATAAAGTAACTTAAACATCTGTAGTAGCAAATCGTCAAAATCCATCGCCCCTGATCGAAGGCATTTTTTAACGTACATATCATAAATTTGATGCATCATAGGCATTCGATTCATGCGATCATAATTCATCATTTCTTCATTTGCCAAATAAGCTTTGGGCGTAATCAGATTGCTCTTCGCGTGCGAAATACGCGACCTAACGGCACCTGGCGAGTACATCTTTGTGTCAAGATGTAGCTGTTTGATGACCTCCTTAATGACATTCTTAGTATCATCTGTATCATAAATTGTAAAGTCATTCGGATAGCCTATATGATGTGCCTCTACCCTTAATATCCGCCCAAATAGCGAGTGAAACGTGCCCGCCCAAACCTTGTACGCGTTATTACCAACTACTCGCTCAATTCTCTCTTTCATCTCGCGAGCTGCCTTATTCGTAAAGGTAAGTGCCAATATCTGCCAAGGTGCTACACCAGAATTAATCATATGCGCTATTCTGTATGTCAGCACTCTTGTCTTGCCAGAGCCTGGGCCGGCAATTACTTCTACCGGGCCATTTAAGGCCAACACTGCAGCACGCTGAACTTCATTGAGTTCATCCAAATAGCTAAAACTTACCTCTCGATTTTTCATTCGGACAAAGATCACAAATTTCGCCCTTAATTTGAGCACTCGATTTAAGCTATAATCTAATCAGATAGGACAACCAATGTTTAATTCATGAAACGAGGTAAAGTTTATTCTACTTCTGTATCCAAGCCACCGTGACCAATAGCTTGATGTCTAAAGGCGGTCAGGAGCTTTAAGTCTGCGCTAAAATAGACGTGCCATGCTGGAACAAAGAATAAATAACAACTAAGTAAAGAAATCCATTCGTTGTCGAAGGCAAACGCTCCTAATAAAAATTTAGCAACTAAGTGTGGGATCAGAGGAAATAACAGACAATAAGCTATCCGTTGCCACTTGATACGCAAGGATTTAATGTCAAACACCAAGCCAATAAAGTCAATTTTTCTTTGTTTAAAGCTTACTTCACCCTTCTCTGACCAACGAAGAGTATTTTTTTGGGCTTCAAGCGTCGCGATTTGGCTCTTGGAAAAATAATAAAGAATAAACCCGGCCAAAAGACTTAGTAATGGATATGGCCACCATGTTGACGAATACAGTAGCACACCATTGAGAAGTACTAAAGCCGAGCCTAACCATACATAATTGTAGCGAACATTTTTCTGATCAGGGCTATCGCGCAACCAATCCATCCATAGTTGAAGTGCCTCATCTTTTAGCGTTGGCTTCATTGATACATCAATACCCGCAGATGTAAGAGATCTCATCGTCGAGATGATCTTAGTATACATGGGGCTTTTGTACATTCCGTCCATATTATAAATAAGCATTGATATATCAATATAGGGTATTTTATAGATTCAGATGTCCTTTTTCGTGTTTTAAAAGGTTAAAATTCTTTGGACTTTTTTTTATGAAGGTGACGGCTGCAAATAAAGCTGGTCATCTTATAAATTTATTTTGACTTCTGTATGATAAATAGAGTAATATTGTAGTTATTAATTATTATTTCATCGTAGAGATTTAACAGCTTAACATTCTTTCTTCAGGTCAGACCAGGCTTTTATATTCTCATTAAACTTTTTTATTTTTATTATGAACATTTTTGTTGCCAAGTTGTCCTACGACACTACCGCTGAACAGTTAAGAGAACTGTTCGAACAATTTGGAGAAGTTTCTTCTTCAAAAATTATCTTTGATAAAGTCGAAAACCGATCAAAAGGGTTTGGCTTTGTTGAAATGGAAAACGATGCTGATGGTCTAGCTGCCATCAATGAATTGAATGGTGCTGAGCTTGATGGAAGAAGTATTGTAGTGAAAAAATCTGAACCTAAACCTCAAGGTGGTGGTGGAGGAGGCCGAGACAATCGCTCCTTTGGCGGTGGAGGCGGAGGCGGAGGCCGACGTTTTGACGACCGTAGAGGTGGTAGTGGCGGTGGAGGAGGAGATGACAGACGTCCACGACGTTTTGATCGAGACAACAGATATTAATACATATCTTTCCGAAATGCAAAAGGGGGTCGAAACTATTTGACCCCCTTTTTTCTCCTCTTTTTGACACTGAATTATACCTCGGACAGACCCCTAACTAATAAGGCAACCTCCCCATTCAACACTTCAATAAATCCCTTGGCAATCGCATAATTCATACGAGCACCCTTGTCATCAATAACTCTTACTATTCCCTCTGTAAGCGCTGAAACTATCGGTGCATGGCCATTTAGTATTTCAAATTGACCCAAAATACCTGGCACCTTTACCGAATTGACAGCGCCGCTAAAAATTTCTTTCTCTGGAGTGAGGATGACTAAGTTCACTTTCTTGTGTTTGTGTCTTTGTTAAACTAATCTAGGCATTTGCCTCTTCGATTAACTTCTTACCTTTTTCAATAGCATCATCAATTGTGCCGACTAGGTTAAATGCCGCTTCTGGATACTGATCCACCTCTCCATTCATTATCATATTAAATCCTCGGATGGTCTCTTCTATAGGAACAAGAACACCTTTAAGACCAGTAAACTGCTCAGCAACATGGAAAGGCTGTGACAAAAATCGTTGTACTCGTCTTGCTCGGTGTACAATCATTTTGTCTTCATCAGACAACTCTTCCATACCTAAGATGGCGATAATGTCTTGTAACTCTTTGTAGCGTTGAAGAATATTGATCACCTTCATCGCTGTATCGTAATGCTCTGCCCCTATAATCGCAGGATCCATGATTCGTGAGGTTGAATCTAATGGGTCAATAGCAGGATAGATACCTTCAGCTGCGAGCTTTCTGCTCAATACTGTTGTGGCATCTAAGTGCGCAAATGTTGTTGCAGGTGCTGGGTCTGTCAAGTCATCAGCAGGAACATATACCGCCTGTACAGACGTAATAGAACCTCGTTTTGTAGAGGTGATTCGCTCTTGCATCAATCCCATTTCGGTGGCCAATGTAGGCTGATATCCCACCGCTGATGGCATACGACCTAAAAGGGCGGATACCTCAGATCCCGCCTGGGTAAATCTGAATATATTATCGACAAAGAAAAGTATATCACGACCACCAGATGGATCACTCAAATCTCCATCTCGATAGTATTCTGCCATCGTCAATCCAGATAATGCCACTCTAGCACGTGCTCCTGGGGGTTCATTCATCTGCCCAAACACTAGGGTAGCTTTAGAGTTTTTAAGCGCTTCCTCATCTACTTTTGATAAATCCCATCCACCTTCTTCCATAGAATGCTTGAACTCACGACCATAGTCGATAACATCAGATTCTAAGAATTCTCGAAGCAAATCATTTCCTTCGCGTGTACGCTCACCTACTCCTGCAAATACAGAAATACCTTCATATGCTTTGGCTATATTATTCACCAACTCCATAATCAATACCGTCTTTCCTACTCCTGCACCCCCAAACAAACCAATTTTGCCACCTTTCGCATAGGGTTCTATGAGGTCAATGACTTTAATACCTGTAAAAAGTACTTCCTTTTCGGTAGACAAATCTTCGTATCGAGGTGGCTTGCGATGAATAGGATAAGCATCTTTCCCTAACGGAACTTCTCCAATGCCATCAATTGCCTCACCGACCACATTAAACAATCTGCCTTTGATTTTCTCGCCAATCGGCATAGAGATAGGTCGTCCTAGGTCCGTTACCTTCATGCCTCTTGTAAGGCCGTCCGTGGCATCCATGGCAACTGCGCGAACACTGTCTTCACCTAAGTGCTGCTGACATTCTAATATTAATTTTTCGCCATTAGGTCTTTCGATAACTAAAGCACTAAAAATTTCAGGAAGAGCATTATTCTCCCCTTCAAAACGTACATCCACTACTGGGCCAATAATTTGCTTGATTTGTCCGACGTTTGCCATAAAATTATATCTGATCTAAAAATGAGCGCAAAGATATGTTTATCTCGTTTTAATTCCCGCACTAGCTTTAATTAATTCTTATTTACTATCTGGTAACGGGCGTAAATATTTGTCCAAAAAGCCTAAAATTTGTCCATATCCTTTTATTTCGTTTTCCTTTTTGACAAAACCATGACCTTCGTCGGGAAATAAAACGTACTCTACCGGAACACCATTTTTTCGCACTCCTTCCACTATTTCATCCGATTCTACTTGAAGAACGCGAGGATCTTGAGCCCCTTGAAGCACCATGAGAGGCTTAGATACTTGGTCAGTATGAAAGAGAGGCGATATTTTGTGCAACCGAATCGAATCTGCTGAAAATGGGTCTCCCAATTCCTTGTATATTGCAGTGCGATAGGACTCCCAATAGGGCGGTATACTTTTAAGCGTGCGAAGCCAGTTGGTCACGCCAAAAATATTGACTCCTACTTGAAATTCTTCTGGGGCGAATGCCAACGCCGCCATTGTCATATATCCACCATAAGAGCCACCAATAATACCAATGCGCTCGCCATCAATATAATCTTGTGTTTGAAGCCATTTCTTTCCCCAAATACAGTCTTTAAGATCCTTGTCGCCGTGATTCAAGTCATCCATTTTATAAAAACTCTTACCATAGCCACTACTACCACGATTATTGACCGCCAAAATCGCATAGCCATGATTTACTAAGTATTGTATAAAGGCTGCATACCCAATGCGCGATTGACCGCCTGGGCCTCCATGAACCAATATTAAGGCGGGGACTTTATCTTTAATAGTTGCTTGATGAGGCTTATAGTATATCGCAGGAATCTCAAGTCCATCAAACGACGGATATCGTACGACTTTTGCTTCTACTAGGTCTTGCGCTTTTATAGTAGCGTTCAAGGTGTTGGTGAGTTGGGTAAGTTTATTGTCATGGATATCGTAAACATAAAGATTGCTGGGGGCTTTTGATGACCCAACAGTCAATCGGATTTTGTCCTCACTATCCGAAATAACTACTTGCAAAATGTCTCCATCCGCTATTACTGGCAGAGTTACAGGTGAATTAGAGTTGTTATCTATGAGAATGACATTGTTTTTAGCATCTTCATTTACCCCTATGACCTTATACTTGCCACCTAAACTATTGTAGGCATATACGACATCCCATGTCGTTTCATAAATAGTTTTTCGTTCTCCTGTGGCCAAATCGTATTGAACCAAATAAGTAAACTCTTTATCAACATCTGTAATATATTCTAGAAATTTACCATCATACGTAAAGTCCGTTGGCCCATAACTGCCTGGCGTCTCTGGGGAGGATATCTCTTTAAGCACCTTTGTTTCTCGGTTAAATATGAATAGTAGAGATTCGCTAGTTGTGACCGCCTTACTTAACACCAACAAATTTTCATCATCAGAAATCAACCCTACATCCATACCATCATTATTCTCATAAATCATTTCACTTTCCCATGTACCTACACGCATTTTATACAAGTCAAAAAATTGAAGATTGCGCTTATTGGATATGTAATAGAGGATAGATTTATCTTTAGAGAATCCAAAAAAACTAGCCTTCGACCCTTCTTCAGGTGTAAGATCTTTTGTCTCACCGTTTGACTGAAGTAGATAAATATGATCATTTTCGTCTCCACCTTTATCAGAAGAATATAGAATATCACCTTCCTCGTTAGCATAAGCAATGGCAAAAAAAGATTCTACCGTTGAGTTCGTTACTTGCCGGACATCTAGAGTTGAAAGATCCTTTTCGTAAATATTATAGATACCCGATTTGTTAGAATGGTACAAAAGCTTTGTCTCATCCCTTGAAAAACTCCCCCCCCCAATATTTTCATTTTCATAAAATTGCTCTATCGAATAGAGCATGGGGTGAAAGGCCTCCTCTTTTGTACTTGGTTTGCACAATACAAATAAGATGCTCAACAATAGACCCAAGGTCAACTTATAAATAATTCGCATGTCCATAAATTTTTGGTTAAAGGTAGGAAAAAATAAAAGTCGTGTTCATCAATAGTTATTGACCTGCACTATGAATAGATCCTAATTAACAAAACAACAAAAGTGTGTTATGGATGACCTCAGATGGTATCTAGCCATCCATTTGTGCGAATGTGCATCGTTGTACATTTAATCGCCTACTGGGGCAAGCTTGACCCTTAATCCGTCTAGACTGGCTGACAATTTAATTTGACACCCTAATCGACTATTACTTTCGACAAAAAAGGCTTGATCTAACATATCTTCTTCATCTTCTGTCGCTTCATGGAGTTCATGATCGGTGAGCACATATACATGACAAGAAGCACATAAGGCCATGCCACCACAAGTTCCTTCGACTGGGAGCTCAGCTGCTTTACACAACTCCATCAGATTAAAATTCATATCTGTAGGCGCTTCGAGTACATGCTCTTGACCTTCTCGGTCGATGACTACAATCTCTATAATTCCATCCATGCCAATACTCCTTCTAATCTGCAAAACCGTCTATCCCTGCAACGGTAGTATATTTAAAGCTAAGCTTTGCTTCGGGATAAATATATTTGAAGGCGGATTGAACCATGAGTGTTGCTTCATGGAAGCCGCAAAGTATCAATTTCAATTTGCCTGGATAATTATTTATATCCCCGATCGCATAAATCCCCGGCACGTTAGTGCAATAATCAAACGTGTCAACATCAATGGCATTCTTGGTAATGTTAAGTCCCCATTCTGCGATAGGCCCTAGTTTTGGCGTTAGTCCAAACAAAGGAATAAAGTAATCCGTCTCTTTAGTGATAGTGCCATACTCTGCCGTTTCAATTTTCAATTCGCGGAGTACTCCATTGCCCCCTACCCCAACTACTTGAGCATCTGTCAATAATTTAACCTTATTTGCTTTGGCTAATGCCATCACTTTATCGACAGAATCTAGCGCTCCTCTAAATGATGTGCGCCGATGGACGAGTGTTATTTCCTCCGCAAGATGAGCTAATTCATTTGTCCAATCTAGGGCAGAATCACCGCCACCAGCGATAACGATCTTCTTTCCTCTATAGTTTTCGGGATCTCTAACCATGTAGTCAACCCCCATATCTTCGTATTGCTCGATATTTTCGATAGGGGGTTTGCGCGGTTCAAAGCAACCTAGTCCGGCAGCGATGGCAATAACGGGAGCTTGAATTTTAGTGCCTCTATGTGTCGTTAGCTCGAACATCCTTTCGTCAATTCGCTCTAATTTTTCGGCGCGCTCACCAAGTGTAAACGTTGGCTTAAACGGAGCTATTTGCTCCATAAGTCTATCCACGAGCTCACCAGCTAATATTGAAGGATAGCCCGGGATATCATAAATGGGTTTCTTAGGATAGATTTCCGACAACTGACCACCAGGCACTGGTAACACATCTACAATATGACACCGCAATTTTAGCAATCCCGCCTCAAAGACGGTAAATAAACCACATGGCCCTGCTCCAATAATTAATATATCTGTTTTAATCATTTCGCTTAGTAAATGTCATTTTTTATAATAATAGTTCAAATGTATGCCACATTCTTTTTGAGGAGTGCCCGCCCAACGACCTTCTCGTCCTTTTCCTCTTTTTGTGCAATGTGTACAACCTACTGATCCATACCCATACTCTTCTAAAGGATGGCGAGGCAATTTAAAACGATTTAAATATTCTTCGATATCTTCTTCACGGATATCTAATATCGGATGAAACTTAATAACATCCCCTTGCAATTGAAATATATTCATTCTCGACCTATGTTCTGTTTGATCCGCCATCAGGCCGCTGATCCAAACTTTGTGCTGAAGTATATAAGGTTCCAAAGGAGCTATTTTATTGACCGTACAACACATTCTCGGGTGATCTATCCACCATTGTTCTTCTGTTGTCAAGTCATTTTGTACTTTCTCAGGGTAAATATATATGAGCCTAAGGTCAAACGCCTTTCTTACAAGCTCTTTATATTCATAGGTTTGCGAAAAATGATATTTGGTATCTAAAAAATAGATAGGCTGATCTGGCCTAAGGCGGTAAATATGATGAAGCAAGAAAATGGATTTTGTACCAAATGAAGTTGTCATCATAACTTCTGAAGGATGATATAATGCATAAAAACGATCAAATCGCTGATCAATGGTGAGTTCGGAAAACTCTAGATTCCATTGATCTAAATCCTCCTGCAATATACCACCGGGCTTGACGCCTAAGCTTTTGCTCTTATTCATGATTGATGAGTTTAGCTGTGATCCGATTGAGCTCTTTTACCTTCGTACTAAAGTCCATGCTTAATTGATCTCGATACACTTTGAGCTTCATCACTAATTCGGCAGATTCGTCGGGCAGCACCTCTTCTAACCATTGTCGAAGACGCTTAGCAAATGTGGGTGACTGCCCATTGGTCGATATCCCAATTTTTACATCCCCTTTTGTCACTATTGAGCCCATATAAAACTGACATAACTCAGGGGTATCTGCAACATTTACAAGCTTTCGATAGCGCTGGGCCGCTGACCAAACTTCTAGATTGACCTCTGGAAGATTGGTGGCCGCTACGATGATATCGCTATGAATAACGTCCTCTTCATTAAATGGCCTTGATATATATTGTACCGTCTCAGGATAATCGCCGATAAGACGTAAAGTTTCCGGAGTTATCCAAGGGGCCACGACCTTAATATGCGCATTGGGGCTACTCTTCAAGATAAATTGCAGTTTTTCATGACCGACCTCTCCAGCCCCTACGATGAGCATTCGCATTTTGTCTAATTTCAAGAATATCGGATACAAAGTATTTCGGCTCATAGATTCCATTTTTTAGTAGCACATGCCATTAGGTACTCTGGGTGAAGTTTTACAACCTCACCTATAACAATAATTCCGGCACTTAGCCCATCCCATTCGCACATTCTCCCGGGCATATCATGCGCTGTACTAATAATCGCCTTTTCATCATTTGATGAACCAGACAAGATGATCATCATAGGAGTATTCCCCTTGTCGAGCTTAACGTATAGTTGACATATTTCATCGACTTTTCGCAATCCCATGAGTATGACTAGCGTCGCTGTTGACTGCACTGCAAGATGTATGTCTCGCGAAAGTTGGTGTTTTCTTGAGGTGCCTGTTAGTACCCAAAAACTCTCTGCCATACCTCTTCTGGTCAATGGTACTTGTTGTAATAATGGCAGGGCAGTGGCGCTACTTATGCCTGGCACAAGTTCTACTTCAATATTAAAGGCTCTGGCATATTCCAGTTCTTCATGTCCACGACCATATATGAATGGGTCGCCACCCTTTAGTCTGACGACATGACCATATTGATAAACACTTTGGATGATGGTTAGGTGAATCGTTTCTTGATCCATGCTATGTCTGTTGCATCGCTTTCCGACTGGAATGAGGATCGCCTTTGAATGCGCGAGGCTTAAAATTTCTTCACTAACCAAGGCATCATATAAGATGGCCTTCGCCGCCTGAATAGCCTTTAACGCCTTGATAGTCAATAAATCTGGATCACCTGGCCCTGCGCCAACGATGGTTAATATTTGCCTTTTCATGTTGTGGTACTTGATTTATGAGTGATTCGTAAGTTTATGCGGTATAGTGATTAGATATCACCTCTGAATCCTCAGCTCCGCCGAGCTGTTCAGCCCTTATCTTTTTTACCTTATTCAAGAATAAGAAGGCGTTTTGCCAATAAGCGGTTACAAATAGAGCATCAGGCGATTGGGTATTGATGGACATCACCATTTGGCTAAAATCAAAGGGCAATACAATTTTTTGGGTATGCACAAAATGCGTTACAAAATCATCGATGATTCCTTTTTGCGAATTACAATTTACATCAACACTTAGCAAGAGCGCTTTAGCCGCAATGACCATCGACGAATAGGTATAATAACTGCTGTCAGCAAAAGCTTCTGCCAATCGACTCTCTTCTGCCGCAGCTAATTTCTCTTCAGCATCTGCTAAAATTGTACCGACCATATCTAGCATTGCCCCAGCACATTCGCCTACTCCAATCTCTTGCACATATTCACCTTGTTGACCCCAATCAATTAGCTCGTCCGCTCTGAGCAATGTCAGATCTGCTAGAGGTTTGAGTAAATCGTAGAAGAATTTTTTGCCCCCTAATCGCTCTAGATAATGATTATAATATTCTCCCTCGAGACCGTTTTGTTCAAAGTGATCGAGCAAAACACGGATAGCATCGAGAATTCTTTTCGTAGGGATCTTAATTATCTTGTCGGCAATGTAAGGTTTCCCTTGAGGGTCAACACCACCTCCCAAAACTATTTGCATGGCCGGGATGACAAATTCATCTCGTTTGATAGAACTACCATGAAACCCTATGTTAGCAATCATGTGCTGTCCGCAGGCGTTCATGCAACCGCTTATTTTTATTTTTATGTGCTGCTCTTCTAATAATGCTGGGTATTCTCGCTCAATCATCATTTCTATCTCTTTGGCTAGGTGAGTGCTATTAGTGACTCCGAGATTGCAGGTATCCGTACCTGGACAAGCTGTCACATCCGCAATACTATCATACCCCGAAGCGGCTAAGCCCAAGTGGTCAAGCTCTTGATATAATAAATAAAGGTTTTGTGGTGCCACGTACTTGAGTAAGATGTTTTGGTTAATGGTCAATCGTATATCATCTGAGGCGTACCGACGAATTATAGGCGCAATCGCGCGAGCCCGATCAGATGAGAGGTCACCAAGTAAAACCTTTATGTATACTCCGAAATAATTCTTTTGCTTTTGTTCGAAAGTGTTCGTTTTTAACCAGCGCAAAAAGTCAGTCGAGTTGTCGCCCCTTATCTCAAATCTCCCTGCAGGAGTGAACGGTGGCTCTATTAAATCTTTATCGACAACTATTTCAATATTGCGGTGGCTTAGGGCTTTTCTTTCCTGATTGACTAAGTTCATAAAATGCTCGAGACCCATGCTCTTGATTAAAAACTTTAGCCTTGCCTTATGTCTTTTTTCGCGCTCACCAAAACGATCAAAAATGCGTAAGGAGGCCTCCAAAAAAGGAAGTAGCTCTTCGGCAGGTAAAAAGGAATATGCTGTCTCTGCAAAAATCGCTTGCGCGCCTAGACCCCCACCTACTAGTACCTTAAATCCGCGGCTATTGTCTTGAATCATTGGTATAAATCCAAAATCATGCATGAATGTTAAGGCAGTATCCATCGTGCTAGACGAAAAAGCAATTTTCACCTTACGTCCCATTTCTTGACAAATAGGATTGCGCAAAAAATAATGCGTGACTGTCTCGGCATAGGGGGCAACGTCAAAAGGCTCTAAGGGATCGATACCAGCCTCAGCAGATGCGGTAACATTTCTAACAGTATTTCCGCAGGCTTCGCGAGCAGTGATATTTTTTTCGGCTAGCTCTGTCCATACCAATGGAGTATTTTCAAGCCGCACATGGTGTAGTTGTATATCCTGACGTGTCGTTATGTGAAGATTGCCTGTTGCATATTTATCCGAGACATCGGCAATGCGTATCAACTGTTCTGCGGTTAATTTCCCATACGGAATTTTGATACGAAACATTTGTACGCCGATCTGTCGCTGACCATAAACGCCCCGAGTAAGTCGATAAAGTTTAAAGCGTTCTTCGTCCTCTTTACCCGACCGAAAGGCTTTGATTCTGCGATCCAGTTCTATAATATCTTTCTGATCTTCAGAAGATATTCCTTTTTCGATTAATGTGTTCAACATAATTTTTCATGATTTATTTCAAAAAAAATGCCCCTCAGGATCATCCTGAAGGGCATGTAGAAGAGTTTTTTTAATGAATCTTCTATCAGCATCTCCATAGTGTTCCCGATTGAATCACATGAGCGACACAACAACAGCAACAACATGTACAAAAGCTACTAGAAGAGAATTTCATTTATTATTAGATTTTATATCGTCTAAAAAGCAAAAAGGCCCTTTGAAGTTGAGCTTCGAAAGGGCCTTTTTGGATATTTGATCTCTTTTTACAAAAGGGTCACTGTCGAAACTTTAGGTTCGAATAAATACAGCAACAACATGGGTAGAAAGAAATCATCATCGTAATTCTGTCAACAAATCTATACCTTTTTTTAAAATCAACATAAAAAAGTCTAGGCTTGAGATTTTATTCCCTGTATGTCGATAGGGCACCGCAACGAACCTTCAAAAGGAGGCTGTCATAGGGAGTTCTTAAAAAAATGCTGAGAAAAGGCTAAATTCGTTGTTTTGTAGACACGTTTATACAGATGAAGACTTTTTTTCTCCTAGTGTCCCTATTATTTTATAGTATTATTTGGGCCCAAGACTATCCCTCTTTTTTCATACTAATAAAGGAAAACAACCGAATTCAGGATATTCCTGAGGGCGTGCACCGTATGGGTACGCTGAGGCTTAATAGTTCATTGAAGGCAAAAAAAATGCCGCGACATATCGAATTGCAGCTTTTTAGCGACAAAGTTATTCGAATCGACTTAGATGAAGTAGAGGCTGTCGATTATAAAAATCTACATGTGTATCGTGGTAAAACCTTGCAGAGTGGTTTTGACCACTTATCTCACTACCGTGATGTAGTAGCTATCCATAATCCCAAATCAGATAAGTGGGTCTTTCAGATATCTGGCCATCAAGGCAATTTTCAGATTACCCCTGATCAGACGGCAGGAGTCTATCAAGTACTAGATCTTGCAACAGAAGAAATATTCTGTAAGACAGTGCCTATGGAGGAAGATTTTTCTGATCCAAAAAGACTAAAAGCCAATTATTGCAATGAACAAGATGCCACTGGCCGACATATAGCCGATCTTTTCGTGGGCTATTCGTATGAAGCTGCGGCATTAGTGGGAGATATCGATGCCCATGCATTGAGCTTGGTAGAAGAAGTAAACAATGGGCTTATCAATTCGCTGGTGGATAATATCCGGATTCGTTTAGTAGGAACAGGATTGAATCCCGAAAATCCAGGTATTCTGGGGAAGGTATTAGGAGATCTTTCAACTTGGTACAGCGAGGATATAGCGCGCACAGGAGCTGACTATATCGCTAGTATTCAGATCCCGACAGGGGCGACGGGTGAAGCTGGCGGATGGGCTGGAGTCGGAGGTCGAACTAGCGTCAATAGCTATTATGGGGCTGCAGCCGTGTTCAGACACGAACTGGGTCACAATATTGGAAGTAGTCATTGTTACACTCCCACAGGCGGAAGTACTCCCTATTCTTTTGGACATAACAATGGCACAGTTAAAACCCACATGTGTGGTAATACGCACAATTTTTACTCGACGCCGCTAGTGGTCGATGAAAATAGTGTTCCTATTGGTGTAGTCGATCAGGCGGATAATGCACGTTTATGGCGAGAACGGGCGTTTAGGGCTGCAACCCACCAGCGACATACCATTCGCTTTGATGAATCAGATACTGGGCGATGCCCTACCGACCTGGTCACAGGAACCTATTATATCCAAAATATTAATTCGGGACTATATCTCTCTACTACGGGGACTAATGCCGGTGCTTTTTTAAAACAATCAAACCAACTAAATGACACTTCTACATGGGAGATTATCAAAGAATCAGACAATACATATCGGATCATTCAGTCAGTTAGCAATCGCGCTGTCGATGTACCAGGAAGTACTCTTGAAATCAACAGAAAAATGATCATATGGACCAATCAATTCTCTGCTAACCAATTATTTACTATAGATGAAATAGGTCAGGATAGTTTCACAATTAGATGTTTTAATGGATTTTGTCTTCAGATTAATAACCAAGGCATCGCTGTGGGTGATACCATAGTTCAAAGAATTTGTGAAGTAGATCCCAATTCGTATTGGCGTTTTGTCCCTGTTATAGCCACAAGCCCTATTTTAGTTGAAGTGGAGGCTACACATGTGTCTTGTGCTGGGGATAGTACCGGAACAGCCACCGCCATAGTATCTGGGACCACAGGAACTGTCACGTATACATGGTCAAATGGAACTACGGGTTCTATGATCACTGACCTCGCAGCTGGTAGATATACGTTGACTGTAACTGACGACACACAATCATCAACTTTTAATTTTAGTATTTACGATTATCAGCCTATGGATCTTCGTGTCACTCCTGTAGCAGGCGGCATGACTAGTCTGGGTGGTGCAACGGCCACCATCATGAATGGCAACGGCACCTATAGTTATGAGTGGAGTAATGGGGAGACAGGTTCAACCGCTAATATGCTCACACCCGGTATTCATTCAGTCACCGTAACAGAGACCGGAGGCTGCACGGTTGTTAAAGAGTTTTATGTACCCTGCACAGAGCGCAATGACCCATGTAGAGATCAAAATCTAGTAACCATTGGTGAACATATTGATATCAACTGTGATTGCCAGACTAGCCCAATCAGTTGTGCGCCTGGGATATATAGTTACAATGTAGCTAAAGGTAAAGCCACAAACCAATCGAGTACGAACGGAGGAGGAAGCGCTGACAAACTGGTAGACGGTAATACCAGCGGCATCTATTCAGACGGATCCGTGAATCAAACCAACAGTGAAAAAGATCCATGGTGGGAGGTAGATCTGGGCGAAGTAGTCCCAATCGATGATATCGTCCTATGGGCTCGGACAGACTGTTGCTGGGGGCGCATGAAAAATATACACATATTCATTTCTACTACACCTTTTACATCCACTGACTTAGACGTCAACTTGGCCGATAATGGTTTGAGCCATATCGCTGTTTTGGATGCAGAAGGCATCCTGCCTGTGAAAGCGGTTACAGCCGGAGGTGTAATGGGCAGATATGTGCGCATTCAGATGGATGAAGATGATCGTAGGTTTAATTTAGCCGAAGTTGAAATATATAGTTGCGGATATATCGGTGCTGAGATTACAGCTATCAATCCATTAAGCTATCCCAATTGGGAAATTAAAGCACAAATCCAACCTTCTGGACGCACGATTGATTCTATGTATATCGAATATGGGCTAGGAGCGTTTACTCATCGTATGCAGGTCCCTGTAGGGGCTGGCGAAGAATTTTTGCTGTCTCAAAATCTGGTGCAACTCGCCGCTGCTACTCATCAACTACGCATAGCCGTATACGCGAATGGGCAGGTGTATTATTCGGACCCTGATACGTTTTATCCTGATCAATTATACTGTACACCTACAGCGGGCAATGATCTGTGGTACAAGCGATTCAGACATGTACAGTACAATGGCTTTAACTATATCGATGGAGGAAATTTCAATTATGAGGATACTACAGAGATTACTTTAGCTGAATTTGAAATGGGGACCAACTATACCATTACACTAGGAACACCTGATGCAGGCTGGTATAATTTAAATTACTATATCTATATCGACCTCAATAATGATGGTGACTTTGATGATTATAATGAATTAGTAGGTCTTGCACCACCCGTGAGTCAATTTACCGAGGTGGTCCTTACGATACCCACCGAGGACTTGTTAGTCAATGCAGACCTTCGTATGCGAATACTGGGCAACGAAGCGGGAGTATTCGATCCGTGTTATACAGGCATTGGTAACATCAAAGATTTCACCGTGCGTATTCTTGAGGGATTATGCCAAGGGTCGGGTTATCTGGTCGAGCGTTATTTGGACGCGGATGGTGATGGCTTTGGCGACAAAAATCATCCTGTAATTGTCAATTGTATGGATATGAATGCAGTCGATGATAGCACGGATTTTAATGATGCCTCAGCAGCAGCGTATCCAGGCGCCATCGAGATATGTGATCAGATCGACAATGATGGAGATAGTCTCATCGATGAAGCAGCGGATCTGGGGCCAGCGATCTTGAGCTTTTCCAATGAATCCATAGCCAGTGGTATTTATACTGCAGCGACCCAGATCATGGCAAGCTCTCAAACCCA
>CAZTSI010000005.1:0-117165 GCA_964616755.1 uncultured Saprospiraceae bacterium | reverse complement strand
CTACCGTCTTAGCTAGATTCCGTCTATGTCTTCTGTTATAACGATGCTAAGAATCCAATTGATAATAATCATGATGGAGATACATTTGGTGAAAGAATATTTTGTCGTATGATAGATAGATAGATAGATAGATAGATAGATAGATTTTTAACATTTATTTAACTATGAATCCCCTTTCCACCTTGTGGCAGGGCTAGTGTTTGGAAAACCTGCATAACCAATGATCATCTTGCCAAAAACTCAAAACACCATTTACGAAAATTTCCCCCTTGACCCTCAACAGGTAAAATATGCCATCAAGAGTTTGGGGAATAATTAAAGCAGGATCAATTTAAAAATCTTCGGTGCCAAGAGTTACTAATTGGAATAATCCATTGATCCAATAGTTGGTGTTTTGATTGGATTAGATTATTGAAAACCAATGTATTATCCATGATCTCTTCACTCAATGCTATAGATCGAAGATCAATAGATTGTACTTGAGAGTTTGCATCAATGTAAAGACAAGTCATGCGATCCATCAAGTCTAGACCATAGTTTACGTTCGTATTTAGGACCGCGTGGTGTAGGCTGTCTATAGAACATCCACTGGCTTCATTGGAGGCAGACTGATCTAAGGCAATCAGCAGAATCTGGTCAAAAGCGACCACCGCCCGAGCTAAAAGATTGCGTTGATGACTCGTCCATTGAAGGCAAAAATCATTCATCGCTTGATCTAGTCCTTTGGCTTCTTGGGCACTAAGGGCTAAAGGATTTTGAAATAGCCATAAGCGCGTATTCTCAGAGTATTTCTCTAAATGATCTAATACTCGCTCTATCTCAGCTTTATAGTCCATTGGCTTGCACTATAAGCTCACTAATATCATACACCATGACATCGTCTTGGCGTTCTTTGGCCTTAATACCATCCATTAACATCGTAATACAAAACGGACAATTCGCCGTCACGATAGTCGCACCAGTACCTAGCGCCTCTTCTGTTCGCTCCGTATTGATACGCTTGTTGCCAGGTTCATCTTCTTTAAACATTTGGGCGCCGCCAGCTCCGCAACACAATCCATTAGACCGACTGCGCTCCATTTCTACTATCTCGCCATCTAATTGTTGCAGAATTGAGCGAGGGGCCTCATATTCCCCATTGATGCGCCCGAGATAGCAGCTATCGTGATAACTAATCTTTTTCCCTGCAAAGCTCCCCCCTTCAATCTTCAATTTTCCCTCTCCTATTAGTTGTTGTATCAATTGCGTATGATGAATGACCTCATATTCACCACCTAGCTTAGGGTATTCATTTTTGAGCGTATTGTAGCAATGTGGGCACGTGGTTACGATCTTTTGCACTTCGTAGGCATTCAAGATTTCAATATTTTGCAATGCCGTCATTTGAAACAAAAATTCATTGCCTGCTCTTCTGGCTGGATCTCCTGTGCAGCTTTCTTCCTTTCCTAAAATCGCAAAAGAAATACCAGCGGCACTCAATATTTTAGCAAAGGCGATCGAGACCTTTTTGGCTCTGCTATCGTAGCTACCAGCGCAACCCACCCAAAAAAGTATTTCGGGCTTCTGCCCTTCTGCTACGAATTCGGCTATCGTTTTTATTGCCATACCTTTAAACTGTTCGTTTTATAAATTACCTTTTAAAAATCATTTGTCCATTCATCACGATCGTTCGACATTTGCCATACAGCTCCGCCATTCTCAACACTATTAAACATAGGAAGCCAATCACTCGGGCCTGCACTATTCGTCAAGATGTCATATCGTCGCATAGCCAAAATAGGCTCTAGCGGATTAATCATCACAGGACAAGCCTCAACACAAGCATTGCACGTCGTACACGCGTAAATTTCTTCGTGTGTGATATAATCAAAAAGGCTTTTGCCGTCATCAAAATTTGATTTCGTCAAAGCGATATTCTTATCCTTTTTATATTCTTCATTTCCTGAGCTGATTTTTTGTCCTATTTCTTCTGCCCTATCTCGGATGTCCATCATGATTTTGCGAGGTGAAAGCTTTTTACCAGTAATATTGGCCGGACACACTGAGGTGCAACGACCACACTCGGTGCAGGTATAGGCTTCGAGGATGTTTTTCCAACTTAGATCAGTTACGTCCTTTGATCCAAATTCAGGTAGTTCGGTGCTACCATCCTCTGGAGTTTCGGGTACTAAGCCTAGCATAGATTTAACTTCGTGCATGATCTCAGGCATATTGTCCATTTCGCCACGAGATTTATTCTTAGAAAAATAGATGTTGGGAAATGCCAAGAATATATGCAAATGTTTAGAATAGGGAAGATAAAGGATAAATCCAAACACTACCATAATATGTAGCCACCAACCAAATCGCTCGACTATATGAAGCGCCTCAACTCCTAAACCACCGAATAATAGAGGACCCAAATTTGAGCTCACCGCTAAATTGCCAGTGGAAGGAAACGATATAGGATCAATTTTTTGAAGTACGACATCTGCCCCATTCATGCTAAAGATACCGATTAACAAAAGTATCTCGCCATACAAAATATAGTTAGCATCCCTTGAAGGCCAACCTTTCATCTCAGGATTCATGAAACGCGGGACTTTCAGAACGTTGCGCCGAATTAAGAATATCACTGTAGCAATAAAGGCCAAGGCAGATAAAATCTCAATAAAGTTGATCAAAAAAGTATAAAACCCACCCAAAAAAGGTGCGAATGCCCGATGTGTGCCGCTAAATCCATCAATTAATATCTCAACAAGTTCAATTTGCGTCATCAAAAAAGCTGCATAGATGAAAAAATGCAAGATCGCGGGTATCCAACGCTTAAACATTTTCTTCTGTCCAAACGCAATCAAAGCGACATTCTTTAGGCGCCAAGCCACATCGCCTTCAATTTTTTCTTCCTTGCCTAGTCCTATATTCTGGAATATTGATCGGTATTTTCGAAAACCAAAAACGAAAACTGCTAGCACAAATAGGCTAAATATCAATTGAGATATCATATTTGCATGTTATTATATTCGCTCAAAATTAATACAAGTTAAAATGACGATCCTCAATGATACGCAGATAAGACAAAAACTAAAGCGCCTAGCCTTTGAGATAATTGAACAAAACTTGCAAGAACGCGATATTTGGCTGTTAGGTATCAATAATAACGGTCTCTCCTTTGCTGAGCTATTACTGAACGAACTCGAAGGAATCGAGGATCACGGGATCAACTTTCATCTAGGATCTATTCGGCTCAACCCTGCCTCGCCCTTGGATCAAGAGGTCGAATTATCTGTGCCTGCCAAAGAGCTAAAGAATAAATCTGTTATCATCATCGATGACGTAGCAAATACGGGGCGCACACTGTTTTATGCCCTCAAACCCTTCATGAATATACTCACCGAGCGCATTGAAATAGCCGTCCTCATAGACCGCAAACACAAACTCTTCCCGATCAGCATAAATTTTGTCGGATTATCATTGGCAACAACGATTATGGACAATATAAAAGTGGGCATTAACTCCGACAAGCCATATAACGTTTCTATGGTATAGTATTCATTGTTAAAATGTGAATTAATACCCCAACTGATAACATATTCTTAATATATCTCAATTAACTTTGCGCCATATTCTGAATAAAACCTTAATTATTAACACAACTAAACTGAGATGAGAATTTTTTTACTTCTAGTTTTTGCATCCTTAGTGACGTACAGTGCCTATGGCCAGGTAACAAACTCACAAATGTCAGGATCTGTCATTGATGGCAGTGGCGAACCATTAATTGGTGCTACGGTAGTCGCAGTCCACACGCCTACTGGGACTAATTATGGGACAGTTACCGGTGTTTCTGGTGAGTATTCCATTGCCAACATGAGAGTTGGTGGACCATACGTAGTAACAGTTTCCTTCATAGGCTTTCAGGCCCAAGCCGTAGAAAATATTTTTCTAAAACTGGGTGAAACCTTCGTGGTCAACGTATCTATGGGCGAAGAAGGCGTTCAATTGGAGGAATTGACCGTTACGGCAACTCGAAGCAATATCCTGAACTCTAAGAGAACGGGTGCCGCAACAAATGTTGGATTAACAGAGCTCAATACTTTACCGACGATTAGTCGCAGTATCAACGACTTTACACGACTAACACCACAAGCACAAGGAAGAAATGGATTTGGTGGACGCGATGGTCGTTTTAATAACATCCAAATAGATGGAGCCAACTTTAACAACAACTTTGGTTTAAGTAGCAATAACCTTCCAGGTGGAGCAGCTCAACCGATTTCATTAGATGCCATCGAGCAAGTGCAGATCAATATTGCTCCATTTGACGTACGTCAGTCTAGTTTTACAGGCGCGGGTATTAATGCTATCACTCGTTCAGGTACAAATAATATTGAAGGATCGGTCTACGGATTTTACCGTGATCAAAGTTTTAATGGTCGCAGAGTAGGCGATGCAGAAATCCCAGAAGGAGATAAGACTTTATCAAGAACCTTCGGTGCTCGACTTGGCGGAGCTTTGGTAAAGAATAAGATCTTTTATTTCATCAACTATGAAAATGAGAGCAATACTCGTCCAGGCATTAATATAGAGCCCACTGGAGGAATTAGCAGTCCAAATGTCTCGCGTACGACTGTAGCAGATATGGAGAGAATCAGTAGCTTCGTTAGTGAGCGCTACGGATACGAGACGGGTCGAACTAATGGTTATGCGTCAAACTTCAATTCTAAGAATTATAAAATCTTAGGTAGATTAGACTTCAATATTAGTGATGCACACAAATTTACCGTACGATACAATCAAGTCATTGCCACAGATGACAATGTGGTCAATGGCAGTAGTGCACCTAATCCACGGTCAGCTTCAAATCGTATAAGTCTTAACTCTTTTGCTTTTGAAAACGCGAATTACGGCTTCGAAAATAGTGTTCGCTCGCTTACAGCAGAATTGAATTCTAAGTTGTCTAATACAGCCTCTAATCAATTTTTGGTAACGTATACTAAAATTAGAGACGGACGTACTTCTGAATCTGAGCCATTCCCATTCATCGATATTAAGAAAGATGGCGATAACTACATGAGTTTAGGTTACGAATTATTCAGTTGGAAAAACGAGGTGTTAAATAATGTTACGACGATTACAAACAACCTTACGTTTACTTCAGGAAAACATAATTTCCTAGCAGGTGCTTCATTCGATTATTTGACATTCGGTAACTCGTTTCAGCGATATGGCACTAGTTACTATCGATACTCGTCAATGGATGATTTCTTAAACAACGCTACTCCAGAAGCTTTTGGATTAACGTATTCAGTTCTTCCAGACGGTCGTGATCCTTTTTCAGAGCTAGACTTTGGCTTAGGGGGGTTGTATATTCAAGACGAATTTAGAGCCTCTAACAAATTGAAGTTGACCTTAGGTGTGCGTATGGATGTTCCTTTCTACTTCAATGCTTTAGAAACCAATCCAGCCGTAAATGCGCTCAATTTTGTTGAGACAGACTACACTACTCCTAAGAAATTGGACGTGAGTCAGTGGCCTACTTCGACACCGTTGATTTCTCCAAGAATTGGTTTCAACTATGATGCTAAAGGAGACAGAACTATCCAACTACGTGGAGGTACTGGTATTTTTACAGGAAGGATACCCTTTGTTTGGTTTACTAATATGCCTACAAACTCTGGAATGCTTCAAAATACAGTTGAGCGAGTTGGTGCAGCAGTTAGTGACTTAGGCATTACGTTTAACCCTGATCGCACAGCACATGTATCTAAATTCCCAGCAACGCCTGGCACTAGCGCCCCTGGATCCATAGCTGCAGTTGACGAAAACTTTAAATTGCCGCAAGTGTGGAGATCTAACCTTGCAATGGACTTACAATTGCCTGGTAATACAGTGTTGACCTTAGAAGGGCTTTACACGAAAGATATTAATGCAATTGTTCAATTCAATGCTAATCAAAAAGCGCCCGTTGGAGCTATCAATGCAGGTGGTGGTAATGATAGAAGACCATTATTTGCTAGTAGCAATAATGATCGACGAATTAATGCAAGTATGTCTGAAGCAATTGTATTAACAAATACAGATCAAGGATCATCATATTCCTTCACGGCGCAATTGACCCGTGAATTTTCACGCAATTTCTCTGCGATGATGGCATACACTTATACAGGTGCTACTGAGTTAACGAGCAACCCAGGATCTCAAGCAGCGTCTGCATGGTCCAATAACCTATCCGTAAGAGGACAAAACGATTTGGATCTTAGTACATCAGCGTTCGCTGTGCCTCACAGAGTAATCGGATCATTGTCATACCGTTTTCAATATCTGAAGGCTTTAGGTACGTCAGTTTCTCTCTTTTATGAAGGGATCAATACAGGACGATTCAGCTACAGATATACCTCTGACTTCAACAGAGATGGTATCAACTCCGATCTTATATATATTCCAGCTAGTCCTTCTGAAATTACGTTCAGAGATGTAGTTTCTGGAGGAAATGTGCAGTTTACTGCCCAGCAGCAAAGTGATGCCTTTTTCGCTTATGTAGATCAAGATGATTATTTGAGTAAGAACAAAGGTCAATATGCAGAAAGAAATGGAGCAGTTCAGCCTTGGAGAAACCGTTTCGACTTAAGAATTCTTCAAGATATTTTTGTCAATACAGGTGGCAAGAAGAATACCCTTCAGTTTAGTGTAGATATTTTGAATGTGGGTAATTTGCTGAATTCAAGCTGGGGCATATTGCAACAAACAAACTATAATAATGGTGCAATTTTAGTTCCTTCTGTAGCTAATGATGGCACAGCCACTTTCCAAATGGCTCGTGTCAACAATCAGTTAGTCACAGAAACCTACAGAGATGTTGTCAGTACTTCAACAACTTGGGGTATGCAAATTGGTTTGAGATATATCTTCCAATAAGCTGTCATAAACTTTATACAAAAAGAGCTGTCCGATGGATGGCTCTTTTTTTTTTGAAGTCGCCGCTTAAATTGATTCACTAAGTTGGTGAAACTTATAGCTCGATAATCTGTTCAGCAGTTAAAATCGACTTGCCAATTAAACGCAAATACACTTGAACGGTGGCCACCACATCTTTGGCTGCGTATTTAGTGATTTCTTCGATGCGCTTATTCCAAAACGCCTGACTCACCTTGCTCCCCGTCATTTCTGACTTTGGACTATCGATATCTAAGGCCATACAAAGCATGTCTAATGTAGTGTAGTACTTATAGTCGCCAAATTTCCACATTTCCATCGTATCCAGTAAATGATGCACTTGCCACGGCTTGTGACCCGTAACATCCAATAGCTCAGGCAATTCCTTGCCCAAAATCCTATAACGGCGACAGAGAAAGGGAACATCAAACTCCTTCAAATTGTGCCCGCACATGAAATGAAAGCTTTTGTTGAAATAATGCTCAGCCAACAAATTAGCAAAAAGATCTAGAAGGGCCCCTTCATGTTCTGCTGTCAATACTTTTACTCGCAACTCACTACCCTTATCGGAGAAATGTATGAATCCTAGTGCAATACATATTACTTGTCCAAACTCAGCATAAATCGCCGCTCTTTCTTGAAATGATCTCTCCCAGTCATCATCTTCCATTGCGGAAATGTCGTATTTATGCAACGTTACCATCTTTTTCCTCCATAAATCCGCAGCTCTATCAGACAATCCATGTAGGTTTTGAGAGGCACTAGCGGTCTCAATATCGATAAAAAGTATCCTTCTTAAATCTTGGTCTGGATATTGCATATGATAAAATTAGGTAATTACCCCAATATCTGAGCCACTTAAATGAGCTGAGATTTGTAATATAATTACTTTTGCAAATATTTCATGAACAAAAACAATATTAATTAAGATGAACTTAAGAACCCTTCTTGGCATTGCCGCTCTGATTTTTTTCCTTTTATCCCTTTATTTATGGAACAGCAACAGCCAACTAAAAAAGGCAAATACTCAACAGACTACCGAAATGGCTGAAATGGCAGCCGTACAAGCGGAGCTGGAAGCTGACTATCAAGAAGCTATCGAGCGTATTGAAGCGCTTAGATCTGACAATGAGAAATTGAATGCCCTAATCGAAAGTCAGAAAGAAGAATTAAAAGCACAAAAAGCAAAAGTGAGTAATCTCATTTGGACGAAGCGTGAATTAGACAAGGCAAGAGAAGAAATTGCCAAATTTGAGGGCTTGACCAATAATTACCTAGCAGAATTAACAACACTCAGAAAAGCCAACGAACAATTGACCATGTCTAATGAAATGTTGACAAAAGATGTAAATATGTTGACTGACAATCTTACTGCTGAGAAAACAACAACAGCCGAACTTCGCGAAACGAAGGCAGTGCTGATGAGTGAGAAAGAAAACCTTTCAATTAAGAATGCAGCACTTTCTGAAAAAGTAGACGTAGGCTCGGCGATCAAGATAAACTGGATGAGTTTTAGTGCGGGCGATTTAAACGATAAAGGCGAATTTAAGTCTCGCAAACGCACTGGAAAAAGAGACTTGTACAGAACTTGTTTTAAAACAGAAACCAACGTAGTAACCCCTGCAGGCGAAGAGACGTTTTATCTTCGAATTATGAATCCTTCTGCAGAAACCTTAGCCGCAGATGATCTTGGATCAGGTACTTTGGTTGATAAGATTTCTGGTGAGACAATGCGCTACACTATCAGCGGTACACTTACGTATAATAATGATGACACAGAAGCTTGTATGGATTGGAATCCTAATTTTGATATTGCTTCTGGTACGTACAATGTTCAAATTTATAACAAAGGCTATATGGTCGGTCAAGGAAGCTTTAAGCTCTAAACCCGAAAAAAGCTTTTAAGCATAACAAGTACCTCAGCTTTTGTTGGGGTACTTTTTTTTTGGATAAAATCTACAATCAAACTTGTTAGAGAACAAATATTATTCTTTACTTTGTCCATATGAAAGGAATAGTACAAAATTTTTGGTGGTGGCATGGAGCAACAAGGTATAAACCCGAATCGCTATAGTCCATCATTGTATGATAATATAAAATGGCTTGTCGAAGATTCGGCAAGCCATTTTTCTTTAAACAAATAGGATATGAAAATTACAAGCATTTGTCATCGATTGATTGGGGATCTGACTACTCCTGTCAGTCAATACCTTAAAATACGCGAGTTTTTCCCGCAAGCCATTTTGCTAGAAAGTTCTGATTATGCCAGTAAAGAGAATAGTTATTCCTTTATCGCCTTTGATCCGTTGGCAACCATCAAAGTCGAAAATGGTGTTCTTACGATTAATGACCTACAAAAGTCGACCTTTGATATAGTTACAGAAATGAATGATTTCATGTGCTCATTTGAGATTAGTGGTGACCACGAATACATGTTTCATCAATCTGTTTACGGATACACTGGCTACAATGCAGTACCATATTTTGAGAGCTTACCTTTTGATAGAAGCAAGAATGACGAAACTATACCGGAGATTCGCTACGACTATTATCGTCATGTGCTGGTATTCGACCATTTTTATGAGAATATCTATGTGATCGAAAATACTCCAGAAGGAGAAAAGTCGCGGATTCTTGAAGTGATCAATATGGTGCAACGACAAGATCATCAAACCTTCGATTTTCGGACAAATGGAGAAGAATACTCCAACATGACAGATGATCACTACCGCTCATTAGTCACCAAAGGAAAAGAATACTGCCAAAGGGGTGACGTTTTTCAAATAGTGCTGGCACGCAAGTATTATCAGCCTTTTAAGGGGGACGATTTCAATGTATACAGAGCATTGCGATCGATTAACCCCAGCCCCTATCTATTTTATTTTGACTATGGATCTTATCGAATTTTTGGCTCTTCGCCAGAGGCTCAATTGATCGTTTCTTCTGGCCAAGCAGAGATTCATCCTATCGCAGGCACGTTTAAGCGAACGGGTGAATTTGCAAAAGATCAAATAAAGGCGGCAGAACTCCTAGCTGACCCTAAAGAAAGTGCCGAACATGTCATGCTGGTTGATTTGGCGCGAAATGATTTGAGCAGGAACACAAAAAAAGTGAGTGTCAAAAATTTTAAAGAAGTACAATTCTTCTCACATGTCATCCATTTAGTATCACGTGTTACAGGTGATCTCTCGCCTGAGCAGAATAGCTTTCAGGTATATACAGATACATTCCCTGCAGGAACACTGTCTGGTGCCCCCAAATATAGAGCAATGCAACTCATTGACAAATTAGAGCCGAATAGTCGAACATTCTACGGTGGTGCTATAGGTATTCTCTCGTTTAACGGAAATATAAATCATGCCATCATAATTCGTTCATTTTTAAGTATGCGCAATATGTTGATACGGCAGGCAGGAGCTGGCATTGTGATCCACAGCGTCGAAGAAAGTGAACTTCAAGAAGTAAATAACAAATTGGGGGCGCTTAAGAAAGCTATCCTCAGAGCTCAAGAGATTTAAGAAAACAATAGACAGCCATGAAAAAAGTAATAGTTATTGATAATTACGACTCCTTCACTTACAATTTGGTTCATCTTATTGAAGAGATACTGGGTTATGACATTACGATAAGACGAAATGACCAAACAACACTAGAAGAAATCGATCAATTTGAATATATCATCCTATCTCCAGGGCCAGGAATCCCAGAAGAAGCAGGTATGCTCAAAGAAATCATTCGCCATTTTGCACCAAAGAAACTGATACTAGGAGTTTGTTTAGGCCATCAGGCCATTGGCGAAGTATTTGGAGGCACTTTGTTAAATTTAAAAGATGTTTATCACGGGGTACAAACAAAAATGTTTATTCAGGGAAAAAGTAAAATACTTACTGGACTTCCTAATTCATTTGATGCGGGTCGCTATCATTCTTGGGTTATTCAAAAAGATACCATGCCAAAAGATTTTATCGTCACCAGCACCGATGATCGCGGCGAAATTATGTCTATGGAGCACGACACCTTACCCTTGTATGGAGTTCAATTTCATCCTGAGTCGATTATGACACCAGAAGGCAAGGTTATTATTAAAAATTTTTTACAACTCTAAGCTATTTTACTCTTTGAATTTCAAAAATTTATCCTAGAAAAGCGACTATGAAACTACTATTAGAGCGATTATATGATCATGAAAAGCTAGAGCGCGCTGAAGCAAAACAAGTACTAATCGACATATCCCAGTCCATCTACGCACCTGCTCAAGTGGCATCATTCATTACGGTGTTTCTAATGAGAGCAATTTCCTTGCACGAGCTATTAGGTTTTAGAGATGCCTTACAAGAATTATGTGTGCCAGTTAACCTACATGGAATGACATCTATAGATGTCTGTGGAACGGGCGGAGACGGTAAAAATACATTCAATATTAGTACCCTCAGTGCATTTGTCGTAGCTGGAGCGGGATATCGAGTAACCAAACATGGTAACTATGGGGTATCGTCGAGCTGTGGATCATCTAATGTGCTCGAAGCATTAGGTGTTCGCTTTAGTTCAAATTCAGATGTCTTATTGAAGCAACTAGAAAAGGCCGGAATCTGCTTCTTACATGCTCCATTATTTCATCCCGCGTTGAGGTCAGTTGGAGGAATCCGCAAAGAACTTGGCGTGAAGACTTTCTTTAATATGTTAGGCCCACTAGTAAATCCAGCACGACCCACGCATCAAATGGTAGGTGTTTTCAGCCTTCAATTATTAAGACTCTATCAATACCTCTATGAGGGCGAAAATACGAAGTACGCCATCGTGCACGGCCTTTCAGGATTTGATGAAATAAGCTTATCAGATGATACCAAAATCATCAGCCAATCTGGTGGCGAAGAAATCATAAATGCGCAGTCCTTTGGACTATCTACCTTGTCTTTGTCAGCTATTGCCGGGGGCGAAGGAGTTGAGGATGCTAAGCGTATATTCCTCAATGTATTAACCAACGATTGTACTACTGCCCAACGACAAGTAGTGTTGGCAAATAGTGCAATTGCGATACGTTGTTTTGAACCACAAAAACCTATAGTGGAATGTTATGAAGTCGCACAAGCATCTTTAGAAAGTGGCCGAGCTTATCAAACCTTAACAAGCCTACTAGACCTTCAATAATATTGCCGATGAAAGAGATGCTCGTAAAAATCGCAGAACATAAGAAGTTAGAACTTCGACAAAAAAGGGATAAACGTTCGCTTTTGAGCTTTAAGGATGAGGAATATTTTGCAAAGCCATGTCAATCCTTGGTCAATAATCTTCAAAGACCAGAAGCAAACGGAATTTTAGCCGAGTTCAAACATCGCTCCCCGTCCAAACCTAAGATTAATCTTGGAGCCAACTTGGAAGAGATTTTGGATATATATGCAGCATCAAATGTGAGCGCATTTTCCATACTTACGGACGAGCATTTTTTTGGTGGTCAAGATGCTTATATTACACGCGCAAGAAATCGATACACCGATGTGCCCATTTTGCGCAAAGAATTCATAATTGATCGCTATCAATTATACGAATCTAAGGCACTAGGAGCCGACGTGATATTACTCATCGCTGAATTATTAAGCAAAGAAAAAATAGAAGAGTTAAGTCACGAAGCACAAGAAATAGGACTAGAAATCCTTTTGGAGATGCACGATCAACGACATGTAGACAAGCTTTCGCCACATATTTCTGTCATAGGCGTAAACAATCGAGATTTAGAAACCTTTGTCATTGATTATAATCGTTCTTCAAAGTTATTGCCTCTGTTAGATGCCCAAAAGCCAAAAATAGCAGAAAGCGGCCTAAGCGATCCAGATGTATTAGCATCATTGTATAAAGCTGGATTTAGAGGTTTTTTGATCGGTGAATATTTTATGAAACAAGCACATTTAAGTACATATTTACCTGACTTTATAGACCGCTATATGCGCAAAAGATGAAAGATATACTTATAAAAATTTGTGGTATTAATCACGTGATCAATCATGAAACACTAGGCAAATTGCCGATACAAATGTTCGGGTTAAACTTTTATGCAAAGAGCAAGCGTTTGTTAACAGAGGTATTAATTCCCTTCCCCGATATTGACTATGTGGGGGTATTTGTCAATGAAAATCTAGATACCATACTGGCCAAGGTCAAGAAACATCGACTCAGTTTTGTCCAGCTTCATGGCGATGAATCTGAAGAACAATGCACTATATTGAGTCGTTCTACAAAGGTAATTAAGGTTTTTCGTGTGGGTCAAGAGTTTGATTTTTCGATTACGGATAGATTTAAGATGTGCAAATATTTTTTGTTTGACACGTATTCTAACGACTATGGCGGATCAGGATTGAAGTTTGATTGGAACATACTCGATCAATATCTCGGGCAAACACCCTTTTTGTTAAGTGGTGGTATCGGCCCAGGCGATATAACGTTGATTCAACGTATTGATCATCCCATGTTCGCAGGCGTTGATCTTAACAGCAAATTTGAAATATCCCCAGGGGTGAAGAATGTTGATCTTATCCAAAAATTTATAAAACAAATGCATGATGATACAATCAAAATATCAAGTTAACGAAGACGGGTTTTATGGTCAATTTGGAGGTGCATACATACCTGAAATGCTTCATAGCAACATTGATCATCTCAAAAAAAACTATGTAGAAATCATTCAGGAGAAGTCGTTCAAAGAGGAATTTGACGATTTGTTGAGAGATTACGTAGGTCGACCAACGCCGCTATATTTGGCCAAACGGCTCTCGGCGCTTTATGGCGCTAAAATTTACTTAAAAAGAGAAGATCTAAACCATACAGGCGCACATAAAATAAACAACACCATTGGACAAATCCTCCTGGCACAACGACTAGGCAAAAAGCGCATCATCGCCGAAACTGGAGCCGGTCAACATGGCGTAGCCACAGCCACCGTCTGTGCCCTCATGGGGCTGGAGTGTATCGTCTATATGGGCAGCGTAGACATAGCTCGTCAATCACCCAATGTGGCCAGAATGCGTATGCTCGGCGCTGAAGTGCGCCCCGCAGAAAGTGGCAGCAAAACATTAAAAGATGCCACTAATGAGGCCATTCGGGATTGGATCAACCACCCCTCCGAAACGCATTATATAATAGGCTCAGTGGTAGGACCTCATCCGTATCCAGATATGGTAGCACGATTCCAATCTGTTATTAGCGAGGAGATGATCAAGCAACTCCAAGAAAAGGAAGGTAGAAACTATCCCGATTATGTCGTGGCATGCGTCGGCGGTGGTAGCAATGCCGCCGGTGCGTTTTATCACTATCTCGATGAAGAAAGTGTAAAACTCGTTGCCGTAGAAGCCGCTGGATTAGGCATCGATTCAGGACACTCCGCCGCTACTTCTGTTCTCGGAACTGTCGGCATTATTCACGGCAGTAAGACCTACTTAATGCAAACGGAAGATGGACAGATAATTGAGCCATACTCGATTAGTGCAGGACTTGATTACCCTGGCATTGGCCCACAACATGCGCACCTTATCGCTTCTAATCGAGCTATTGTGCTTAGCGCTACAGATAGTGAAGCTCTAGAAGCCGCCATGCAATTGAGTAGAATTGAAGGAATCATACCTGCACTTGAAACGTCACATGCATTAGCCATACTGGGTAAATTATCATTGAAACCTGAAGATATTGTTATTATAAATTTGTCAGGTAGAGGAGACAAAGATCTCAATATCTATATTGACTATCTCGATGACAAAATGATTAAACACCACTAATTAGCGAGAAATGAATCGGATAAAGGCTCTATTTGCAAGTAAGCAGGAAAACATACTGAATATATATTTCACAGCAGGACATCCAACGAAAGATAGTACAGTCAAGATTATTTTAGCTTTAGAAAAAGCTGGAGTAGATCTTATTGAAATAGGTATCCCATATTCTGACCCTATGGCCGATGGAGAAACCATTCAATTGAGTAGTGCCGCTGCACTCAAAAATGGTATGAATCTCCAACTACTTTTTAGCCAAATAGCCGAAGCTCGACAACATACTCAAATACCGATTGTGCTCATGGGGTATTATAATCAATTACTTCAATTTGGTGAGTTGCGCTTTCTAGAGCATTGTAAAAAAAGTGGAGTAGATGCATTGATATTGCCCGATCTGCCTTTGGATATTTATGAGCGCGATTATGCACATCTTTTCGATCGTTTCGATTTGAGTATTAGTTTTTTAGTTACACCAGAAACATCAGATGAGCGCATACGTCAAGCCGACCGCCTCAGTACAGCCTTTTTGTACATCGTATCTAAGTCCAGCATTACTGGCAATAAGTCGGATATTTCTGACACACAAGAATTATATTTTGATCGATTGGCTTCATTACAACTCATCTCACCTCCACTGATTGGCTTTGGTATTCATGATTTTGCTAGTTTTAAAAAAGCATGCCAATATGCCAAAGGTGCTATTGTAGGCAGCGCATTCATACGTGCTATAGAGGGCTGGCGCGAAGAGACTTTGGTATCAGAAGTTTCAACATTTGTAATGCGCCTTCGACAAGAACCTTCGACCTAAAAGAAACAAAGCTCTAGCTGCCTTTCAATAGATATAATATTTGTTTGAGGTCCAGATACAGCCTAACTTAGAATATGTATCTTTCGTATAAATCCGTAGAAATGTACGTGCAAAAAAATAAGATTTTTGTGATGGCCCTGGCCTACTTTTTATTTGCTTTAGCCCATTTCTCTTTCTCACAAGATATTACGCAAGTCACCGTCACAGAAAATCAGGTGTTAGGTCAATTCGCTGAAACAAAAGTCTCATTGACTGGGACACAAATTCACTTTAGCGAGCGTATCTTTAAAGGCTTATTGGATTCACTAAATTCAAACGCTTTACTTCAATTTAGAGGCATCACACAGAATGAAAAATTCTTTAAAAATAAAGGAAATATAGGCAATTTTAATTTGATTACTAGGAAGTTGGAGTGGGTTCATTCGATCAATTATCAGAATACCTTCGTGCTGCACTTAAACCATTTGCTTTTTAGAAATCAGCCATTGAAAAGCAAACTGATCGAATTGAGTACAGGAAATGAATTATGGACGGTTAAAGCAAATATGCTGACAGCCGATAGAAAAACAAATCGAGTAATCGGCTATTCATCTCGAGGCAAAGGAAGCTTGACCGATCTAATAGCCTACGATATAAGCACTGGCAAAGAGGTATGGCGAACAGAAGTATTAAGAAAGTACGGGTGGAGGCAAGTTATTCAATTGAAAAATGGAAATTTACTGATCTCCGCTGACGGATTGCATGTTATAAATTTTGAAAAAGGAAAGCTTTGGGAAGTGACCTTTAAAACAGGAAAGGAGCGATTAAACTTTTGGACAACGACGAATGTGTTTTACAACATGAATAGTAACGTAGTCATTGACTCGAGCACCATACTTTATGCTAACACAACAACCATGCATAAATTCGATTATAATGGAGATCTGATTTGGCAGGATGAACTAATAGAAGATGAAACAGGTACTTCATTTATATTTAAAAGAGATAGCTTAACTGTTTTGCTCGTAAACACGGGTTATGTTAATACGACAAACAACCTCACCAAACCTTATGGCAAATCATACTTTCATGTTTATGATTTTATAACTGGCAAAACAATCGTTAAGAATTATGTTACACCAATAGAATCCATTTTAGATTTTATGACCTCGCATAATAGAGTTTATTTCATGGATAAAGAACGGTTAGCCGTTTATGATCTCAGCTCTGGACAACTTCTGCATAATAAGGAATTCAAAACCATCTTAGGCAAATTAGAGGGAATAATGAAAAGAAGAGTTTTTATCATGTTTGATCAAGGTGATCGCTTTGATGAAATAATTCCGAAAGACAACCCAAAGAATGAAGTGATATTAATGACCCAAGACGAACACCTCATCAAATTATCAGAAGATTTAAAGATTATTCAAAAGCTGATGTACAGGGAGGATGCCTATTTTTTAAAATATCATATTGACGACGAGTATATTATCATTGGCAATGAAGACGCTGACTTTATCATCGATTCAGCATTCAAGATAAAAGCTACCTTCATGTCGTGTTCGAGTTATTGCCTGATCGATCGTCAACTCTATGCCTTAGATAAAGATAATCTCTACATTCTTTCGTTAAACGAATTGATACCAAGGCTCTCACCACAACCTTAATAATCTCTCAAAAAGACTTTTGCCAAAATAATTCAACTAGGGCAATATAGGCGCAAGGAACAAGGTTAAAAACCCAATCACCGTCTGAATTCTTTTTGTTCTATGATGCATCGAATTTTCCTCCTTGCCATGTGTTTACTTTATGTAATTACCCTCAGTGCGCAGCCAACAAGTAAACCTAAGTTGTTTCTGGATTGTCGCACAAATTGTGATTTTACATTTTTTCGTCAAGAATTACCATTTATAGATTTCATGCGCGATCGGCAAGATGCCAAGATATTCATGATGTTGACAAGACTAACGACGGGCAATGGTGGCTCTGCTTATCTTTTGACGAGCAATGGAGATTTAGATGGCACGATTCGAACAGACTCAATCAGTTTTCTCGTCGAGCCCAATGTAAGCGCTAATATAACGCGCCGTGCCATTTTGAATGCGGTAAAACGTGCCCTTCTACCCTATTTACTTTCTTCGAATATCGCTGACAAAATAGAATATACCGTAAAAGTTTCTCGAGACGAACCTGTAGAAGAAACAGTTGATCCATGGAATGCATGGACTTTTTCGACGGGCGTGAGCGGTCGCCTACAAAATCAGGCGTTATCGAGAACCAGCAGAATTGATCTTCGCTTTACGGCCAATCGAACAACAGATGATCTCAAGCTTTTCTCAAGTTTTGCCTATAACAAGAGCGTATCAAAATTCAATATACTTGACGATGTTGGGAATGTAGAATCGACTGTTGTAGGGACAAATTATACCTTTAGCAATCGTACGCTTTACGTATTGAGCCTTACAGATAAATGGTCAGGTGGTTTGCTCGGTTCATATCGCAATAGCATTTTTAGTAATTATGATCACTCCATTGGGGTTTCGCCTGCCATCGAATACAATATTTTTCCATATACCGAAGCGAGTCAGCGACAATTTGCGATACGGTATGAGATAGGAGGCCTGTACAACGATTATGTGGATACAACCTTTCGTGCCGAGACATCAGAGTGGCTTTTACGTCATAATCTATCTGTAGATTTTAGCCTCTTGCAAGATTGGGGACAGCTCGACTTAGACATTTTTTCTAACCAATTCTTAAATCAGTTACAATATTGGAGTTTGAGTATCAACCCCGAAATAAACGTCAATCTAATCAAGGGATTGGCAGTGAATGTTGGATCGTTTTATGCGTTGACGTATGATTTGGTGCAATTGCCCAAAGGCACACTTTCCCTTGAAGAAGTCTTGCTACAAAACCGTCAGCTCAATACTAATTATAATTTCAACGTTTACTTCGGGCTCAATTATCGTTTTGGTTCGTCGCTAAACAATGTTGTAAATACGCGATTTTAGTTTTCTGGATGAGTGGCCAACATGCCATGCAGAATCAACAATTTTAAACTGTGCTCTAGCTCGACAGGATTTGCTCGTTTATCTTGATGAATATTATGCTCAAACAGCCAACGGAGATTACTTAAAAATACGGATAAGAGGACTTCGACATCCTTTATCCTAAACAGCCCTTGCACCACTCCTTGTGATATTATCGACCGCACTTTCTCTTCAAAAGAAGCCTTTTCTAGCAAAAATTCCGTCTTTTTATCCTCCGAAAGCGAGCGCCAATCATTCACCAAAAGAGACACTTGATAAGGCTTATTAAAAGAAAGACGCACATATAACGCAATAATGTGATGAAGTTTGTCCATCAAGGGTATTTGCGAGTCAATGATTTGACCGATACCTTGATGAAACTCAGCAGAAATGCTAAACAGATGTTCCTCTAACAAGGCCGATTTACTAGTAATATAGTTGTATACATTAGCAACGTCGCAGCCCAAGTTAGTGGCAATGTCTCGCATGGTAGTTCCCTCAAAGCCATTTCGACTGATCAAAGCCAAGGTTTCACGAGTAAAGCGCTCCTTTTTATTCATAGTCCTAATAAGTAATGCATGACAAATTTGCGATTAAATAAGCAAATGTTTATTATTGTATCAACATTTGTTGATGTAAAAATATCTTATGCCATTATATCATACGCTCGGCAATATTCCGAGCAAAAGACACACCCAATTTCGCAAGCCGAATGGTGAGCTCTATTATGAGCAGCTATTTGGTACCATAGGATTTGAAGGAATGTCCTCGTTACTTTACCATGTGAATCGTCCCACTCAAGTAAAGGCCGTACGGGCACCGATTTCAGTGGCTCCCAAGGTAGTAACGCAGTCCAATATGACTTCGCGCAAACTCATTGGATTCGATATTCCCGCAGAAAAGGACTTTCTAGATAGCAGAAAAACCTTATTGCTAAACAATGATGTACACATCGGAGTAGCTGCCCCGCAAAGCTCTCTGACGGAATATTTCTACAAAAATACTGATGCCGATGAAATGCTTTTTGTTCATCGTGGTACGGGAGTCTTAAAAACACTCCTAGGACAAATACGATTTGAATACGGGGACTATTTGATTATACCCCGCGGAATGATTTACCAGATTCATTTCGATACAACCGATAATAGACTTTTGTATGCTGAATCATTTCATCCCATATATACTCCTAAACGCTATAGAAATTGGTTTGGTCAATTATTAGAACATAGTCCTTACTGCGAGCGTGATCTTCGATTACCAATCGACCTAGAATGCTATGACGAAGTGGGTGAGTTTTTGATAAAAGTTAAGAAGCAAGGCTATATCCATGAACTGATCTACGCCAGTCATCCATTTGATGTGGTCGGTTGGGATGGTTATAATTATCCATACATATTTAATATCAAGAACTTTGAACCGATAACAGGCCGCGTCCATCAACCACCGCCCGTGCATCAGACTTTTGAGACCAAAGGATTTGTGGTGTGTTCATTCTGTCCTAGACTTTATGATTACCACCCGCTCGCTATTCCTGCCCCATACAATCATAGTAATATCGATTCTGATGAAGTGCTTTATTATGTAGAAGGTGATTTTATGAGTCGAACAGGCATAGACCAAGGTTACATTACCTTGCATCCATCAGGCATACCCCATGGCCCTCACCCAGGCACATATGAAGGAAGCATTGGCAAAAAAGGAACGGAGGAATTCGCTGTCATGATAGACACGTTCAAACCTCTTCAATTAACGGAAGATGCCCTAAAAATAGATGATGGTACCTACTATCAATCATGGCTTTAGTTATCAGATCATTAAATACTTCCCTCTTGATTAAACTCGAATTTTACGTATGAAAAAAACATGGTTGCCCGTATCTACTGACAGCGACTTTAGCATTTATAATATCCCATTTGGCATAGCATCATATGGAAAAAAATCGCAGCGAGTGGTTAGTCGTCTTGGGGATTTCGTTATTGATTTATCTTTAGTGGCAGAAAAAGGAATCTTTGATCCACTGAAAATACCACGTGGTCTTTGGACGTCAAGCTTTTTAAATGATTTCATTGCCTTAGGTAAGCCTATCACTACACAAGTCCGCCTGATGTTGCAAAAAGAGCTGACGGATGCATGCTCGAGCTTGCGCGATATGAAGTCCATAATCCCAATCGCGAAATGCAACATTTATTTACCCGTGTACGTCAGAGATTATACGGACTTTTATTCGAGCTTTCACCATGCGTATAACGTAGGTGTAATGTTTAGAGATCCGGAGAGAGCGATTTTGCCAAACTGGAGACATCTCCCTGTAGCTTATCATGGTCGAGCTTCGACGATAGTAGTGGATGGCACACAGATACATCGACCCAAGGGGCAGGTCGTCAAGGGCGAAGAGCATCAACCCATTTTCGGCGCATCTCAACGATTAGATTTTGAACTAGAGATGGCTTTTATCATTGGCAAAGAAAATATCTTAGGAGAAGCCATTTCAATTAAAGAAGCTGAGGAGCATATTTTTGGTATGGTCTTGTTTAATGATTGGTCTGCGCGAGATATTCAAAAATGGGAGTATGTGCCTTTGGGGCCGTTTTTGAGCAAGAGTTTTGCTTCGACCATTTCGCCTTGGGTGGTAACCTTGGAGGCTTTAGAACCATTTAAGGTAAAACCTGCTCCACAAGAACCTGAAGTGCTTCCCTATCTTCAGTATACTGAGAGTAGCCATTATGACATTCATCTCGCCGTCGGATTAAGCCCTCGCTCTGGCGAAGAAACGATCATTTCTCGTTCGAATTTTAAGTACATGTATTGGACAATGATGCAACAATTAGCGCATCATACCATTAATGGCTGCCAAGTAAATATTGGCGATATGATGGCATCTGGAACGATAAGCGGCTCTGATGAAAACAGCTTTGGCTCGATGTTAGAATTGTCTTGGGGTGGAAAAAAAGAGGTGATATTAAACAATGGTCAATCAAGAAAATTTATTGACGATCACGATACTGTAAAGCTTTATGGCTTTGGCCAGAAGGGCGAAATTCGAGTGGGATTTGGGCAAGCCTCAGGAACAATTTTACCCGCTAAGTAAAAGTATGAACGAATACAAAACGATCGACCCTGCCTCGATCTCACAAGTCGATTTGCATAATCTTCTCTTGACAGCTGTAGCACCGAGGCCTATTGCACTGGCCTCGACCATCGACGCAGAAGGAAGAGTAAATTTGAGTCCGTTTAGTTTTTTTAATGTCTTTAGCTCTAATCCTCCAGTGGTGATCCTTTCTCCATCAAGAGGCGGCCGAGATAACAATACCAAACACACCTTAGACAATGTCTACGAAGTACCAGAAGTGACGATCAATATTGTAAATTTTGCCATGGCACAGCAGATGTCCCTGTCTAGCACCGCCTATGCAAAGGGCATAAATGAATTCACGAAATCTGGTTTAAATGCTATCCCTAGCGACACTGTCAAGCCGCCTCGCGTAGCAGAGGCGCCCGTTTCCTTCGAATGCATTGTAGAGAAAATTATCCCGTTGGGCACAGAGGGCGGCGCTGGCAATCTTATCATAGCTAAAGTGATCAGAATACACGTACAAACGAATTGTGTTACCCACGGAAAGTTGGATACTCAGAAACTTGATCTTATTGGCCGCATGGGAGAATCTTGGTACATTCGATGCTCAGATGAAGCCTTGTTTCAAATACCAAAACCCTTAACTAGCCTTGGCATAGGTGTCGACAGGCTACCACAGCACATTCGTCATTCTACTCTTTTGACTGGCAATGACTTAGGTATACTCGGCAATATGCCCGAACATACTGATACTCAACATGTAAATTCTTTTTATGAAGAGATTAAAAAAATGCACCCTTCTTTGGATTATGCCCTGCTGCATCAACTAATTAAGCATGCCATCGAACAAAACGACTTAGAAAAAGCACGACTATTGACCTTTTTGAGCTTGGATTCATGATCTTTGATGTAAATCTTTCACGTTATGAATTTGACTCAGTCTTCCTTACGATACGTTACATACCTTCAGCACAGTAGAATTTTCATTATTCCATTTATCCTTAGTCCATTTTTGTTAGGTTTCTTATCAGCTCAAACATGGCAAACGGAGCATGTGATGCGTGCCGATAGTACAAAAGTATATACTACAGACAAAAGTATTTCAGATTTCGCTTGGATGAAAGGTCATTGGGAAGGCACTGGCCTTGGCGGAAAAGTAGAAGAAACGTGGTCTCGTCCAAACAACGGTGTTATGGTAGGTACCTTTAGGCTTATGTCTGGAGAGGATACAGAATTTTACGAAATATGTTGGATCGAACAAAATGCCGGGCAATTAGCCTACAAAGTCAAGCACTTTTCAAAAGACTTTGAAGCATGGGAAGAAAAAAAGGAATACGTCTCATTTCGATTTTTAGAACAGCGCGGTGACATGTTTTACTTTGATGGCTTAACGATCATGCGCCAAGGCGAAAAGCTAATCTATTACATTGCTTTTGAAGGCCAGGATGGCAATGCTTTAGAACAGAAATTTCACTTCTCTTCCTATTAAAATGCTCCTAAAATGAAGTTTTCAGAACAAGCTCTAATTATCACTATTATCTTATCGATCATCTCTGGTTGCACACAAAGACAACCGTCTAAGCTAGAAGACAATTCATATAAGGAAGCCTTCCGACCTCAATTTCATTTCAGTCCAGAGGCCAATTGGATGAACGACCCTAACGGAATGGTGTACTACAATGGTGAATATCATCTTTTCTACCAGCATTATCCTGATGCTAATATTTGGGGGCCTATGCATTGGGGACACGCTGTGAGTACTAACCTGTTGGATTGGACACATTTACCGATAGCCCTTTACCCCGATAGTCTTGGCTATATTTTTTCAGGGAGCGCAGTCATTGATTACGCGAACAGCTCACCCTTTGGCTCAACAGATATACATCCTATGGTAGCCATTTTTACACATCACAATATGCAAGGTGAGCACGGCGGTTCATCAGAATATCAATATCAATCTTTGGCCTATTCATTAGATAATGGAAGATCCTTTGTTAAATATGAGGGCAATCCTGTGGTGACAAATCCGGGTATCAAAGATTTTAGAGATCCAAAAGTCATCAGAGATGACGAGCGTGGTCAATGGGTAATGGTCTTAGCGGCCTATGACAAAACGATGTTCTACACATCTGAGGACTTAATAAGCTGGCAGTTAAGTGGTGAGTTTGGGATTCCAGGTGATACGCGCCTTTGGGAATGTCCTGATCTAATTAAAATGAAGATACAAGGTAGTGAACAATCTAAATGGGTGTTGATAAGCTCTATACAGCGCGAGGCGCCAAATGGCGGCACAGCCACTGGTTATTTCGTAGGAGATTTTGATGGAAAAACATTTATTGGTGATCCCAATGGATTACAATGGCTGGATTTTGGCAAGGATAATTATGCTTTCGTGAGCTGGTCGAATGTGCCTAAAGAGCAAGACCGAGTTATTGGTATAGGCTGGATGAGCAATTGGCAGTATGCTCAAGTTGTCCCTACTACGCAATGGCGAAGCGCCATGACCTTGCCTAGAGAATTAACCCTCGCTCAAAAAAATGATCGCATTTCATTGCGCTCGATGCCTGTCAAGGAAGTTGAAGAATTGATTATATCGAAGCACCCTATCAATACATTAACTAAGCGCATTAACATTCCTGATCTATCGCGTATTAAACTCTTGTTTAATGCACCTTCAAAAGGAAAGGTAGTCATTAAGCTCGAGAATGAGCTTAACGAGTCGATAGAAATAGGATATAACCACGACGTACAACAACTATTCGTTGACCGTAGAAAAAGTGGCAAAGTTGATTTTCAAGAAGATTTCTCAGGTGTTCATTCAGCGCCAGTACAAGAATTGACGGATAGTCTTGCTTTTACAATCTATGTAGACCATTCCTCTATTGAAGTATTTTTAAATAATGGTCAAGTCGTTATGACAGAAATTGCCTTTCCAACAAAACCCTTTCAATTTCTTGATATTGATGTATCGGCCAGTGATGCCTTATGGTTGGATGGAAGCGTAGAAGCACTGCGCTCTATTTGGAAAAAGTAGATTTAATGCTCACTCTTATTCTGCGAACACCTTGGTGGGAATAAAAATTTTTGACACGAGCTCTGTCAGAATTTGATCATCATCCATTGTTGAGCCAACACCTTTTAAATGGGCGTCAGCTTGGGCAATCCAATCGATGATCCGACGTATATGCGCATGATCATAATGTTTGGCGGCTAGCCTGTATTCAATGACATACGAACCATAGGCACCTATGATTTTACCAAGCTCAGGATCGCTTAACCTACCATACCTACTTGCCAAAAGAACTTTTTGAAAATATACCATAAGACCTGGTAGTATCATTTGCAATGGGGTGCTTTTCAGGTTTTGAGCCATATAGTATGAGATCATATGCGCTTTAGCCTCTTCTTTGTAGGCCAGTGCCTTGCAAAGTTCAAAAGTATTGTACTCCTTAGAGATACCGACATAGGTGTCAATCAGGTCTGTAGTAATAAGCGAATTGGGGGCAATTTGCAATATAATCTTGTCCAACTCATTGACCAAATTATGTAGATCTGATCCTAAATATTGACAAAGTAATGCATTCGCTGGGGGGTCAATACTGAATTTTCTTTTCTTTAAGTAGTTGTTGATCCATGACCCTAAATCACTTTCTTTGATAGGTTCGCTTATAAAAATATCAATAGAATCTGAAGATTTACAATCTTTAAACCATTTCAATCGGCCATCGATTTTCTTTTTAAAAGATAAAACAACAATAGCGTGATGTACAGGATTGAGGAGAATAGGCATTAAAGCATCCCATGCATTAATATCGTTGGCTTCTTTGACCAACACCATACGACGTTCGGCCATCATCGGAAATTGCCGCGCATAATCCATCACGGTTCTGGGCTCAATGTCTTTAGCATAGAGAATATCTTGATTAAAGGATCGCTCTTGCTCGGGAATTAAATCGATAAGTGCATCCGTCAGAAGATCTACAAAGTAAGATTCGTCGCCATGTAGAATAACAATTGGCGCTATGTCGCCAGAACGAATTTTCTTCAGGAAGTCTTCATGGTGTTTATATTCCATAGCAAACAATGACTGCGCGAAGATACACCACCCCCCCATTAGAACGATGCCTTATTAGTATTATCTACTAGCGAGGTATAAACTATTAAAATGCATGCTGCTAGAATGATGAGTGCACCATAGATCGATGGCATCAAGATGTGTAAAATGACATTATTCTGAGAACTTTTTCAACCTTTCTTGCGCTTATATGACATTATAAGATTTTACATGATATTACGATTTGTTCTGATTTGCTTTTCTGCGCTCTTCATTTGGTTTAGCCCTTTGACAATGCGTGCTCAAGAACACTTGAGTTGGACGACCTTAGCCGATGTAAAATGGAATACGGTCTATGACTCACTTTTAGGCACAACCATTGTAGAAGCAGAATACGGCGCAACACTAAAAAAGTATGACACCAAAGTGGTTATAATCAAGGGCTACATTATTCCATTAGATGCTATGGGATTTAATTATGCCTTGAGCAGAACCAATTATGCCTCCTGTTTTTTTTGTGGTCAAGCAGGGCCTGAGACAGTAATGGAAATCAAACTAAAACCTAAATCTATTCCGCCACATAAACAAAATGAGCTTCAACTGAGCTTCAAAGGCACCCTTCGTCTTCAACCGGATAATCGAAATGGCCTGCATTATATACTAGAACAGGCTTCTGAAATAGAATAATTGCTGGTGGCGTGAAATGATAATTTCGTTCTTTAAAGACGTTTAAGTAGGTTATATATGTTTTTTTGTCGATGTTAATATTAAATCTGTCCTAAATCTGTTTTCAAATTGTAACACTTGCGCTAACTTCATCGTCAACTGGTATTATTGTTTAACCATTTAAATCTTAGATTATGAAATGTCTCTACGCGCTCATTTTAATTGCAACCCTCGGTACAACACAAATCCAAGCACAAGAAGAAACCGTATTTAATCATTATGGCGGAATCCAATTAACGGGATTATGGGGTGGCTGGAATAATTCTTTAGCCGACTTTAAAGATGATTTCAACCTTAATACGGGCGGGTTTTTCACCTTTGAAATCAACAATTCGTTGCTAATAGGATGGTCGGGCTACAAATCAGACAACATGAATAATGGCAGAGAATTGGAGATTAAAGGCAATGATCTGCTTCTTGGATATGTGTTTCATAATGACAGGGTGATTCATCCTCTCGTCTATGTACAAATGGGCAGTAGTAGCCTTGATATTCAAGATGTCGGAACAGATAGAGTTTTCGTCGCTCAACCAACCGTTGGTGCTGAACTCAACGTGACGAGATTCTTTCGTATTGGCTTAGAAGGTGGTTACCGATTTTTTAGCAATTCCGACATTCAAGGTTTCTCGGACAAGGATTTTAGTAGCCCTGTATTAGGCCTTAGATTTAAGTTCGGCTGGTCTTGGGACTAGATATATACATGAAGCATTTCTAACCTTTTGATAAAAGAAGGTAGAGGCTTAGCTTTGAACCTATCACTTATTAGCGATTTTTATATATTTGGTGGTTTAAAGCTAAGCCAATTGAGTAAAGTAGAAAAAGGGAAAGAAACCCCTTTAATGCAACAATATTATGCACTTAAAGGGCAGCATAAAGATGCCCTCCTACTTTTCAGGGTCGGAGATTTTTATGAAACATTTGGCGAAGATGCAGTCAAAGCATCTAATGCGCTAGGTATTACGCTTACGGCTCGCAACAACGGGGGCTCTAACATTGAGCTTGCAGGATTTCCCTATCATTCTCTGGATGTTTATTTACCTAAGTTAGTTAGAGCGGGCTTTCGAGTAGCCATATGTGAGCAACTTGAGAAGCCAAGTAAAGAAACGAAAGTGGTCAAACGCGGCATTACGGATGTCGTCACACCAGGTCTTGGCACTTCTGACAATCTCTTAGACCGAAATGAAAATAATTATCTTGCTGCTGTATATTTTGCCAATGATAAAGGCGCTTGTGCCCTACTAGATCTATCGACCGGTGACTTTATGGTGTACGAAGGGCGATTAGCCGACATCACTAAACTAATCAGCACCTATTCACCAAAAGAAATCTTATATGCCAAACGTCAAAAGCCTACAATCGACGATCACGTAGATTCAACCTTTTATACATATGGTTTAGATGATTGGATTTTTCAAGAAGAATATGGTCGCGACAAATTGATGCAACTATTTCAGGTTCAATCGCTTAAAGCATATAGCATTGATCATTTGGTGTTGGCTCAGATCAGCGCCGGAGCTATTTTGCAATACCTAGAGACAACTGAAAATCGTCAACTTCGTCATATAAATAAAATCGTTAGAATTCAACTCGAGCGATATGTTTGGTTAGATCAGTTTACAATTCGCAATTTAGAACTCATTCATCCTAATCATCCATCAGGCGTGCCCTTAGCTCAAATTCTGGATCATACCGTTACCGCTATGGGGGCTCGAATGCTACGCAAATGGATTTTACTTCCTTTAACAGATATTGATGCTATAAACTATCGATTGTCTATCGTGGAAAGTCTGGTGAATAATATGCAACATTCAGCAGCCATAGATCAACATCTGAAAGCCATAAGTGATCTAGAGCGATTAATAGCAAAAGTTGCACTTAACAAAGTTAGCCCCCGTGAGGTAGAGGCGCTTAAGCTATCCCTTCTTCAGATCCCATTTATCAAGAAACAATTAATAGAACTTCCACAAAGCCAAACGTCCAAACTCGCCCATCAATTAGACGAAGCGCAAGAAATCTGTCAAAAAATTGCGGATACTTTAGCAGATAATCCACCCCACAACCTTGCTAAAGGATCAGTGATTGCCACAAGTGTACACGAAGAGTTAGATGAATATCGCGATCTAATAGCTAACAGCAAGCGTCATCTGGAGGCCATGCTCCAAAAAGAGATTACTGCCACAGGAATTACGAATCTCAAGGTAGGCTACAATAATGTCTTTGGCTATTATTATGAGGTCACCAATCGATATAAAGATCATGATCTTATTCCTACATCATGGACACGTAAACAAACTTTGACTAATGCGGAGCGCTACATTTCTGAAGAGCTTAAGCAACTGGAGATAAAAATCTTAAGTGCAGAAGAAAAAATTCTAGCATTAGAAGAGCTTTTATTTCAACAACTTATTGATTGGTTAAGCAATCATATCAGAATTGTTCAGCACAATGCCGATATATTGGCACAAATTGATTGCTTAAATTCCTTTGCTAAAGTCGCCAAACGTCAACATTACTGCAAACCCAGTGTGTCTGAATCTTATGAACTTCAGTTAGAGCAAGCCCGTCATCCTGTCATAGAAGCACACCTTCCTCTAGGGCAAGAATACATTCCAAATGATCTAACCCTTTCTAATGAAGGTGAGCAAATACTATTGATTACAGGGCCTAACATGTCTGGTAAATCGGCCATTCTTAGGCAAACGGCGCTTATTTGTTTAATGGCGCAAATGGGCTCGTTTGTGTCTGCTCGCAAGGCACATATTGGAATTGTGGATCGAATTTTTACGCGTGTAGGGGCTTCCGACAATATTTCCAGTGGCGAATCGACATTCATGGTCGAAATGACCGAAACGGCTAGTATCATGAACAATTTATCCGATCGAAGCTTAATTTTACTCGATGAGATAGGCCGTGGCACCAGTACGTACGATGGTATTTCTATAGCGTGGTCGATAGTAGAATATTTGCATGAAATTGAGGCGAAGCCTAAAACTCTTTTTGCTACCCATTACCACGAGCTAAGTCAACTTGCAGATAAGTATTCTGGAATTGCCAATTACAATGTAGCAACCAAAGAGCTAGGAGATAAAATAGTTTTCTTGCGAAAACTTATTAAAGGCAGCAGCAATCAAAGTTTTGGTATCCAAGTAGCACATATGTCGGGTATGCCTGCGGATGTAGTAAGTAGAGCCAAGGACATTCTTCTCATTCTACAAAAACAATCCGTTCTAGATGGGGAAAAAACTAAAAAAACCCTCCATCAATTAGAAAAAAGAGCAAACATTCAGCAACTGAGTTTGTTTCAAGCTGACCCTGCTCTAATGGCCATACATGACCAACTTTTACAACTTGATCCCAATAATATGACTCCCATCGATTGCATGATGAAGCTCAGTGAATTGCGAAAATTGATTAACTAAGAGAGCTTAAATCAAATATGATAATGCCCCTATCCTTATAGTCTCAGGACATTCACAGTATCAATCCATCCGTTCAATATTTCTTTTAACTGAAAACCTTTTAAGGAGTTAAAAAATCCGCTCCGCATTAAAATTTTAGGCGTGTTTGTACGTTAAATAGTAGTTTCTTACATGTTCTTGCTATGAAAAAAGGCTTTATATACTCCTTTGTATTAATTGGTGTACTCTTCTTGCAAGCTAATTGCGTATCAGACAAGGAAAACAATGAATCGATACCCTACGCTTATGCAATAGACATCAAATCTCCTGACGTTGTCCCAAAAAAACTTGATGAGACTTTAAAATTGCGTGTTCGCTTCGAAAGTGAAACCGGAAAAACTGTACACAATATACAAGTACGAATTTATAATAAGGCATCAAACACAGAGGTTTATAAAAAACCTAGCCTTACACATATCCATGCTAGTAATGGGTTTTATGACTTTGGCGATGATATAGTTTTGTCCTTAAACAATGGTTTTTCCACTAATAGCGATTGGGTTGTAGAAGCCAAAGTTTGGGGGTTTAATGACGATTCAGAAGTTATTTCAACCACTTCAGAATTCTCTATTCTTCCATAATAAATGTAGAATTTTTGAAAAGAAAAGAGCCGCTCTACGCCTATTTATTGCGTCGAACGACTCTTTCTAACTTAGGTATAAACCTGCGTCCGCTTTGGATTAATTATCAAGTCCCTGCCCTTCTATCAGCGGAGCTCCTGCTTGCTTCAATTGCTCCAGGATCAATGGAATTTGGGTTTGTGTTATTCGCTTCAAATTTTCCGTAATACTCTTCAATTGCGTAATAGCGACGTCTAAGCTAGCCTCATGTGTCTCTGTTGGCCCATAGGTCGAACTCGTTAGACCAACCATACCTATAAACCATCCCGAAGAAGGGTTAGGCCAAGTTTTTTCGCCAAACTCCAGCCGACTCGGGCTTCCATTCAACTCTGCAGAAAGTGCCTGCAACTGGCTCGTTAATGCATGCAATTCGGACGTTAATGCGTTGTTAGGTTTTGCGGCTTTTGCTAATGCTCTGTGCATAGCGGCAACTGTAGTTGTTGATCTAGACAGGACATCTTGAGTTGTGCTAAACGCCTGCATAAAACTATGAAATTTTGTGGCAAATGCTGTAATCTGTTGCACTGACTTACCAGGCAACGCCGCTTTGTGCAAGGATGTTACTTCGAAGAATTTTTCTTCTGAAAGGTCAGTCAGTACCCCATCCTTTACTTGTGACAACCTCGCCGAATATCGTCCTGGCGGCACCATCATACTACTGCTGCCAAATTCTTCTTCTTGATTCTGCGGCATTGGTTTTAAAGGTTCCATGATTCGATCTTCGTAGTCTAGAGGCCAATGCACGATATTGAATCCCTTTTTGTTCGTGCCAACTACTCTTTTCACAACTTCTCCGTTAGCATCTGTGACCGTCAAGAAAATCGAATGTCCTTGATCATTTTTTTCTTTATCTAGAGCATCCCATCCTGCAAAAGGAATATTTGCATTCCCTTTTTCACTTTCCTTCCTTTTTTCCTTTAAGGACTTCAATGCTTCAGGCAAGTAGTAGGTGAAACCCGCGCCAAACGGTGGATTACTCGCAGCATATTGGGCATGGCCCTGTCCATATACTTCTGGCACTTCCATATACCGCAGTGAATTTTCTATATCCAAGAGGAAGGCCTTCTTAGGAAGGTTCGTCGGATCTAAAGCTCTTAAGGGGGCTAAGTCATCTAGAATGTAAATTCCTCGTCCGAAAGTACCCAAGACCAAATCATCGGCTTTGCGATGAATGGTAATATCGCGCACAGATATCGTTGGAAGCCCCGCTTTGAGTTGCGTCCATTTCTTGCCACTGTCATACGAAACGTATACACCAAACTCTGTAGCCGCAAAAAGCAAATTTTTGTTGACATGGTCTTGCACCAATCGCCAAACTATCAGTCGAGAAGGCATATCTCCCGTTATGAGCGACCATGTGCGCCCTTTATCTGTGCTCTTGATCAAGTAGGGTTTAAAGTCGCCGTACTTATGATTATCTAAGGCTACATATACTGTCGAAACGTCAAACAAATCCGCGCGAATATCATTCACAAAAGCTGTTGCAGGCAATCCCTTTATCGTCCCTACTCCTATCCGTGTCCATGATTGTCCTCCGTTTTCAGAAATGTTAATCAAACCGTCATCAGTTGCCGCATAAAGGAGTCCTGCCATCAATGGCGATTCGGCCAATGAAGTAATTGTATTATAAGTAGACATTGCTTTTAGATCCCAACCATTGTCCGCGCCCGGAAAACCATCCATAATAGGTAGTTGCATGCGATCTTGATTGAGCGTAAGGTCGCCAGAAATCGCTTGCCACGAATCACCTCGATCTTCAGACTTCCATACGCGTTGCGAGGCAAAGTAAAGGCGTGAAGGTTTATGCGGACTCACGAGAATAGGCGCATCCCAATTAAACCGTTCGGCGGGTTCGCCTAGTCCTGGTTGAGGTTGAATAAAAACCGCTTCCCTAGTGATTTGATCCACTCGCCACAGCCAACCTTCTTGGAACTCGCCGTAGGTAATATTCGGATTGCCTGGCTCTGTGGCTGACTGGTGACCATCAGCAAATAGAGTTATCCACCAATCGTGGTTATAGATGCCCCCTTTATTTGTGGTACGCGACGGCCCACCGTGCGAACCGTTATCTTGGGTACCTCCATAGATATTATAAAATGGCTCTGTGTCATCAACCGCAATCTTATAATATTGAGTCACTGGCAGATTGCTCACGTACTTCCAAGTCTTCGTATGATCAAAACTCTCATAAAGACCGCCATCTGTACCAAACAATAAGTAGTTTGGATCGGATTTTTTAAAAGCCACTGCATGACTATCTATATGCTTTTTTCTTTCGTTCATACTTGTAAATGTTCGTCCGTGGTTTTCTGATATTTGAACGGTATTATTCATCAGGTATAATCGACCTTCGACATGTGGACTCGCATATAATTCTTGGTAATAATGCGGCCCTGTTCCCCCGGAAACCATATCTGAATATTTGCTCCATGATGCCCCTGCATCAGTAGTGACAAAAATGCCACCTTTCAGATTTTCTAGCTCGATAGCTGCATAAATCATTTTGGGATTAAATGGATTCATGGCAAGACCTATTTTCCCTAAATTGACATTTGGGATGCCATTAGACAGTTTTTGCCAAGTTTCACCGCCATCCGTACTTTTATGTAAGGCTGTACCCGGACCGCTGCCCATAAAAGCTGCTACGGTGCGATGTCGTTGCCATGTTGCCGCATAAAGAATAGAAGGATTGGTCGGATCAATGAGTAAATCTGTTGCCCCAATCCATTGATCGTCACCAAGCGTGCGCTTCCAAGTAATGCCGCCATCAGTGCTCTTATATACACCACGTTCGCCACCTTTGCTCCAAAGTGGACCTTGAGAAGCTACCCAAAGTGTAGAAGAATTCTCAGGGTGTACAATGATTTTAGAGAGATGTTCTGAGTTTTTTAACCCCTTATTTGTCCAACTCATGCCGCCATCATGACTCACGTATATTCCATCACCGAAACCCACGTGCCTTCCGCCGACATTTTCCCTCGTGCCTACCCATATAGTATGCTCATTTTGCGGGTCGAGTGTAATACAACCAATCGAATAACTTGCTTGGCTGTCAAATATAGGCGTCCAAGTGGTACCTGCATTGATGGTTTTCCAAACCCCTCCTGACCCAACGGCAATATACCATTGGTTTTCATTTTTGGGATGTATAGCAATATCGGCTATTCGGCCTGATGTCAATGCTGGTCCAATAGAACGAAAGGACAATCCTTGAAAAATATCTTCTTTGGCATCTTGTGCCGCAAGGCTTGACCAAAAAATGAGAAGCATTATCAATTTAGGCATCTTCATAAATTCACTTTTTCTTATTAGTTTTAAAAAATACATTTTCAAGTATGTTATTACTCACTGGACAATCTTCATCTCTGTAGGATCCCAATGGATAATTTTCTTTTGTTCTAAACTCATATTGGCCGCCAATGAAGGTCCAGCTGCACGAAGTCCAAAGCTTGTATCTTCAATGAGTTTTGTGCGATTGTGGATAGCATCGACAAAAAATGCCCAATGATCAACATGTGCATCGTATCCTTCTGGTTCGGTATATTCGAGTTGACGAGGTTCATTCATTTCTGGCTTAGGCGCGGGATAGTGCTCTTTAAACCATTTTTCGAAATCCTTCTGTTGTGCTTCACTAAACGTCGAAAAAGAATCCCAACCACCAAAGCTAGGTACTGTGCTCACCTTAGATTTTTGGATGCGAATAGAGTTCCACCCGATGGTCATCATACCCTCTGATCCAATTAATTGTACATGCGATCCACCCCCCGAACCATCGACAAAATTAGAGCGCATTTGAACATTAAACGCGGGATGAATAGAAGTCTCTGGATAATCGTAGAGCCCTAATGTTATATCAGGAACATCTCGTCCATCTTTCCAAAAACGCAAGCCCCCAGTGCTATATACCCTATCGGGTCCGAGTGAACCTGTAATAACATGCAATGCCGTGAACAAGTGCACAAAAAGATCACCAGCCACACCTGTACCATAATCTCTATAATTGCGCCATCTAAAGAAACGTACGGGATCAAATGAATGCACCGGTGCATCACCGATAAACGTTTTCCAATCTATGGTATCAATTGAAGCATCCGTTGGAATGGAATATTGCCATGCACCATTAGAACTATTGCGATCATAGCGAATGTCGGCCATATTAATTTCACCGATCACCCCTTGAGCGAGCAACTCCTTAGCCTTCCAAACACTTAAAGAACTAGCTCTTTGACTACCGATTTGTACAGGTAGTTTGCTTTTTTGCTCGGCCTCAACTAATGCAAGACCTTCTTCAGGCCGATGTACCATAGGTTTTTCACAGTAGACAGGCTTTCCTTTTGCAAGAGCCAATTTGACGATATGATCGTGCCAATGATCGGTCGTAGAGACACAAACTGCATCAACATCACTGCGATCTAAAATGGCTTGATAATCTTTCGTACATAAAAGGTGATTACCAAACACCTCCTTCATTCGGGTTAAACGTCCTTGATAAAGATCGCATGCAGCGACTAATTCTACCCCAGGCACTTGATTAGCAGCTTCTGCATTGGCAAATCCTTGAATGCCACAGCCTATCATGGCCAGCCGCACTTTATCGTTTTTACCGAAATGCTGGCGATGCAAAGTAAGCTCTTGCCTCATCTTAGTGGCATCTAGTCTATTAGAGGAAGTAAAACTACTAGCCACAGCGCCTGCTACCCCAATTTTTTTGAGAAATGACCTTCGATCTACGAGTTTCATAAGAATATCGCTATTTGAGCTCTAAGTAAATCAGATTTTTTCAATACTTAATTCTATTGTTCGACAAGAGTTCAAAATAAATTTACTGCGTTTGGGAACAATATAGATTATAATGTCAAATTCAAAATCGTCTACCATTATAGATATCTAAGCTTTACTTTTGTATTCCTACAAATACTAATAAATAATTATGAAAAAGAGAATTGCCATTAATGGTTTTGGACGTATCGGAAGGCTAACCTTTCGCAATCTGTTAAAGAATAACAATATTGAGGTTGTGGGTATTAATGATCTCACCGACAATAGTGTTTTAGCACATTTATTAAAATATGATAGTGCTCATGGCCCCTTTGATGGAGAGGTAAGCTCAACAGACACAGAATTAATTGTGAATGGCAAGAGCATTCAAGCTTCTGCAGAACGAGACCCGACAAAACTGAATTGGGCAGAGTTGGGAGTAGATCTAGTCCTTGAATGTACAGGACGCTTTGTATCAAAAGCTGATGCGTCAATGCATTTGCAAGCGGGGGCAAAAGATGTATTGATATCTGCGCCTGCCAAAGGTGACGTTCAGACTATCGTACTAGGAGTAAACGACCACGAATTGGATCGACGTAAAAATGTGTTCTCTAATGCCTCATGTACAACTAACTGTTTAGCTCCATTGGTCAAGGTTCTTGAAGATAATTACGGTATCATCAATGGATCAATGACGACTATCCATGCCTACACAGCGGATCAGAATATACAAGATGGTCCTCATAAAGACTTAAGACGTGCGAGAGCCGCTGCCTATAATATCGTGCCTACCTCTACTGGGGCGGCATCAGCCATAAAGGAAGTGATCCCTAATTTTGGGGAGAAGATATTTGCCATTGCCGTCCGCGTACCCGTAGTCACTGGCTCTATGGTAGAGTTAAACTTGAACCTCAGTAAAAAGGTGACCGTGGCTGAAGTAAACGCAAAATTTAAGGAATACGCAGAAGGATCAATGAAAGGTTATTTGCAGTATTGTGAAGATCCTATAGTCTCTAGCGATATCGTGCGAAATACGCATTCCTCCGTTTTCGACGCATTATTGACAGACGTCAACGAAAATATGCTGAAAGTGGTGAGTTGGTATGACAACGAAGCCGGTTATTCTGCCAGACTAGCCGACCTAGCTGCGTTGATCGTAAAAGCCTAAAGGAGATGATCAAAGTTGCTGGAAAAAAGATCTTGATCCGTGTGGATTTTAATGTTCCGTTAGATAAGTCCTTTCAAATTGCGGATGATACAAGAATAGTTAAAGCGTTGCCTACAATCAATAAGGTTTTAGAAGAAGGGGGCGCTGTAATTCTTATGTCTCATCTGGATAGACCGCTGAAAAAATTGAAGGCGGATGGAAACATTGATACACAGCGATTTACGCTCAGACACTTAGCGCCACACTTGAGCAATTTACTAGATTGTCCTATAAAGTTTGCCAGTGATTGTATCGGGCCTGAAGCGGTTAATGCTGCTAAGAACTTGAAAATGGGGGAAGTGTTATTGTTAGAAAACACTCGTTTTCATGCAGGTGAAGAGAAAGGTTCAGAAGAAATGGCTCGCCAATTAGCAGAGCTGGCTGATGGCTACATTAACGATGCTTTTGGTACCGCGCATAGAGCGCACGCCTCTACTACGACCGTGGCGAAGTATTTTGCGAAAGATGCCAAAGGTTTTGGTTTCTTGATGAAGAGTGAAATAGAAAACGCTAATAAGGCGCTACACAATCCAGCGAGGCCAATGATTGCCATAACAGGTGGAGCTAAGGTATCAGACAAGTTATTACTGCTAGAAAAATTAATTTCATTTGCGGATACGGTCATCATTGGTGGAGGTATGGCCTACACATTTTTCAAGGCACAAGGTGGAAAAATCGGAAATTCAATCTGCGAAGATGATAAGCTTGATCTAGCCTTGGATTTAATAGAAAAGGCAAAAAAACAAGGGACAACTTTACTTCTACCTATAGATAACGTGGCAGCAAATGCATTTAGCAATGATGCAAAGCGAAAGATCGTAGACAGTAAATCGATCCCCGATGGATGGGAAGGATTGGATATTGGACCTCAAAGCATTGCTCTATTTAAAGAAGCTATCAAGGACGCAAAAACCATTATTTGGAATGGCCCTATGGGTGTCTTTGAATTTGAGAATTTTGCCATAGGTACTAATGCTATTGCGCAAGCTGTAGCCGAAGCTACATCTGCTGGAGCCTTTTCACTTATAGGTGGAGGTGATTCAGTAGCTGCCATCACCAAGAATGGACTCGACGATAAAGTCAGTTTTGTTTCAACGGGAGGTGGTGCAATGTTAGAATATTTGGAAGGTAAGGTGTTGCCCGGCATTGCAGCTATCACCGAGACATAAATAATGATTGTTACATGCTCGCTAGAGTATCTCTTTAGCGAGCATTTTTTATTTAATCCAAACGCTGAATAAGTAGAATCAGTGTTAAGATCGACATGGCCTGAGCCACACTATCTCCTAGGACTTTAGTCAAGTTGAGATTGCCGTCTTTCTCACCAGAATTGTCCTTCTCTTTGTCAAAGCCAATTTGTATAGTAGACCCAGGTAATACGTCTGGATGTACCTTGCCAAACGGAAATTTTTTAACAGTTGCTGCCACGCCGCCGTTTGGATAGAGGACAAATATTTTGTCGCGGCGGGCATTATCGGCATAGCCCCCTGCGTGACTATTGATATAGTAATTTGCCGATTTTCCTTTGTAATATGGAACGGTGATGGATTTCTGTTCGGGATTTTGGGCTAAATACTGTGTCGCCCCCACTATCGTCACAAACTCTTTAAGTTTGGGGATCGTAATTTTGTCACCATCGGCCAAAACATAGTTGAATTTCGAATCAGGATTGCTCATTATTTCTTCTAACTCTAGCAGTACAAACCCAAGACTATCCTGTACGCGATAAAAGGTCGACCCTGCCGCAAAGGCTTTTTCTGTCAACCCACCTGATCTCTTGATTACATCAAATACGCGTTCATTAGGGGTAACAATGGCGTAAGGCCCTGGATTTCTCACTTCTCCTTCTATGAATATAGTACTTTGAAGTCCGAATTCTGGAACATAACGCACAAAAATTTGATCAAAAGGTTCTATAATAAAACTAGAAGCCTCTTCATCGATACCATCTTCATATAGGGACTTGCGATCTAAGGCAATTCTTTGTACGATCGTCTGTGTAGGTTGATTATCTTTTATTTGAATACGCGAGACTTCAATATTGTTGGTCGCAGATGATCGCTTAAATCCACCAGCTAATATCAAAACATCCTTCAACGTCAGACCTTCCCCATAAGGAAAGATACCTGGATTAATAACCGCCCCATCAACCGTAATAACCGCTTCTTCTATAAAGTCATTTTTTGAATAGACGTAGAGTGAGTCAAATGGCTCTAAAATGAAATTGTCAGCGGCTGTTTTATTTTCGAAAGCTCTGACCAAATCCACTCTAATATACATGCGTTCATTAGGCTTTAAAGGGTCAATTCGAATGACATGCGCAAAATTAGCAGCATCTCTTCTGAGTCCGCCGGCATATTCTATTAAGTCTACCACACGGAGGTTTCCCCCTTCGTCATAACTAATCGCCTCAGGATATCGAACGGCTCCATCTACTTTAACCTCCTTTTGATCGACGAATCGATCCGATGACCAAATCAAAACTTCATCGCCACTTTGCAATAGCAAACCGCCTTCAGGTAAGACTCCATTGAGCGCATTATCTATTGAAATGGCAATCATGTTGGTGGCGCCCGATTTTTCGCGTCGCTTAAGGTTGGCAAAGTCTCGGCGACTATATTGCGTCAGACCACCCAACACAACCAAATCCTTCAATGTCATCTGAGCACTCAATTCATATTCTCCTTCCCGCCGAACTTCTCCTTTGATTATGACAGAGTTTTCGATGATGTCTCTGACAGCACTTACCACAATACTATCGCCATGAGACAAAAGGAAATCTCCACCTTCACGCAATAGAGCTGCATAGGGTATGTCTCTTAAAGACTTCTTATCGTCTTCGATTCTTGTCAATTGAAAACTCTTCTTGTAAGCATCGGTTGCCAAGCCGCCTGCAACTTTTACAAGATCTTTAATGCCCTCGTGAGGTCTCATCTCGTAAACATGCGTCCGAGCAATAGACCCAGTAATTTTCACCAAATGGCTGGCTGTCGGCACTATAATAATATCTCCACTGCGCAACCACACTACCTTAGGCTTCCTTTCTAGATCGATAAGACTATATAAATCTACCACTTCTATTGTACCATCACTGTGAATCACAGTGATGTTTCTTACACTACCATTATCTGTTATACCGCCTGCCGCCCCAATGATATTTACCGCTGAGTTGATCGCAGAAACGGTATAGTCCCCTGGTCGGAACACTTCGCCCCGAATCTGTACGCGGATAGTTCGAATACTTTTTAATTGAACAGAGATTTGAGATGGGCTAAAACGATTGGCAAATGAGCGCAAAATTTTATTCCGAGCTTCAGATACAGTCAATCCTGCTAGCTGGATACGACCAATAGATCTGCCGTCAGAAAATAGCTGTATCGTACCGTCAGAATTAATCGAATAACTCTGATCGATCACAGCTGAGCTAAAAATGCTAATGCTTAATTGATCACCTGCATCTAATATATAGTCATCTGTTGGCACAAAGCTCGATCCAAAAGGAATTATGTCGATCGCATTATTAAAAAATAATTGATGACCAAAGATTCGAGCGCTTTTTACACTATCAGGCGAGCTACTCATCGTCGACATACTGTCAAGAGAAATTGAGTCTAGAGTAATCTGCTCTAAAGTATCCATTGTGCTGATGGCCATTTTAGCTTTCTCATTCCGCAATTCAATCATGGTGGCCTGCACTGCCCTAACTTGCAACGGAGTTAATTGATCGAGTCTCGAATAGTCAATGCCAATTTTTTCGAGTGCCAATCGAAATTCAGTTTCAGAAATGCCTGCGTCTTGGATAGCCCCTTGAACTTGCGCTTCATAGGTTTGAATTTGCCCGAAAAGCTGATTCGGTGCACCAAGGCAAGCCAAGAGTACTGTGATCAAGCAAAGGAAAAAGTATGTTGAGCGCATGAAAGATTTAGTCGTATTGTTGCTGATAATATTTCAAGTATTCCCCTGAAGTTACTGACTTCAGCCAAGCTTCATTATCTAGATACCAATCTACTGTATTCATAAGCCCTTCTCTGATGGCGACTGAAGGTCTCCAGCCAAGCTCGTTTGATATTTTGCCGCAATCGATAGCATATCGTTTATCATGACCTGGTCGATCCTTGACATAAGTAATGAGTTTAGCTGAATTACCACTAGGGCGACCAAGTTTTTCATCTAAAATCTCGCACAATAAATATACGATTTGTATATTCTGCAATTCTTCTTCACCCCCCACACAGTACGTTTCATTTGCTTTGCCTTGGTGAAAAATCAAATCAATGGCCTCAACATGATCGGTTACGTATAGCCAGTCTCTGACATTCGTACCGTCCCCATAAACGGGCAGCGGTTTGCTGTGCTTTATATTATTGATCATAAGCGGCAATAACTTTTCAGGAAATTGATAAGGGCCGTAATTATTAGAACAGTTAGACAGCTTTGTTTGAATGCCATAGGTGTTGCTATAAGCCCTTACAAAATGGTCTGAACTTGCTTTAGATGCTGAATAGGGAGATTGTGGATCATAAGCAGTGTCTTCTCTAAAATGCCCTATTGCACCAAGTGAGCCATATACCTCATCCGTAGAAACATGATAAAAGACATGCTTCGCATATTCCTCCTGCCAATAAACCTTCGCCGCTTGCATCAATGAAACTGTACCGAAAACATTAGTCCGAATAAAAGCCATTGGGTCTGTGATACTTCGATCTACATGTGACTCGGCGGCAAAATGCAAGACATCTGTAATCTCATGTTGATTAAAAATGGATAAAATGGCCTCTTGATCCGTAATATCAGCATGGATGAAGTGGTAATTGGGCAACATCTTAATGTCGTCAAGGTTTGCCAAATTGCCCGCATAAGTTAAAGCATCCAAATTATAAATCATATATTGAGGATACTTTTTCACGAAGTGTCGTACCGCATGCGAACCGATAAAGCCCGCTCCGCCTGTCAATAATATTCTCTTTGCAAAGCCCATAAAGCTTGAATTAAATTAAGAACGCAAAATAGTTTATTCCCTTTAGAGATGGACTATAAATCATGCATTCATTCCCTAATCTTTTGCGTTATTTTGTCTAGATCATTCGAATCTCCTTGAAGTATCTTTTACCTATTTATGAGCGACTTTATAGTATTGTAGCCTATGTGCTCTCACAATGGTTCTCTAAGGCCACTTGGTCTAAATGGCTAGATCGGCGCATACATACCCCCCCAGCGATCAGTTTAAAAGAGCCTTATATCTTATTTCATGCTAGTTCGAAAGGGGAATACGCCGCTATTGAACCCTTGATATTGCGTATAAAAGAGGCTCTTCCTTCAGTCAAAATGGTTTTATCAATGTTCTCAATCAGTGCCTTTGACGAACTAAGTGAAAAAAAAATTGGTATCATAGATTACATCGTATTAAGTCCATTGGATACTACATATTATATCCGAAAATTCTTTAAACAAAGTCAGCCCAAGGCAACCATTTTTTCAGGTCTAGATTTATGGCCTAGTATGTTAGATTACCTTCATTCGCAACATACGCCATATTGGTTTGTCAACATCGATCCGTACCCACCAACTTGGTCGAAGAAACAGCAACTCGCTCTATTTAAGCCTTATATACAGTCAGCGCATGCACTTTTCTTCATCACGACCCCACGTTCAAAGCAACATTATACTTCATTACATAGGCATACTATTATATCTGGTGACATGCGCATCGAACAATTGCTGAAGGGCAAATCGCAAATAAACACCTTGCTAGAAAGTGGTTTCAATAAAACTTTGTTTAGTGAACATCCTCAGCATCTGTTAATGGGTAGTTTTGAACCTAGCGACATGGCTATTTATCAGTATTTGCGCAAGCAAGATCCAGAATTATTTATCGTGATAGTACCCCATGATCTTTTGAATGAAAACTCTTCACTATTCATTGAACTTATCCATCCTAAAACATTTATTATCAATAAAATAGGATTATTAAAGGAGCTATACTACTATGCTGAGTATGTTTATGTTGGCGGGGGGTTTGGTAAAGGCGTACATAACGTCATCGAAGCCTTGCGGTTTAATAGAACCTGCATTATAGGGCCGAAATTTGAACGTTTTAGTCTGCTGATCCAACTTGTCGATAAAAAATTTGTTCATGTTATCAGGTCTCCAAAAGAGATGACGCCTTTTCTTAAACTTGAACCCACTGTTTCACGCCAAGAAGCTGTAGCAAGGATCTTAGATCAGCATATAGGGGCTGTCGAAAGAGTCTATGAATATTTAGAGAATGAGAATAAATTATCTAAAATCATTCTAAGTAACTAAGAAATAATGAGCATTTGATGAGGCTTGTCGTAAATTTGGTGTAAAGTTAGAAAAATATGAAGCGAACACATTGGATTGCAATAGGTATGATAGCAATTGCGGCGGGATTGCTGATTGCATCATCTGCTAACTTGAGTTCTTATTCTACTTTTGAAAAGGCCGCCAATACGGGTAATCGTTCAAAAGTAGTTGGTTTGTTGGCTAAAGAAATGCCAATCCATTATGATCCCGCTAAAGACCCTAACTATTTTAGTTTCTACATGACAGACGAGTCAGGAAATATGTCAAAAGTCGTTATCAAAGAGCCTAAAAGGATGGATTTTGAACGATCAGAATCTATTGTGATAACTGGAAAAATGGTAGGAGGCGAGTTTCATGCTAGTGAGATGCTCTTAAAGTGTCCGTCTAAATATAAAGACGAGGAACTAGCTCTTCGCAAGAACTCTTAGTTGGATGCAAAAAATTAATTACGCTGGTGAAGAACTTTGGCTAGGTCAAATTGGCCATTTTGCGATCTTGTTGGCCTTTGTAATGGCAGGATTCTCAGCTTGGTCATATTATCAAGCACGCATACGGTCTGATGCATCATGGCTTCGCTTAGGTCGATACAGTTTTGGAGTACACGCCATTTCCATCTTTGCGGTTATTGGCTTAATGTTTTATGCCATGTTCAACAAGATGTACGAATACATATCTGTATATCGCACTGTATCTGACGACTCGCCTACAGAATATTTGCTTGCAGCTTTTTGGCAAGATCAAGAAGGTAGTTTTTTACTCTGGATGTTTTGGCACATTGTCTTAGGGTGTATTGTGATGGCAAAGCATCGCCGCTGGGAAAGTTCTGTCCTGCAGACCTTGACCTTAGTCCAAATGGCACTAACGGGAATGCTTCTAGGGCTATATATGCCTTTTACAGCAGAGGATGTCAAGATAGGCAGTAATCCATTTGCTTTAATTCGAGACGTTTTTGAGGGCCCCATTTTTGCTAATGCGGACTATCTTACCTTAGTAAAAGGAAAAGGACTCAATCCACTTCTACAAAATTACTGGATGATCATTCACCCGCCGGTCATTTTCCTCGGATTTGCATCAACGCTTATGCCGTTTACTTTTGCTGTAGCGGGTTTGCAGTCCGGAAAGCATAAAGAAGTTATTCCCACTATCTTGAAATGGGCGTTGTTTAGTGGTGTTATTTTTGGTACGGGCATCTTGATGGGTGGAGCATGGGCTTATGTTGCGTTAACATTTGGCGGGTATTGGGCCTGGGATCCGGTGGAAAATTCTTCCCTTGTTCCTTGGTTATTTATTGTTGCAGGTATTCACACAAATCTAATAGCTAAGGCAACTGGGCACTCTTTGAAGAGTACATATGTTTATTATTTCATGGGATTCATATTTACTTTGTTTTCGACGTTTCTGACGAGAAGTGGGGTTTTAGGAGACACCTCTGTTCATGCGTTTACTTCCTTAGGCCTGGAAAGTCAGTTGACCTTGTTTATCGGATTTTTTGTCTTATACGGTTCATACTTTTTGATACGTTACAACGGCCAAATTCCAACCACGAAGAATGAAGAACCTATAAATAGCCGAGAGTTTTGGATGTTCATTGGTTCATTGGTCTTGTTGTTATCAGGTATCCTTATGACGGCAGCAACATCATTGCCCTTGTTCAATAAAATTGTTCAAGCTTTTGATCCTAATTATGTAGGAGTCGTCTTGACGGATCCGATTAAACATCACAATCAATATCAACTTTGGATTGGCGTAAGTATTGGACTCTTAATGGGGAGTACCATGTTTTTGCGGTATAAAGCAGCTAATTGGGCTATATTCAAGAAGAGCTTGTCCAATTATTTGGCTCTATCTGTGAGTTTATCTTTAATGGCAACTATTTTCATTCAACCCCATTTGAAAATGTTTTCTTGGCAGCACGTTCCGTTTCTTTTTGCAGGATTGTATGCTATAATTGGTAACTCAACGTACCTTTTTAGCTTCTTGAGATCCAATATTAAACAAGCAGGTTCAGTAATATCACATTTGGGTTTTGGGGTTTTACTATTAGGCATTATGATCAGTGGTTTGAATCAACGGGTGATCAGTTCGAATCCCTTTGGCCAAGGTTCGATCGTAGAAGAACAGTCGGCGCAGAAAGCGCTACTCTTAATCAAAAATGAACCATTTTTTGCCAGTGACTATTGGATGACATTTGAAGGCGATACTCTTTCCGGTAATCTAAGGAACTATATCGTCAATCTTAAAAAAGTAAATACCCAAAACGAAGTGTTAGAGGAACATGTAGTAAGACCATCTGCCTTATATCAAGATGATTTTACGAAAATAGCGGCCTTTAATCCAGGGACTGTTCGAAAGTTGGGTTATGATATTTTTACGGCTGCCGCGCCATTGCCACATATGCAAGACATTGAAATCGCAAAAATGGAGGAAGATTCCTTAAAATATCTTTCTTATTTGGTGTCCCCTGGTGAATTTATTGACGAACCCGAGATGTCTATGCGAATTGGGGATCTGCTCTACGATCACACGTTTACAGAAAATTCTATGATCACTGAATATGATCTCACAATAGGTTTACCAATAGAATTGAGAGACAAAAAAAGAAACAAAACTCACCAACTCACCGTCGGATTAGGCTTGAAAGATGGAGTCATTTATCAGTTTCCAGCATTAGTAAACGCGTTGTCTAAAAAATTCAAAATCTCCGACGATGTGTTTGAAAAAGTTTTTTCAGAAGAGGATGAGTTGCGCTACGAAGATATTCTATTAAAACAAGGTGGCAATGTTGCTTGGCAGGGATATACCATTGTATTATCTGGCTTTGATCGTACGCCCGGTCATAAAAATTATACGGCACAAGAAGGTGATATTGCTTTAGGGGCTCAATTGCAAATAGAATCACCAGAAGGCAAAAAATTCTCCCTTGATCCTATTTTTATACTCAGAAATGCACAGCCATTTAGCATCAAGGATTATGAACCTTCAGAGGGGCTTCATATTCGATTTACCAACATTGACCCGGCTAATGAGACTATGAGTTTTAGATTGGCTAAAGATAATCGCATTGCGCAAAATGTGGAATTGCTAGTTGCTTCTGATGCTCCACGAAATGATATCCTGATCGTCGAGGCTACTATAATCCCAGGAATAAATTTGGTCTGGTTGGGTTGCTTAATGATGATAGGTGGACTATTAGTCGCTCTAATTGCTAAACATTCGGCTCAAAATTTTTCTCAGCCAGGAGCTGCATAGTATGTCGATAACCTTCTTCTACCAGCTCATCAAATTTTTCCCATTGGAGTAATCCATAATGCTCAACCCTCGGCTTGAAAAAGATATCGACAGAAGCCTCTACTGATTTGGCATGTTGTTCACAATTCGCCATTGTCGTCTTCATAAAGGTAGAAAGCAAAGACGGATAGCTATTGTCTTTTTTAAATAAATAGCTCAATTTGTTCCATCCTCTTGGTGGCTTCTTTGTACCAAGTGGGTAAAAACTTTCTTGATCTACACGACTAGCCATTAAATGCCCCAACCCTTCTTGCATCATAATGTCAATCGGAATATTATTAAAAATGGCACCGTCCACGTGCAACTTCCCGTTCAAGATTGCTGGCGGAAACAGCCCAGGAACTGACATACTCGCCAGCACAACCTCTTTGAGAAGTCCAGTTCTCTGAACATTCATTTCTGAGTCTGTAAGATTGGAGCTAATACAAAAAAATGGCAACCATAGATGTTCAATGCACAAATCGCCAAACACTCTTTCTAACTCTTCTTGCACTACATTCCCTTTATAAATTGAAAATATCGGTATGATCGAGATATCTCTCCAATTGGTCGGATTTTTTGAAAATATCTCCCGCATGACAGTTTCTAATTTCTGCCCAGATTTAAGATACGCATAAGTTGCAGCTACAATAGCACCCATGCTCGTCCCACAAATAAAGTCAATTGGAATTTTCTGTTCCTCTAAGGCCTTTATGACCCCAATATGCGCTAAACCTTTAGCTCCCCCACCACCAAGCGCTAATCCGATCGAGTTTCCAGTTAGGTACCGATACAACCGCATCACATCTGACTTCTCACAAACTATGTGCGCAGACTTATCAACTGACGATGCAACTTGATTAAATACAGGTTGTGCCGAGCCAGGAAGATAGCACCTAACTAATTGAATCTTAGTTTTGGTAACATCAATGACTTCCGCTAAAACTTGATCAATATTGGCAACATGAGATCGTTCCATTGGATTACAAAAGATTACACCAACATCTGAATATTTGTATAATTCCCTACAGATACTTGGATGAATGTCGCGCATATCAATAAGAATATGGTCAAAATCAATTTCCAAGTCAGGAAAGAAATAGTCAAGGTGTATTCTCATATCACTAACAAACATATCAACATGGCGAAATTTATGTTCAATAGTTTGAGCATCAAATACAAAGACCCTTTTACTTTCTTTGAAGCACTCAATTAGCAAATCCATTGTACTTGACGTTACATCGGATGCATCGGATGCTATAATAGCCATGATCGGGAGTCGCAATATTTTTCTTGTTGGTCTATTCGAAGATTTGAGACGTTCGATGCTCACTCGAGCTATAGAGATAGCAAAATCCGGGTTTTGATAGCATAATTCAACAAAATCGTCATTGTTCAATCGGGCCAAGACACAATTTCGCATTGATCTTACGGACGCCGTGCGATTATCGCCAGTCACTAAAGCCATTTCACCAATGGTCTCCCCTCTATTCGCTTGGCCAACAGAAATCTCTTGATTGTCCATTGTTATAAATACCTCCATACGACCCGATAAAATGGTATAGACGTAATCGGATTCATCACCTTCTCTGAAAAGCAATTCGCCCTTTTGTGTTGTAATTATTGTTAGCACCTTCGTTATTGCATCACGCTTTTCCTGGCTTATCTCTTGGCCAAATAAAGGAAAAAAATGGGCTTGTAATATCTCTTGAGTAATTGCACTTTTGATATCGCGATCCATAGTCAATAGGATATGAATTAAATTGTGAGTTTTTTAGCGTTTAAGATCGTCAAATATACCTTATCTTCCATTTTTTATGACCAATCACTACAATATATGCTTTTATGGGGCGGGCAATGTGGCCTATCATCTAGCGACAATATTAAAAAATGCAGGACATAATATTGTAAATGTTTGGAGTCGCAATAGGGACAATGCTCTTCAACTTGCCCAGAGCGTTGGAGCTGTCGTTATAGAAACGTACGATGCATTTGATGATACCACAGAAATAATCTTCCTCTGTGTTCCCGATGATATCATAGAATCAGCTGCAAAAGATTTATCCCACACCTTAAGCACTAATACGATCGTTTGTCACTGTTCAGGCTCAGTATCAAGTCTCGTCTTAAAGAACTCATTCAGCTTAAGTGGTGTATTTTATCCATTACAAACCTTATCTAAAAATAAGGTAATGGCGGCTTCTGAAATACCCATTTTGTATACTTCCAACAACCCGCATACTATGGTGATACTTGAAGAGCTATCAAGTCATTTTTCGAGCTTATCTCGACCTTTTTCAGATGTCCAGAGAGCCAATATTCATCTACCTGCGGTTATTGTTAATAATTTCACAACCGCTTTGTATCAGTTGGCAATGGAACACTGTCATGCAGAAGATATACCATTTGCGCTATTATTTCCACTTATTAAAGAAACGTCTAATAAGATTGTTAGTGGAATGAACCCAATGGAAGCATTGACGGGCCCCGCCCGAAGGAATGATCAATCTACAATACATCGGCACGTTCAAAAATTGCAAAATCAACCAGAATTAGAGAAAATCTATTACCATATTACACAATACATATTATCCCGATACCATGAGAATCCTGCACAGTTTTAGCGCTGATTCACTTAAAGTGAGCGTGTTTGTATACAATGCTAAATATTCAATTAAAGTCCAAGATCAAGGCTATGAGTTACTATTACCTCTTGGCGATGTTAACGTTGTAGAATTACCACAACTAGTCGAATTCTATTTTACGGACAAGAAGGTGATTGATCATTTTAAGCAACAAATTCAACAATTGCACAATCAAAAACTTTCGATCTTAAAAGAAGTAATCATTGCCCCAAATGATTTTGAAGTTATAATCTAAGTCAAAGACATGAAGATTAGGTGGATATTAGGATTGACGATTTTAGCCACAATACTCTATTTCATTTTGGTGGATAGCCCCATTAATGCAAAAGAATGGTCCCCTCCGCTTCTTTCAAAAGCTTCACCTGCGTACGACGAAACTAATAAATTTCTAAACCAATTAGAACTCGTCATAAAAGACTGCGATGCTTGTGAGGACGTAGCACTCGATTCGGTTTGGGGAATTGTGGGTGGCGAAGTCAACGGCAATATTGTAAGATTTGTCAATAACGAACGCACTATTATCGGTAATACAGGCGGCAGACCATTAGGTATGGATATTGGGGAAAACGGTGTGCTGTATATAGCTGACGCATACAAGGGGTTACTATCCATCGAACTTAATGGTACGATGACGCAACTAACCGATTCGTATAATAATCAGACGTTCAAGTTAACTGATGATGTGGAGTATTTTGATTCAGTTTTATATTTTACGGTAGCCTCAATGAAGTATGATCTTGCCAACTTCAAATTAGATATGATCGATCATACGGGATATGGATTAGTTTTGAGTTTTGATTTGAGAACAGGACAAACCAATAAGTTACTAGATTCCTTGCAATTCGCTAATGGTATTACTGTCTCTAAAGATGGTACATTTATAGCCTTTACAGAAACAGGTAACTATAGCATAAAGAAATACTTCCTATCAGGACCTAAGAGTCAGACTTGGGAATACCTCGCAACCAATTTAGCCGGCTTTCCTGATGGTATTTCAAGAGGTGACGGTGAACATTATTGGGTGACCTTAGCCGCCCCACGCAACGATATGCTGGAAAAACTTATGCCCTATCCTATTCTTCGCAAACAACTCATGAAACTTCCTTTTTGGCTTATAGAGCCTAAAGTGACCGAGGAAGCTATGGTACTTTGTTTTGACCAAAACGGTAAGCTTCTGCACAACCTTCAGGCAAATTCGCCAAAATTTAAATTGATCACTAGTGTAGAACCTTATGGCACTAATGTATACTTTGGCTCTTTGAGTGATAAAGGCATTGCAAAACTAGATTTTTCTAAAATTTAATAAAATGAGATTAAAAGATAAAGTAGCCATTATTACCGGCGCAGCCCGAGGCATCGGGAAAGCAACGGCAGAGCTTTTTGCTCAAGAAGGAGCGAAAGTAGTGTTATGGGATTTGTTGCCCGAAGTCCAAGACCTCAACATCAACGAATACTCATCGAATAGGTTGATAGATATAACTGATAAAATAGAAGTAGAAAAGGCGGTTGCAGAGGTATATCAAAATTATGGTCGCATTGACATCCTAATCAATAATGCTGGCATAACAAAGGACAAAACCTTGCTTAAAATGTCAGATGACGAATGGGATCAAGTGATCAATGTCAACCTTAATGGCGTATTTTATTGTACGCGAGCGGTTGCGCACTACATGAAAGAACAGTCATATGGTCGAATTATTTCTGCTGCAAGCACCGTGGCCATTCGGGGTAATTACGGACAAACAAATTATGTTGCTACAAAGGCGGGTATTATCGGCATGACTAAGACATGGGCGCTCGAACTCGGCAGATATGGCATCACTGTCAATTGTATTGCTCCCGGCTATACACTAACTCCAATGACAGAGATGATACCTGACAACATCAAGCAAATGGCACAAATGCAGATTCCTGTGGGTTTTATAGCTGAGCCTATTGATATAGCTTACGGTTATGCGTACCTAGCCTCTAATGAAGCTAGGTTTGTGACAGGTATTTGTCTTCCCATAGACGGCGGTCAATCGCGTTAAATTTATACGATGCAAATTGATCAACCCAAAGAAATCCGATTTGGAGAAGAATTGCCCATCGAGGCTCTTACTGCATATCTGCGCACCATAAAGCCTGAGTGGGAGCAAATTTCAGATGTAAAGCAGTTTCCGTCTGGATTTAGCAATTTAACCTATTTCTTAAAAATCGCTGATAAAGAAATCGTTCTTCGCCGTCCGCCGTTTGGTGCCAATGTCAAGAGTGGTCACGACATGCATCGAGAGTTTAAGGTCATGACAGCCTTGAAGCCTACGTATGGCAAAGTGCCCCAAACCCTGCATTATTGCCAGGATGACTCCATAATGGGATGCGACTTCTATATGATGGAACGTGTCACAGGGATAGTGCCAAGAGGTGATGGAGATGGTATAAGCGCAGAATCATTTAAGGAACTTTCGATGGCTTGGTTGAGGGCGCTTGTAGAATTGCATCATTTAGACTATATAGAAATAGGCCTCGAAAATCTTGGTAAACCTGAGGGATACAATGAACGTCAAGTCAATGGTTGGATAAAGAGATACGCCAAAGCCCAAACCTCTGATGAAAAAGTGGTGATCGAAGTTATGAATTGGCTATCAAAGGCAATACCCGAGGAATGCGATCACACCTTAATACATAATGATTATAAGTACGATAATGTCATCTTTGACACAGATAATTGGGGTACACTAAAAGCTGTATTAGACTGGGAGATGGCTACAATAGGTGACCCGATGATGGACTTCGGAACCTCTGTGTCGTATTGGTCAGAAGAAGAAGACTTAGCCATATTTGGGGAGTTGATTAAACTCCCCACTTGGCAAAACGGCAACCCGAGCAAGGTAGAATTAGTGGAAAGTTATGCCCTACTCTCTGGCCGAGATGTCAGTAATATCTTGTATTACTACGTTTTCGGATTGTTTAAAACAGCAGTGGTAGTTCAACAGATCTATTACCGATATCATAATGGCTTTACAAAGGATGTTCGTTTTAAAGATTTAGGCAAAGCTGCCATTGCATTCTGTCGAAAGGCTAAACGCGCCATAGATTTGAATCGTTTAGATAATTTGTTTTAAAAAAATGCTTACTGCCAGCCGACTAGCTTATTTCGTTTGTTTTTTAATTTCTCTTTCTTCCGCTTCTGCACAAAAGGTAGGTGATCAAATTGTGATATTCTTTCATGATTCGGCACAAATCGTTGACACGCTTATTGAGATGACCGATCACCATGTCACCATCAATAGTGAAATATTGGGCGAAAAGTCCTTTTTCAAAGGAGATATAGACACATCAACCCTGTTAAATAGCTCGAATCCCAAATTTCATTACCGCGTCCGAAGTATAATTTTAGAAACAGCAGAGACCTTAAGAAAAGGAGAGAGAGTATATCAAAATCATCAGCTTTCCCTTCAGACCTTTAGTTTTGGCATCAGCGATAAACTTACACTTCATACTGGGATGGAAATGGTGACGTTATTTTCAGGCCAGCCGAACATTTATGTAACACCAAAATATCAATTATATCATTCGGGCAAATTTAGTTTTGCTGCAGGCACTTCGCTTATTTTCATTCTAAATACGGATAATATAGGATTCGGAGGGTCACTTTTTGGTGTTGCATCACTTGGCAATGAAAGGAATATATTCTCTTTCGGCATGGGCTTACCCTTCGTTTCTGATAGATTGGCCAATTCTGTTTTTATTCAACTATCTAATGTTTATAACATCTCTCAAAAATTTGGTCTTGCAGCAGAATTCATTTTGACTCCAAATCTATCTCGCCTTATCGGCGACTATACTGATGAGTTCGTCTTAGGAAACGTGATGTTGAGATACAAATGGGAAAAAGTGCATTTGGATGTAGGCGTATATACAGCTACCTTCAGGCAGTTTTTGCCTGGCATCAGTGTTGCATTAAAACTTAACCAATCAGCTAAGTAGATAGTTATAAATCAAACTTTATCCCTTGCGCCAATGGCAATTGGTTGCTCCAATTAATCGTACACGTTTGACGTCGCATGTAAGCACGCCAGGCGTCCGACCCACTTTCACGACCTCCTCCCGTTTCCTTTTCACCTCCAAAAGCACCGCCAATTTCAGCACCTGATGTACCAATATTCACATTGGCGATACCGCAGTCAGATCCATTGGCCGACAAGAAATATTCTGTTTCTCGCATATTGAGGCTAAAAATTGCCGAACTAAGCCCTTGAGGCACATCATTCTGCAAATGAATGGCCTGCTCAAGACTATCATATTTTAGTATATACAGAATCGGCGCGAACGTTTCATGTTTCACTACCGCCATATCTGCATGAGCTTCAATTATGGTCGGCTCCACATAGCAGCCACTTTCATAACTCGCACCTGACAATACCTTTCCGCCATACAAAACCCGTCCTCCTTGCCCCTTGGCTTGCTCGATAGCCGCCAAATACATTTTTACAGCGGCTTGATCAATCAGAGGCCCCATGTGGTTTTGACTATTTAAAGGGCTTCCGATGCGCAACTGACCAAAGGCGCTAACAAGATTTTTCTTCAACGATTCGTATACCTTTTTGTGGATGATTAACCTCCTTGTTGTAGTGCAACGCTGTCCAGCGGTACCCACAGCCCCAAACACGATGGCAGGCACCGCTAAGTTTAAATCTGCATGCTCTGTCACAATAATAGCGTTATTGCCCCCTAATTCTAGCAAAGATTTTCCTAGGCGCCCCGCCACGGCTTGCGCGACAGATATCCCCATTCGGGTGCTGCCTGTCGCCGAGACAAGGGCGACACGACGGTCATTGGCCATAGCTACACCAATCTCGCGTCCCCCGCAAATAAGGCCACTAATTCCCTCTGGAAGATTGTTCTTTTTCAACACATCTTGAATAATGGATTGGCAAGCAATTGCACTAAACGGTGTCTTTTCAGAGGGCTTCCAAACACACACATTTCCACATATCCAAGCTAGCATACTATTCCAAGACCACACGGCTACTGGAAAATTGAAGGCACTAATAATACCAACGACTCCCAAAGGATGCCATTGTTCATACATCCTATGGTTACGTCGCTCTGAATGCATCGTCAATCCATAAAGTTGTCGACTCAATCCTGTCGCAAAATCACATATGTCAATCATTTCTTGCACCTCACCTAAGCCTTCTTGCAGACTCTTCCCCATTTCGTAGCTGACGAGCGTACCCAATTCTTGTTTATTACGACGGAGAGCATCCCCCATTTGTCTCACGATCTCTCCCCTCTCTGGAGCTGTCATTTGACGCCATACCGGAAAAGCAGCTTGAGCGACGCTTATCAGCTTTTCATAATCTTCCATCGAGGCCAAATTCACTTTCCCAATTACCTCGCCATCGACGGGCGACGTAATAATTTGTGCAGCTTCGCCTCCCTTCCAAGAATGAAGACCTGTACTAACACCTTGATCTCCGTCAACATTCAATTTCTTTAATAGTGCTTTCAACATAGTAGGTTTAAACGTTTACTAATAGCTTAATTGTTATACAAGCTTCCGTTCTCTGTGGTCAAAAACTTAGCAAAAGGTATTTCTTCTTGTTTGATAAATCCTTTATTAGGTAGCAGTCCATCGGCTACCATTTCTACAACAGCTGCAATCGATGCCGCGGTGGTCCATGAAATAGCTCGCCACATAATGCCATCTATTTCTATAGGATAAAAGGCCTTATAATATTCCTCACGATAGAGTTTTTCGCCCTTCCAACCTTCGACTACGGCATATACATAAACTACATCTTCATTGACCGGTGGTTTAGCATTGTACAACATCTCCTCTAATGCCTTTTTATCATCTTTCAGGATTAATTCGTACATCAAAAATTTCATCAACTTACCATGACCAGGATAGCGAATAGTCTTATAATTAAGTGTATCCACTTGACCATCATAGGTTTCGCACATGGTACCCAAACCGCCAGAGGTAGAAAAAGCCTCAAATTCTTGTCCTTCTATATTGATATGCTCTAGCCCATCCAAAGAGGGTACCATTTTTCGAACACCGTTATGAATGACTTCAGAATCATTGAGATATTCATTGATAACACCAGCAGGCGACCAAGTAAATGAATAAGCCAATAATCCGTTAGGATATCGCGGCAATGCCCCAACACGCAATTCAATATCTCTGAGCTTAGTAAATCGAGCACAAAGATTTGCACCTACTATACCTATGAATCCCGGCGCAAGGCCACACTGAGGAGCCAATACACTATTGCCCGTAGTGCTTAAGTCTCGGATATAGTTAGTCGTTTCTACATCTTCTGTCAGGTCAAAGTAGTGTTTACCCAATTTATGCGCTATGGTGGCAAGTTGCTTGTTTAAATAATATGGCAGGGCTGATACAACAGCGCTATGTTCACTTATTATTTTTTCTACCGCAGCACTATCGTTGACATCTGATCTGACAATAGTAAAAGGTAATTTATAATTATAGTGAGGGGCTTGTTGATCTACCGCTGTCACTTGAAAGCGCTTACTTAGCAACACCGCTACCAGCGTACCAACCTTTCCCAATCCAAACACAACTACTTTATTCATTTTAATGATTATTTCTTCACAAAATCAAATCCACAGGCTCACTTTGGTATTTCTTTATATTCTATTGAATAAACACATTCGAAGCTCCGTCTATTTGGCGCTGCAAAGATGAGACAATTAGAGATAGAAAAGAAAAGAGAAGGATATTTGACACTAATTTAATAAGGGTCGACGTCAATAGAAATGTAGACGGATTTATACTCCTTATCTTGTTGAAGGCTATCTATTTGGTTGAGAATATCCCGTTTGATATCAACTGCAATATCACTGCGCTTCTCATATTTAATAAAAATAGTCTGATGATAGAGGCTACGCCGTCGTAAAACAGACGGATCTACCGGCCCAATAATACGATTGCCCCAAGTAGTTTTTAGCAATTCAGAAAGAGTTCTTGAGGCCATCTTTACGCGTTCAAGTTCCTTGTGGCTCAGACTTATTTCCGTTAAGAAATAATAAGGAGGGTAGCGAAAAAATTCACGTTCTTGGGATTCCCGCTCCGCAAATGTTGCATAATCAGCATTCATAATCTCTTTTAATACAGGATGACCCAGATTATAGCCTTGTATGATCACTTTGCCTGGTCTTTCACGCCTGCCTGCACGACCACTGACCTGCATGAGCAATTGGAATCCTCGCTCGCTTGATCTAAAATCAGGGTAATTGAGCAATCCGTCAGCGCTAATAACACCCACCAAGGATATACGATCAAAATCAAAACCTTTGGTTATCATCTGTGTACCTACCAAAATATCCAACTCGCCAGCTTCGAATGCCAATAAAATTTGATCTTGATTTTTCTTGCTTCGAGTACTATCGTGGTCAAAACGCGCAAGCTTGGCCTTTGGAATGGCCTTTTGCAAAAGTTCTTCTACTTTTTCAGTGCCTATCCCCAATAATTTTAAATGGGCGTGCCCACAAGCTGCACAGTGGCTCGGCTTTTTTGTGCGATATCCGCAGCTATGACACTTTAATTCATGGATAGCCTGGTGAAATGTCAGTGTGATGTCACAATTGGTGCACTCAGCCGTCCAACCGCAAAGTTCACATTTTAGTATAGGAGCATAGCCTCTTCTGTTTTGAAAAATGATGACTTGTTCTCCTCTTGCAATCGTCTCCTTTATTGCGTCAATTAATTGTGTTGACAAGCCATTCTTTACCAATCCCTTCTCTTGTGCAACACGCATATTCACTAATTCTATAGTGGGCAACTCACTAAGGCCAAATCGCTCTAATAATTGTACGAAATGATATTTACCCATTGAGGCATTTCTTAAAGACTCTAGAGATGGAGTAGCGCTGCCGAGTAAGACTTTTGCTTTAAGTAGATGAGCTAACATTATAGCCGCATCGCGTGCATTATACTTTGGGTTTGGTTGATTTTGTTTGTAAGAAGGGTCATGCTCTTCATCTACAATGATCAATTTAAGATTTGCAAAGGGCAAAAAAACCGCCGACCGTGCACCTATGAAAAGACGACTAGTTGTTGTCATAGCCGTTTGCCATATTTCTACCCGCTTTTGATCGTTTATTTTGCTATGAAACACCAATATTGAACCCTTGAGTTGATCCTGAAGTCGACTAACAATTTGAGAAGTCAGTGCGATTTCTGGCAATAAATACAATACTTGTCCTCCATTTTCGAGAACCTCCTTAATCAGCTCCAAATACACTTGTGTCTTACCCGAGCCTGTGATGCCATGTAATAACACGGGTTTTCCTTCCTCAAAACCGCTTCTCACCCGCTCCAGACATTTTTGTTGGCTAGATGATAATTGTATGGACGAAAAAGCGACTTGACTATTTTGATTATTTAGTCGACTAATTTCTTTACTAAAAATGTCAATTATTCCCTTCTTGACTAATGCTTGGAGTACCGCATGGGTCACCCCGGTCATTTCGAAAACCTGCTTTTTAGAAATATCTACATTCCTCTTATGTAATGTGAAGATGGCCAATAAGGCACGCTGTTGCAGCTCAGATCTCGACACTAACTCAAAGGCCATTGTAATATCATCACGATGAGGCTCTACGACAGAAATATAATCTTCCTTCTTTTTAAAATAGCGCTCCTGCATTTCCTCCCGAATCGCCAAAACTCTCTTTTGCATCAAGGTTTTTATGACCGGATAAATCGTTTTTTTGTTTAATATGTCTTGAATAATAGCTATACTTAATTCGTGCCGAATGGAGAGTGCCTCTGCTAAAAGATATTCATCATCTGTCAAGGGCATATTTTCCCATCCGCTTTCTTGAATTGCAACGAGCACCGTATCGCTCGATAACTTGAAGGCTGATGGCATTGCTACATACATAATCTCCCCAAGATGTGCACAATAATAAGAAGACATCCACTCCCAAAAAGCAAATTGCTCCTCATGTATAATCGGCTCCGTATCCAATACCGATAGAACCTGGCGTGTTTTTACGGCGGGGGGAGTCTGATGAATTCTCACGACAATGCCCGCGTATAATTTATTCTTGATCGGTACTTCTACTCTAACACCAAATTGAATTTGAGCAAACAAGTCTATCGGAATAGCATAGGTATAAGCCCTTGGAATAGCCAACGGCAGCACAACATCTGCAAAATAGGGTTGATTAGCGAAAAGAGAAAAACTACTCATAGACATCAAAAATACACTTCTTGTGCTACCTTGAATGTATTAACATGTGCATTGACAATATCGGTCAACTGCAAGGAATAGCCTCCGCCCATGCTCACTGCCACAGGAATTTCCCTAACTCGCAACATTTCAAACACAAAGGCATCTCTTTGCTTACAAGCTTCCATTGACAGGTCTAGACGACCCAACTTGTCTGTAGCAAGAACATCTACACCCGCCAAATAAAAGGCTATACATGGTTTGAAATGATCGATAACAGCAGGCAAATGTTCTTGTAATAAAGTTAAATATTCATTATCCCCACAACCGTCTTCAAGCGGAATATCGAGGTCGGATATTGTCTTTCGCAAGGGGTAATTCTTAGCACCGTGCATACTGAAGGTAAACACACGCGGATTTTGACTAAAAATGGAAGCCGTTCCATTCCCTTGGTGCACATCTAGGTCTATTATTAAAACACGCCTCACCAAACCTCGGAATAGCAAATAATTAGCCGCAATGGCGAAATCATTAAACACACAAAACCCCTCACCATGATCCGCAAATGAATGATGTGTCCCACCTGCTGCATTCATCGAAATGCCATATTGTAGAGCATACAAGGCACACTCTATCGTACCCTGCGCTATGACCCTCCCACGAAGAATTAATTCTTCGCGCACAGGAAAACCAATTTCTCTCTCCAACTTTCGAGGCACAGGAATATTCTGCAACACCTCCCAATATCTGACGGTATGAGTTAATAGCAAATCCGAAACATCAACAGGATGAGGTTCAAAAAAATGAGCATCCGTGACAATACCTTCATATCGCAACTGCTCTGGGATTAACTCATATTTCATCATAGGAAACCTATGACCTTCAGGAAGCAAATATTTATAACTTGGCGCAAAAGCAATTTTTAGCATAGAGCTATGTATGCTTTTAATAAGCTAGTTCATGGATATTTTGTTTTACGCTAATGAGACGTATCATTCCTTATTGTATCACTGTCACGTCTCCGGAGTATATTTGCTCTGCCCCATCGCTATCAATGACCCTGACCTTGTAAGTGTAAACTCCTGATATCACATTTAAAGAATTGTTTCTACCATCCCAACCGTTTTCACGCTGTCCTAAGGGAGAGCCGATTAACTCAAAAATCATATTTCCCCATCGATCAAATATCTGCATATCATAAATAGCCACTTTGCCATCTTCCCCTTGTATAAAAAAGCGCGAATTTTCAATAGAACCATCAGGATTAAAGGCATTAGGAATATAGATGTTGCCAATATTATTAACATTTAATAGTATAGAAGCTGTGTAGGTACAACCGCCATCATCAACTAGAGTAACGGTAATGGTCGTTGGCTCGGTAATTCTAATCGTTGGATTAGGACAATCATTGCAACTCAAACCAGGAATATTGTCCCAAAGTATGGAGCGAACCAGTCCGTCAAACTGAAGGAATAACTCATAATCACCCATACTACTGGTCGATACTGGAACAATAGATACGCGACCATTCTGATCTTCCCCAATGTCTACGGTCGTCATACTCATACATCCATTTGCATCTGAAATAATTAGATCATAAGAACCTCTTGGAAGGTTTCGAACGACAAAAGGAAATGAAGTAATAGCGACAGAACCACTTGGTAATCCGGCTACCATCAAAGGCAAGGTGGCATTGGCTGCGCCAGTTATAGTAAAACTGCCATTGGCTTGTCCTTCGCAGGTACCCACTACATTGGCCACAGACACATTGTAATCAGGGGTCACCGTCAATGCTAGTGTCACAATGCTATCGCAACCAATACTAGAACTCAAAGTGTCTGAATAGGATCCTGTCATGGTCAACGTTCTTCCTCTAAAAGTGAAAGTTTCGCCCTCGCATATCGTTTCATTCAATTGAGCCCGCAAAATATCCACGACCGCAAGATTAACATCGACCACACTATCACAACCATTCGCATTGGTAAGTCTTACCGTGTACATCCCTGCCACTGTAAACTGATCCGGTCCTACTTGCAAGAAATCGCCCGTACAAATAGTTCGATTAATCGCTGCTGAGGCATCAGGGAATACCGTTAAAATAAGTCGAACAGTACTATCGCATCCATTACTAGCTGTCAATATATCAACGTAAGTTCCTGATTGGTTGTACGCCGTGCCACCAACGCTAAATGTTTCACCAAAACAAATTTCATTGGTTACCACGGTATTAATGGCCGGCAAAACAACTAGGTTAAGATTAATTATACTATCACAATTTTGACTAGATTGTAAAACCACTGTCTCCATCGTACTTTGTGTAAAGGTCTGCGTTCCAATGGTCACAACCTCCCCTGCACAAATGGTAATTGCCGTATCCCTGACATTGTCAGTGAGTACTATTAAAGTCGTGTTTATGATGCTATCGCATCCAATAGAGGCTTGCAACGTGTCAGAATAACTGCCCGAAACTGTGTAAACATTAGCACCTACAGTAAAACTTTCGCTCGGACAAACTACAGGATTTAAGTTGATCACGAACTCACTGCTTACTGACAAGTTAACCACAACGACGCTATCGCAACCATTAATAGACGTTAAGGTGTCTCTGTATGTACCTGGAGTATCAAAAGAATTATTCCCAATAGTCAACGTTCCACCTACACAAATGGAACGGTTTTGCACGCCAAGACTGGTATTCTGAAATACGGTCAAATTTAAGGTTACAATACTATCGCAGCCAGCTATACTGGTCAATGTATCGCGATATATTCCTGTTGTATTCAGATTTCGCCCACCAAATTGGAAGACTTCTTCATAACAAATGAATGAGGTAATGTTTTCTCGTAAATCTTGCGGTCTGACTACCCTAATTGTCAAGTCAACGATCGTGTCTGGCGCACCAGCCCCACCCATCCTTCGTAAGATTTGCATAGTATCCGCACTATACGAGTTGTTGAATATCCGGAAATTAACACCAGGACATATGAGAGTATCAATGACCACATTGACCTCTTCGAGGACCATTAAGGTTAACGTCACTGTGCTATCGCAACCGGTAACAGAGTTAAAGGTCGCTATAAATGTACCAGGATCTAGCAAGTTTTGCCCATTGAAGTTGAAGCTTTGACCACGGACTATTGTTTGTGTCACAGCAACATTAAATGTATCACCAACCATCACTACAAGGTTAACAACACTATCACAGCCATTCACGCTTGATATGAACGTCTCATTAAAGCTAGCTGATTGATCTAATACAATCGTCTGAGATCCAAAAATGAGCGTATCGCCCCGGCAGCCATCCATAGTTGCATTTACCTGAAAAACAGGATTGACGGTCAATATTAATCTTGTAATACTATCGCAACCCGTCACGCTACTTACATTGATCTCTTCGTACTGACCCGATTGAGTAATTGACTGATTGCCAAATATATAAGGCAACTGATTTATGCAAGTCTCTTCAGTTAGAACTTCGATATTCTGAGGTAACACTGTCAAGTTCAAATTAACAATACTATCAAAACCAGTAGACCCCATTAAAGTAACCGAAATATTCAGTGAATTGGTGAATGTCGTGGTTCCAATAGAAAATGATTCACCAAAACATATCGTAGTGTCAACATCCACAAAAACTTGGTTAATGACGAATAAATTTAATTGCACTGTGCTATCACAACCATTAACGGTAGGTAATACGATGTCATTACGACCTGTTGTAGTGAAAGAACTGCCGCCGATCGTTACAGTCTCCCCCCTAAGTATGGTATCAAAAACCACTGTGTAGAAAGTATCATGAACCGTAACGTCCAATGTTACAAGACTATCGCAACCAGTCTCAGTAGAGGTAAATGTCTCTTCAAAGTTATCAGACATGGTCGGCACAAATGTACGAGATCCAAATGTTAAGGTATCCCCTTGGCACAGTTCAATAACAGCGTTCGTCCGAACAACTGGAATGACTGTTACATCCACTGTGACAATACTATCGCAACCTGTTATATTTGATGCAAACGTCTCTGTAAAAGTACCGGAAGTTAATAGAGCGACAGTCTGAGCACCCAATCTCAATGTATCACCAAAACATGATTGTTGAGCAATGGTGGTTTGTAAAACAGGATTGACGACCAAGTTTAATCGTGCGATACTATCACAACCCGTAACCGTCGAAAGTAGCATTTCGTCGTACTGACCTGCAGCATTAATCACTTGATTACCAAATGAATAGGGCAATTCAGTTTCACAAATTACATCATTGATGATCTCGATATTCTCGGGCAGCACTATCAAGTTTAAATTGATAATACTGTCAAAGCCGGTTGATCCCATTAACGTAACACTCATATTCACTGAACTGCTAAATGTCGCTGTACCTATAGTAAATACCTCCCCAAAACAAATGGTAGTATCCACATCAACAAAGACTTGATTTATGACAAATAGATTGAAGTCAATAGTGCTGTCGCATCCATTTGTGGTTGTCAAAACCACTTCATTGCGGCCAGCAGTCGTGAAGCTATTGTTACCTATCATCACAGATTCACCCCTCAGGATAGTATCAAAAACAACAGAGTAAAAAGTATCATGTACTATGACCTCTAGTAATCCGATACTGTCGCATCCTTGAGAAGTGACAAAGTTAGCAGTGTAGCTACCAGTAGTGGTAATTTGTTGTCCGCCATGGACTAAAAGATCGCCCTGACATATCTCAGTAGTAGATATACCCATTAACGGAGGATTAACTGTCAAATCCAAGGTAACTATACTGTCGCAACCATCAAGATTAGAGCTAAACGTTTCAATATATATGCCTGTGGTAGTTAGAGTTTGATTGCCAAAAACATATGCTAATCCTTGACAAGTAACATCGCTAAAGCTAAATGTATTCTCTGGTGATACCGTTAGATTTAAAGTTACAATACTATCACATTGATTCACTTGAGAGATAAAATTGCTCGTAAACGTACCGGTAGTCGACCTAAATACCCCACCAAATGCTATCGAATCACCAAAGCAAATTTCCTGAGAAAACGCAAAAGTATTCGGCGCTAAAACATTGAGTATGAGGACTACAAAGCTATCGCAGCCTGTCGTATTTGATGTAAAAGTTGCCTCATATTGACCTGGAGTCGTTAGCGTTTGTCCGTCAAATACATAACTGTTGTTGGCGCATAGGTCTACACCAGTTGATGATGTGTCCGCAGGAATAAAGCTTAATGTCAATGAAACAACGCTATCACAACCCGTCACGGTTGAGGTAAATCGACCCGTATGCGGACCAGGCGTTGTTAGCTGTTGTCCATCAAAAAGGAAAAAATCGCCGGCACAAATGGGGGGGGGTGAAATAGCAAAATCCTCTTGATAGAAACGCACATTGACTTGGTAAAGAACAGAATCACACGGCAAGACATTTGATCGTAATCTTGTCAACCCACTAGGTGTCGTCAAGTCGTACGTGTCACCCAAAAAGACAAAAGATTGATCACGACATATCGTCGTATCAATAAATATTGTCGAAGGACGCAGTACCTCTAGAGTTAGTCGCACCGTGCTGTCGCATCCTGTGCTCGCAGCACGCGGAAGGATCACCAATGAATCGGTAAATGAACTACTAAACACAAAATCACCTACCTGAAAAGCATTACCTGGACATATACGCGCGGCAATAGCGGTATCACGTGTCTCAATGAACTCTAGCTGTACAAATACTGATGAGTTACATCCATTGGCACCTTGACTCCTAAATACTTGACCAGAAGGTCGGTTTATATCAAATCGTTCATTATCGACCATAATAAAAGTGTCGGCGCATAGAGGAACCAATATAGGCGGCAATGTGTCAATTACCACTGGCAACAAATTAGCGACGATCCAATGGGCATCACACGATCCTTGACCTGTTATGCCTGTGACGTAATGCTGCCTAACATTATTATCAAGTCTAAAATTTACCCCTAAATAATTTACAATGGTATCTTCATTCGCACAAAAAGTGAATGTATCTCGGGTGATATTTCCGGCATTATTAAATCGAAGATTAAGCCTTACAAGTGAGTCGCAACCATTATTCGCGGTGATAAAAGGAAGTCGATATAAGCCGCTAAAATTCGTTTGTATGACATCAATAAAATTAGGATTCGCTGGATTGTTAGCTAAATCCTGAATGAACATGCCGCGCCGTCCGGTCACTGTATTGATACTGTCGTACAAATAAAACCATTGCAAAGCACCACAGGCTCCCGTTAGAGTAGCACCAGGAAATCGAAAAGCATTATCTATGCCCGGGGGGTTAATATTTAGGTTTACAACGATGGCTGTATCACATGCACCACCCGCCGCTGTAAAGATGATTGAGTCTGAGAAGAACCGATATTGCTGATAATATAAGGTGTCACCCTGGCATATAGTCGTATCAATACGGATCGGATTCGCTGGGCCAATGATCAAAAAACTGAATTCTTCTATGGCCGTCTCACCGCAGTCGGTCACTCCTTCTATAAAAAAGGTGTATTGGCCGGGCGGCACTCCTAAAAAGTTGAAGGTGGTGAACTGAGGAATATAATTATTGAGGAAATCATTGCTCGGTACAAAGTTGAATAACTGATTAGCCCCATTTACTCTTAGCAACAAAGAGGTATCTAATTGATAGAGTTGAATTAGATTGACGCTGCTGACATCAGCATTACAATAAGTAGGAATGTCGGCTGGTTGTACGCCAATCTGATCTAATCGAGTCACATCATCGATGGTCAAAACAATATTGTACAACGGAATTGCAGGGTCATTGGGTGTAAAAGTGAAGTTCCGCACTTCGCCAGCAAAAGCCGTCAAATTACTTCCTGGTGTCCATACCCCGCGAATTCCATTATCAGAAGTGTCAGGCAACATCAAATTGCTGCAAAGTATCGAACTCGAAGGGGATTGGTCATAGACAAATATCGGTGCCATCGTGCACGTCATATTAGTTGCGGGTAAAACAGTGACTAACACGTCATCCGTTTTACTGCAGCCATTTGCATCTGTAACTGTAACCATATAACGGCCAGAGGCAACGGTAGTATAATTTGATATTAGAGGTCGTGCATCATTAGACGCAAAGCCATTGGGCCCTGTCCATTGAAAACTTAAGCTTGAAGAGGCGATCGTAATAAAACTCAAGGGAACACCACTATTAACACAAATTGTATTGTTATCGCCGGTTACCATTCGCACATTCAAATCTGGAGGAATAGTCGTTCTTCGGCCTTCTACTACAATATCGCTCAATTCATAGCGCTCATCATTATCTTGGGTACCCGCCGAAATAAGAAGGCTCAAAACATTGAAATCCTCCACATCGAAGGTACGGGTAATAGTCATCGCCCCTTTATTACCACAGATATTCACTTCGTCTGTAGTCCCCGCAAAATTATCAGTAAACAAAATACGCATAAAATCTGTCCCTGCCCAGTCAGCTCCAAGTACGGTAGGGCAAGTACCGGGCACATAGCCGTCATTAGGATTCTTATCATTATTCGTTCCGCATTCCAAGGATCCTACGGCAGCAACGGTAAATGTGATTCGCACTTCACAAAATGGATACCCCACATTAAAATTCACTAAGAAATCGCTATCATTCGAGCCACAATCCAGTGAGCCGTTAGCTACACAAGGGCATCCTGAGCGCCCTTCCCAATCATCCCAAACAAAGCGTCCATTTCTAGGGCCAAAGAATCCAGTGGCGTCCTTGTTGCCATTATCATTATTGTCTGCCTGCCATATACTACCTGCATTCGTTGTGCCATTTCGAACGCCGTCTGCAAAATCCGACCAGCGGATTCGATCTATCTCTTCAAATTGTGCCGTTAGAACAGCTGAATATATACAGAAAAAAAGAACAAAAGCGCTTAATGCCTTCATAACAGAAGATATTTATTCAGAAAATAAGCTCTAAGATAATAGAGTCTATCAAACACATTACAATTTAATCTAATATGTTTGACATTTTAGCAAAGATTTTATTGGCTTGACTCGAAACTGACTACTTTTGCCCTCGCAGAAACGAAAAGAATGCAGTTAAGCGAACAAGAAATCATTAGGCGAGACAATCTTCGCAAACTCAGAGAACTGGGTATGAACCCTTATCCTAGCGAAGAATTTGTCACCACCAGTCATTCTCAAAAGATAAAAGATTCCTATTTGGACAATAACGCTTCTGACTTCCAAGATATTACATTGGCAGGGCGTCTAATGATGAAACGCATTATGGGAAAGGCTTCCTTTGCTGAGTTGCAGGATAGCCATGGACGTATTCAGATTTATATCAATCGAGATGAAATATGTCCTGATGAAGACAAGAGCCTCTATAATGATGTCTTCAAAAAGCTCCTAGACATAGGTGATTTTATCGGAGTCAGAGGCCATGTTTTTACAACTCAGATGGGCGAGATAACACTTCATGTCAAAGAATTGACTTTACTGAGTAAATCATTAAAGCCCTTACCTATCGTCAAGACAGATGCCGAAGGCAAGATCCATGACGCAGTTGTGGACCCGGAGTTTCGCTATCGTCAGCGCTATGCGGATCTGGTAGTTAATCCAGAGGTGCGCGAAGTGTTTCGTAAGCGATCATTGATGTATAATAGTATGCGCAATTTCTTGAACGAAAAGGGCTATCTCGAAGTCGAAACACCGATTCTGCAGCCAATCTATGGCGGAGCGGCGGCAAAACCCTTCACGACGCATCACAATACACTTGACATGACGCTGTATATGCGTATCGCCAATGAACTATATCTGAAGCGATTAATTGTCGGTGGATATGACGGCGTCTATGAGTTTTCTAAGGATTTCAGAAACGAGGGAATGAGTCGCTTTCATAATCCCGAATTTACGCAAATCGAACTGTATGTAGCCTACAAAGACTATGAATGGATGATGAACCTTGTAGAAGAAATGATCGAGAAAGTGGCGATCGATGTCACAGGATCGACAGAAGTAAAAGTAGGTAATCACTTGATTAACTTTAAGCGACCATGGAAGCGTTACACTATGTACGAAGCAATCGAACATTTTACGGGAGTAGATATATCTACTATGGATGAAGTACAATTACGAAATGTTGCTAAAAATCTTCAAGTGCCGCTTAATCCAACAATGGCAAGAGGGAAAATAATAGATGAAATATTTGGTGAAAAATGCGAAGGTCAGTTGATTCAACCCACTTTTATAACTGATTATCCTGTTGAGATGTCTCCTTTGGCTAAGAAGCATCGTGCTAAAGAAGGACTAGTAGAACGATTTGAGGCGATATGCAACGGAAAAGAAATCTCTAATGCCTTCTCTGAACTCAATGATCCTATTGATCAGAGAGAACGCTTTGAAGCGCAATTAGAACTAGGTAAACGCGGAGATGATGAAGCGATGGTTCTAGATGAGGATTTTTTGCGCGCCTTAGAATATGGCATGCCCCCCACTGCAGGAGTGGGTATTGGCATGGATCGGCTTTGTATGATCATGACCAATCAAAAAAGTATTCAAGACGTTTTGTTGTTTCCTCAAATGCGTCCAGATGCAAGAAAATAAGAAGCCTCGCAATTATCCATTTAGTCGACGTACTTGCGCGGTATATTTGACAAAAAGACTTCAATAATCTACTTAAGAATAATCTATGTCTGATCAATTATTAAAAGGAAAGAAAGGAATCATTTTTGGTGCTTTAGATGAAAAGTCTATAGCATGGTCTGTCGCAGAAAGAGCGCATGAAGAAGGCGCCAATATCGTACTAACCAATGCACCTGTTGCGTTGCGCTTTGGAAAAATTAATGAATTGGCCGAAAAATTAGGCACGATTATTATCCCATGTGATGCAACCCTTCAGGAAGATATCCATCAGCTCTTAGATAAGAGTGTAGAGCATCTAGGAGGCAAAGTTGACTTTATCCTACATTCTATCGGCATGTCTATCAATGTCCGCAAAGGACGCCCCTACACGGACTTAAACCATGACTGGATGTTAAAAACCTTTGATATATCGGCTATTTCTTTTCACAAGGTTATGCAAGCCGCATATCAAAAAGATGTAATGAACGATTGGGGTAGTATAGTCGCCCTTACTTATATGGCAGCACAACGTACTTTTCCAGACTATAATGAGATGGCCGAGTCTAAAGCACTATTGGAGTCCTTTGCTCGAAGTTTTGGATATCATTTTGGCATAAAGAATAAAGTGCGGGTCAATACAGTGTCACAATCGCCGACTATGACTACAGCTGGAAGCGGAGTCAAAGGATTTGATAGCTTTTACGATTTTGCCGACAGAATGGCTCCCCTCGGAAATGCCAGTTCCCTAGATTGTGCAAATTATTGCATTACCCTATTCTCAGATTTAACACGTATGGTAACAATGCAAAACTTATTTCATGATGGCGGTTTCTCCAATATGGGCATTAACGCTGCAGCCCTGGAGGGATTTGTTCAATAGCGTTGTATGTATTTTCGGCTTATTTTATTCTACTACCAATAGTTTTCCGGTTACTACTTTAGTATTTGATGTCATTTGTATGATATATAACCCCGGCCTATATCCTTGTAAAGAAATATTGACCTGATCATTATCTCGAAACGGAGAACTGTAAACGCGCTGACCTGAACTATGAAAAATATCGATTCGCTGAGGGCCGTTTTGGGCTGAATAGTCGATCGTCAAAAAACCATTGCTCGAGACAGGATTAGGATATATAGACAAAATTTCACTCGCCTGTTTAAATTCCACTGTTGGTACTGAGCGGAATCGAAAAAACTCATTCGCCTTGGCTAAGGCTGTTTTGGCAATTTTGATTCCATTTAATCTACCAAAAATATCATCCACGGGAGGATGGATACCACCCCAAATACGCGAAAGACTGGTCTGATCACTTGCATCTTTGTAGGTAGCCCATTGTAGCGTTATCGTCTCGCTTGGGCCATTTTCGTGTATTAGAAATTCATCCTTTTTCAAAACAAATTCTCCCATTCCGCCTGGGAAAAATTCGCTTCCCGTGATCTTCGTCAATACTTCTGCCGCTGTGCGAGAGAAAGTACTATGTCCACTTAGGTATCCTGCAAATGGAGGTGTTACAAAGGTAGGCCGTTGATAGGGCCACCATTCTTCGGCAAGCATCCAACCTACACCAGCGAAGTCTGTCGATGGATCAGAGATAAACTCTGGGCCGCGCCAAGTGAATATTTTAATTTTGCCTATGCGTTCACCTCTTTGCCCCGCTAGTGGGTCGGTTGGGCCAATAACTTCGACGTACCCCGGCAATAATGGAAGGCCATGAACATGATAATTCACCAAACTAGTATCCGTGCTCTGCCCTTTACTAGCCATATAGCGTATCGCCGAAACAGGACGTGTATAATCATAATAACCTTTTATAGACCATGTGCTCACAGCAGCATCATGCATAGCTCCACCCAATACAAGATAGGCTCTAACATCGTACGCCAAGGGCGACAACTCCTCCCCTTCGCCATACCACTTTCGTTCAAAGTCAGGATGATCCATGACCTTATTGAAAATGGCGAACCAATGTCCTGGCGGAGTTTCACTATCTGGACCATCTGCCCAAAATTCGGCAAGCACGCGAGCATAATCGGCTCTCTTCACGAATTGTGGTGCATAGGGCATTCCTGTAACTGGGTTGACTCTATGCTTAAGATCTTTATGACCGCCCTCTATTAAATTATAAAAACTATTATAATTTTTAAATTCTCTTGGCAACATACTATCCGGGGTATTACCTAGCCCGCCTGGAGAAATATCCCATAAGGTTGTATCTCTTGGATCAAGGTGTGCCGCCCAAAGTATACAGGTAAGAAAAGTTTCTTTGAATAAATTCGAAGTACTGTCCCCATTTGGTGTCAGATAAGGGGGATGACCTGTGTTATGATACACCCACCACTCATATGGAGAATCATCTCTGAACAGTATCTCACGATCTTCTTCTTTTAAAGAAAATGGAAGAACCCTACCCCACTCGGCACTCAAAAATGGTTGTGTGGATCCTGGCACAACATTGCCCGACTGATCAATGAATACAGAGAGACTTAATTCTTGCCATCGATTGGGGTCAACGACTCCCGCATTCCCTCGCAATTGCATGTTTAGCGGTGGGTTGACGGGACGATAAAATGTATTGCGATAATTAGACCGTTCGTTGCTGCCATCATTTCTTGCCAATTCGATAAATCTCGCCGCCATATAATTTCCTAGAGCCGCTAGATTTCCTGTAGAATAATCTTGGCTAAAGAAATTTGGATTCAATTCGATGGAAGAAAAAAGGTCTTCAATCAGCATTAAAATTTCATCATAGCCAGGCGAAAACTCGAATCGATGCTCAATCAAACGTGCCATCGCAAAGGACATAATGACCGTTATGGCTGAGTCTCTCTCTTCAATTGTGCTAGGTGTAAGTATAGCGGAACTGTCAAACGGAATCGGATTTCCATCAAATTCCTTTCCAAAAAAAATAGGTTCAACATCTGGATCAAAAATGGCGTATACATCATACATCAACGCAGATGAATGAAAGAGATTTCGGGCGTGCACAGTAGGCCGCGCAAAATCATTGCGAATGGATTCTAGCAATACTTCATTCCATTTCCGCGCAATACTGTGCTCCTGAGCGGATAATGAAAATGCTGAACATACAAATCCAACTAAAATGTAATGCTTGAGCATATTTTTTACTTTTTAAATACACAGAAATTTTTTACCTCTAACCTTTATAAGGTATAGATTCTTAAAATTCAATTCTAAACCTGAGGTTGAATCGTCTAGTAGTTAACTTGTTTGGGACAGCGTAATACTGATCACCGACAGCCTTAATCCATGTATTAGAGGAAACGTTTTCGATGCCCATAATGTTAAAAACCTCTAAGGTCAACCAGGTGTTTTTAAAGGATCTAAAAAAGTGATTTGCAAACTTGTTACGATTTTTCTCATTCCAAATCTGCCATGAGAACCCCATGTCTACCCTCCTATAGGCCGCAAAGCGAAAATTATTTCGAATAATTTCATTCTCCTTCGGTAGTCCAAAGGCAATACCAGTGCCATAGACCAGATTGAGATTAACCTTTAGGTTTTCATTGCGCGGCAGATAGTCTTGAAAAAAAATAGAAATGTTAAATGCCTGATCTGTGGGTCTTGGTACATCAGTAGCCTCAACAAAGGCTCTTTCATCAGTGTCATACCTTAAATGCCGAATCGACTCGATGTTCTCGCGCGTTCGTAAAAATGATACATTGACCCACGACTCCGCACCTTTTACAAATTCGCCATTGATCCGCATATCAAGACCCATTGCATAGCCATTGGCGTCATTTTCACCACTATATCTCAATCGTACATTATCAATATCATATGTCACGACATCATACATGGATTTGTAATATGCTTCCATGATGAATTTGAACGCACGGTTATCTGCATTGCGCCACAAAAAGTCTTTCGACATTCCTGCTACGACGTGCAAGGATCTCTGCGATCTCAATTGCACATTGAGCGTACCGTCTGGACGTCGCAATTCTCGGTAAAAAGGTGTCTGCTGATAATATCCCCCTGCAAGGCGATAACTAAGTGCAGAGGCATCTGAGGGCGACCAACTTAACTGAATCCTAGGGCTCATGGTCAATTCCTTGTTAAGACTCCAATAGCTAAGACGATTTCCCAGGGTCAAGGATACTTGGCCACCGTTAGGCGTAGACCATTCGATATTGTCTTGAATAAAGGCGGTAATCTTATCTGAAGAAATTTGATTTTCTGACTTCAAAACCTCATCCAACAACACCTCTGTTTCACTAAATGGCAACGAATAGCCCGCAGAATCTAATACTGCCCATTCATTGACTCGATCATCGAAACGCTCATGTTGAAATTTTATGCCTGCTTGAATAAAATGTACAGTTTCAGTGCCCATTTCTAGTCCACCTCTGAGCTCGATATTATGAATATTATTGAATAAGCGATTTCGGATATATTGCTGTTGAGCACCAATACCAATCAAGGCTATTTCATTATCCTCACCAGTCTCCAAATCTCTTTCTACTTGACTTAAACGATAAAAACCCGTCACATCCAATTGCTCTATTTCCTTACCTCTGTAGGTAGACGCTAACAACTTTAGAAATAAAGGATTCTTTTCACTTTCAGGTATGAACGTCAAGGAAACACCTGTCATTCCAGTTTGAAAGGAATTGTTTTCACTCCCTACAAAAACAGAATTGAGGCTCAAAGTACGAGTAAAAGTACCCAAGCCTGTAGCCCTCCGTTGCGGCACAAATCCAAATGAAGAAGAATTGTAATTGGATAAGACTCCGAGCTGCCATTGTTTATTAAAATCGTAAGTCATATAGGCTTGAATATCTGTAAATACAGGCGTGTATTGACCTTCTGTATCCAATGTGCCCAACAAGTATTTATTTGTTTTATAACGAGTCCCCACCATATAGCGGAGCTTCTGATAAGCATCTTTCCCTAGTTGTGCAGCTCCTTCAATATGTGCGGATGCACCGAGCAAACTTGCCATGGCACTTCCCCCAAAACGCTCTGGGCGTTTATAATGAATGTCTAACACGCTCGACATCTTGTCGCCATATCTCGCCTCATATCCGCCGGATGAAAATGTCAAGTCTCGCACAAGATCCATATTTGGAAAAGAGAGACCCTCTTGTTGGCTGTTGCGAATTAACTGCGGGCGAAATATTTCAAAATCATTGACATAAACAAGATTTTCGTCATAATTACCCCCTCTTACATTGTACTGTGAGCTAAGTTCACCACCGGTTCCTGTGCGTGCACCTAAAGCAATATGTGGCAATACACTCTCTAAATTGCCTGATGCCGTGGGAAGCAATTTGAGCGCTTCTGTAGTTTCGCGAATCACTGCTCGCTCTTGCAAACGTCCCGCAGATACTGTGATATCGAGATCAGACACCGTTTGCGCCATAATCACGTCCATTTTAATATAGCGCAGTGTCGGATCAATGGATAAAACAATGGTCTGATAGCCTATACGACTTATTTGAAGTTGTGAGGTGCCTGTAGGCACCTTTAGACGATATTCACCACTTTGATCGGTGTCACTGTACAAAGCCGTGCCAACTGCAAAAACTGTTGCCAAATCAATAGGCTCGCGCGTCGCGCTATCGGACACGACGCCAACAATTAAAATATCTTGGGCCTGAACAAGACCTATTGACAAAAACAAATGAAAAATGAGAATGCGCGACATGAAATGCATTAGTAGTTGATACCGATTTCCTTCAATTGTTTTACCGCAATTACAGGATCCTTTGAACCGAAAACACTGCTTCCTGCCACAAGTACAGTTGCTCCGGCTTGAAGCATTGGTTCGGCATTCTGCAAACCTACGCCGCCATCAATTTCGATATAGACGTGTAGGTTGCGATCTATCAACTTATTTTGCAATGCGGATATTTTAGCTAAAGTTCGATAGATAAATTTTTGCCCCCCAAAACCTGGATTCACACTCATCAGACAGACTAGATCAACTTCTTCAAGCACATCATCTAAGAGATCTACCGAAGTATGTGGGTTAATGGCCACACCGCATTTTGCGCCGGCCCTTTTAATCGCTTCGAGAGTACTATGTAAATGTGTGCAGGCTTCATAATGGACTGTAACGATACTTGCACCCAAGTCTACAAATTGTTCGACATAGCGCTCAGGCTGCGCCACCATAAGATGTACATCCAGCGGTTTAGTGCTAGCTTTACGAATAAAAGGCATTAATACTTGACCAAAACTTATGTTCGGTACAAACGTCCCATCCATCACATCTATATGCAGCCAATCCGCCACGCTGTCATTAACAAGCTGAATCTGATCATTCAATTGAAGAAAATCAGCAGCCAGCAAAGAAGGAGCGATCAAATGAGCCATGAATAAGAGATTATTCCATAGACAAAGGTATACCTAGTCGGTGACTAAAGAAAATATATTAAAAAAACTTTATACATGATTGCACATGATACCAAGTCTTGATGTGTAGGACGGGAATAAAAGCGATTTTTGTAGAATCATCGATGCAATAGACATTTTAACTTATTTTCGCCACAAATCCATTAAGAAACAAATATGTCAGATCGCAAAGTAATTTTTTCAATGGAGGGCGTCAGCAAGATATACCCTCCGAGCAAACAGGTTTTAAAAAATATATGGCTTTCATTTTTCTATGGAGCTAAAATCGGAGTACTTGGTCTGAATGGTTCTGGAAAGTCTAGTCTATTAAAAATTATAGCAGGACTAGATGACAACTATCAAGGGAAAATCACTTTTGATAAGACTTACAACATTGGATATCTGGCACAAGAACCTGAGTTAGACGAGTCAAAAACGGTGAAACAAATCGTGCAAGAAGGTGTCCAACACATAGTGGATGTAGTGCAAGCCTACGAGGATATTTCGATGAAGTTGGCAGAGGAATTATCAGATGATGAAATGATGAAGGCCATCGACAAGCAAGGTGAACTATTAGAAAAAATGGATCAGTTAGGTGGATGGGACCTAGATCATACACTCGAAATGGCGATGGAGTCTTTGCGTTGTCCACCAGATGACGCAGCCATCAGCGTACTTTCAGGAGGTGAGCGTCGTCGAGTAGCCTTATGTCGTTTGTTACTGAGTAAGCCAGATATTTTGCTTTTGGATGAACCGACAAACCACCTAGACGCCGAGAGCGTTCATTGGCTTGAACAATTTCTAAAATCATTTCCTGGAACCGTCATTGCGGTGACGCACGATAGGTATTTTCTCGATAATGTTGCGGGCTGGATATTAGAACTTGATAGAGGTGAAGGCATTCCTTGGCAAGGTAACTACAGCAGTTGGTTAGACCAAAAAGCCAAGCGTCTTGAACAAGAAGAAAAGTCAGAATCTAAACGTCAGAAGACACTCAAAAGAGAATTAGAATGGTCGCGAATGGCACAAAAAGCTCGGCAAGCCAAAGGTAAAGCACGTTTGAATGCATACGAAACCTTAAGTGGCGAAGAAGGGAAAGAAAAGGAAGCAAAACTGGAATTGTATATCCCCAATGGCCCTAGACTTGGCGACAAAGTTATTGAACTCAAAAATATTTCAAAATCGTATGATGGTCGAATGTTGATTGATGGTCTTACCGTTGACATACCGCGAAATGCCATTGTGGGTATTATTGGCCCAAATGGAGTCGGAAAGTCAACATTATTCAGAATGATCATGGGCGAAGAAAAACCTGATAATGGCCAAATAGAGCTCGGGTCTACTGTCAAATTGGCCTATGTAGATCAGTCTCATAAAGACCTTTTGCCAGAAAAAACGATCTATGAAGTGGTGAGCCAAGGAAATGACATTATCACGGTAGGAAATGCAGAGGTGAATGCACGAGCCTATTTAAGCAAGTTCAATTTTGCTGGAGCAGATCAGCAGAAAAAAGTTGGTATTTTATCAGGAGGAGAGCGCAATAGACTTCATCTTGCCATCACCTTAAAAGAAGGGGGCAACGTTATTCTATTAGACGAACCAACGAATGACATTGACGTCAACACTTTGCGATCGCTAGAAGAAGCCATTGAAAATTTTGCAGGCTGCGTATTAGTTATTTCGCACGATCGATGGTTTATTGACAGGTTGGCCACACATATTTTATCCTATGAAGATGATGGTCAAGTAGTCTTTTTTGAAGGGAACTTTAGCGACTTTGAAGCCAGTAAGAAGGAGCGTTTGGGCAATATTTCACCTCGGCGCCCACGATTTAAGACTTTGCTGTAAGAAGTTACAGAAGTTGGCCATGAGAAAAAGGGTTCGAGAAAGTCAACTAATCTCGATGTGGCTATACGATATCTTGATTTCGATTATCGATAATTTTTGAGAAAGTATTCAATACAAGTATTGGCTATCAGACTCAAGCTTGCCGAGCTGGTCATTTCAAAGCTAGGGTTTAGGGCTATTTCTGGTGCCACAACCTTTAAACTGTCATTCATTCCGATATTCAATTGAATATCAACAGGAGAATCACTGAAGTATTGTCGAGAAACAGGTAGATCTACTATCTCAGCCGTTTGTCCGCAATCAGATAGGTCAACAACTCTATGAATTGTTCCGGCAGAAAGCCTAGCGGCGTAGAGCTCGCCACTTTTAGACTGACCAAAGGTGGAGATTTGTGTCAGTAGTGATCCGCTCATTTGCACCATCGAAGGATTGGCTGCATCAATAGTCCAAACCTGCCCAGAAACGTAATCCGCTAAAATATAATGCCCTTTAAATCCATCAAAATGTTGCCCTCGATATACATAACCACCTGTGATAGACTGCCCTAGAGTTCTGTCATATTCGAACACCGGATCTACTAGAATGCCTGGCAAACAAGGAGGATTGGACGTAATACGCATGCCCTCTCTGCAACTCCATCCATAATTCATTCCGCCACCGCTGCCAAAAAAATGTTTGTTCACCTCTTCTCGAGCGCTTTGTCCGACATCAGCTATCCATAAATCTCCAGTACTGCGATCAAACGAAATTCGCCACGGGTTTCGCAAGCCAAAATGATATATTTCCGACAGGGTGTCCATATATCCAACATAAGGATTGTCGGCTGGTATAGCATAATTTCTCACGGCATCATTAGGAAAATCATCGCTGTTGACATCTATGCGCAAAATAGATCCTAGAAGATTCAATTTATCTTGACCTCGATTATTTGGATCATTACTACTGCCACCATCACCCACACCAATATAGAGCATCCCATCAGGGCCAAAATGCATAGCTCCACCATTGTGGTTAGAGAAGTCTTGCTCAAAACTTAGTAGGCGAAGGATCGACGCATTATCCACACTTTTAGTTGTTTGATCCACCGCAAATCGGGCAATCTGAGTGCTCAGGCTAGTCGCCGAATTATAAGTATAATTGACATACACGTATGGCTGAGCGGGATATAGAGGATGAAAAGTCATGCCCAACAAGCCCCTTTCTCCTCCAGAAACAACAAGTGACTGAATGTTCATAAAGGCTTGGCGGACTTCCTCAGCCAAACCAATATTAGCTACTCTGGTCACAATCCCTTGTCGCTGAACAATATATAAAACATCATCTTCTTGAGGGCTTGAGACGATATCTGTTGTGCTTACAAAACCGCTAGCCACTTCGACAAATTGTATCACCGGCTGACCGTATGATTCATCTTGGGTCAAATTCAAGATTATGACGAGTAGAAACAAACATCTCATCTGTGTCGTGATACTTTTAAATAACGAATATACCTACAGCATCAAGGGTAATCATTCGGGTAAAACCTATAATTACCTTATCCCAAAAAAGGATAATGATAAGCAGTAGGTGTTAAGAAATTCTCCTTTATGGTGCGCGGTGATACCCATCGATATAAATTCAAAATGGATCCTGCCTTATCATTCGTACCCGAGGATCGGCTCCCACCAAAAGGCTGCTGACCAACTACGGCTCCTGTCGGCTTATCGTTGACATAAAAGTTGCCCGCGGAGTGATACAAGCGTTCTTTAGCTTCAATGATGGCCTGACGGTCTCTCGCAAAAATACTCCCTGTTAAGCCATAAGGTGATGTTTGATCTACCGTCTCTAGTATTTTACTGAACGATTTCTCAGGGTATACATAAATCGATAATACAGGCCCAAATATTTCTTCGCACATGGTTTTATAATCCGGTTTTGATGCCAATATGACCGTAGGATCTATGAAGTATCCTACTTTATTACTGCTCTTCCCGCCTGCAATTATTTTGGCGTCGTTACCACGTTTGGCGCCAGCGATGTACTTTGTAATTTTGTCGTAAGCCTTTTTATCAATAACAGCATTGACAAAATGGCTAAAATCCTCCACAGTGCCGACCGTTAGAGTGGCTATTTGATCTAAGAGAATTTGTTGCACATCTGGCCAAAGATTTTTAGGAATATAAGCTCTCGAAGCAGCAGAACACTTTTGACCTTGGTACTCAAATGCACCTCGGATTAGTCCTATGGCTACTTGCGCCGCATCCGCAGAAGGATGAGCAACCACAAAATCCTTCCCCCCAGTCTCCCCTACTATCCGTGGATAGCTTTTGTAGTTGTCTAAATTATTACCTACCGTCCGCCATAAACTGTTAAACACCCCGGTACTACCAGTAAAATGCAATCCAGCAAAATCCCTATGACCAAAAATGACCTTTCCAATCATGGGGCCGTCCCCATAGATAAGATTAATTACTCCATCCGGCAAACCAGCTTCTCTCAGAATATCCATGATCACGATCGCAGAGTATATCTGTGCGTCAGCAGGCTTCCATACTACGGTGTTGCCCAGCATTGCTGGGGCACAAGGAAGATTACCCGCAATGGCAGTAAAATTAAAGGGCGTAAGCGCAAAAATAAACCCTTCTAAAGGTCGATATTCCAATTGATTCCAGATACCCGGTGAGCTCTCGGGTTGTTGGGCGTACATTTCGGTGACGAATTGAACGTTAAAGCGCAAAAAATCGGCAAACTCTGCGATCGAATCAATCTCAGATTGATAAATATTTTTTGATTGTGCCATCATGGTAGCAGCGTTCATGAGGTTTCGGCGAGGGTTGCTCAGTAAATCAGCGGCCTTTAAAAAAATGGCTGCTCTCTCAGACCAAGGCATTCTAGACCATTCAACTTTTGCCTTTAGCGCAGCAGATATGGCGCTCACCACGTGTGATTCATTGCAGGTCGAATACGAGCCTAAACTATGATGTATTTCGTGAGGAGCCGCAAGATTTGCTTTGTTGTTAGTATGTATCTCCTGACCATTAATCACCATCGGCACTTCTCGTTTGTGAGATTTCATCGATTGAATTTGGTGTAATACAGCCTCTTTTTCGGGACTTCCAGGACGATAGTCCAAAACCCGTTCATTCGTGGCTACTGGTACTTTAAAGATGGCATTATTCATATTTCTTTTTTTCAGTTACTTCAACAAACCTTACAATTAGACGCTTAGGAAGCTATTTTGTTTATCATCAGAAGAACCAAAGATAAGAATCAAGACCGACATGTAGCTTAGTATAGTCTTTCGTGGCTAACGCTTTTTGGGTTCAATCACTACAGAATGAGGTAAAAATGGTGATGCATCACCATTTCCTTTAATGATTTCTCTTACAATAGTAGAGCTATAGTGAGAAAACTCAGGTCGACTGATGAAGAAAACTGTATCAATATTCTTTCCAACGATATTGTTGAGTTGAGAAATGGTCTTTTCATAATCAAAATCGGAGGCATTTCTAAGTCCTCGTACCAAGTACTGAGCGCCAATCGCCTGACAATAATGCACTGTTAGTCCTTCAAAATGGCCAATTTCGATCTTTGTCATTCCTTTAAATACCTCCTCAAGCCAATGTAGGCGTCTCTCTAAACTAAACAATGCCGCCTTGGTAGAATTGACACCGATAGCCACAATAATTTTATCAAATAAGGGCAATGCGCGTAGTATAATATCTACGTGTCCTTGGGTTATTGGATCAAAAGATCCGGGAAACACAGCAACTTTCATTGACGGATGGGATATTCAGTGGTCGATAATATTATAATGTATTTAATTGCGATGCCAAGATAAGATATTATCACGCACATTATAAAACTGACGTAAAAAGTCCGCTCGTCATATCAAATGATCCAACCTAATCAAGAAACAGATGTTAAAAGCGTATATTTGCACGTCAAAAAAAACGAGCTATATGCAATTTGATCTAGTAATCATAGGTAGCGGTCCTGGTGGCTATGTAGCGGCCATCAGAGCTTCACAATTAGGCCTAAAGACAGCAATAATTGAAAAAGAAAATCTAGGAGGGGTTTGCCTTAATTGGGGATGTATTCCAACGAAAGCCTTGTTAAAGTCGGCACAAGTCTTTGAATATATCCAGCATGCCGAAGATTATGGCATAAGTATCGATAATGCAAAGACTAATTTTGATAAAGTCATTCAACGCTCCAGAAGTGTGGCTGATGGCATGAGCAAAGGGGTTAATTTCTTGATGAAAAAGAATAAAATTACCGTGATAGAAGGTCATGGAAGACTGCTCAGAGGAAAAAAAGTGGAAGTAACCAAAGCTGATGGAAAAAAAGAAGAGATAACGGCGCAACATATTATAATCGCTACGGGCGGCCGAGCAAAAGCCTTACCTCATATAGCTATTGACGGCAAGACAGTTATCGGCTATAGAGAGGCCATGACGCTTGCAAAACAGCCCAAATCAATGATTGTCATGGGGGCAGGCGCCATAGGCGTAGAGTTTGCTTATTTTTATAGTGCTATGGGCACAGAGGTAACGGTAGTAGAGTTTTTAGAACAAGGTTTGTTGCCAAGAGAAGATCAAGATGTATCTAAAGAGTTAGCGAAAATATTCAAGAAAAAAGGCATTCAAATACTTGCCAACTCGAGTGTAGAAAGTGTAGAAAAAAAGGGGAAAGGATTAGTCGTAAAGGTAAAAAATCGTAAATCTGGCGAAATCCAAGAACTCTCCACAGACGTCGTTTTATCCGCTGCAGGTGTGGCTCCGAATATAGAAGATATAGGCTTGGAAACCTTAGGCATAGCACTAGATAAAGGACTCATTAAGGTTGACTCTTTTTATCAAACCAATGTGCCAGGCATATATGCTATTGGTGACGTAGTGCCGGGTCAAGCTTTGGCGCACGTGGCTTCGGCTGAAGGAATCATCTGCGTAGAAAAAATAGCCGGACATCATCCTCAAGCCTTAGATTATAACAACATTCCGTCATGTACATATTGCAGTCCTGAAGTGGCCTCTGTTGGCTACACCGAAGAACAAGCTAAAGAAAAAGGGTATGAGATTAAGATTGGTAAATTTCCCTTTGCAGCATCTGGTAAAGCGAAAGCTTCGGGGTCAGCGGATGGTTTTGTAAAGATAATCTACGATGCGAAGTATGGTGAGCTCTTAGGAGCACACTTGATTGGCAGTAATGTTACAGAGATGATTGCTGAAATAGTGGTCGCGAGAAGATTGGAAACAACAGGTATGGAAATGGTAAAATCTGTACACCCCCACCCGACAATGAGCGAAGCGATCATGGAGGCATCAGCGGCCGCCTATGATGAAGTGATTCACTTGTAAATCTTAAGACTATGAGACCCCTCATTACCATCGTAGGATACTTTTTTATACTGATTGGTTTTATAAGCCTAATATTGAGCCTCATGGGTCTTGGGCTATTCCCGCTGACCTATATCGACAGGATGGCCTCTGGGCTCACTGCTTTACTAGTTAAGATGGGTTTTATTGTTATAGGTTTTGTGCTATTTTATGTTGGGCGAACGATGCAATTTGAAGAGGAAGAAGGTTGATACATGTTGTCGAGACATTAAAACAAGGAAATTATCCTCCGCCCATACTTTCAGATGAAACGATGAACAATTAACATCGTAGTATCGCATCTATTTCATCAACATTACAGCTTGGGCACAATCTATTTGCGATTGGTTCATAGATCATAAATGCATTCGTTTATTTATAACGATGCAACCTATTACCATCTCCTAAATTTTTCACTATTAATGAGCATTCCTAAATTGTATTATCTGGTAGCAGTCCACAACTTGTAATAGTCAGGAAATACATTAATCAACACAAAGAGAGCTTTTTTTCGTCGAAAAAATTATAGCCTACTTATAGCGCTATACCCCCAAGTACCGATAATATGATCAAGCCTATAGAAATACTACAGGTAAGCATGAAAAAGATAATTGCGATGACCGCTTTGCTCGTATGCCCCTTAAACTCAGTTGAGACTTCAACAACCTGCTTGGTCATCCTATCTTTTCTTTGATGGTAACAAATTCATACTTCTCAATTCGATTATTTACCTATCACTTGAAGCAATAGACTAAAGTGGGCTGCTAAAGCTCTAAAATATTGACTGATCCACTATATTAACACGGCTTTTCACCAAACAAAAAAATGGGACGATATGTCAGTATCGCCCCATCTATAACATAGTAGGTAATTAATGTTCTGTGTTTAGAAGCCAAAAGCTCCACCCATTCCACCTGTCATCTCAGAGAATTCCTCTAAGGTCATTTTGGTATATCCTGATGTGTTTAATTCAAATTTTTTAGCGTCCACAGTGGACTCGTATTTTTTAGCGCTGAAGGTCATAGCCATCTCGCCAGCATCAATAGTATATTCTAAGGGAAAACCTTTGAATTTTGACATATCTATATTCTGAATGATGTTCGCTTTGACCACAATTTCTTCTGTAACGTAGGCCGTCATTCCAAACCCTTGTACGTCTTTTGCTTTGACGATCATTTTATAGCAATTAAACCCCGCAATTTGTTTTTTATCATTTTCGTCATAAGTGATATCCAATTCTGGCATTTGCTGTCCCGACATAGCCTTGGCCTTTTCTTGCTCTAACTTGTTTGTAGGGATATACATTTTTTGCCCCATCATATTCATCAACATATCGACAGTGCCATCTTCTTTCGCCAAAATTTTCATATCGACCATACCACCCATCATATTCATTTCAGACAAACTCTTGCTTCCCTGAAAGGATACGATCATTGATGTACCCTTCATCATTTCGGCAAATTGTGCTACTTGTGGATTATCAGAAGAAACATCGACAAGCTCCATAGAAAGCGTACCTTCTGAGCTTTGAGCATGCATCAAACCTACACTTAAAAGGAGGCAAAAAAGAGAAAATAACTGATTTTTCATTTGAATGTTTATTTTTTTATGTGTGTTTACGTTTAAATAAAAATGCTTCTGTAAAAGTTCATTTTGGTCTAGGACAATCGATGAACCATGATTTAATTTCGATAAAAATGGGATGAATTATTCAAATCCATCCCATTTTATGTTTTAATTAATGACAAATGACTCTATTAATTATCTAAGTTCTCAAGGCGTAGTTTATAGTCGTTTGACTTCTCGATCATATTTTTACGCACATAGATTTCTTTTAGGGCTATAAGCGTATTCCGATCGTCATTCTTCAAAGCGTCTGCCTTTAAGAAGTATGGCAAGGCTTTATCAAAAAATCCTGCCATTTCATCTTTGATGGCATCGTACTTCTTATTGCCCGCTGCTGAAAAGTCATTAGCTGCTTCATTAAGGGCTGGTGTAAGGGCTGCTGCTCTATTGTAAAAGAGTGCACCAACACTGTAATTGATGTCAAAATTATCGGCATCATTCTCCAAAGCTCTCTTATAATATGCATACGCCTTTTCGAAATTCTGATTGCCCTCGTCCATATTGCCTGCCTCAAACGAGCGCACTTGTAATTGGTCAAACACCTGACCGAGAGTAAGAATGATCGAGTTATTATCAGGTTCTGTTTCTAAAGCTACTTCTAGTTTGCCGGTCATTTCTAATAACTTGCCTTTTGCAAGATAGTAGTTAATCTCTGAGAAAAGTAAGCCTGTCTCCTGTGGAAACTTCTTTCTACCTTCTTCGAGATAGCCCAAAGCCTCTTCTTCTTTGCCCATTTTGTTTAGAGCTTCGTATAGGATTTGATACAGCACTCCTTCTTCTTTTCCTTCTTGGGATGCTTGCTTCAGTTTAGTTGCGCTGTCTTCATAATTCTCAGCATAAAATGCAGTTAATCCAGCAAAGTAAAGTTTCTCTGCATAGAGACCCTCACTATCTAATCGACTTGCCTCCCCATTTTTTCTTAAAAGGTCACAAGCTAAAATTTCTGCGTTGAAATTCTCGTACGCCCCTTTATAGTTTTCTGCTGTATACATATTAATACCAGTGTTACTGATAACTTCTTCCAACAGCCCAAGATTCTTTAGAGTATTTTTATTAACTTTTTTATCGCCAAAATCAAGCGATTTGGCATAGGCTTCTAACGCTAGAATTGCAGCGTTAGGGATTTTGCTCACAAAATCAGGGTTGATCAAGGTATTTTTTACCTGTGCGTCTGCCACATCTTTATAGAGGTCACCTTTAGACAACCAAGACTTAGGATCACCACTGATTTCGGCATCTTTAAATGCTTCTTCCAATAGTACGAGCCCTTCGTCTAGTGCGGCTTCCTCAGTCAAGGGATTACTAGTATACTTACCAATGCTTTTGGTCGCTTCTTTTAAGCTCTTTTTACCATCTTGAGCAATAGAAACGGATGTCAGCACAAACAATGCGAGAAGGCTTAAGACTAATTTTTTCATTTGAATGTTTTGTTATTGTGATCGAATACGCTTTTATGACGCGCGATTCCACTGCAATTATCTTAATTTATACTTAAAGATCAAACACAAAATGTTAATAGATTACTCTTCTTCCTCTTCAATTCGTGCATTTTTAATCACTGCAAGATCCGCAATCGCATCTTTTTCATCCAAATTGATAACTTTGACACCTTGGGTAGCACGCCCCATGATTCTAAAGCTGGCTGCTTCTAGTCTGATCATGATACCATTTTTGGTTGTCACAATGACATCATCGTCATCCATAATCGACTTAATGGCGATCAAGTCACCCGTTTTTTCAGTGATATTTAGTGTCTTAACACCTTTACCACCTCTGTTGATAATTCTATAGTCTTCTATAGCAGAACGTTTGCCATAACCTTTTGAGGAAACAACAAAAATCGATGTTTGAGGATCGTCAGCATCTACGCAAACTAATCCGATAACTTCGTCCTTATCTGAGTCTAGGGTCATCCCCTTTACTCCAGCAGCACTTCTACCCATTGAGCGTACGGTCGTTTCGTTAAAACGAATAGCTCTTCCGCCGAGGTTTGCAATAAAAATTTCACTCTTACCAGTAGTGAGTTTTGCTTCGAGAAGGATATCGCCTTCATTAATCGTAATGGCGTTAATGCCATTAGCGCGAGGACGAGAAAAAGCTTCCAAGGCTGTCTTTTTGACGATTCCCTTCTTTGTGCAAAACATGATGTAGTGATTTTCCAAGAAATCTGGGTCAGTTAAATCTTCGACTAGAATATAAGCCTTAACATTATCATCCTTTGGAAGGGAAATAACGTTTTGAATGACTCTACCTGCGGCCGTTTTGGCCGCTTCTGGGATTTCATAGACTCTTAGCCAAAAACATCTTCCTTGCTCAGTAAAGAGCAGAAGATAGTTGTGGTTTTCTGCCACAAACATATGTTCGACAGCATCTTCGTCACGTGTTTTACTTCCTTTTGAACCTCTACCCCCTCTCGTTTGTGATCTAAATTCATCAGCATTCGTCCTTTTAATATAACCAATATTTGATATTGTTACGACGACCTTATGATTAGGAATCATATCTTCTATGGATATATCACCAACTGCATGAGTTATCTCTGTGCGTCGTTCATCGCCATAAGTTTCAATTATCTCAAGCATTTCTTCTCTCAATATTGCACTGCGACGTTCAGGTTTGGCAAGAATATCTTTAAGGTTTTCGATAATGCCCATGAGTTCGTTGTACTCATTTTGTACTTTATCACGCTCTAAGCCTGTTAAGCGCATCAAGCGCATCTCCAAAATTGCTTTCGCTTGAATCTCTGAGAGGTTAAATCGCGAGATCAAGCCTTCGCGTGCATCATCTACTGTTTTTGATGCGCGAATCAGGGCTATGACTTCATCTAGATTGTCAAGTGCTATGAGTAAGCCTTCTAAAATATGCGCCCGCTCTTCGGCTTTGCGCAAATCATAAGCCGTGCGCTTTTGAATGACTTCCATTCTGAATTTGATAAATTCAGTAATGAGGCGCTTGAGGCTAAGCGTTTCAGGGCGTCCATTGACTAACACAACATTATTGACTCCATAAGAAGTCTGTAAAGGGGTAAACTTATACAACTGACTTACGACGACACGCGCAATAGCGTCATGTCTCAAGTCCAATTGGATTCTTAAACCTGTGCGGTCTGAGAGATTGCGAATATTGGTGATGCCTGGAATTTTGCCACTTTCAACCGCCTCTTTGATTTTGATTTCTAAGAATTGCTGATTGATCTGATATGGTATTTCGGTAATGACTATGGAGTCGCGACCATTAGACTCTTGAATTTCTACTTTGCCACGCAACACTATTCTGCCACGCCCTGTTTCAAAGGCCTCTCTGATACCATCGATACCATAAATGATGCCTCCCGTTGGAAAATCAGGTCCCTTCACATATTGCATTAGACCCTCCGTATCAATGGCAGGGTTTTCTATTGTTGCTACCACGCCGTGGCAGATCTCGGTAAGATTGTGTGGAAGCATATTCGTTGCCATTCCTACCGCAATACCACTTGCTCCATTGACAAGGAGGTTTGGAAAACGTGCTGGAAGTACTGTAGGCTCTTGAAGTGAATCGTCAAAATTAAGCTGGAAATCAACCGTTTCCTTTTTAATATCCCCCATGATCTCTTCACTGATCTTCGCCAGACGTGCCTCTGTATATCGCATAGCTGCAGGGCCATCGCCTTCTACAGAGCCAAAATTGCCTTGCTTATCAACGAGAGGATAGCGCATGTTCCATTCCTGCGCCATTCTTACCATAGCATCATACACCGATGTGTCTCCATGCGGATGGTACTTACCCAACACTTCACCGACGACTCTCGCCGACTTTTTGTGTGGTTTTGAAATGCTAAGGCCCAATTCGTCCATCGCGAATAAAATTCGTCTATGAACAGGTTTTAATCCATCGCGGACATCGGGCAGCGCTCTTGAAACAATCACTGACATCGAATAATCGATGTACGCAGATTTCATTTCTTCCTCAATATTAATAGGAATAATTCTGGTATTTTCGGACATAATCTTTTCTAATGATGAACTTACTTAATTGAAAGTGCTTAAGTATGAAGTGACAATAAATATCAAGATTTGAATAATCGTGCAAAGGTAAGATATCTCAAAGACATTGCCGTTAATTGACTATGATTTATACATTTACATATTAATTAATTTTCATGAACAAAGAAGTCAAGCCGTACAATACCACAGAAAGCAAAAAAAAGGAAGTCGAAGTCATGTTTGACAATGTGGCGGGCAATTATGATTTCCTCAATCGCTTGCTCTCACTAGGGATTGATATAGGCTGGCGCAAGACGCTGATCAAAAAAATGAAGTCCTTCGAGCCCTCGCTTATCCTGGATATGGCGACGGGAACAGCGGATTTGGCAATTATGACAGCCAAACAAATTACTACATCCGAAGTCATAGGTATAGACTTATCGAATAATATGATTCAGGTCGGACATTCTAAGGTTGCTGATGCGAATCTTGGTGACCGTGTGAGGCTCGAAATAGGTGATAGCGAAAAAATTCGATATGAAGCCAATACCTTTGATAGCGCCATGGTGGCCTTTGGAGTTAGAAATTTTGAAAACCTAGATAAGGGCTTATCAGAGTTATTAAGAGTCATTAAGCCTGGGGCACCTCTTTTTGTACTTGAATTTTCTAAACCTACAATATTTCCAATCAAACAAGTGTTTAACTTATACTTCAAATGGATAGTGCCTATCTTGGGTAAATTGTTTAGTAAAGATCAACGAGCCTACACGTATTTATACGATTCTGTTCAAGTCTTTCCTGATTATAAGCGATTTACTGATCGATTGGACTCCGTTGGATTTATGAAAACCTCATGGAAGTCATTAAGTTTTGGAATTTGTTGTCTATACATCGGTATAAAGCCATAATTTCTTTACTTGTCGCAAGTTTGTCCAGTCAATCAGGATTTAGCCAAGCAGGTGGTAAGAACACAAACTATCTAGCGTATCGCGGGAAAGACTATTATTTTGGTATTTCTCTGGGTGCACATTCATCAAAACATCAAGTATTTCAATCCAAAAGATTTATCGGCAATCCTCAGATTTTACTGGCAGAAGGAGCTTCTGCTGGAGGATTTAACGTACACGGTATTGTTAATTATAAATTGGGTGAGTACTTTGATTTTCGCACCTTGCCGGGCTTTACTTTTTCAACGCGCCACTTAGACTTCAATACAAATAATAGGGTTACGATCGAATCTATTTTTGTAAATGTACCATTTCACGTACGTTATAAATCTGCCCCTTACAAGGACAAGCGAGCATACGTTCTGGCGGGGATCAATTATGCCTTTGACGTGCAGAGCAACTCAAAAACCCGAGAAGCTAATCAATTCATCAAAATTTCTCCCCACGACTTTCAATTAGAGGCGGGCTTTGGTATGCAATTTTTCTTTCCCTATTTTATACTCTCCCCTGAAATCAAGTTTAGTCAAGGCATTAACAACACTCTACTTTTTAATGATCAATTGATCGAATCTACGGTCATCGAGAAGTTGTTGAGCAGAGTATTAACCCTCAGCTTCCATTTTGAAGGCTAAGGGCTAGCTTTTTTCATATTGGCTCCCTACAAAGGAGATATAGTCTAGTAATTCGTCTATTCCTGTTTTCTTTTCGCTCGACGTTATAAAATAGTTAGGTCTTTCTTCTAAGAACCTGGAAAGTTGATCCATAAAAGAATTGATGGTTTTTTGCGTCAACTCAGGCTTTTGTTTATCCACCTTAGTAAAGACTATGCTAAACGGAACCGCCTCTTGAGCCATCCATTCAATCTGATCAACATCTATTTTCTGAGGTGGAATGCGCGAATCGATCAACACAAAAGCTGTCGCTAAATTGGCGCGATGGCGCAAATATTTCTCTATCATTACCCCCCATCCGCTACGATTCTTTTTAGATGTGCGAGCATAGCCATATCCGGGAAGATCCGCCAAAACCCATGAGTTATTAATCTGAAACAAATTAATTAGTTGTGTCTTCCCAGGAGTTGAGGAAGTACGCGCTAGGTTTTTTCTATTGACCAAGCAATTAATTAAGGAGCTTTTGCCCACGTTAGACCTTCCGACAAAGGCGAACTCAGGCGCTTCTAATGGAGGTGTCATATCAGCTCTCGGAAAACTCCCCAAAAAGCTTATTTCCGTAATAGTATGTTTTGGTACGCTATTTGACATAACTCGAGATATAGCACAAAACTAGTCTATTTAGATTAGATCACTGCTACTGTTAAAACCTAGAACAGAGGCTCTCTTTAAACCAAGAGAGCCTTTTTTATTGGCTTAAAATCGCAAAAGAATACTTTATACGGCTAAACTTTTAGCGTCCTTTGTAGATTAAATACATGTATTTTTGAACTCGTTTGCAAATGAAATGGTCGTTAAAAATGTTTTTATATGCGAAACGCACTACCTCAGCAGGGAGGGTCTGAAGTGCATTATTGGGCGTCACCCATTTTATAACGTCGTTGCCGATGCCTCTTCTTTTGATGAACTCGAACATAAACTAGGCATTAGAGAGTATGACATAGTCACCTTGGATTTTCAACATGATGGTGAATTTGGGGTAGAGTCCATTTCATTAATTCAAGAAAAATCACCTACTACCGCTATTCTAGTTATTTCACAAGAACATGATAAGAACAGTATCTACGAAGTTTTAGGCCGTGGTATCGATCATTATATAACAAAATCTTGCCGCGAAGACGAAATACTTAAGGCCTTAGACGCATGTAAAAAGAATCAGAAATATTATTGCCCTAGAATCTTAGACATCATCATAAACAAGACCTTCGGAGAGACAAAAGAAGTTAATATTGAGCTTTCGCAGCGCGAAAAGGAGATCGTTATCCTCATTGCCAAGGGAAAAATGGCCAAGGAAATATCATATATGCTTAACATTAGCATCCACACTATATATACGCATAGAAAAAACATTATGAAAAAACTTAAAATCAGCTCACCTGTCGAACTGATCACTTATGCCTTCAACAACAAATTGGTGGAGCTACCCTAGGCTTGATTTTCTAGTTCCTTGAAATCCTTCTCAATATCCCAACCACCAAAGGTGCCAGAAGTCATAAGCAAGATTACATCAAACTGGTCTAATTGGGCAACCAATCGCTGCTTTAACTCTTCTGAAGATCGCAGGATACATAGATTAGGATATCCAAACGCGTCGCGAATAGCGTCGTCAGTCAAGACAGGCATGCGCTTTATAGCAAACGATTTTTCATCCACAAATATCCATGCCGCATCTGCTCTGTCTAGCGACCGGTCATAGTGCGATATAAATTCAGCCTTCATGCTGCTGTACGTATGTAACTCATACACGGCGAGCAAGGACTGGTTCATATACTTATCCGCGATGGCACGGACAGTCGCTCTTACTTTGGAAGGAGCATGTGCATAATCATAATAAACCATCGGGTGTGTGGAGTGAATCAATTGTAACCTTCTGCCTGCCCCATTAAACGTGGCCATCGACTGCAAAAAATCTTGCGGCTTGATGTTCACCTCTGCTAAAGCCAATAGAGCAGCGTGCATATTTGCAAGATTGTGTTGTCCAAATAGCTCGATAGGAAATTTTTGTCCGTACCAATTCACCCCGTTCTTGTCCATCGCGAGTTGCACATAAGGGATGGTGCGAACATGGCTAAATTCGCTTACTAAGGACAACACATTCTCATCATCCTTATAATAAATCAAAACATCCTCCGGTTTCATTTGGGCGATGAGTTGCCTAAATTGATCCACATATGTATCAAAGGTGGGAAAGACATTAATGTGATCCCATTCAATACCCGTCAGCACAATAATATTCCCTTTGTATGCCAACATTTTGGGGTAACGATGAATACGCGAACATAGATATTCATCTCCTTCAATAACAGCCACAGAAGCGGAATCTGTTATTTTGACCATTCGATCCAAATTTGCTACGTCACCACCTACCAAAAAGTCTATAGAATGACCGAGCATGGTCAATGCATGCACTATCATTGCACTAACGGTTGTTTTACCATGGCTACCTGTCACCACAATTCTTTGCTTAGCTTTATAAGCCTCATACATAAAGGAAGGAAAACTCTCCACCTTCAAACCAATTTGCTTAGCACGAAGCAGCTCTGGATTATCTTCATGTGCATGCATTCCCAAAATAATGACGTCTATATCTGCGCTAATTCGCGCCGCGTCCCATCCTATATGCGCGGGCAACAAACCATACTCTTGTAGATTTGACTTTGCTGGATCATAAATTTCGTCGTCACTCCCTGTAACCACATGCCCGAGCGATTGCAGTTCTATGGCCAAATAGTGCATGATTTTGCCACCAATAGCGATTAGATGTATTCTCACTAAAAGATATTTGAAACAAATAAAAATAATTTATCATAGCTCTCGTTACTATGTGACTAAAAAATGCAAATGAAACAATCGCGAAAAAACCCATCTCTCCAGGTAGCAGCCATCATCGTTATGACTGTATTGATAAGTTCTTGCAATAGAGGAGTGGGATGTCCGTCATCTTTAGACTTAACTTCTGTTTTTTCTTTTTTCCTTTTTTAATTTATTTTCCCCATGCGGCATGAACTAACTGCTGACGGCAGTAGTACAATGTTTGCCGAAGCTTATAACGCTTTATACCACTCTCATCATGGTGCGCTAACAGAAAGTGAACATGTTTTCATTAACGCAGGGCTGCGTTATTTCGGTCATACAGCAAGCCCCCTTAAAGTACTAGAATATGGTTTCGGTACAGGCCTTAATGCCTTTTTGAGCTGGATATATGCTGATCATGAAGGAATTTTATTACACTACCATAGTCTAGAAAAACATCCTTTATCATCTACAAACGTTGATATACTTAATTATGCTACACTGCGGGGGCGCAGAGAATGGTTAGATATCATACATAGAAGTGATTGGGGCGCAGAACAGCTATTACATCCAAACTTCCTATTCACAAAGTATGCCCTTGATTTTTGTAGTTTTGAGACAGACGAAAAGTTTGATATTATTTTCTATGATGCCTTTGCACCAACTATTCAACCAGAGCTATGGACGGCTGAAGCTATGCGAAGATGCTATGAACAGTTGCGTACTGATGGAATTCTTGTAACTTTCTGCGCCAAAGGGTCATTTAAACGCGCATTGAAAGAAGTAGGCTTTAGAATTGAATCACTTCCTGGGCCACCAAGAAAGCGTGAAATGACACGAGCGGTCAAATGTTAACATAGTAAATGTAAAAAAGCGAAAGCATAATGAAAAAACTTGAACTTCACTGGCAGATATTAATTGGGATGATTTTGGGAATAGTCCTTGGTTGGGGACTCTCTCATACTTCTTGGGGAGGACAATTTGTTCAAGATTGGATAAAGCCACTAGGCACAATCTTTATCAATTTACTGAAGTTGATTGCCATCCCATTGATTATTGCCTCTTTAATTAAAGGGATATCCGATCTTCAAGATATTTCAAAATTTAGTTCAATGGGTTTACGCACTATAACGATCTATATGATCACGACCGTTATAGCGGTGAGTTTAGGCCTTATTGTGGTAAACATCATACAACCAGGCAAGAGTATTTCGCCAGAAACCTTGAGTCAATTAACCTCCGCTTATAGCGAATCAGCCGGTGGCACGGTACAAACAGCACTGCAAGAAAAGCAGGAATCCGGTCCTCTAAGCTTTATCGTAGATATGGTGCCTAGCAATTTTTTTGAAGCCGCTAGCAATAACGGCAATATGCTACAAGTCATCTTTTTTGTGATATTTTTTGGCATAGCATTATTGTTAATTGCTCCCCAAAAACAAACAGCCATAAAGGACGTGATAGACTCATTAAATGATGTTATCATGAAAATGGTCGATTTGATCATGTTGATTGCCCCATATGCAGTATTCGCTCTTTTGGCAGCCTTAGTGACCGAGACCACGAATGGTGATTTATTTGTAGCCTTGCTGAAATATGCGTTTACAGTTGTTTTAGGCTTGGTATTGATGTTGGCTGTTTACTTAACTGCGATCAAAGTGATGACTGGCAAGTCACCACTTTTCTTCATGAAAGCTATGGGCCCAGCACAACTATTGGCCTTTTCTACAAGTTCAAGTGCCGCCACCCTACCCGTTACGATGGAGCGCGTAGAAGAACATTTAGGCGTGAAAAAGGATGTGGTGAGTTTTGTTTGTCCTGTCGGCGCGACCATTAATATGGACGGCACTAGCCTCTATCAAGCGGTGGCCGCCGTATTTATTTGTGAGGCACTCAATTTTGATTTGTCATTTGGTCAGCAGCTCACCATAATTGTTACCGCTACCTTAGCATCTATCGGCTCAGCAGCAGTGCCTGGCGCAGGGATGATAATGCTTGTAATCGTGCTTGAATCCATAGGATTGCCACCTGATAAATTGCCTATCGGTCTAGCGTTAATATTTGCAGTAGACAGACCCTTAGACATGTGTCGAACGATTATAAACATTTCAGGGGACGCCACCGTCGCCATGTTGGTAGCAAAATCTACTGGCAAGCTAGGTGATCCAACTATTAAAAACTGGGATGACAACTATGACCTTGTGAAGTAATCTGCTCGACCAGTATTTTTTTTGAAGTTAGGGTTTATTAAGAATCTCATATATATCATTTCTGTAATATATTTGTGATCCAAGAAATAATTTATAAAATGAGTCAAGAATTAGGAGTAGGTTCTCGAGTTAAGCATCCGGCGTACGGAGATGGTGTAATTGTGGGAAGCAATGCCAAACTGTATAAAGTTTGTTTTGTGCAATATGGCATCAAACCGTTAGGAAAAGAATATAGTAGCTGGGAGGTGGTTGAACATCTTCCTGCCACAGAAGAACTAACGTTTAATTCATTAGAGCAGTCCCTCATAAAAATACTTTCTAAATGGTCAGACATCAGTGAAGTCATCGAACTAGGCGACAAGTGGGATGGTGGAACGATGATCTTGCGTCCCGGTGATCCGAGCCTAAAGGATAAAGAAATTCCCATTGATGTCTTTTTTCACAAGATAGTCATGGTACGTGATCGTCTGAGAGTAATGGAACAACGGATCAATAGCAGCTCGCTAACTGATGAAGACAAGGTAAATCTTCAGCAATACATTACAAGGATTTATGGTAGTCTCACAACATTCAACGTCTTATTCAAACATAAGGAAGATCAGTTTGTTGGTGATAAATCAGGAGCGTAATGATTTATTTCCTCTCGTTTTATAACTTCTCGTAGTTCCTCGCTATATGAAAACAACGCTGACCATTTTGCTTTCTGTGATCGTCATCTCTTCTTGTGTTGAGGTATTGAAGCCATTTAATGTTTTGCCACCTGGTATTTGGCGAGGAGAAATTACCCTTCAAAAAGGCATAATCCTACCTTTCAACTTTAGCGTTGAAGAGAGGGAAGGCGTTATTCAACTATACATACACAATGATACTGAAAGGATATTGGCGGATGAGATTACCTTTGGTAGAAATACCCTTTACAAGGATACAATAACGATCAATTTTGCGCTGATGGATTCTTACATTGAGGCGCTGTATAAAGAAAATGTGATAGAGGGGAGTTGGGTTGTACGCAACCGGGAGAACTACGCCCTGCCATTTGTAGGGTATCATGGTCGAGATTATCGCTTCTCAACCCAAAATGTGCCACCAAAAACGGATTTGACAGGAAGTTGGAAAACTATTTTTGAAGTTGAAACGCCCGGCGCCTACCCTGCCGTTGGTGAGTTTCGCCAAGTTGGAAATAAGCTTACTGGCACATTTAGAACAGAAACTGGGGATTACAGGTATTTAGATGGCGAAGTCCAAGGAGATAAGTTAATGTTGTCTGCCTTTGATGGTTCCCATGCTTTTTTGTTTGAAGGCACTATCGTCAATGATGAACAGATAACCGGTAAGTTTTATTCAGGAAATCACTATGAAACCAATTGGGTGGCAACAAAAGATGCTGATTACGATATCGCCGATCCGTTTGATGTAAACTCAATCACTACGCCCGACAAAAAAATATCCTTTAGATTTGAAAATACAGAAGGTGAAATGGTTTCTCTAGATGACCCTGCATATCAAAACAAGGGAAAGTTGATTAGCATTTTTGGTACATGGTGCCCCAATTGTCTTGACGAATCTCGATATATTTTAGACTATTTGAAGAGTAATCCTTTATTAGATGTCGAAGTTATAGGCATTGCATTTGAGCGTCATAAAAATGAGCTAGATGCAAAAAATGCGATCATAAATTATAAGCAGCGCCTTGATATCCCCTATGAATTATTATTTGGAGGATATGAAGATAAACAATCGGCGGGCAAAGTATTGGGATTCATGGATAAAATCACGGCATTTCCTACCCTACTCTTTGTCAATAAACATAATGAAGTCGTAAAAGTACATACAGGATTTAATGGGTCAGCCACTAGCAAGTTTGCTGAATTTGAAGAGGAGTTTGACGCCACTGTACGAAGGATTGCCCAGTAAAATTTTTGCACTTCAATACTATAAGCATACTGTAGTATAAAGCACATTAGAATACGAAGGAAGTAATTTAAAGCATCATTTGTTCATGAGCCTAAAGCACATAAAATGAAAAAGCCCTTAAAAAAAGTTGCCCTAATTACCGGAGCTACCTCTGGAATCGGGCGAGCCACAGCCAAACAATTTGCCAAGCATGGTTATCATTTAATACTCACTGGTCGCAGGAATGGGAGACTCAAAGATCTGAGCACTTTACTCAAGGATAAATATGCTATCAACGTTCTAACCCTGAACTTTGATATTCGAAATAACAAAGAAGTCATAAAGGCAGTGGATAGTCTGCAAGCGCCATGGAACCAAATAGATGTCCTGATTAACAATGCGGGTCTGGCCGTTGGTGTAGACGGTATAGACAAAGCCAATGTGTCGGATTGGGATATCATGATTGATACGAATATCAAAGGCGTACTCTATATGACACGCCAAATTAGTCCATTAATGATCCACAGAGGGGAAGGTCATATCATCAATTTATGCAGTACTGCAGGGCATGAAGTATATGTCGGTGGATCTGTCTATTGTGCGTCTAAATATGCGATAAACGCCCTTACTAAAGCGATGCGTCTAGAATTTTTTTCTAAAGGATTGCGGGTTAGTCAAGTATCTCCTGGAGCAGTAGAAGAAACAGAGTTTTCGATGGTTCGTTACAAAGGCGACATAGAAAAAGCCAATATTTATGCTGACTTTAACCCCCTCACAAGCAAAGATGTGGCTAAGGTCATTTACTATGTCGCATCGCAACCTAAGCACGTCAATATTCAGGATGTTTTATTTATGGGCACTCAGCAAGCGTCCGCCACCACCTTTGACCGAACGGGCAGAAAATACGACTAGTCAAATGGTATCCCAAAAACACTAGGAAAAAAAACAGCCAAAGCAAGAACAACAACCTGAATCATTATGAAAGGTATAACCCCGCGGTAGATTTGTCTAGTCGTAACACTTGGAGGGGAGACACCCTTCAAATAAAAAAGGGAAAATCCAAAGGGCGGTGACAAAAAAGAAGTCTGTAAATTGAGAGCTAACAAGACCCCTATCCATATAAGATTCATGTCATAGATTACAAAAATCGGTGCCACTACTGGTACAACGATAAATATGATCTCAATAAAATCGATAAAAAAGCCTAAAAAAAATACCACGACCATGACTAAGAGTAAAAACATAGCTCCACTTAGTTCAGATCCTTTGATCAGATCTACTAAAAAATAATCGCCGCCCATTCCTCTAAAAACCAATGCGAAAGTAGTCGCGCCCAACATAATCATGAAGACCATACTCGTTAGGTGAGTGGTAGCTCGCATTACTTCACGCAATACACTAAGGCTTAATTTTTTTTCAAGAATGGTGAGCAGAAGTGACCCGAGCGCCCCTACAGCCGCAGCCTCAGATGGGCTTGCTATTCCTGCGAATATCGATCCTAAAACGGCTAAAATCAAAAAAAATGGAAGCAAAAAAGCTCGGATTACGGTTTTGGTGCTAGGCCGATCTTCAGGAGCAAGATATTTTAACGGCGGTGCTACAGTGGGACGAATATGTGCTATGGCTATCACGTAAATGATAAAACAAACTACAAGCACTAACCCCGGTATGATAGCTGCCTTAAATAAATCACCAACGGATACATTTAACACACTGCCCAATAAAACCAGAACAATAGATGGAGGAATAATCTGCCCTAAAGTACCCGCTGATACAATGGTACCAGTAGCTAATTCGGTTTGATAATTATTCTTAAGCATCGTGGGGAGACTTATCAGTCCCATTGTCACAACGGTGGCCCCTACGATACCTGTGGAGGCTGCCAACATCGCACCCACAATTATCACCGATACCGCCAAGCCGCCTTTCATATTGCCAAAAAGCCTCGACATAGTATTAAGCATGGTCTCTGCCAATCCTGATTTTTCCAACATTAAGCCCATAAACACAAACAATGGCACAGCAAGGAGTACCACATTTTGCATAGTACCCATAATCCGTAATGGCAACAAACTGAAAAAGTCAGGCAAAAAAACAATGCCAAAAATAGCCGATAGCCCCCCTAAGACGAATGCCACAGGGATACCTGTCAAAATCAAGATAAATATCAAGACAAATAAAATGAGGGCTAAGTATTCCATTATTCCTGTTTTCCTCTGACCAAGGCCTTTATAACTTCTGAAAAACCTTGAATCATCAGCAGTAGAAAGCCAAGAAAGATACAACCCTTGATAATAAATCGCGCTGGCAAGCCATTCGGATTCGGTGACCCCTCATGGAATGAATACGAGTTGATGGTATAACTCCAACCATAGTAGAGCACAATCGCACACCAAGGCACCAAAAAGATGAGGATACCCGCAGCATTGATCCAATTTTTCCTTTTTACCGATAATTTCTCATAAAACAAATCTACCCGCACATGCTGATCATAGAGCAAAGTATACGAAGCACCAAGTAAAAACAAGACAGAAAAAATGTGCCATTCTAGCTCAAGTACCCAAGTTTTTGTTAGGCTAAACATATATCGGAGCATTACATCCGTGCAAATGAGTAAAACCAAAATAAGCGTAAGCCATGACGTCCATCCACCAATTCGATCTATCGCGTTATCGATAATAAATGAGATCTTAGATAAGTAGCTTTTCATAGCGTTTGGTAAAATCGAAAGTTACATAAGTTAACCGACTAACGAAATTTTACTAGCTCAGAAATAGGCATATTCTCAAAAATATGCTCGATAAGATGATTCGTCCAAAATGGGGCAAGTGAAATACCCTTGGTGCCTAAACCATTGATTATGTGAAGAGATTTGTGCTCAAAGTGTGTACCCAGCATGGGACGACGATGCCGGGTAGCCGCACGTATTCCTCTTTGGCGATGCTGAATAGAATAATCAGTGCGAACATGTTCTTTCAAAAAAATATCTAAATCATCCGTAAAAGGGTCACTCAAGTCTCGATGGTGTAAATAATTTGACCCCACCCATACAAGGCCATTACTTAAAGGAACAAAGAATTTTTTATACTTTAATATAACATCCTCAGGAAATTCCTCTATTCGAACATGTGCGACCTCGCCAAGGGCAGGTCGATATTCTTGAGAAGAAAAAAAAGGATTCGATATTCCCTGATACCCCTGCGCAAAAATAATGTGATCCGCATAAATATCATTCCATACTACACCGTCGGGGCGAACAGAGAGTTGATCAAAAAGAAATGAAGTCTCTATCAAGCTTCCTTCATTCTGAAAAATTGCGCGAACATCGGCTAGCATACTTGCTATATCAATGGACATACCTTGATGGATTTCTACCAAGCGTTCTTCGTAAAAAACCAAATGTGATTGGTACTTTTTGATATCCATTTCTTCGCCCATATACGCATTCATATCTGGACGCAAACGATTAGAAAACCAACTATTCTCTTCCGCAATATTGTGTAAACAGCGCCAAATAGGTTTTAGTCGCCTATACTTTTTGCCAGTCGTTATCTCAATTGATCCATAGACCGCATGTGCCTGGACGAGTAGCTCCTCCATCATCCAAGATAAATTATAATTCCGACCAGTTATTGGATTGATCAAACCAGAAGAAACCGCCGATGCAGAGGTTAAGTTATCGCCATCTACTACCAAAAAGGGAATATTCCGTTGGCGTAGTTGCCAAGCTAAGCAAGTGCCCGCTATACCCTGCCCTATGATGATACATGATGTCTTCACTAATTTCGAGACTTAGACAACAATATTAAGTTATTATCGCTGAAAGCATGACAGACAAAACTGTTGAGCAACAGAAAAAACTCTCTACGCTAATGCCCTCTTATAAGTTATTAGACATCGTTCACGGGCATAGGCATGGTCTATGATAGGATTAGGGTAACTAGAAGTATCAATTTCTGCCACCCATCGTTTTATATAGGATCGATCTGGGTCAAATTTTTGTTGTTGACTTGTCGGATTGAAAATTCTAAAGTATGGCGCTGCATCCGTTCCCGATCCAGCTGCCCATTGCCATCCGCCATTATTGCTGGCTAGATCAAAATCCAACAATTTTTCAGCAAAATATTGCTCCCCCAAACGCCAATCAATTAGCAAATGTTTAGTCAAAAAACTAGCGACGATCATCCGCACACGATTATGCATAAAACCTGTAGTATTTAATTCTCGCATACCAGCATCTACTATAGGGTATCCCGTTTTACCTTGTGTCCATTGTGCAAATTGATCCATATCATTCACCCACTCAATACGGTCATATTGAGCTTTGAATGCACGACCTACTACATGAGGAAATGCGTCTAAAATCTGAGAATAAAAATCACGCCAGATCAGCTCACTAAGATAGGTTTCTGACAATACACTAGACTTCCGCGCCTTTTCACGGATACTTAATGTACCAAATCTAAAATGAACACCCAACTTGGACGTACTGTCTTTTATAGCTGGAAAATTTCTTTTCTGTTCATATTGACGGATCACTCCATTAGCTACCTCTGCTGGCGGAAACTTAATATCGGTGCCATTAAAACCCAGATCCTTTAATGAAATAAGTGGTTTTTTCGTGATTTTCAAAAGAGTTGATAAATGTTGTTCCGAAGGATAACTTGGAAACTTTGTTGGCCCATAGTCCTCTTTAAACTTAGCTAACCATGTTTTTTTAAAAGGAGTGAATACAGTATAGGTGGTATCCTGTTTGGATCGAATTTCGCTATTTTCATAGATAACGTGATCCTTAAAGTCGTGAAAAGCGATATCATGATTGGCCAGCATGTTCTTTATTTCGAGATCGCGTGATTTTGCATAGGGCTCATAGTCTCTGTTCGTGTAAACAGCTTTGACAGGATAGTCTTGGATGATTTGTTGCCATAGCCGTAGAGGATTTCCATGAAAAACGCTTAGGTCAGAACCCCGCTCTTGAAATAACCCCTTTAGTTGGTTTATACGATCGTGAATAAAACTAACTCTTGCATCATTTCTAGGAAGCGCGTCAAGTATGTTCTTGTCAAATATAAAAATAGGTAATACCGGTACATCTGAGCAAAGGGCCTTATAAAGACCATGGTTATCATTTAGACGAAAATCTCGTCGAAACCAAAAAATATTTATTCCTGAATCGCCCTTCATCTTGACTATAACTAGTAATGTAAAATTCTAGAAGTTTATCTTTGTTCAAAATTGTATCAATGAAGGGAAGTTTAATCACCATTTTCGTCAGTATACTTTTATTCTCAGCATGTCAAAAAGCTGTTCCAGCCAACAGTGAGGTGTTGGACTTGATGGCTAAAGAACTTGACTTGCAGCCAGGTAAAATTAAGGCAAATGCCTATCTGGACACCTTGACGGCTTTTGTCTCGCGTGATGAGTTAAATCCGTTGGAAAAAAAGAAATATCTTACGTCCGCGGTTGCAGTAGCCCAAAAATTTGAAGAGTTTGCACGCATTCCATCATTTTTATTGCCTTTAATGCGTGAGAATATAGCCGACGAAGAGCGTATGAGCCTATTGCCGAGTTTGAGTCTTTCTCTGCGAAGAATGAATAAATCACACGCAGCCAATGCCGTAGATCTAGCAATGATGAAGCAAGGCAAGCCGGCCTCTGAAGAACTCAAAGAATCTGGGGTAGATAGTTTAACAATAGAACAATATATGCAAAGAATGTTCGACGCAATCCTCGTTGATGTGGACGAAACTGGGGTCAATCGCAATGCCTCTATGCGTTATGTCGACGCATCAGAGGCAATCGCCTTAGCGGTGCCGGATGATAAAAAAGTGCCTGAATATCTCTATAAATCAGCAGAAATTGCAAGAAGCATCCGCACACTTCCAAAAGCTATGAGTCTATATGATTGGATTATTGACCAGTATCCTAATTACGTAGATATTCCTAAAGTTTTATTCATCAAGGCATATTTGATTGAGTATGAATATGGGGATATAGAAGAGGCTCGAAAGCTGTATGAGGCCTTCTTAAAGAAATATCCTTCGCACGAATTTGCAAAGAGTGCTGAGTTTCTTCTAAAAAATCTTGGCAAATCCGAAGAGGAAATACTCAAAGAAATCGTCCCTAATCAATAAAGCTATTTTTGCGATAGCGCTACTTTGATAAAAGGGTCAAGACCGACCCCTTTTACTTTTACTACAACAAGTATAGAATACTCGGAATCCACATTTTTGAGAATCTTGGCTATTTTAGAAACACCTTTATTGAGGATATTCTTATCGGCCATTTTATCAATAGGCGATTTCACTGCATTATAGCCGATTGTAAATGGAATAGATATTGTTTCATTGGCATCGAGGCGTTTATCCACATTCAATTTCAGCTCGCCTAATGTATATTTGTCGGTCAATTTGGTTTTACGCCATCCTCTTGAGTATAATTCTTCGACCTTCAATATCACAGATTCCACATGCTGCGCCGTCATAGAAGATAGGACTACCTGCCCTCTAAAGGATTGATTTTCAATAGAGAATGCTTCGTTATACTCAACAGATACTTTTACTCCTTCTATACCAAGCCAATTTTTTAATGTAGAGATCATTATGATACTTTAAGGTAAAACATGATAATCGAGCTGCGAGTTCTTAAGAAATCACAGTTCAGACGAAAATATCAATTAAATAGATGAACATGAAATTCTTGGTTAGTTTCGGACGTTTTAGCATCATTATTGGACAATTTAAACCCAAAAAAATGAAAAATGTATCTATATTCTTAATCCTCATGAGCACCTCATTCGTTATGAGTGCGCAAATTGGTATTCGCGGAGGTCTCAATTATAGCAACGTTAGTGTAGATAATGGCGGCCCAGATTTTGGTGAGAACAATAAACCTGGCTATCAAATAGGATTACAAGGAAATATACCTCTCGCCGGCATAATAAGCCTCCGGCCAGCCATGTTGTACAATAACAAAGGGGGCAATCAAGATCAGAGTAACGGCGGTAGTACATCGCTAAAGTATTTTGAAATACCTGCTAACCTAGGATTGAATATTGGGGGGGATGGATTCAAAGTGGTTATTGAGGCTGGCCCATATTTTGGCTATTTAGTAGATGCAAGTTCAGATTTTGTCGCCAATATCGGATCTCGAATCAATAAGTCCGACTGGGGTGCAAACTTTGGCGTAGTGGCAGAGATATCTAATCTCGGCGTAGGTGTGAATTACAGCAACAGTCTTGCAGGAATAGATAGCGACGATCAGTTAAATCAAGCATTTCGACTAAAAAATGGCAACTTAGCGCTGTTTATTTATGTTAAATTGTTCTAATCGACCTTAAGGACTTCATCATGATCAAGCAATTATTTCGCTATGTAATATCTAATGGATTTTTGCTGCTCATGAGTTTTGCGCTCAAGTTTGGAGTTCCAAGAGTAACATGGCTAAAAAGTTTTTCTGTACCCTTGGGCAGCATCGCCAACTTTATTTTGTTGGTTTTGATCACTAACTTCTTTGCTTTCCTATTCTCGTACCTTTATCGCAAGAAGAACAATATCCCCTTTCCTCAGCAAGACACAATCATCGCTGGAGTCAAAAACCTCTATTTCATCTTTGTATCTGTCGCCGGTATTCTATTGTTTGCTAGCTTTTTTGGCATATCTATACGCGAATTGATCACAAGCCTAAGTATTGTGGCTGCGGCTATAGCTATCATCAGTAAAGAGTTTATAGCGGCGATTATAAGTGGTTTTATTATGGCATTTTCTAAAATGTTAAATATCAATGATTATGTGCAGATAGGAAGCTACAAAGGAAAGATTATTGATATGACAATAACTAAAATTCACTTACTAAATGAAGATGATGATTTAATAATCATCAGTAACGACAAGGTATACAATAGTGAGTTAATCAATTATACTCGAGGCAATATCCGACGAGTGAGTATACCCTTTACAATGGATAGTCAATATTTGACCACTGTGGAGGAGCTGGAAGAAAGTCTTATCAAGGAACTATATGACTTTTTTGAAAAAATTGATCAAAAGTCATTCAACTTGCGTGTCTCTGAGGTCAAAAAAGACAGCATAGAGTTTAAGTTTCAGTATACCCTAAATGAAGTAGATAGATTGACGGAAAATGCTATACGACGCAAAACGACTCGAAAGGTTATCAATTACCTAAAGGAAAAATCTAAAGGTCTGACGAATAAATCCCAAGAAACCCTGAGTATAAATTAAAATATATTACGGATATTTGTAATCTATATTTAGTTTATTTACAGTTTATTAGATTTAAATCCCAATAATAATGCTCACTGCATCCCATATCACCAAATCCTATGGTTCTGTCAATGTTCTACAGGACATCAATTTAGTCATTCAGCAAAATGAAATTGCCGCCATTGTTGGCAAAAGTGGTAGTGGTAAGAGTACTCTACTCCATATTTTGGGAACGCTAGATACTCCTGATAGCGGACAAATATATTTGGATGAGGTCGAGCTGTCCAAATTAAACGAAAGACAACTAGCACAAGTCCGCAATCAAAAACTCGGCTTTATCTTCCAATTTCATCATCTTTTGGCCGAATTTACAGCACTAGAAAATGTCTGTATACCTGCATTTATCAATGGCACCTCCAATCAAGTGGCCACCAAAAAAGCAAAGGAACTACTCGATTATCTAGGATTATCTGATAGGCTGCACCATAAGCCAACACAACTATCAGGAGGCGAGCAACAGAGAGTAGCCGTGGCTAGAGCTTTAATCAACAATCCACGCATAGTCTTCGCTGATGAGCCTACAGGCAATCTAGACGAATCAACATCTGAAGATCTATTTCAGCTTATCACGAGTTTACGAAGAGACTTTCAACAGACTTTTGTACTGGTAACACACAGCACAGATATTGCGAAGCGTTGCGATCGTATTCTATACTTGGCGAATAAACAACTGAATGTAGCTTAAAGTCTTCGCTTTCCATCAGGCTACTTTATCAGCAAAATCAGGTACTACGCAGTCAGGATAGTCTTTGCCTAACATAAATTCATACTTTTTCTGTTCATTTGTGCTCATCATAAATGGAGCATGCACATATTCCTGAGGAAGTTTTCTGAGCATAGGCAACCAATGCTTGATATACCTAGCCTCAGGGTCATATCGCAAGGATTGATTAACCACATTAAACCATCTATTCTCTCGTGGATCGCTACCCACACCAGCTATATAATTCCAATTGCCCCAATTGCTACACGGATCGTAATCGATAAGATACGACTCAAAAAATTCGGCTCCCATCTGCCAATTGAGCTCCATATCGTGGACTAAAAAGCTAGCAGCATTCTGGCGCGCGCGATTAGACATAAACCCCGTAGATACTAATTCTCTCATTGCAGCATCGATTAACGGCACTCCTGTACGCCCTTCTGCCCATATGCGAAACAGGCAGGGGTCTTCACTGGACTTCTTAGCTCTTGGCTCACCCTTCGTTCCATTAACTTGGAAGATGACATTTCCATATTTCTTCCCCGTTAAACGGAAAAAGTCCCGCCACAATAGTTCAAAAAAAAGATGATATGTCGATTCATTTGCTCCTTGCGTTCGTTCATATTTTTCCAATTCCCTATAAATGAACTTTGGACTCAGGCAGCCTGTGGATAAATAGGCCGAAAATTTGCTAGAACAATCTAAACCCAACAATCCGTTGCGTGTCTCTTTATACTTGGCAACTCCATGAGATTCCCAAAAATAGAACTGTAATCGTGATAATCCTGACATTTCACCACCTAAGAGAAAAGATGACTGCTGCTCACTTGGTGTTTCGTAACCGAGATCTACCAAACTTGGTATTTCACCATAATCAATATCGTTTAAATGATGTGGTACTTGATCTGGAGTCGGCAAAGGTGGCCTTATAGGTGTTATTTTTTCTACCTCCTTTCTAAATTGTGTAAACGTATCAGGTGTATGTGGAACAGGAAAAGGCAGGTCGGACGTATAATATAACATCTTGCCCCTACTCTGACGTAGCTCTTGGCCATTAGTCCACAAGTTTTTTTCTAAGCGGTCTTGCACCAATATTTCTTCTTGCGTGCGCTCGCGATTACAAAAAACCCAATTTGTCTTGTATTCCTTAGCTAGTTGAGCAACTATTTCTTCCGGATATCCCACTCTGACAATAAGGTCAGCTCCTCTAGCCTTTAAACTTTCACGAAGAGCTGTGACACTTTCCACAATAAATTTAGCCCTATGAACTGCCGTCTTACGCGCACCAAACTTTAGCTTACCCCTAAAGATTCTCGTATCGAACACATACACTGGAATAACATTGGTGGAGAGTTTGACAGCATCGTGCAGAGATTCATTATCGTGAAGCCGAAGGTCATTTCTAAACCAAACTATGACATTACACTGATTCATAAAATCTCCTGTTACTTTGTAACAGAATTGAAGATTTGAAGTTTAAAGATTGAAGTAAAATATAAACATACATGAACAGCAAGACATTTCTAGTATTAACATTGATATTGACAGCAATAGCGTGCAATCCGCCTTCTGAGATTAACAATCGTCACGACGAAGTAATGGCCATTCATGATGAGGTGATGCCAAAGATGAAGGATATTTACCGATTGACAAAGGAATTAAAAAAATTACCCCCTTCAGATACGATTGAAGGACTCCTAGTAGACCTTGATAATGCCGACGAGGCCATGATGGAGTGGATGCGCGCCTACAAAAAGCCCAATGCCCAAAGTGAAGAGGCCTTTATCTATCTCGAGAAGCAAAAGAGCTTAGTTAATGATGTAAAATCCAAAATGCTTATCAGCATTGAGAATGCACAAATCTACCTTGACGATGAACAATAATTATTTTTGCTTTTCTTATCTCGTTTGTATCGTCACTCTGGCATTCGCTGCTTGTCAATCGAAACCTGAAGGCCCTTTGCCAGTTTTGGGGAATCAGCAAGACCTTGATGGTCAAATAATTGAGCATACCGTAAGAGATTTTAGCTTTATCAATCAATTAGGTGATACGGTCAGCAATAGTGACCTAGTTGATGATATTTATGTGGTAGATTTCTTTTTTACCAGTTGTCCGAGCATTTGCCCAAAAGTAAAGAAGCAGATGTTGCGTATTTATGAGTACACCAAAGACAATCCTAATTTCAAACTACTGAGTCACACCATTGACCCTAAAAGGGACAGTATCGCTGTGTTAAAAACTTATGCCGACAATATTGGTATCGACCATGATAGGTGGTATTTTTTATATGGCCCAAAGGATCAGATCTTAACGATTGCTAATGAAGACTACTTTATTGCAGCCCTAGAAGACAAAAACGCTCCTGGTGGATTTGACCATAGCGGTAAAATTATCCTTGTCGATAAGCAACGTCGTATCCGTGGCTTCTGTGATGGAACGGATCCAGCATCAGTGACCAACTTCTTAACTACGATAGATCGGTTGACAGATGAATATCGTTAAATCGATTTTTTCACTACTTGTTATGACGTCGATACTTTGTTTAACTAATTGTCAGCAGCTTAGTTATGAGCAAGGTCAGCGTATCTACGAAAGCCGTTGCAGCAATTGTCATATGGTAGATGGTTCGGGCTTATCAGCAATGTATCCTAATCTTCAAACATCTGAATTGATCAAAAATGGAGGCGCGAAGCTAGCCTGTGTTATATTAAATGGAAAAAAATCCAGTATTATGTCTAACCTCGTGATGCCAGCCAATCATGATCTTAGTTCAGCAGAGCTTAGTAATTTACTAAATTATTTACATCACACATGGGGCTCTCAAAAAGCTGAAGTTCCCAACGATATTCGTCGTTATATGGACGAATGTTTGCGTTAGAGTATTCCTTCTTCGACCAAATAGCGCTCGGCATCTAAGGCCGCCATACAACCCGTGCCTGCCGCGGTTACCGCTTGTCGATAGACCTTATCGGCTGCATCGCCTGAAGCAAATACTCCTGGTACTCTTGTTTTGGTCGAGCCAGGTGTTACAATGAGATAGCCAGTTTCGTCTTTTGCAAGCCAATCTCCAAATATACCTGTATTAGGAGTATGGCCGATGGCTACAAAAAATCCCTTTATCGCAATTTCCTTCTTTTCGCCTGTTTTGTTATTGTTTATGCGTATGCCTTCAACTTCATCTTCACCTAAAACTTCTTCTACTTCACTGTTCCAATGAATTTCAATATTTTTTGTTTTGAAGATTCGCTCTTGCATAATTTTTGAAGCTCTCAATTCATCACGACGTACAATCATATGCACTTTTGGACACAATTTGGCCAAGTAACTTGCCTCTTCAGCTGCGGTATCACCACCACCCACCAAGGCCACTTCTAGTCCTTTAAAAAAGAAGCCATCACATACGGCACATGCGGACACACCCCTATTCATCAGTCGTTGTTCAGACGGCAAACCAAGCCACTTGGCACTAGCACCAGAGGCAATGATAATAGTATGAGCCAATATTTCCTCGCCAGACTCGGTAGTTAACTTATGCACAGGTCCAGTAAAGTCAACGCTCGCAATCATCTCATATCGAATATTCGTACCAAAACGTTCTGCTTGTTTGCGGAAATCATCCATCATTTGAGGCCCCATAATTCCATCTGGATACCCTGGGTAATTTTCTACATCGGTGGTAATCATGAGTTGCCCACCAGGCTCTGGCCCAGTATATATTACAGGAGTCATGTTGGCTCGTGCCGCATAAATGGCCGCTGTGTATCCCGCAGGCCCTGAACCAATAATCACACAATTTAGAATATCAGACATAGTAGTTTATAGTTTAATCTCTCGTTAAAAGCCTAGCGAAAGAAAAGGGTTCTTCAATTATCGGCAAAACTAACAAAACTGGCTTGTTCGCGACATTAATATACTTTTTAACCTAAAAGACAAGACATTTTAATCCTCTTTTAATAAATCGGGTCGTCGAACTTGAGTTCTTTGGAAGGCTTGATCTTGACGCCATACGTCAATTTTTGCATCATCGCCACTGAGTAAAACGTGTGGCACTTTCTGTCCTTCAAAATCAGCCGGGCGCGTGTACACAGGCGGGCTTAGTAATCCATCTTGAAAAGAATCCGTCAATGCTGATGTACCATCATTGATTGCCCCAGGAATAATACGTCCAATAGCATCAACCACGACTGCGGCCGCTAGCTCACCCCCAGACAAGACATAGTCGCCAATGGATATCTCTAGAGTTACATACTTCATTCTGATGCGTTCATCAATCCCTTTATAATGACCACATATCATAAGCAAATTCTTTTTCAAGGACAATCTGTTGGCTAAAGATTGTTGAAACGTATGGCCATCTGGCGTCAAATAAATCACCTCACAGTAGTCCCTTTCTGCTTTTAACGATTCGATACATCGTGCTAGTGGTTCTGGCATTAATACCATTCCAGCTCCTGTACCATATTGATAATCATCTATTTGTTTATGTTTTCCTAAACCAAATTGACGCAAATCATGAACTCTTATCCGCAATAAACCTCTCTCACTAGCACGCCTAAGAATAGAATGACTAAACGGGCTATCTAATAGCTCAGGCACGCAAGAAATGATATCGACGTTCATTTACTATGGCTTAAGCGCTGCATAAGCTTCATAGAAATATGGTATGGTCTCAATGCCTTTATAAAAATTAAAAAGTCCATAATGTTCATTAGGTGAATGAATATCATCGCTATCTAGACCAAACCCCATCAAAATAGTTTTTACCCCTAAAATGCGCTCAAATAGTGCCACGATGGGTATGCTTCCGCCCCCTCTTACAGGAATTGGGTCTTTGCCAAAGGATTTCAACATAGCCGAATGGGCTGCCTTGTATTCTGGAGTATCTGTTGGGGTAACAGCCGGATGACCACCATGATGAGGTCGTACTTCTACGGTCACTTCAGAAGGAGCAATAGAGGTAAAATGATCCGTAAACAGCTTGGTGATCTTATCGGGATCTTGATCAGGTACCAGCCGCATACTAATTTTCGCATACGCCTTTGATGGCAAGACAGTTTTCGCACCTTCGCCAATATACCCACCCCATATTCCATTGACATCCAAGGTTGGGCGTATGGAGGTTCTTTCTAGAGTGGTATACCCTTTTTCGCCATAGATATCACCAATCTTTAAATCCCTTTTATATTCTTCTACATCAAAAGGGGCTTTATTCATGGCTTTACGCTCTGAGCTTTTCACCTTTTTGACGTCATCATAAAAGCCCGGTATTTTTATTCGGTTATTCTTATCGTGCAGCGAGCTAATCATTTTTGTCAAAACATTGATCGGATTAGGCACCCCGCCGCCATAAACTCCACTATGCAAATCTCGATTAGGCCCTGTTACCTCTACCTCAATGTAACTCAATCCTCTTAGGCCGACCGTAATAGACGGAACGTCATTAGCAATAATTGATGTGTCCGAGACTAAGATTACATCGCACGCCAACATAGTTTGATATTTCTCACAAAATTCACCTAAGTGATCAGAGCCTACTTCCTCCTCCCCCTCAATCAAAAATTTAACATTGCAGTCTAACTCATTTGCTGCAATCATTGCTTCAATAGCCTTGATATGCATAAAAACTTGCCCTTTGTCATCGCATGCACCTCTCGCAAAAATGGCCCCTTGTGGATGAATAGGCGTTTTGCGGATGACAGGATCAAACGGTGGGCTTGTCCAAAGATGAAGAGGTTCTGGCGGCTGCACATCATAATGGCCGTACACTAAAACGGTCGGTGCATTGGGCGATATTTTCTTTTCCCCAAAAACAATCGGATGTCCCTTCGTTGGATAAATTTTTGCTACCTCGCATCCGATTTGGCTCAGATTTTCCTTAATCAACTCTGCGCATCGCAACATATCCGACTTGTGGGCACTATTGGCGCTAACGGATGGTATTCGAAGTAATTCTAGTAATTCGTCTACAAACTTTTGCTTATTTGCACCTATATAATCTTGTGTTTTTTTCATTATATCTATTCTTCAATCTTCGTAATTCAATACATGGCTGACTTTCGTAAAGGACTTAATCCTTTACGGCAAAAGTCATAGTTTCATTCATGTTATAAAACATAAATGATAATATATCCGCTTGTTCTTCAATAATCATGGAAGTGGGCTTTCCTGCACCATGACCAGCGTTAGTTTCTACTCTAATCAAGACAGGGGAATTTCCTTGGTGCTGTGTTTGAAGCTCTGCGGCAAACTTAAAAGAATGTGCTGGCACTACTCGATCATCATGATCAGCCGTAGTAATCAAGGTCGCGGGGTAGCTTGCTGGTTTTACATTATGAAGCGGTGAATATTTAATGAGGTATTCAAAATCTTCTGCATTGTCACTCCGTCCATAATCTACCGCCCAAGCTCTACCAATGGTAAATTGATGGTATCTTAACATATCCAATACACCTACCGCTGGAAAAGCCACCGCATATAAATCCGGTCGCTGCGTCATACAAGCACCTACCAAAAGTCCGCCATTACTACCGCCCCTAATAGCAAGCTTGTTGCTCGAGGTATACTTTTGATCAATCAGATACTCCGCTGCTGCTTGGAAGTCATCAAAAACATTTTGCTTGCGTTCCTTTGTTCCTGCTAGATGCCACTCTTTCCCAAATTCACCACCGCCTCTAATATTGGCTAAGGCATATATTCCGCCATTTTCAAGTAATGGCAGAATGCTCGTGCTAAAACTGGGGGTAAGAGATATATTAAATCCGCCATAAGCGTATAGCAACGTTGGATTCGTGCCATCCATTTTCAAGCCCTTTTTATACGTTAAAAACATGGGCACTTTTGTACCGTCATAGCTTTCATACCATACTTGTTCGGTTGTGTAGTCTTCAAGTTTGAAGTCCAAGGCAGGTTGCTTAAAAACCGCTGAGCTCAAATCTGATGTATTTAGCGAATAAATACTCGTAGGAGTTGTAAAGGAAGAAAACGAATAAAATGCCTCACTATCCGCTTTCTTTCCACTAATTCCACCGATACTCCCTATACCCGGTAAGGTAACTTCGCTAATCAGCTTCCCATCCAAATCATACGCCGTTAATTGGCTAGCTGCATTGCGTAGGCGCTCCACGAATAATTTACCACCTGCCACAGACACGTCTTCAATCACGTCTTCGGACTCGGCCACAACATCTGTAAAGCCCTCTTTAACATTGTTGAGATCTATTTTCACGATACGCTGCTTGGGGGCATCTTGATTGGTCAAGAAGTATAAATGGCTATTTTCATTCGTAACAAACTGATAATCAGCTGAAAATCCCGTAACAAGGGATACAATTGAAGCATTTTTTTTGTTCAGAGGACGAATTCTAATACTGTTTCCACTTGTAGACTCTGTCTCCGAAATAACTAAATATTGCTCATCTTCTGTTGTCGATGCGTAGGCATTTCGTGATGGATGATCTGGGTTAGAGACGACTAATTCATCTGTCGACTGATCCATACCTAACTTATGATAATAGATCATGTGAAATTCATTCTTCCCCGACAATTCGTCACCTTCTTTTGCTTCTGGAAATCGGCTATAGTAAAAACCATCCCCTGCCCACGATAGCCCGCTGAATTTAATCCATTGTAGTTCATCGCTAAGATGTTCGCCTGTCGATAAATCTAACACATGCGCTGTGCGCCAATCGCTACCCCCTGAAGATTTAAAATAAGCCAAATACCGTCCATCTTTACTAAAACCAAGTCCTGCTAACGAAGTAGTGCCATCTTTTGAAAAACCATTAGGATCCAATACCACTTGATCATCACCACGATCATTCATTTTGAATAGAACACTTTGATTCTGAAGACCGTCATTTCGAAAATAGTAATAGCTGCCTCCCTCCTTAAAGGGAGTAGAAAACTTCTCATAATTCCATAGTGCTGTCAATCTCTCCTTCACTTGTTGTCTAAACGGGATTTGCGCTAAGAATGCAGAAGTCACGCTGTTCTGTTCTCCGACCCAAGCCTTTGTTTCTTCTGAATTATCATCTTCTAGCCATCGATATGGATCTGCTATGCCTGTGCCGTGATAATCTTCAATAACAGATGAATCCCTTTGGGTTTTGGGGTACTCAACTGTAGGGATATTTAGAGAGGCATTCTTCTTCTCTCCGCAAGCGATAGTCAGCATAATCATCAAAGTTAGTACGGTAACAATCTTCATAAAGAGGTGTGTTTTTATATAATTAAAAGGAATATATATTCGTTTGAGCTACTTTTGTTCGAATAGTATCAAAACTAATGGTCAAATTTACGCAGATGCCGCGGATAATACTCGTTTTCTTAATATTTGAACTCCTCTTACCCCAAATAGTTTTAGCCCAGACGAATCCTTGTACGATTGATTTTGAGGGAATCGACTTAGAAACCAAAACCTTTAAAAAGCAACTTGCCGCTCGTACGATCATTCAGCACACGCCTCCTCAACTTAAAAATGATCTTCAGCAAAAAGACTTAATCATCGGTACGGCATTTATTTATCAACACGAACAAGATTTTTTTCTTCACTTGAGCCTAAAGATCAATAGTCCTAAAGCACAATCGCTATATGGCTTCATACCCGATGGCAGCCAAATGAAAATAACGACGGTCAACAATGATGAAGTATTGATTAGAATCCCATATGAAGTACAAGCGGATATGCAGCCTGATAGAGCTGCCTACACGTATTATATCAATGCGCCATTAGACTCAAAGACACGAAGGCAACTACAAAAAAGCGAAATCGATAAATGGGGTTTTGTTTTCTCCTCAGGTTATGAGGAGTACGTGATCTATCAAGTTGATTTTTTTATTGACCAAATTGGCTGTCTAAGCAATGGGTAAGTTGAGTAAAACGACCTTAGGTTTAGAATTGCCGACTGATCCGCGCTGGGTGAATATGGCTGCTATGGATTTGGGTTCTATTCTTAGTGATCACGCGTATTGTGAGCAAAAAGCCGCTACAAGTTGCATTAGTCTTATCCAACTATATCCTGACAAAGATAGGCTCATCGAAGAAGTAGCGCCTATAGTTACAGAAGAATGGGGTCATTTTAGACAAGTACTTCGCGAAATGAAGCAACGTGGGCTACAGCTTGGTTATCAGCGAAAGGATGAATATGTCAATGAGCTCCTAAAATTTCAAGAGCGTGGACGAGGGCGTGAGCGTGCCTTACTAGAAAAATTACTGACCAATGCGCTGATAGAGGCGCGATCCTGTGAGCGTTTTAGGTTGCTCTCATTACATCTTGAAGATGAAGATATGCGTAATTTTTATCATCAATTTATGGTGTCTGAAGCCGGACATTATAAAATGTTTCTTGCCTTAGCGAAGCATTATTTTGACGAAAAATGGGTCATGAGTCGTTGGTCGGAATATCTCCAATTTGAATGTGCATTAATGAAGCGACTAGATGTCACAGGAGACCGCATACACTAAGATTGATAATTTTAATATTACCCTTTCACTTATAGGCTAAAAAAAAGCCCCCATCCAATGGATGGAGGCTCTCGCATTCAATTGTGGGATTATAATTATTTTGAGGACACTTTTTTAATAATGCCATTGTCATCTTGTACTAATTCGGCATCAACAAAACCTCTTTGCTTTGCCTTCACTCTTGCTTGTTCGGCGGCTTCAAATGATTCAAATCCACCTAATATAAAAATGGTAAACTGTCCCTTAGTCCATTGCTCCAATCTTCCTAGATCAATCGCATTATCAATATCAAAATTTAACGGGTTCGTGTACGACGCCAGTTTAACTTTAAAGGCTGTTGCTGGATTGTAATCGTTGATCCAATCACTTCCAGTTTTACTATTGTCCAATATTTCGTACGTATCGTGCGCTAGTACATCCATTGTAACGAAGGCATCTTTAAACCCTCTAGATCTCACTTGTTGTAAAACCTTTTCTGCTTCGCCTCTAGTGGTATATTTACCCAATCGGATTTTCACATTTGCCGACTTATAAAACCGAAATAAATTACCCAATTCTTTGACACCACTAAAATTATTTAGGCTTCCGTTGGATTGTGCATAGGCCGCTAATTGAACAAAATAAAATGTAGTAGTTTCATCCCATGTTTCTTCGCGGCCCATCGTTACGGATTTTAAAACCGCACCTTCAAATAGGTCTTCTTCCATCACTGCAGGAATGGTTACTTCGTCAACTGCTGATACTGTCACCACCGCCGGAGTTGCTTCGTCACTTAGAATTTGTAGCTCCATCGGTTTTGTTTGAGGTGTAACTTGTGCAATATCATCAAGACGAACTGCTTTTGGCATCGTACTTTCTGCTATTACCAACATGTCTTTCTTTAATCTCTTCAAAGGATAGGCCATATAAATATCATCATTTCCTCGCCCACCCAACCTGTTGGAGGTGAAATAGTAAGCATTATCTGTAGGATCTATGGCAAAATAGTAATCATCCGAAGGAGAATTAATGCCCTTTCCCATATTAGAAGGAAGCTGCCATTCGCCGTCCTTCAGCGTGGAAGAAAAGATATCATATCCCCCTAATCCCATTAACATATCTGAAGAAAAATAAAGCTGATTGTCTACAATGAAAGGACTCACCTCATTTCCTGCACTATTTACATTAGCACCAAGATTAATGGGCGATGACCATTCTCCATCTTTAAAATTTGAAACATACAAATCAAAGCCTCCGAAACCGCCAGCTCGATTAGACGCAAAATAGATAGCATTATCACTTGTCGACAAACTTGGAAAACCATAGGCATACGATAATTCGTTGAATGGGAAAGGACTAGGATCTGAAAAATCACCATTTTCATCAGTCATAGCGATGTAGATCGACATGTCCGATTCTTCGCTAAATATTTTAGTACATCCATTGCTGAAGGTATTGCGCATAAAAGCCACCATACGACCATCACGAGAATAACTAACCGGCCCGATGTAAAAATTTTCTTTCGTGTCAGGCCTTAAAAATGTAGCCTTCCCTCCTTCTAAAGCAAATAATTGGCTGCCAGTGGTTTGTATATAGCTAACATTCTTTTTATCGTTTTCGCGCTTTATATCTGTCCTAAAAGAACAATAAACCTTCTTATTCTTAAAGAAAGATATGCCAAAGTCACTCTCCTTGGTATTGCCAGCAAACAATTGTACATCATAGGCATCTGGTTGTTGCAACAGGATTTTTGCAGATTCGATTCCCGCCAAATGATAGGACGCATCTTGCTCGTTTACCTGAGCATATTCCTGATAGATCGCCGCTGCCTTATCGTATAGACCTACTTTTTTTAAGGTCTGCGCATATTGCAATTGATAGCTATATTCTAATTCCACCCCAAGAGACAAAGCTTTCTCATAGGTCTCAATAGCCGACAACAAGTCATTCTTCATGCTGTAGGCCTGCGCTAATTTGGCATATCCGTTAGCATGCGTGGGATACTTTTGTAGGGCAGAGGTATAGTTTTCTATAGCCAGATCAAATGCTTTTAAGCTATAAAGCTTATCGGCCTTCTCAAATTCCTTTTGACCATGTAAGGATAATGCCCCAACAAGTGTCCAAGCTACCAAAAATCGAAATCGTAGTCTCATGAGTACAAGATATTATATTATAAGCAGCAATAATATTAAAACTATTGCTTATTAGGGACAAATATATTAAGAATATTTACAATATGTATACTTGTTCAGACAAGAATTCTTCGTCGCTCAAAAAAAAGGCGCATAATCTTTTGATCACATTATGTCGTGGGTAGATTTATCTTTGCCGCTTTTTTGATCCAAATAATGTAAGATATGGCCCTCAAATGTGGAATAGTTGGACTACCCAATGTAGGTAAATCAACCTTGTTCAATGCCCTTACCAGGGCTAAAGTATTAGCGGCTAACTACCCTTTTGCTACTAAAGATCCGAATGTAGGGGTCATAACAGTTCCCGATCCTAGATTGGACAAACTTGCCGAACTGGTAAACCCTCAGCGCGTCGTACCAACCACGGTTGATATCGTGGATATTGCTGGTTTGATAAAAGGCGCTAGCAAGGGCGAAGGATTGGGCAATCAATTTTTGGCCAATATTCGAGAAGTAGATGCGATCGTGCATGTCGTCAGATGCTTTGACAATGATAACGTTGTCCATGTAGATGGCAATGTGGATCCTGTACGCGACAAGGAAATTATCGATATCGAACTATTGCTCAAAGACATGGAGACAATGGAAAAAAGAATCGACAAAATAAAAAAGCAAGCTAAAAGTGGTTCGAAAGAAGACAAAAACGCCCTTGAGTTTGTTGAAGCATTATATCAACACCTGCAAGATGAAAAGCCTGCCCGCAGCTACTTAGTGGATGAATCATTTGCTGAGCTATATCATGATCTCTATTTACTCACTTCAAAGCCCATTCTTTACGTCTGCAATGTTGATGAAAATAGCGCCCAAGGGGGCAATGTGCATTCAGACAGACTCAAAGAACTCGTCAAAAATGAAAATGCGCAAGTCATGTTGATCTCGGCAGCTATCGAATCAGAAATCATTCTATTAGAAGATGAAGAAGAAATAAAGATGTTTCTAGAAGAAATGAATCTCACCGAGCCTGGGGTCAACCGATTGATTCGCTCTTGCTATACCCTATTGGACTTGATCAGCTATTTTACGGCTGGGGTAAAAGAGGTGCGGGCGTGGACTATCAAAAGAGGCTTTACTGCTCCTCAGGCGGCAGGGGTCATTCATTCCGATTTTGAAAAAGGATTTATTCGCGCTGAAGTTATCAAGTACGACGACTACGTGAAATACGGTAGCGAGGCTGCCATCAAAGATGCAGGCAAACTAGGGGTAGAAGGCAAAGAATACATCGTGCAAGATGGTGATGTGATGCACTTCAGGTTTAATGTGTAGAGAGGATTTGTATTGTGTGATCCGCTGTACACCCTGATACATCTCAGAATACCTATGGGAACATACAAAGTGCAGCCTCTAAAGTCAAGTAACACATAACTCAGCTAAAAAATCACCATTGCAACTTTTATGGAGCTTTTTGTCCGTACTTTGCTCTCAGCGGGTAATAATGATGTCTCGAGACCACTGCATTGGACTCGTTGAATACGATCCGTGTGT